>NZ_JAWDIO010000002.1:3997500-4739468 GCF_032464635.1 Paraglaciecola aquimarina
AAAGCATTTTGTCGGCTCCCCACAGCTTTTCGCAGACTTACACGTCCTTCATCGCCTCTAACTGCCTAGGCATCCACCGTATACGCTTAGTCACTTAACCATACAACCCCAAATGACCTCTTTGTTACCGTAGTAACAACACGTTATGTTTGCTTGGTAGACAGTAACGGCCTCCAATTAACACAACTCGTCTCACCCCTTGGCCTTTTATCCAAGGTTAGGCATAACCTCGCGGTTATCGTTGTATGCGTGACAAGTACTAATCATAAAAATCAGATAGAGTAAGCTCTTAAAGAGTACTCTTTTTGTTTTCGATTACTTTTTTATCAGCTTTCCATATTGTTAAAGAACATTTAAGGTTTAAAAAACCCTAATCAATAAACATACTATTATGCGTATTGATTAAGGCTACTTAATCTTGTTGAGCAAATCACTTCCCAAGGAAAGTGGTGGAGCTAAGCAGGATCGAACTGCTGACCTCCTGCGTGCAAGGCAGGCGCTCTCCCAGCTGAGCTATAGCCCCTCAAATACATTGAGAGTATGTGTCTATTACCATCAACATAACAGTTGTCATGCAATTCGCATTCAGACAAGGCGAAGTAAGAGGACGTGTGGCTTTTCTACACGACGAATACTTCAACGCAGTATCAATGCGAATTTGGTAGGCTTGGGCAGACTTGAACTGCCGACCTCACCCTTATCAGGGGTGCGCTCTAACCAGCTGAGCTACAAGCCTTTCTTGCTTCTGCTTTTCGCCCTATGCTTCGCTTTTGTTTTTCGCTCACTCGGTTATGTACGACTTGTACACGCCCTCGCTCGCTCAAAAGTCAGCTCGCCTAGAACAAAAATCATCGCAATAAACTCGCGATGACTGCAGCGCTAAGAATTTGCTTGAATAACCCAAGCACTTCTTTTTGCTCTTTCTTATCAACAACAAAACAATCTGTGTGAACACTCAGCAAAGCAAGGCCTGCCGTAATAGTAAGGAGGTGATCCAACCCCAGGTTCCCCTAGGGTTACCTTGTTACGACTTCACCCCAGTCATGAAACACAAAGTGGTAACCGTCCCCCCGAAGGTTAGACTAGCTACTTCTTTTGCATCCCACTCCCATGGTGTGACGGGCGGTGTGTACAAGGCCCGGGAACGTATTCACCGCAACATTCTGATTTGCGATTACTAGCGATTCCGACTTCATGGAGTCGAGTTGCAGACTCCAATCCGGACTACGACGAGCTTTAAGGGATCCGCTTACTCTCACAAGTTCGCTTCCCTCTGTACTCGCCATTGTAGCACGTGTGTAGCCCTACTCGTAAGGGCCATGATGACTTGACGTCGTCCCCACCTTCCTCCGGTTTGTCACCGGCAGTCTCCTTAGAGTGCCCAACTTAAGGCTGGCAACTAAGGACAAGGGTTGCGCTCGTTGCGGGACTTAACCCAACATCTCACGACACGAGCTGACGACAGCCATGCAGCACCTGTATCAGAGTTCCCGAAGGCACCCATTCATCTCTGAAAAGTTCTCTGTATGTCAAGAGTAGGTAAGGTTCTTCGCGTTGCATCGAATTAAACCACATGCTCCACCGCTTGTGCGGGCCCCCGTCAATTCATTTGAGTTTTAACCTTGCGGCCGTACTCCCCAGGCGGTCTACTTATCGCGTTAGCTACGCTACTCACGAGTTAAACTCACAAACAGCTAGTAGACAGCGTTTACGGTGTGGACTACCAGTGTATCTAATCCTGTTCGCTACCCACACTTTCGCACATGAGCGTCAGTCTTTGGCCAGGGAGTCGCCTTCGCCACTGATGTTCCTCCAGATATCTACGCATTTCACCGCTACACCTGGAATTCCACTCCCCTCTCCAAGACTCTAGCCTGCCAGTTCTAAATGCTATTCCTAGGTTGAGCCCGGGGCTTTCACATCTAGCTTAACAAACCGCCTGCGTGCGCTTTACGCCCAGTAATTCCGATTAACGCTCGCACCCTCCGTATTACCGCGGCTGCTGGCACGGAGTTAGCCGGTGCTTCTTCTGTTGCTAACGTCACAGCTAGCAGGTATTAACTACTAACCTTTCCTCACAACTGAAAGTGCTTTACAACCCGAAGGCCTTCTTCACACACGCGGCATGGCTGCATCAGGGTTCCCCCATTGTGCAATATTCCCCACTGCTGCCTCCCGTAGGAGTCTGGACCGTGTCTCAGTTCCAGTGTGGCTGATCTTCCTCTCAGAACAGCTAGAGATCGTCGCCTTGGTGCGCCTTTACCACACCAACTAGCTAATCTCGCTTAGGCCACTCTTTGCGCGGGAGCAAAAGCCCCCTTTGGTCCGAAGACATTATGCGGTATTAGCTATCGTTTCCAATAGTTATCCCCCACACAAAGGCATGTTCCTAAGTATTACTCACCCGTCCGCCACTCGACATCATCTAGCAAGCTAGACATGTTTCCGTTCGACTTGCATGTGTTAGGCCTGCCGCCAGCGTTCAATCTGAGCCATGATCAAACTCTTCAATTAAATATATCGAAAATATGAATTTTTTTGGTAGACACTCACTTCGTGAATGTCCACACAGATTGTCTTGTTATTAATTGTTAAAGAACAGTGTCATTTACATGACCGCTACCTCAGTAGCTGCTTCCGTAGAAGCATCGCTTTAGATGCTGTCCGAAGACCCTCTTAAGCGGGAGGCGTATAATACTCGCTTCCGATTCGATGTCAACAAGTTTTTTTAATTTAATTTCAAACTAAACAACTCGCTGCATCCCGCTAACCACAACACTCTCAGAGCATCGCAATGACAATATTTACTCTAGGTAAATCCTATCTCGGTAAGCCGTTTTAAGTGGCCTCCCCGAAGCGAGATGCGCATTATAGAGATAACTTCCCTCACTGCAACCCCTTTTTTCAATTAATTGTTTGAATGGTGATTTATTAAACAAAAAGGCCCTTTCGGGCCTTTTTTTGTACATTTATTGTGCGTAATCGCTAAATCATTTTCTCTTTTGGATTATTTAACTTCCATATGAGGTGAACGGTAGACGATTTCATCGTTAAGTTCGATACCAATACCTTAGCTCTTCTGATACTTCAAAGAAACCGTTTACTGGTTGTGGATCTTGAATACACAATTCTCTGTTCCATGCTTTAATCGCGTAAGTATGGTGTTCATGAATTAAGAAATTAGGTATGGCTGTTTCTAAATGCAGACTTGCCGCCGTTGCTACTGGTCCCCCGCATACATGTGCTTGCACTCGAATATCGTAAACATCTGCGTAATCACATACTTTCTTAGTTTCGGTAAACCCTCCACATAAGCCCACGTCAGGCTGTAACACATCAATACTTTGATCTTCAAAATAAGGACGGACATCCCAGCGATGATAAAGTCGTTCACCACCCGCGATTGGCACCCTTACATTTTCAGCCACTTTTTTATGTACTGCTGAGTTTAAGTAGTTAACTGGCTCTTCGTACATCATACAGCCTACTTCTTCTATTACTTCCCCCATTTGAATCGCTGAGGCAGCCCCCATTAAAGAATGGGATTCGAAAATGATATCTACATCAGACCCCACCGCATTACGAATGGCTCTTAAACGATCTCCAAATAACCTCATTTGTGGTTTAGTAAATAACTTAGTGCGATCAAAAGAAGAGTTTCCTTCTTGGTCATACACTATTGGATCGACTTTTACTGCGTCATATCCTTGTGCCACTGCTTTTAAGGCAGCTTCTGCGTATTGCTCTGGTTGCGTCAGTTTTGTGCACTCTTTGTCCCAATCGAATTGCAATTGGCTGGCGTAGGTTCTCAGTTTACCGTTAGTTTTCCCGCCCAACAATTGATAGACAGGTACACCAAAAGCCTTGCCCTTGATATCCCATAAAGCGGTATCAATTGCACTCATGGCAGCGTACAACACTGGCCCGCCCCCTAATCCCCAAAAACTCTCACGCAACATACGAGACCATAACAATTCGGTATTCATTGGATTAAAACCAATTAACATAGCCTCTGCTATTTCTTTAATCATATGTGCAGCAGCGCTATGTCCTAAATCATAGGCTAACCCAGCTTCACCTACGCCTGTTACTCCTTCGTCTGTATGAATACGAATAAATACGGGATTCCATGGTGGGCGTTCTGGGCAGTGGATGTCGAAGATTTCAACACGAGTAATTTTCATATCATTTTCCTAATTAAACTGTTTGGATAGTATAAATAAAGTAGTTGGGCTATTCACAAAAACTAGGGTCGAGCTTATATGCTTTTCGTAACATAGCCGGCCATGCTTTTTGGCCACCGGTTTCACCACTGTGTACTACGTTAGCTTGAGCATATATGCCATCTACTATTTCTTGAGGTATCTCAATGATAGGTTGTCCAGCTTGTAACAAATCCATCTGAATTTCACAGGCTCTTTGTAAGTCGTAAAAACGCATAAACGCGTCTCCTACCGTAGGGCCTAAGGTTAAACCACCATGATTGTGCAGTAACATATGATTATTACTGCCAAGATCGTTTTGCAACCTGAGTTTCTCTGCTGCGTTAACCGCTAAACCTTCATAGGCGTGATAACTCATAGAAGAAAGGGAAAACATGGCATACTGACTCCAAGGTTTTAGTCCACCTTGAATAGTTGCCACTCCAATTGTTGCTTTAGTGTGTAAATGTAAAACACACTTTGCATCATGGCGTACTTCATGAATTGCACTATGAATAGTGAACCCTGCAGGGTTAATTTGATAAGGCGAACCATCTAGCACGTTACCTTGTAGATCAACTTTAACTAAGTTTGATGCGGTTACTTCTTCAAAAGCCAGACCAAAAGCATTAACCAAGTAGTGATCAGAGTTAGGTACTCTTGCTGAGATATGCGTATAGATTAAATCCCCCCATCTAAAATCTGCCACCAAGCGATAACACGCAGCTAAATCAATTCTGGTCTGCCATTCTTCTTCGCTCACTTTTCCCTTTACACTAAACTTATCTAATTCAAACACGGAAGTCTTGCACCTATCTAGTCCTCTGTTATATACCTTAAATAGTACCCTATTCATCAATTAATTACTGATAGAAAACATGATGATTATATATCTATTTGTTATCGCACAGCGCCGTTCTATCTGCTATTAATTTACTTCTACAGTGATGGTATCAGGCGAAGAAGGCTTGAGAGATATCCGTATCGTACAAGCCGCTTTTGAATCAGCTAAAACCGGTCGAACAGTGACATTATAACAATGCGGAAGGTGTGGTTTGCAGCCAGTTTTCTTTAGCGTAAGCGGTATTCGAACACGTTACGTGCAGAGTGAAGGCATGCCTTGATGTATCCGACAAGTTTGGTGCACTAAAGTGTGGGAGTAGACCATTAAACACCACTAGGCTGCCTTTTTTCACCTCTAAGGCTTTAGCATCTTCATCTTTTGGCCAAGGCAGGTTATGCAAGCACTTCAATTCGGTACTGTCATCAGGATAACGACAGAACTGCTCTTTTAATGGAATGGGCTCACCGCCGTTCTGAACCTGTAAACAGCCATTTTTAATTGTCGCATCTTCAACAGCAAACCAGTAGGTGATGACCGAAATTGGCTTAGTAAAAAAATACGTCGCGTCTTGATGCCATCTAATCACTCCGCCGATTCTAGGCTGCTTAAAAATATACATAGACTGATGGATCTGTGGTTTAACTAATCCCAATGCTAGGGCAATAGATTTAATTCTCTGATCATGACTAAATTCTTTAAATACAGGGTTTTTAGTATGTAATGCATGACCAATTTTGTTAATGCTTAAGGACTTTTCCTGCGACAAATTGCCATTTTGATCGAATGCATTTTCTTCAAAAAAACACCTGACTTTATCACCAGATGACAAGAAGTAATCGTCTTTAGTTTTACTATGATCTTTAGTGGAAAACACTGAGCGCGTTGATTCGGGATCAAAGTCATCCACTATTTCATTAGCGGCGGTTCGCAATTTGTCCATTTCTTGTACAGTAAACAATTCAGGCAATACTATGTACCCTTGTTCTTGATATATATTCAATTGTGCTGCAGATAACATCTCATTCCTAATTTACGTTGTATCACATTCATCTAGCTATCATACCTAAAATAGGCCCCACTGAAAGATTCAATGTAAAGGTTTAACGTTGAATTAGGCAATATGATTTTTGGATGTTTCGTTTTGACTAATTTATTGTGTAAATCGCTAAATAATAGGATTTAATAATTGTGTTTGAGCCATTCTTAAACTAAAACCTAATAATATCAACAAGTTAAATTTTGGCATAAGGACTGCTAATTTCAAATCAACAAAACAATATAATTTAACACCTAAGGACTCACATGAAACTTTCACCTTTAGCTTTAACCGCCATATTAGCCGCCACTGTTATCACGACATCAGGCTGTATTATTCATGTCAACGCTCATGAAGATGACCACCATCATTCTCAACACAAAGAAAAGTACAAACGGGTTTTTGGTGGCATTGAAATTGAGAAAAACCGAGAAGTAGGTGATCTTTCCTCAGTCAATGGTGGTATCGACATTGCAGATGGCGTTACCGCAAACAAAGTTGAAACAGTAAATGGTGGCATTGAAATTGGTAAAAACGTGACACTTAAACAAGCATCTACGGTAAATGGCGGCATCGAAGCCGACCCCTATTTAAATGTGGAGAAAGATTTAAGCACTGTGAATGGGGGCATAGAAGTAGCCGCACACTCAACCATTGGTAAAAGTGTGAGTACAGTCAATGGCGAAATTAACTTGGAGCAAACTTTAGTTAGTAACAACGTCAGCACCAAGAACGGTGATATCAATTTACGCAACGCAACAATCGTTGAAGGAGATGTGATCTTCAGGTCGAAAAAGAATAATTCGTGGTCCAAAGACAAAAATCATTCACTTCCTACATTGAGCATCGATGCTTCTTCTAATGTAAAAGGCCGGATTATTCTTGAACGCAAAGTTATTCTAGAAATTGAAAATGATCAGCTATTGGCCAAAATAGAACATCAATACGCTGAATAACGGCCCCTTACAATAAAGACCATAGGTGAGAGGATTTTCACCTGGTTTGCAACTTCCAATCACTCAACCCCAGAAAAATATCTGCGATGTACAAGCCTCGGCGCTTTTCACTGCTGTGCGTATTTCAATCTTGAGCCTCGAGACAGATTGATACTGTGTCGGCATGCTTGATAGGTATCAGTAACAATTACTCACACTTTTCATTTTCAATCCTTTGCACAGAGATTACTCTCCCAGTAAACTGCATATTCTATAACTAAAAGCGATAAGGCTCCGATTAGAGAGCTTACGTTCAAATCAAGTGGTTAACTCGTTGTAAAAACTCAGTTTTATCTCGTGTTCACTCACCATTTTAAGGTAGGAAAATGAAAAAAAATAGTATGCTAGCACTCGGTGTTAGTTTAGCCCTCGGCCTTGCAGCTTGCAGCTCAAGCACACAATCTGGTAAGACACTAAAAAGTCACACTGCAGTAGTCGCAGCAACGTCAGGAATTGACTTAACGGCAATCGATAACAGTGTGCGCCCTCAAGATGACTTATTTCGCTACGTAAATGGTACATGGCTAAAAAACACAGAAATTCCAGCAGATAAATCTGGCTACAGTACGTTCAACATTTTATATGACGATACCCAGCAGGATCTAAAAACACTGATCCAGGATGCCGCTACAAGCAAGGCTGAAAAAGGTTCGAACACACAAAAATTGGGAGACATGTACAACAGCTATATGGATCTTGAACTGGCGAATCAAAAAGGCCTATCACCTCTTAAAACACAAATAAGTGAGATTGCTAACATTGAAAATATGCAGCAAGTGTCTGAAAAGTTTGGCCAGCTGTTAACATTAGGGGTAGGTGGAACCTTTAACTTCTATGTTTCTCCAGATGCCAAAAAACCCGAAATTGTCACCATGTATTTATATCAAAGTGGCCTGACATTGCCTGATAGAGATTACTACAGTAAAGATGAGCAAAAGTTTGTCAATTTCAGAGCGGCAACAGAAAAGTACATGGCTGATCTGCTAGCCAAAGCCCAACACCCATCTGCAAAAGCGGCGGCCAAAAGATTAATGGCTTTAGAGAAAGATATTGCTTCAAAACATGTTTCTCGCGTAGAAAGTCGAGATGCAGATAAAAACTATAACAAACTCAGCACCACAGAATTACAAAAGATGCTAGGTAACTTTGATTGGCAAGCTTACGCCGACGCCAGCGGCGTAGGTAAAGTGAAAGATTTAGTGGTGAGAAATACGCCATATTTTGAAAAAGTCGCCGACTTATTTAGCCTCTACGATGTACAAACATGGAAAGACTACCTGACGTTTAATTTACTAGATACCTACGCTCCTCGACTCGGCCAAGATATGGTTGACTTACATTTTGCTTTTCACTCAACTACTTTACATGGCATTCCTGAGCAAAAACCACGATGGAAAAATGCAGTTGCCGCTACTAGTAGTGTATTAGGTGAAGTATTGGGTAAACAATATGTTGATAAACATTTTCCACCCATAGCCAAAGCTAAAATGGATACCTTGGTCAAAAATATCACTAAAGCCTACGGTGAAAGTATTGCTCAGCTTAAGTGGATGTCGAAAGAAACCAAACAATCTGCCCTAGAGAAACTTGCCGCATTTACGCCCAAAATTGGTTACCCCGACAAATGGCGAGATTACTCCTCACTAGACATCAAAGCAGATGATTTAGTTGGAAATTACATTCGCTATTCTATATTTAATCACAACGAAGAAGTGAGCAAAATCGGTAAACCCGTAGATAAGAATGATTGGGGCATGACACCACAAACTATCAATGCTTATTACAGCCCAGTAAGAAACGAAATAGTCTTTCCGGCCGCTATATTGCAATATCCATTTTTCAACCTTGAGGCTGATGACGCCGTCAATTATGGTGCTATAGGTGCAGTCATTGGTCACGAAATAGGTCATGGCTTTGATGATCAGGGCGCTAAGTACGATGGCCAAGGAAAATTACGCAGTTGGTGGACGGATGAAGATAGAGCCGCCTTCGATGTATTGGCAGCAAAATTGGTTACACAATTTGATGCCTTTGAACCAATCGAAGGGCAACACGTTAACGGAAAGTTGACATTAGGCGAGAATATCGGTGATTTAGCTGGCGTTAACATTGGCTACAAAGCTTATCAAATGTCACTGGCGGGTAAGCAATCAAAAGTCATTGATGGATTCACCGGTGAACAACGATTCTTTATGGGTTATGCCCAAGTATGGCGAGGCAAATATCGTGAAGACACTCTTAGAGCTATACTACTCAGCGATCCCCATTCTCCTGGCGAATACCGAATCAATGGAATTGTAGGCAACGTCGATGCTTTCTACCAAGCGTTTGATGTAAAACAAGGTGACGCGCTATATTTAAAACCAGAAGATAGAGTGAACATTTGGTAAGTCAGTGCCAACTGTTTTATGTTGTAGGCCGCTTAATGCGGCCTTTTTATATTCTACTAATCCGTATTATACTGGCTGCTAGCGCTTTTCTAACTCCTTGGAACAGATATTGAAGCAAATTGAGATATTTGAAATCAACAGCCCTTGTATTGGTGTCTGTCAATCTGGGCCCAAAGGCTTCTGTTTGGGCTGTTTTCGCTCGAGAGATGAACGGCTACATTGGAACCAATTAGAGCAAGACATACAAAGTAAAATCATTAAAGCCTGTGGACAAAGAAAAAAACGAGCTAAACAACAAAGGGCAAGTAAAATTGAACCAATAGCAGATAACAAACAAATTGATATTTTTGACCAAAACTAGCGGACGATGATTTTTATAGTTTAATTTTTAGAGCGCTATCTCCCTCTTTTACTGCAACTCCCCTTTTCATATTTCAAAATCAATTCACGTCGCTAAAAACTTCGAAGTAGAGCAACCTTCGTCAAATTTACTACCCAGACACTTAGAAATTAGTAAAAACTCCATGCTTTTGCTATCAACATTATGCATAAAACACGGTACACTAGCTGCAATTTTTTTGGCCGTTATTACTTATCACCCTTTATGAAAATCAAGCTATTAATCATCCTGTTATGCTTTCCATTAGGTGCTATCGCAAAACCCAACTTCATGCGCTCTTTGTATATGGCCGACAAACGCAATTATAAAGCCGATGACGAATTATCGATGGTCGGCGAATTAGGCTTTATCCTCGCCAGAGGCAATACCAACGCATCAACATTAAAAGCTAAAATTAATACCAGCCAAGAGTTAGAAACTTGGAGTTATCAAATAATTGCCGACACCCTTTATAAACAAAGTAAGCGAACAGTCAATGGAGAAAACGTTACGACGACTTCTGCACACAATACATTTTTGTCAATTCAGGGAGATTACAAATTAGTTGAGCCAGAAAATCGTGTTTTTGCCTATGCAGAATACGAACAAAAACGTTTTAGTGGTTTTCATTACCAAGCAGCGTTTGCCACAGGTTGGTCTTCAAAATTATGGAACACAAAGAATAGCGAATTAAAATATAGCATTGGGCCTGGATACGCAATTTCAGAAATTGATGAAGGGAGCAACAAGGAAGAGCAAAAAGGCATCATCGCCAGAGCTGCTATGCAATATAAGAAGAAATTCTCTCACCAAGCGACGTTTTTGCAATTTATCAGTACCGAGCTTGCCACCAGCTTCTCCAAAACAAGATCTGAAACCTCTCTATCCACAAAGCTTAGCGGTGCTCTTGCGATGAAATTAAGCTTAGTACTTAATCATGAAACAAGTAACAACGACGATAGCAATGAGGTAGACACCCAAACGGCCGTCACCTTGGTTTACCAGTTTTTTTAAACGGCTAAACCAGACATATCCCAAGAATAGTAAATTAACAATTTGCTCTAATATAAGACGAATGGTTACATGAAATCATCTTTGAATTTAGGTAAACTGCGGCCAATTCTATTCACCCATTAAGTTTAAACACCAATATTTAACAAGGAATTATATATGAAGGCATCTTTACTTTTAGTTGGCCTATTGGCTTCTGGACAAACATTTGCTGCAGAAGAAGAGAAACCTTTCTCAATGGATGGCGAATTTGGCTTTATTGCTACGTCAGGTAATACTGAAACAACATCAATCAAAGGTAAGCTTTCTGCTCATCAAGAACTAGAAATGTGGAGCAATGATTTTAAAGCTGAAGCGTTGTATAAGAAAGACCAAATAAGTGGTACAGCTCAAACGACCGCTCAAAAGTACTTTGTATCAGCTCAAGCCAATTATAAGTTAGAGAACCCAGACCACCGTGTATTTGGCTTTGCGTCATATTCAGATGACAGATTCAGTAGTTTTAACTATCAATCAACTGTATCTGCTGGTTGGTCTCAAAAGTTATGGCAAGACGATAGCAGTAAATTCGACTACAGCATCGGTCCTGATTATTCATTTAACGAAACAGATGAAGGTGAAAAGCAAAATAGCTTCATTGTTAGGGGTGCTTTGAACTATCAATTGAAACTATCAAAGACGGCTAACTTCACACAATTATTTAGTACAGAAGTGGGTAGCGACAATACTAAGTCAAAGTCTGAAAGCTCTGTATCAGCTAAAATTAGTGACGGATTTTCACTGAAAGTATCTTTAATCTTAGATCACAACACTGACGTTGCTGCTGACAAAGAAAAGCTTGATACGCAAACAGCTGTAACCTTAGTTTACACATTTTTCTAAAATGCTCTTACCACTAGCAGTGGTATGATCCGCTGCTAGCTTCTGGTTTACTTAACCTGTGTTCTGATTACTTACTATTTTTACCAACGAAATTGAATCACTGCCATGCTTTGCTGTTGATTGACTGCAACGTCTTCTCCCAGCGAAAAGCGGTTTTCGGCGCGATTTTGATTGAAGTGGTGCTCTACACCTAATTGCCAATTTTGATCCAGAGTATATCGCCAAGCCATGGTTATTGCTTTGCCGTCACTGTTATTCTTATCTGCTGGCATAGCATCGTTTTCACGCACTTTAAAGTGATCGTATCGCACGCTTAATCGATGCTTTTTAATCTTATGACTTAGCATTAAATAGGCCGCATCGAAATTAACATAGGTGACTCGTGGGCCCATAGCAGAAGAGCCTGTTAACCACTGGCCAATTAAGCGAGTACTACTATTAAATTTGTGTTGCACGGCTAACGAATGGAACTTAGTACGCCAACCGTAGAGTCTCTCATTGCTAACAGCTAGTGGATCGGCTTGATTGTCATAATAATAATATCGCAGATTAGTTTGTTTGTAATAGTCAAGATGGGCACCAAGATAAAAGCCCATGTGTCCATCTAATTCATGAAAAGGTTCTACGTAGCTTGGGTGAAAAACTTGATCTTCTTCAACAACACTCGGGTATGGAGCAAATTGTACTTTATCGTTATTTAGGCTTTGTCTGTCGTGTAAGGCAAACCCTCGCCAACTAATCACCGTGCCTAACGGATCATTGGCCTTAAACACGGCCCCATGCACTTCCCAAGACCAAGCGCTTCTTCTCACTCTGCCCGGACTAAACACAGTCAATTCTAAACCAGCGGTTCTTAACTCTTCGCCAATCCAGCTATTGATAGCAGACTGTGTGTAGGTAAATGGAGATAACCAGCCAGTATCTACATTTTCTAATGACATTTTAGGATAGAAGAAGCCTGCACGAGCGCGCCAACGAACCGTACTGTTACTCAAAGGTTTATACGCTAACTGACCTTGCGATATACCAAGGTGCTGTTCTCCCAATTGATAGTAATTGGCAACCAAACTATAACTAAAACCATCAGACAGGGTATCTGACAACTTAACTAAGGCTTGCTGCACTGTGGGCCCATTCTTTGAATACGCGAGTATTCCGGTGCCACTATCAATCCAAGACTGTTGTCCATCAGCCAACACATAATTAACTTGTACCACGCCTGTTGTTTCAACGGCTAAACCGTTGAAGGCAATACCGGCTAAGAGTATGGAAGTGCTAATTTTAAACGAACCCATTGTCGATTTAACCTAATTTTGAATTTTGATTAAATGTTTCATACCACTGATTAAACTGATCAGCAGGCAAGGCTTTACTCAAATAGAACCCTTGTGCTTTAGTACAGCCGAAAGCGTTTAGTAGCTTAAGGCTTTCAATATCCTCTACCCCTTCTGCGACAGTTTTCAGTCCGAGGTTGGCTGCTAGCGATATCAGGGTTTTCACCATCACTTGATCTTCTTTATTTGAGGCTAAATCAAGTACAAAGGCTTTATCAATTTTGAGTTCATGTACCGGCATTTTTTTCAATTGAGCCATTGACGAGTATCCCGTTCCAAAATCGTCAATTGACAAGGTAATTCCCATAGATTTAAGTACATTCAGCGCTTTAAGAGCATTTTCTGGATTGCTCATTACCGCACTTTCTGTGACCTCCAAAGTCAGAAGATTTGGCGTCAACTTATATCGCACAAGCAGCTCAGCAATATAGCTAGGCAATCGCATATCAACCAGATCCATAGCTGAAATATTCACCGCGACACCTAATTGTATACCTTGACTCTGCCAGCTATTCAATTGGTTACATGCCACATCTAGCGCCCAATTCGTCACATTTCTGATAGCACCGGTTTGCTCTGCTAGGGGAATGAACTCATCTGGTGAAACAAAGCCGTGCTCGGGATGGATCCAGCGAATTAAACACTCAACTGTGGTAATAGCGTTCTCTTGGAATGCTAATTTAGGCTGATAATACAAATGCAATTGTCCATCATGCAGCGCCTCTTTTAATTCCGACATCAAATTAAGGCGCATGACAGAATACTTATTTAACGATGGGGTATAGATTGCACTTCGATAATGTTGCTCTTTGCAGCTGTACATTGCTATATCAGCACATTGTAATATCCCTTGATAAGTAGTGGCATCATCAGGATAAACAGCCAAGCCAATGCTACAGTCTATGTCTAACACTAATTCATCAAGGCTAAACGACTGTTCAAACAACGTCTCTAAATTACTGGCAATAACCTGGGTGTCATCTGTACTGTGAGCATTCAGCACGATACCAAATTCATCACCGCTTAAACGAGCAAAAATGGCTGATGCTCGGTATACATAGACAATCTTTGCGCAATCAAAGTTAACAACCTATCACCAATCTCATGGCCTAAGGTATCGTTTATTTCTTTGAATCTATCCACATCTAAGGTGGCAACGACAAAATGGTTATTTGGCTTCGCCTCGATTTGGTCAGCTAAATATTGATTAAATTGTAGGCGGTTCGGCAAACCAGTTAACTCATCAAAAATGCGAGTTGGTTAATGGATTTTTCACGTTGAAAAATACCATCTTGCATATCACTGATTGCTTTTGAAAGGGTCTCAACTTCTTTCGCGTTAGATGAAGGAAACTGGTCGGTATATTGACCTTTGCTAATATTTTTTGCCACTCTGCTTAGCTGCTCTAGTGGACGCGTGATCCCCCGAGAAATAATAATTGCCGCAACCCAAGCAAAAACGGCAGCCAATGCAAGTACTAGAAACAATTCATTTCTTAAGGTTTGATTAGACAAGTAGGCATCAGCTTCATTTTTAGCCAAGACTAAATGCACCGGAGCCTGTAACCAGTCACCCAATTTCGAGCTGGTATAAAGATAAGTCACCCCGGCCACACTTTGCTTACCAATCTCATTGTGCGCGCTAGTGGGTAAAAACTCGTAATCTACAAAGGTTGAGCCAATTGTTAATCTGTTCTCAAAATCAAAAATACCGACATGCATATTAGTCAGTTCAACTAATCTGTCATTAAATAAAGACTCAGCTTTTACCCCTGAAACAATCCAAGCGTTGATTTTACCTGACAGCTCAACAAACCTGACAGGCTTTGCCTGCATTAAATAGAATTCCCCTTTGTGTTGAAACCAATGCACGCCTTCATTAGCCAAAATACTAGCGAAGCCCACATTAATATTTCCAGCATCGTCAGAACTCACAAGCACTTCACTATCGGTACTCAATACCCAGTAAATATCAGTGTTCCACCGATTCTGTTGATAATTGTCCATTGCAGAACGTAGAGATGAGGGATCATCCATTGCCAAAGCAATCAATTTTTTAGTGCTGAAATCTTTGGCTACTGGAGACAAGTCAGCCTCTAACGCTTTTGCACTTGGCTCTGAATTCTCTCTTCGACCACAGCTTTAGCGGTGTTAAATTGCGAAACAAGCTGTGTAGTAAGGTGATTGTAGGTGGTCTGCCAAACCACCACTAGGGTGACACTGACCACAATAATTAATAGCAATAAAAAAAATAACGCAATACGTTTTTGTAAGGAAGCTGTTGCCCGTTTAAGTCTAATCATAATCTTGGAATTCGTCTGAACTCTCGTACTCAATTAGATTAGGTAACAGTGCTTTTTTCAAAGTGATTTTTTGCATTTTGGTATTATCTGACACCTTGAGTTGGGTGCTTAACGTATCTAAATCATCTTGGATCAACGGACTCCAAACTTTCAACGTATAATCCCCTAAAGGCACATCTATCCTAACATTGCCATTTTTATCCGATTTTGCAAAATAGGGAGAGTCGACTATAAAAATATAACCTAGCATCCAATCATGTACGTTACAGCCTAATTCTACTACCCCCTCTTTAGAAAACAGCAAAGGATCAGCTTGCAGATCTTTATAGAGTTGTAGCTCAAATGTTTTGGCCGCAGAAAAAGAGTACACATGGTGTTTAATAGAGTCGGAATTCGGGAATTTTACCAAGGCATTTTTTTGTATCGCTAAAATATGTGGGGAAAATTGAGTATCAATTTGATCCATAATAGCAACGTCGCTCGGTGGAGTACTTTGCTGTTTCACACTAGGTTGCAGATAAACAACCACGTTGGAAACACTAGCACCGTTCAATGCCGACACATTGACCATGATTTCTTTTGAGAAACTATTAGAACCAGAAAACAGCAAAACAAAAACGCACAAAATTCTATACATAACATCTCATTAAAAACAATAACAATAAACTGCAGTGAAATATCTCTACAAACAACTTAAACCGTCTAATAACAAAGATCAACACCTCTTAGACAGAGGTTTTGACTTTAATCATTCAAGGTAAAGGCAATTTCTTTTATCACATTTCTAAAAATTGCCACACTTCGCAGCAGATTGTATGTCCTTAACTAACCTGTTTTTAATCGATTTCACCTAGCACTTTGATTGCACTCTCTTTTTGTGCTTGATCACCTTTTTGAATAATTTCATCCAGTAATTCTCTAGCAGAATCAAGCTCACCAATTTCAATATAGGCATGAGCTAAATCTAGTTTAGCGCCTATACCGTTATCTGCATCCACATCAATCATTTGCAAATCATCATCTTCACTTACAAATGGTTCTATTGACATATCTAAATCTAATTCTTTTACATTTTCTTCAAAGGACTCAGCTGATGCACTGTCATCAAGAAGTGCTTCAACATCCAGAAAATCCTCCTCGTCTAGCGCATCAAGTTCTTCTTCTGGAGATTCATTCAATAGTGCTTCAATGTCGATGCCCGTATCATATTCTTGTGCAGCAACAGGTTCATCATCATCTTTACTATCAATAGAGTCTAACAAGTCATCGAAACTAGATTCTTCTAATTCATCCAAGAGCTCTGAATCTTTGTCTGACTGACTACCATCTAACCAATCACCCAATCCAGGTAAGTCATCTAACTCATCGGCTGCTGAATCATGCTTGGTTGCCGAGTCATCATCAAATTGCCCTAGGGCTTCATCCAAAGCGAGATCATCAAAGTTAGAAACTGACGCGATATCATTAGGCTTTTTCTCTGCATGCGTAGTGTCATTATGCTCGTTAGCGAAAAAATCTTCTGCCGCCGCACCGAATTCTAAATCGTCTAGCGAACCGATAGTCGTTGAATTATTGGAGGTTAAATCTTGTAACACCTCATCTAATTCTTCGTTTTCAAAATCTTCTAAAGCTCTCTCTAGTTGATCTTCGTCTAGCGAGCTTTCAATTGATTCTAGATCATCGAGTTCACTAAGCTCTTCAAGGTCAAGCTCAAGCTCGTCAATATCGACTTCTGATTCAGCTTCGACTTCTGCTTCTGCTTCAGCTTTGGCTTCTGGTTCAGCTTCGGCTTCTGGTTCTACTTCAATTTCTGGCTCAGCTTCGACTTCTGCTTCAGCTTCGACTTCTGGTTCAGCTTCGACTTCTGGTTCAGCTTCAATTTCTGGTTCTGCTTCGACTTCTGGCTCTGCTTCGACTTCTGGCTCTGCTTCGGCTTCTGGTTCAGCTTCGACTTCTGCTTCAGTTTCGACTTCTGGTTCAGTTTCGACTTCTGGTTCAGTTTCGACTTCTGTTTCAGCTTCGACTTCTGATTCAGCTTCGACTTCTGCTTCAGCTTCAGCTTCAGCTTCAGCTTCAGCTTCAGCTTCAGCTTCAGCTTCAGCTTCAGCTTCAGCTTCGACTTCTGCTTTGGCTTCTGGTTCAGCTTCGGCTTCTGGTTCTACTTCAATTTCTGGCTCAGCTTCGACTTCTGCTTCGACTTCTGGCTCTGCTTCGACTTCTGGCTCTGCTTCGACTTCTGGCTGTGCTTCGACTTCTGGCTCTGCTTCGACTTCTGGTTCAGCTTCGACTTCTGGTTCAGTTTCGACTTCTGGTTCAGTTTCGACTTCTGTTTCAGCTTCTACTTCTGATTCAGCTTCGACTTCTGATTCAGCTTCGACTTCTGGTTCAGCTTCAATTTCTGGTTCTGCTTCGACTTCTGGCTCTGCTTCTACTTCTGGCTCTGCTTCGGCTTCTGGTTCTGCTTCAATTTCTGGTTCAATTTCTGGTTCAGCTTCGACTTCTGGTTCAGCTTCGTCTTCTGTTTCAGCTTCTACTTCTGTTTCAGCTTCAATTTCTGGTTCAGCTTCAATTTCTGGTTCAACTTCAATTTCTGGTTCAGCTTCGACTTCTGGTTCAGCTTCAATTTCTGGTTCAGCTTCAATTTCTGGTTCAGCTTCAATTTCTGGTTCAGCTTCAATTTCTGGTTCAGCTTCGACTTCTGGTTCAGTTTCGACTTCTGGTTCAGCTTCGACTTCTGGCTCTGCTTCGGCTTCTGGTTCTGCTTCGGCTTCGGCTTCTGGCTCTGCTTCGACTTCTGGCTCTGCTTCGGCTTCTGGTTCTGCTTCGACTTCTGGCTCTGCTTCGACTTCTGGCTCTGCTTCGGCTTCTGGTTCTGCTTCAATTTCTGGTTCAGCTTCAATTTCTGGTTCAGCTTCGACTTCTGGTTCAGCTTCAATTTCTGGTTCAGCTTCGACTTCTGGTTCAGCTTCGACTTCTGGTTCAGTTTCGATTTCTGGTTCAGCGTCTTCTGCAATTTCATCTAAAACATCATTTAATAGTTCGTCGTCAACCTCGCTTTCAAGCTCATCTAACGTTTGAATACCGTGTTGAACATTTTCTGGGTCGACTGCCTCTTCGTCTTCGTCAGGCAACATTTCACGCATTTGCTCTACTTGTTCAAGCTCATCAATCAATGAGCCTGTCACTTTGTCTAATTCTTCATTCTGCGCAGCTATTTCTTTATCAAGTGACTGCAACGATTCTTCATTGAATTCTTCCGATTCACCAATAGGACTGTTCTCTGGCAACATGTTGGACTGCGAGTCTTCTAGCAGTTCATCAATGCTAATTTCAGGTTGTTCGACTTCATTTTGTTGCTCTGCTACCCCCTCACTCTCTTCAATCAGTATATCTGCAGGATCGTCACCAAGATCAATTTCAGCTAATAGGCTATCATCCGCATTGTTATCTGCGTCCTCATCTTCAACCTCAGCTAGTAAATTGTTTTCTTCAGCAAACAACTCATCCAAATCATCCTGTTTTATGGCTCCACGATTCTTTGCATCTTCCTCTAGAAGGTCATCGCCAAGTTCATCGAATATTTCAGATTCTTCGACTAACGGCTCATCCAATTCATCTTCAGTGAAATCTTCCAGCGACTCTTCCAACTCATCAGACAGTACATCATCTAAAACATCGTCCTCTCCAAACAAATTGTCATCATCTAATTCGTCTTCCACTTCTTCAGATAATTCAGCGCTTAACGCATCAGATAAATCATCCATTTCTATGGTGTGCTTATCTAATGTCAAATCTTGTTCTAAATCTTCATCAATGGGCGTTTCAACAACTGAGGACTTACGTTTAATCAACCAATAGGCTAGACCTGCTAAGGTCAATAAAACAGGCAACATAGATAACAAGATGAGGTTTATTGGGTCATTCAGCCAAGACGACTGCTGCTTTGCAATTAGCGCCTCTTTCTCGGCTTTTTCTTTACGGGCTTGAGCTAATAATTCTTCAACGCTTTTGTCTATTTGTGCTACCTTTTCGTCACTCTTTTCTCCCTGAGTACGCATATTGGTAAGATCGGTATCCACTTTTTCAAGACGTTCAAATAACTTTCTGTTTTCCTCTAGTATTGATTGAACACTACTAATCGACTCAGCAAATTGTTTCCTAATGGCCATAAACTGCCGAGTTTGTAGGTCATTAATATCCCCTAATTTTTGCTCTAAAATTTGCTTGGCTTCGGTTAACTCAGTTTGACTTGCCGCGACTACCTCTGGTTGTTTGGGATTGTTACCAGCGCCTCCTGCAGAAGACTGTAATTTTTGCTTATCTGTTTCAGCTCGACTTGCAGCTTGCTGTTTATTGACTCTTGCAATGTAACTTTCTGAAGGGAGTCTTAACGTAGAACCGTCTTTCAACAAATTAATATTATTTTGTTCAAAAGCGTCAGGATTAAGCTCAAAAATAGCTTGCATAACCTGATAAATCGAAAGCGCGCTGTTTTGGCGATAACGTTGGGAAATCTGCCATAACGTATCAGAAGACTCAATTGGACCGTAGGTAACGCCGGAAAATTCAGGTGCAGAATTCTTAGGGCCTTTAATCCTAACGTTTTCAAAATCAGCGGCGTAAACGGCGGATGTCACAAAAGTCAATAATACAACGATTTGCACCGCTATCTTTCGCAAATTCATAGAGTTCCTTTTTAATCTCAGCATGCTTAACTGACAAACTAGCTCGGTTTAATGTTAGGGCAATAAATGAAGCTAAGTAGACAAATATTTATTTAAATGAAACACAATTATTGTTGTTAACTAAACACTCATACTTTTAATCCTAATACCGCCTGTTTACTAGCTATATTCATTGACAATAATGCGATACCAATGATTTTAGGTATAGATGTTTTAATGCCACTGCCATTTAATTGGCATTATAAAACACATTAGCAAATCATATTCCAAGTTTCACAACAATAAATTATTTTCACAACTATAAACTAGATGCAAATTTTGGTCTATAACACTAGATGTTGTTTTTAAAGGGTTATCGCCTATTTATAATTCAACAAGTGACGAGCATAATTTACCCCTTTAATTCAAGAGCGTTTATGCCTGTCGATCAAAAAAGCCGCAATAAATTGCGGCTTTTTTGACACATTAAATTTTACATATAGTCGCGAATAAGTACTTCAGCGATTTGTATACTATTAAGTGCCGCACCTTTACGTACGTTATCTGCAACAACCCACATATTAATGCCATTTGGGTGAGTGATGTCATTTCTCACTCGGCCCACATATACATCATCTTTTCCGCTAGCATCACCTACTTGAGTAGGAAACTCCTCTCTATCGGCTTTCAAGGTAACGCCTGGGGCATCAGCTAACAGCGCTTTCACTTCTTCAGCATCAATCGGTGCACGCGTTTCTAAATGAATTGATTCGCCATGGCCAAAAAACACAGGAACACGAACAGCGGTAGCATTCACTAAAATACTGTCGTCACCTAAGATTTTTTTCGTTTCCCAGACCATCTTCATTTCTTCTTTGGTGTAGTCATTGTCAGTAAAGACATCAATTTGAGGGATCACGTTAAAAGCAATTTGACGGCTAAACGCCTCTACCTTAACTTCTTTACCACTTAACAATGCTGCTGTTTGGTTGGCCAACTCATCCATTGCAGTTTTACCAGCACCCGAAACACCTTGATAAGTAGATACGTTGATACGGTCAATACCCACAGCATCTTGAATCGGTTTTAGTGCAACCATCATTTGAATAGTTGAACAGTTTGGGTTTGCAATGATATTACGATTGCGAAAATCAGCTAGAGCTTGAGGATTGACCTCTGGCACAACTAAAGGAATATCAGCTTCGTAGCGGTAATGCGACGTGTTGTCTATTACTACGCAGCCAGCTTCCGCAGCCATTGGCGCAAATTTTTCAGAAACACTACCACCTGCAGAAAAGAAACCAATTTGAACTTGACTCCAATCAAATTCATCAGCATTTAACACAGTAATTTCTTCTCCCTTGAAGGTCACCTTACCACCGGCAGAACGTGCGCTAGCTAATGGATAAAGTTTGTTGACCGGAAATCCTCTTTGTTCAAGAATTTCGATCATATGTTGTCCTACTAATCCAGTAGCACCCAACACTGCGACATCAAAGGCCCGAGACATGTTTACATTACTCCTAAAAATTTAAATTTATATTAATTGTTTGGTTACTTGTATATTCACAAAAATCCAAGGTCGTAGATTGCCTTTGAATTAACAAAATTTCCAGCATTAACCTTAATTGCGGAAAACTCTCTTCTTATAGGATAGTGTTTTCGGATATATCTAAATTGTTCTCCACCATCAACCTGCGCCTTAAATTGGCGGTCATCATCAGCAATATTGTATACATCCAGTACTATATTTCTAATACCTTGCCAGAACGGTTCGGTCGATTCTAAGGCAATATCGCTCGGAGCAGCAATTGGCAAATAATCAGTCAATTCCTTATTTGGCTGGATATTAAGTTGTTGGCACAAGTCCAAATACAACATTTCCGTCCCACGAGCTTTTCCTTCAATAGTATGCCCAGCTATATGCGCCGTAGCCAACGCAGTAAATGGCATGAGTTCAAGATTGATGTCGGGTTCATTTTCCCACACGTCTAGCACCAATTGAAACCTATGCCCTTCTTTAAATAATTCAAGCGCAGCTTGATTATTCAATACCTCACCACGACAGGCATTGATCAGGACTTGCCCATCAGACAGTTGCGCAAGTTGTGCCTTGTCAAACATATTCTCTGTCTTATAAACGCCGTCTTTAACCCAAGGCACATGTAGGGTAATGACATCGCACTGCATAATTTCTTGCATTGACACAAATGTTCTAGAGTCCCCATTATCTTGTAACGGTGGATCACACAATTTGTAATTAATCCCTAGTGCTGATAAATGTTTAGACAACGCGGTTCCAACATGACCGGCACCAATAATACCTATAGTTTTGTCAGCCACTTGCCAATCTAGTTTGTCGGCCATCACGAATAATGTACTTAACACATATTCGGCCACGGCCACGGCATTGCAACCTCCAGCAGAGAAAAATGGAATTCCACGACTCGCTAAGTATTTAATATCAACATGATCCGTACCCGCCGTAGCAGTCCCCACAAATTTTAGATTTGTGGCTAAATGCAGTAATTCCTGATTAACTTTAGTAGTTGAACGAACCAGCAAGACATCGGCATCTTTAATGGTTTCAGCATCAATTGTTTTATGAGAAAACACAACTGCTTCACCCAAATCTGCAAAAAATTCCGCCGCGTATGGCATGCTGTCTTCGTAATATATTTTCATCTTTAACTGTCAGGGTTGAAATATGAGGGCAGACATTATGCCATAGTGGATATTTTAAGAAAACTAGCCAAATTACTCTGCGACTAAACGAGCTCAATATGCCGTATTCAGGATAATTAAAAGTTTTTGATTCATGGTCAAGCCTTAAGCAAGAGCTGCGCTCTTTTATGACAGGATAGAACGCAGAAGACTTCTACCGTTTTTTTGTGTTGACGGCAAACGACTAAAACGAATCGGACCGTTGTCAACTCCAAAAGGTTTACCTGATAAACATCCCCTTAATCCAATTGTTTTGCATACTCACTGAAGCGCTGGAATAGCATGTAATTGCTACATTAAACACTCAAATTTACCAATAATAACAGTATTCCAATCAAGCCTAAAACGAAGACTACACCAATGACGACAAAGGGTACAAACGACTCTTGCTCAAAATCACTCTTATAATTAGCATTGCTTTGCACCCCCAACATACTTGCGGCGACACCTTTAAATACCTGCCATAAATTAGTTTTTTTGCTAAGCTTTTTCATCGACTTATCCTTGAAAAACAAAAAAGCCAGCATAAGCTGGCTTTTGTCAATTTGCACGTTTTTCAGACAATTAATCTTGGTACTTTTGCATAACTAAGGTCGCGTTAGTGCCACCAAAACCAAAGCTGTTAGACATAACTGTCGTTAAAGTAGTCTCACGAGTTTCTGTGACAACGTCCATACCTTCGGCTTTTTCATCTAAATTCTCAATATTAATTGATGGTGCAATAAAATCATTTTCCATCATTAATATGCTATAGATAGCTTCGTTTACACCAGCCGCACCAAGAGCATGACCAGTCATCGCTTTGGTCGCACTAAGCGGAGGCGTAGTCTCACCAAATACTTCGCGGATAGCCCATAATTCTTTAACATCTCCTACCGGAGTTGATGTACCATGAGTATTAATATAATCAATTGGTTTATCAATGCCTTGCATAGCTTGCTGCATGCATCGCACTGCCCCCTCACCAGATGGAGCAACCATATCAGCGCCATCTGATGTGGCACCGTAGCCAACAATTTCAGCATAAATCTTAGCACCGCGAGCCAAAGCATGTTCGAGTTCTTCAACTACCACCATGCCGCCACCGCCAGCGCCAACAAAGCCATCTCTAGCAGAATCATAAGTACGAGATGCTTTAGTAGGATCATCATTATACTTAGTAGACATAGCTCCCATCGCATCAAATTCTGCTGACAAAGTGTAATGTAACTCTTCACCACCACCAGCAAAAATAATATCCTGCTTGCCTAACTGAATTTGTTCCAACGCATTACCAATACAATGCGCACTAGTTGAACAAGCCGAGCTAATCGAATAATTGACACCTTTAATTTTAAAAGGAGTCGCTAGACAAGCAGAAACAGTACTTCCCATACAACGTGTAACCATATATGGCCCGATACGTTTCACGCCTTTTTCACGTAAAATATCTATCGCTTCGACTTGGTTTTTCGAAGATGCGCCACCTGAACCAGCAATGATCCCGGTTCTAACATTAGACACTAAATCATCGGTTAGTCCAGAATCCTCAATGGCTTGCTGCATTGCAATATAGGCATAACCAGCTGCTTCACCCATGAAACGTAAAATTTTACGGTCAATGTGTTCTTTAATGTCTAAATCGACTTTACCCCAAACTTGGCTACGCAAGCCAGCTTGCTGAAACTCTTCAGAAAAAGTGATTCCCGAGCGACCTTCTCTTAGAGACTCTGTCACTTCATTTTTATTGTTACCAATACTAGATACAATACCTAGCCCGGTAATTACTGCTCTTCTCATGATTAACCCTTCAAGAAAAATTTGTGGACATATTAATGAATTTTAACGAACAACTGGTCTGCTTTGAGCGTACAAGTGTTAGCTTAAATGAAATCTAAGTAAAAGCCAACAATTGTTACTCCCCCAATCAAGACACCCATGATTAAATTCGACGAATCCGCAATTTGAACTAGACTAACGGTAGTGATTCAACCAAGGATGGCCATGATGCCTCAGTCTCGTAAAAGCCAAATCAGTTTAGTCGACACCCCTTATTATCATTGTGTTTCACGCTGTGTTCGCCGTTCATTTTTGTGTGGTGAAGATACGTTGACAGGCCAGAGCTATGAACATAGGCGGGCTTGGGTTGAAACACGCTTGCTTCATTTAAGCCGTATCTTTGCTATCGACATTTGCGCCTATGCGGTGATGAGCAATCACACTCATGTGGTGCTGTGCGTGAACAAACCATTGGCTGAGCGCTGGACGGTGAAACAAGTGCTCGTTCGCTGGCATCAACTGCATAAAGGCACCTTGTTGTCGCAGCGGTTTATGCGAGATGACACGTTGAGCAAGAGTGAGCGGCATACCCTTCTAGAAACCGTTGAAATTTACCGGATGCGTTTGTATGACATCAGTTGGTTGATGCGTAATCTCAATGAGTACATAGCCCGAGAAGCCAACAAAGAAGATGCCTGCACTGGCAGATTCTGGGAAGGACGGTTTAAGTCTCAAGCACTACTCGATAAATCAGCCCTACTGGCCTGCATGGCTTACGTGGACTTAAACCCCATTCGCGCCAATATGGCCAACACACCTGAGGACTCTGACCACACCAGTATTCAAACTCGGATACAAGCTTTGAGACAACACCAGCAACCCAAAGGTTTAATGCCATTTGTTGGCAACCTACAGGCAAAACATGCCGAGGGGCATCGCTTTTTCACTAAAAGATTACTGCGACCTCATCGACACCACAGGTCGTGTTATCAGAGATGATAAGTCAGGATTAATCGATACACAGCAACACCCCATTCTACAAAGGCTAGGCCTAAACAACGAACAATGGTTGACCTTAACCACCGAATTCGAAAAGCACTTTTGTTACGCTGTAGGCAGTGAACATTTAATGCGAAACTTCAGCCTACACACCCAACATCAAAAAATACGAGGCATAGGTAAAGCCAAAACCCTACTCAAACACGCTTAGCCTTTTTTCCAAAGTAACAAACCTCATCAACATCGCTGTTGAGAATTAGCATGCCTGATATTCCCCCCCCCACAAAATCACGTCATCATACCCGCAAACATCATCAATTTAGTTGTCTTGAGCATAATTTAAACCGAATGGATTAGAAAAGCGGGAGCTAAGATGGTTTAAAGCTCGATTTTGTCATGGGTGTATCAATTGGTTGGTGTCTCAATTGGTTGGTTATGGGTGTCTCAATTGGTTGATTGGTTGATTGGTTGATGGGTGTCTCAATTGGTTGGTTTGATCTCCTCTACTTTTTCAAAGTCTGGGGGCAATTGCAGGATATCCACATAAAGAATACTCAACATCAATTGTTGCTATTCGTTTGATCCTTTAAACTAAAGACTTTTGTACTAGTAAAAAACTGTTAGGCAATCACTTGAGTATTAACACCGCAAATATTGAATTTAATGAAAATGGCACACCTATTGCGACTGAATTTGCAGATATTTACTTCTCAGACTCCCAAGGATTGGCTGAAACTCACCACGTATTCATCGCCAATAATCGGCTGCTCGAACGTTGGTCTAGTTGGAAGTGTGGATTTTTTACCATTGCTGAGACAGGATTTGGCACCGGATTGAATTTTTTAGCGACTATTGCGTTGTTCGACAACTACCTTTTAAGTAATCCGCAGGCTGAACTTAATTTACATTTTATTTCGATTGAAAAGTTCCCTATTTCAGCCAATGACCTCAAACAAGCGTTGACGGTTTATCCAGAGTTGCAAGTTTATTCTGAATCATTGCTAAGACAATACCCGTTGCCAATCGCTGGATGCCATCGCCTCAATTTTTTGCAAGGTCGTGTCACCTTAGATTTATGGCTCGGTGATGTTCATCAAGTGTTACCTCAGATACAAAATACCTCTACAGGTATAGTTGACGCTTGGTTTTTGGATGGTTTTGCGCCGAGTAAGAATCCAGAAATGTGGACGCAGTCTTTATTCGAACATATGGCCAGATTGGCGAAAGATGCATGCAGTTTTGCAACGTTTACCGCAGCCGGTCATGTTCGCCGAGGTTTGATTCAAGCAGGATTTGCAGCCCAGAAATGTCACTGGACACGGACGCAAGAGAGAAATGTTGGCAGGCACCTTTTGTCGTCAAAAAAATGCGCCAGCACGTTTACCTTATTATGTACGTACGGGTTACCAACCTCACCAAGCAAACGAACAACACCTCCCTAGTGTAGCTATTATAGGTGGAGGATTGGCCGGAGCTAATTGTGCTTATGCGCTGGCTAAAAAGGGCTTAAAGGCTAATATTTATTGTAAAGACGCCAGTCTAGCCCAAGGGGCATCGGGCAATCCTCAAGGCGGCTTTTATCCTCAGTTGAATGCAGAGGCGGGCGTATCCAGTCAAATTCATGCGGCGAGTTTTACTTATGCATCTCGCGTTTATAAGCAGCTATTAGTGGATGGTTTTGACTACACCCACAATTGGTGCGGCACATTGCTATTGGCATTCAATGGGAACGTCACGCGTCGCTACCATAAAATGATCGACAATCAGACTTGGCCCACTTCTTTTATACATTGGCTAACAGCCGAGCAAGCCAGTCAACAAGCGAATATCCATTTACCTTATCCGGGATTATTTGTGCCTGACGCGGGTTGGATCAATCCAGCGCAATTAATCCAAGCGCTAATAACCGCCAGCCAAACTGACGTGACGCCTAACAAAAATTTAAGTGATTTAACACGACAGCACAATACATGGCAATTAACTTGGGCGGACGGTAGTCAAAGCTCGGCAGATATAGTGATACTAGCCACAGGCAGTGACAGTGTTGATATCCCACTCATTGCAAACTTACCGTTCCGCTTAGTACGAGGTCAAGTTGAAGCAGTACCCAGTCAAGCAGAATTAGCCGACTTAGCTACCGTGCTTTGCCATAAAGGCTATCTAACCCCAGCATGGCAACAAAGACATGCATTAGGTTCAACTTATATTAAAAATGATAGAGATTGCGAGTACCGTCAGTCAGAACAAAGCACCAACCTCTGCATGCATCAAAAAGCCCTAGCCAATTGCAATTGGATACACAATATTTCGACTGACAGCACAGGACGAGCAGCCATAAGAGCCAGTACCCCTGACCACCTGCCTATGGTGGGTGCGGTACCAAATTTCCAGCAACAAAAAGTAGCATACCAAGATTTGTACAAAGCACTGCCAGCAGCCCGTTACTCTTTGCCAATTGATCATCCCAACCTATATATGTTATCGGGCTTGGGCTCTAGGGGTTAAGTACGGCACCTTTATGTGCTGAAATGTTAGCCAGTCAAATCACTGGACAAGCGCTTCCATTACCTAATCAATTGCTTGATGCACTCAACCCGAATCGATTTTTAATACGTGGCCTTATTCGCAGAGAAATTTAACGATCTAGTCTAACCTAAAGCTTACTAATCGAGGTTGCGAACTAGACGCGTAAAGACAAATAGTTTTTTATCTTTGATAGAGTTACTGCTATTAAAAAATGCCACAACCCACGCCCTTTCGTGATCCATAACCGAAGGGGTTGACGTCCAAAAATCATCTGAAGGAGTATTCGGAAAAAATAACTCATTGATAGCGGGTCGTACGCATTTTCGCTCGGTCAAACTGGCCAACTCTTTTATATTCGGCACTCGCCAACCTAGTTTATCCGCATACTGGTAGCCATGGGCGGCCTGTAAAGCTTGTTGCCAGCTTAACTCACTGGCGTCGCCCTCACAGGTTTCGTTTTGCCATGTTTGTCCCAAGCTACAGCGCATCCACATAAGACCCAACGATAAGTCCGTTGCCGTACCGTCTCCATTATCTAAAAACTCTTCTTCTTGCGTGGCGGCGTCAAAATCTACCAGACAGGTTTGACTCATTGCAGCGAAAGACCAAAATAAACACCCCAGAATTAATAAACGCATATTATCGACCTGCCCTAACTAAGCGAATGCTCGCTGCTGTAGATTTATGTAAAAAATTATCATTGCCTGATGTAAAGTCTATCGCCCAAGCATTTTGGGCACCTTCAGCAGAGGTGCCATCAGCACTAGATTCTCCAGTCCAATACCAAACCGGCGAGCCCAACGCATCACTGGTATAAGGGAAGTATTCCTCATCAACAGTAGGCGCGCTAGTTCTACCAAAATGAACAATCGACAATAATTCTTCATGAGTTGGCAGTCGCCAATCTCTAAAATTACATAGACCTTGTTGGTTAACTTCGTTTACAAAAGCACTAGAATTACACTCGGCCAAATTGCAAACGGCATTAGTGGCCTGTTCATCCCCTTGGAATTCTATCTCACTCTCTTGGTACCAAGAAAAGGTGTGTTGACTACTGTGTAAGGTGGTTGTAGAAACAGCCGTTTTAACTTCCCATACCAAACCGGTAATATTATCTCTCACACAACTCCAATCTTGCGACGGGTCATCGACTTCGTCGCCAACTACATCTAACTTTGTAAAATCAAAGCCTTGCTGTCCTCGACCCGCTTTAGCCGACAAGCCATTCTGGTGAATAACATCTTGTCCACGTTGCCCGTCTTGCCCTGGGAAACCCGCCTGATAAAGACTCACCACTTCTGTGTTGTTAGCTTGTTGTGTCACACCAGTATCATTTAACGGTTGAATAGGTAGAGGTTTAACCGTTACCGTTATACTGTCTTCTACTTCATTACCTTGAAAATCTTCTATCTCTAGTGTGAAGGTAACACTTTGTTGTTGCGAAACTGCAGGGGCAATAGCATAAGTTTCTAGATTGCTTTTATCGGCGATGATAGGCGTATTTTCAGAGTCGTTTAGCCAGTTTGAAGTTAGTGGCCTAGAAGCCGCAATGTTAGTACTGGCAGCGCCATTTAAATTTATTATCTCGCCCGAAAAAACTTCGTGATTAACTCCTGCTTCTACTTTAGGCAAGGTTTGACTAGCACTTTGAATCGCCAAATTGACAACTTGTGTATCCTTTGCTCCTTCTTGGTCCGTCACGGTTAGGCTAAGGGTAATAACATTTGGTTCATCTACAATAGGCGTTGCAAAAGACAAAGTATCACCTACATTATTGATCCCCTCTAATATTGGTTCTCCGGCGGTTTGTTGCCACAAGTACTCGGCAATGGCGTCAGAATTTGCCGGAGGATCGGAATCCGTACTGGAACTTCCATCAAGGGTAATAATCTCTCCCGCGGGGAATTCATTTACAGACAAATTGGCAAAACTAGGCACAGTTAGTACTGCGGCTGGTAAGTTGTTAATAGGATTAACGGTGAATATCACTTCATCAGAACCACGATTACCGTTTTCGTCAATCACCACAGCTGTTAGCGTATAAATTTCTGTTTCAGTCACCGTTGGCGTAGTAAAACTAGCAAGACCTGTAGCAGGATCCTCATGGGTTATCGTGAGTGCTGGTGTAGCACGCCATGAGTAAGTATAAGTGTCAGAATCACCAGATACTTGGGCATTAACCGTAATCAATGTCTCTTCATTTACCGTTTTATTTTGTCCAGCATTCACTAACACGTCGGGCGTATCTTGCCCCGTATTACTATCAAGAGAACCTCCAGAGCAGCTGACAAAAAGTAAACTCACTACCCCAAAAATCAACAACCGTTTATGCACAACGCTCATAAAATAATTTACCAATATGAAGGAAAAAAACGTGAAAATTACAATTAGTAAAGCAGTAACTATACCAACCTTAAATAGCCAGCCATTTTAACAATGGCGACACACAAGGTTGTGAGAAATGAAGTGAGCGTTAGAAAATGCCAATCATTAAATTACAGCTATGGTCTGAGCAATATCGTTCAGTACAAACAACCGAAGGTAGCAACGATTGGCAAACTTGAAATCAGTGCCGCTATTTAGCAGCACTAATAATAATGCGAGCTTGAATTATGAATAAAACGGAATGAAGCAAAAACACTGGCGACGAGATGAATTTGCCAGTATTGATGTAAACACCAACAAAGCCGAGGCCTTTACACTCCTGTTTTTATATCTTCTAAGTGATATTTGTCGATCAATGAGTATAAAGTGGGCCTAGTCACACCCAATAACTCGGCGGCTTTCGACATATTTTTATCTGCCACCAAATAAGCGTTGCGTATAGCTCGACTTTCAGCATGCTCCCGTACTTCTCGCAAATTTAAAGACGTGAGGGTTGGCCCCTCGTCTTTAACAATTAAGCTTAGGTCTTCGGCTTGGATTTGATTACCTTCGGCCATGATCACGGCAGATTTTAATTTATTCTGCAATTCACGAATATTACCCGGCCACTTATGTTGTTTCATCGCTAAAATAGCTGAATCACTAAAGCCTTTAATTTTGGTTTTGAATTCTTCGTTATATTGGGCTAAAAATGTTTTAGCCAGTAACACTACGTCATTATCTCGTTCTCGTAGTGGCGGGATCATGATACTGATTTCACCGACTCGATAAAATAAATCTTCGCGGAATGTCTCTTCCGCCACCATCGATTGCACATCCCTGTGGGTTGCACAAACCACCCTAATATCGACTGGTATTTCGCTACGACCACCTACACGCTCGATTACCCGCTCTTGTAAAAAGCGCAACATTTTAGCTTGCAGCCCAATCGGCATATCACCAATTTCATCTAAAAATAAGGTACCATTTTGAGCCGATTCTATTTTGCCTGGAGTGGTTTTGTTAGCGCCAGTAAATGCCCCTTTTTCATACCCAAACAATTCACTCTCTAATAAATTTTCTGGGATTGATGCACAGTTTATCGCCACAAAGGGTTTGTCTTTTCGTAGACTATGTTCATGAATACTGCGCGCAAAGACTTCTTTACCTGTGCCGCTCTCTCCCAGTAATAAGGTACTGATATCGGTTTGAGCTATTCGCTCGGCTTTTCTACTGGCTAATAATATTCCTTCACTTTGACCTAAAATACGGTCCATCGAAGGTGCTACAGCACTCAGGTGGCGATTTTCCATTTCTAAATCAAATAGATTGATTGCACGACTCACTAAAACTTGGATCGTATCTGAATCAATCGGCTTCTGATAAAAGTCGTAAGCGCCAATTTTAATTGCTTTCAACGCATTTTGTTTGTCATTGTTCCCCGTCACCACTATTACTTTAGTTTGTGGTGCGAGCTCTAAAATCTCTTCTAGCGTAGCTAATCCTTCACTAGCATTGGTTGGATCGGGAGGTAACCCCAAATCCAATGTAACAACCTTGGGCTCATACCGTCTGAGTTGAGCAATAGCCGACGCCCGATCTTCTGCAAAAATCACGTCGTAACCCGTAAAGCTCCACTTTAGTTGCTTTTGAATTCCTAAATCGTCATCTACTACTAAAATCTTATCCATGTAGTTAAACCCTTATATATGCGTAATTACTAGTGTGCTGGAATTCGTAATGTAAACGTACTGCCTACTTGAATTTCACTTTCAACAATTAATTGTCCACCTATTTTTTCTAGGTAGGCTTTAGCATCATATGCCCCAATCCCCATTCCAGCGTTCCCTTTGGTTGTATCAAAAGGTTTAAACAGCCTAGTCCGAATAAAGTCTTTACTCATTCCCGACCCATTATCTACAATTTTTACTATGACAAATTTTTCGTCAAGCGTTTTTTCTAGAATAATATTAACTTCTCCCTGATCGTCAGTCGCTTGTTGTGCATTGCTTATTAAGTGATACATCACATTACTAAACTTATCTTGATCTAATACTACAGGTGATTCATCCAATATTTTTAGCGTTGGGTTAGGTAAATAAGAACCACACCTTTGTGCAATAACTTGCTCTATACATGTAGATAATGTCACAACGCTATCTGAGCCTATTGGCACAGTGTTTTTTTCAGTGAGTTGACGTAACATTTTGTCCATACGTGCTTTGGTATGATGCAGTGTTTCAAAGGTATCTTCAATAAATTCAGGATTATCTTTGTGTTGTTCCGCATTGCACAGAATCAAATCAATTTGTGCTAAAACGTTCTTGAGATCATGTACCACAAACGCTGACATTCGCGTAAAGGCAGAAAATTGTGCGTTTTCTGCGACTTCTTGGGCTGCTAAATGATGAAATACAAAATTTGAAATCTGCGCGGAAACGACCGTTAAATAGTCCCGCAATTCCCAATTTAATTTTTTACTCGTATTTTCATCGCCCTGAATGGCCACCACTCCCCACAAATTTTCCCCTTGATAAATAGGAATAACCAATTGAAATGACACGTCATTGAGCAATGCGTGATTGACTTTTAGGCCTTCATACATAAAGGTTTCACCCTAAGCTCATCAATATCTACAATCCAATTTTTACTCTGAAAGAATTCACAAAAGGTGTATAAAACAGATAATTCGCTTTGCGACAAATCATCTTGATCAATATTAGCAATCATCTCCAATCTACTATTGTTTAACTTCAAAAAGCAGCCTTGCTTATAATCAAACGCTTTTATAAATCCTCTGAGCCCGGTGGCATAAACATTACCTTCTGGGTCACCAGCATCGAGACATTCAGTTAACTTCAACCATTCGTGACGGTAGTCAAATTGATTAGCAAAAAAGTGTTTAGTAATAAATACTTTAATCTTGGTTCTAAAAACTCAAAGATAAAAATAAGGTCGCCAATAAGGCTAAAGACAACGCAACCAGCACCACCTGGATAGTAGAGGTCCATTCACCGCCTAAATATTGCACTGCATAGCCAACCAGTGCCATAACAAATAAATAGCCACCTGCCACCATCAGCAATGTACTATGCATCACTACTTCTCGAGAAATATAAATCTCAACTCCCCAAGTTTTGACTCGTCTAATAGCTAAAATTAAGAATGGAATAAAGGCAGTGTAAATATATCCCATAGCAGCAATATAACTAGGGTGAATGTTTTCTACCATTAGCGCGTTAGCAAATGTCACAAAATCAAAAATACTGATTGCGGCTAAGTATAAAATCAATGGCTTAAGCGCCCAGGCGTTATCACCAGCTTGGCGATAAATCACTTCGAGCAAAACCAATACTTCTAATGCAATAATAGTCTGTAAAAGAAACTCCCACTGCCGATCGTCTATTCCTACAGCCAGTAAAATCAGGGCAATAATTGGCAAGGCCAAAATAAGCCAAGTATCTGCACGGCACAATACATCGGCAATTGTCTTAAAATTATCTTTTAAACAGGAGGCGAGAAATAACAACCAGAAGAAATTTTTGATATTGTCAAAAACGAGTAAGTGAACAATTGTCATCGGCGACAAAAAAAATGGCACGATAGCCCATAAACAAGTTGAAGCCGTCGCTAAAATTAATAGATATTTCGCTAGCCCTGACTTACGTACGGTTAACAGCAATAAAAGTAAAAATATATAACCTATTGTACAAACTGCGTAACCAATTGTTATTAGCATAAATAAACCTGTTTATCCTTCACATCTATACCTTTCATTCTTGAAAAGAATGCTTTATTACTGAGAAAACCTATTCGTGTCAACTACGGGATAGGGTTACTCGAGTGGCGATGAAACATCACATTAAATTTTCTTTAGTACCAAGCTTCCTATGGAATAGCCCGCGCCAAACGAGCACAGCAAACCATAATCGCCACTGTGCATATCTTGATGATGTAAATTAAACGCAATAATAGATCCTGCCGAGGCAGTATTGGCATAGCTATCTAACACAATAGGCGCTTCTTGCGCTGAAGGTTGACGGCCCAATAATTTACGAGTAATGAGTGTGTTCATGTTGATGTTTGCTTGGTGTAACCACCAACGATTTACATGTTCAGGTGTCAGGTGATGACGCGCTAAATGTTCAGAGATATGCGTTGCAGCCATTGGGCATACTTCTTTAAAGACTTTGCGACCTTCTTGATGAAACAGCTTGTCAGCTGCGAATGGGTCTACATCATTTACTCTGCTCACATAACCAAAGTTAGAGCGAATATTGTTCGAATAAGTGGTGACCGCTTTGGTGCTCAAGATTTCGAATACATGCTCAGCGCCTGTGGTGGCCGCGCTTTCTGCACTTTCAACCACCATTGCCGTGGCTACATCACCAAAGATAAAGTGACTATCTCTATCACAGTAATTCACTTGCGGTGACGTCAGCTCAGGATTGATCACCAGCACCGCTTTCGCCGTGCCCGCCGCAATCATTTCATAGGCCCTGTGCAGGGCAAACGTTGCAGCAGAACAGGCAACTAACATATCAAAAGCAAAACCTTCAATGCCTAATGCCCCCTGAACTTCAATTGCAATAGCAGGGTAACTGCGCTGGGTATAGGCGCATGCAACGATCACCGCATCTATATCACTGGGCTGCTTATTGGCCTCTAGCAGTGCTTTGTTGGCGGCAAACACCGCCATTTCTGCTTGATCAGAGATTTCATCGTCAGCACGCTCTGGTATGTTGGGACGCATCCGTTCAATATCTAACACACCGTCTTTAACGTACACGTATCGACTCTTTATACCCGATGCCTTTTGAATAAACTCAGCACTAGAGAAAGGTTTAGCAACTACCTCTTGGTTGTCGATTGCAGCTTGATTAGTACGGTTAAAGTTTTCGGCATAACGATTATATGCGTCAACTAACTCTTCATTTGAAATACTATGTGTAGGAGTCCACAAACCAGAACCACTAATTACCACAGATGATGTCATGTAAAATCCTAATTAAAATAAGCACTACGTCACGCTACAAAAATTTATCTAGGGACGCCTATTAAACACTTAAATAACAGCGATATAGCTAGCTTATCTTTTTGCAACAAAAAAGTCAGCTCGAAGCTGACTTAAAATGCCAGAAACCACCAGAGCACAGTCGTCCTCTAGCTTTATACAGATTTACTTAAACGTAGGAATGGGCATTAAAGGCGTAAGTAATTTAGCTAAATGCCGGAACAACCTCACTCTAGTTGTGCCACTGCGCCAAACCAAGCCTATTTCTCGAAAACCTCCTGCATCTGCTGGCATAGAAATTAACGCTGTTGAATGCAAAATATCATGGTTTATCGCCATTTCAGGCATAAACGTAAAACCCCGCTTACTATTGGCTAACTGAATCAAAGTATACAAACTACTGGCAGCTAACGAGCTAACCTGCTCGGTCTGTTTCAATCCACAAGCACTCACTGCGTGGCCAGTCATACAATGTTCTTGGTGTAACAAAAATACGCTTTGTTTGGGTAATGATGACATATCTAATGGGCTCATCAGTGACTCAGCGAGATCTTTGTGAGCGACTAAATGAAATGGGTCGTGGCCCAAGGCTAATTGTTTGCAATCAGGCGTTTCCATGGGTAACGCTAGCACTAATAAGTCCAAGCTCCCTTCATTCAGTTGAGTCAGTAAGTTAGCGGTTGTATCTTCTTGTAACTGCAGATTTATTTCTGGTAAGTTAACTGTCACTTGCTTGATAATCCCTTCAAACAAAAATGGCGCTATGGTAGGAATGACCCCCAATTTAAGTTGGCCAGCCTGCCAATCCCCTGCACTGTGAGCAAAATTAACCAGCTCATGAGCTTGAGTCAGTAGGACTTTACTACGCTCTACCAATTCCAAACCGAATGAAGTAAACACGAAAGTTTTGTGCTCACGTTCTAAGAGTTGCGAACCAAATTGCTCTTCTAAGTTCTGAATAGCGCTACTGAGGGTAGATTGACTGACATTGCATCGTTGAGCAGCCTTCACAAAATGTAACTCTTGATGCAATACCACTAAGTAATGTAAGTGTTTTAGATTAGGTAATTTCATGCTAAATAGAATCAGTTTAAGCGATTAATACCACTAGTTTACATCATTTAAATTGATTAATTATGATTTATTCAACGCTAGAACTTGTGTTCAACTCCAATCGCTAGCCAAGACTGCTGTGCATCTTGCTGTGCTCTTCGGTCGGTGAGCCATGCGTATATTTTACTTGATTTGGCTAACTTATAGTCGACCATCAGGCTCACACTATTATCACCTGATAACGTTTGATATTGGCCGCTAAGTTGCCATTTACCAATTGAATATTGTGAATTGAGCAAGATACCTGAGTCCGGATCACCTAGCTGATTATTCTTTTCCCTATGGGCTACCGCCCCAAATATCCAACTGCCCATTTTTGCTTTTGCCAATAGACGTTGTACATCAAAACCGTTGGCCTTTGACGCGTAGCCTACTGCCGCATACCAAGTTGACTTGTTTAGAGTGCGATCCCCATAATAAATTGTCGAAATAAAACTATCGTCACCTTTGGCTTTGTTCACGCGAACATAATTGAACTCAGCAGCAAAGCCGGTATTAAACACAGGGCTGATGTAATTAACTGAATCACTATATCGTTCATCACCTTGCCAAAGACCTTTCAGATCTCCTTCGTACCCATTCATAACATCAACAGGCGAGGTCACGTTTTTTAAACCGTTATTTTTTCGACCTACAAGCAACGTACCCAAATTGCCTGTTACACCTATGTATTGATCTCGAGATTGGATGGTTTTACTGCTTGTTAAGTCAGCTAAATCGATCCCCCATTCAACTCGATAGACTAACTGAGCGTCAGGGCTCATGTCGAATTCACCACTTACCCCTAAACGAGACGTGTTACTTTTGAATTCTGTCGAGTGACCATCGCCTTCATCGGCAAGTTGCGCAGACAGGCTCGCTTTGCCATAAATAACGTACGGTTGTGCAACGCCAAAAACAGAATAGCCCAATAAGCTCAAAAGCAGCAATCTAGGCGCAAAATGCATTGTGAATTTAATCCAGTTGATTGACATACATAGTAATTGTACGCCAAGTTTCAGCAATATTTAACGTTTATGATCAATTTATTATATATTAAGACTTTTTAGATATATTTATATACTTATTGTTTTCTAGCTATGTAACCCATTAGCTAGCGCCTTTAACACAATACTCTGGAGCGAGTTAGTCACTCAAGGTTAATAGCGCATTGGCCAATAAATGATTGTCGTAAAAAGGAGCGCTTTGCTGTGTTACCAATGGAATGTCAATCAATTGGATCCCCCACTTTTTCAATTCAACTTTTGGCAATTCACCACTATAGTGACCATTTTGACTGTCAATTAATATTACATTGAGTACTTTATGAGGTGCTATGTCGCTGTCAAAATCACTCTTTAATGTCTTAATTAAGACGCGAATACATTCAGCTAAGTCGGTGCCGAATTGCTCTGGATCTTGGCCTAAATTTGGCACATAAACTTTAGGCACATCACTCTTTGCGATGGCTTGCGCTACACCAGTTGGTAACAAATTAGCGATTAGACTTGTGTAAAAACTGCTCAGGTGGATAACAAATTAAATCAGCGTCACCTATCAAGCCTCGCGTGGTTTTTCTAACCTGACAATTGGCCGGCTCTATTTTCTCTAGCCCTTTATTTAAAAACAAAGAGCGTATAGGTGACTTAATGGGCGCCACTTCTTTGCCGGTTATGTTGTGTTGCCCTAGTATGGTTTTACCATTTTGTAGGGTAGCTCCTAGATGCAAATTTTCATTTACAACGGCTCGCACAACCCCCTGCACATTCACTAATTTTGAAAACAAAAAAATAATAGGATCTAACTTGTGATGATTATTAATGTAACCACCAGCTAACGTTAAATTACCAATATTTGCCCCTTTCAAATCAAACGTTTCGGGCATGTGCTGTAAAAACAAAACCAATTTATTACAAATTAACTTACGCATTGGGTGAGCAATATCCAACATCGATCGATCTTTGGCCATTGCTAGGTTTTCTAATCGCACTTTTAGTTGTTGCTGCGTTTCGTCGGTGGGAAGACGCATTTTGAATAGGGATTTAATTTCAGGGTGACCAAGTAAAGTATCATCAGCTAAAGCCATTAAACGACTACGCAAATCGCCAATAGCCGGCATCTGGAAGTTTTGCCGTAATTTTGCTGAACTTCCCCTGAATCAAATGGCGTGACAATATGGATAGAATTATGGGTATAACCTTTTAAGGTTTCACAAAAATTCGTTAATGCAGAGCCGCCAGAAAAAAACAACAATTTAGGTCCCAGCTCAGGATGCCGTTGAAAACGCATAATCTTAGTAGGATTAGGAATGGTAAGCGTACGTGTAATTCTAATTTTTTTCATATAACTCGTATTTTACTAAATAACGACGTTCAGGCGGAGCAAAAGTATATTGTCATTTTTACAAATTCCCACCACTAAATTGGCTAATTTTCATAAAAAATTAATATAAATCAACGTTGTAGTTTTCGCAATTTCGAGCATACTATACTCCCTACAAATGACACTAGCATGTCAAATTAATACAAATAACCTGATTGTATGAAAAGCCTACCGAAAAGTGTTTACGACAATTTAAACTTTTTAACCGTTGAAGTGGATTCACAACTCGCTCGATTACAGCAGTTTTTTGACCAACCTACATCAGCAGCCGCGCGCAGAATTTTAGATCGACTCGGTTACACCACAAATTTAAAAGCCAGGATCCACTCTAGTAGTGTGCAAGCATTATCAAAAGGCAAAAAAAATAATAGTGCGCGATTAAATTTACGCATGGCCGAATTTATAGCCACCGATTTAGAACGCATTACTGAGTTATGTTGTAACAGTGTGAAGCACCTAGATTACATCAGCGAATTGGCCCTGCTAAAGCCGGCTAGTTACATTGCCATGTTGGAAACATTACGCCACGAAATACGCAAAATACATAAAACCCTGACCAGTAATAACAGTCAATTGGCCATCACTATTGGCCAAGTAGAAGAGCAAATACAACAAAGTCGACAAAAACTAAAAAAATACTACACCGAACAACTCAAACAAAAAAACCATACCGAAGTGTTTATTCAGGGTTTGTTTTTGACCCATGAATTTAAACAAATGGGCGAATCATTGCGACAGATTAGCGAGTCAATTATTTCCGCCAACTTAGGGCAACCTATTAATTTTGAACGTTTTTTCTCACTACAATCACTAATAAGTGAACTGCCCAGTGAGGATGGTGAATTTAATATTGAACCCATTGCTGAAACCCGCTCTGGAAGTTCTATATCGGGTATCACTTCTTCTCATAAGGAGGAAAATGGGTTCGTTGCGATCTTTAAAGATGGACAGAAACGCAAGGTAAAAGAAGAAAAACAAGGTGTTCAAAGTTGGCACGACATCTATCCTGGACTTGCACCCAAAATACTCTCTTACAAAAAACGCGGAGAATCCGCGGCGTTGTTGATTGAGCACTTATCGGGTTACACCTTCGAACAGATTTTGTTAACAGAAAGTCCAGAGCTATTACAAGAAGCTCAACAACAACTTAGCAACACGTTAAAATCAGTGTGGCAAGCGACACGTACCAATAAACCCGTTTGTGCCAATTTTATTGCACAACTTGAAAAAAGAATGCCAGACGTTTACAAGATACACCCAGAGTTTCAGCGCCAAAATGCAGTGATAGGTGAGTTTGCCCTCCCCTCTTTTGAATTGTTGATGGCACAGGCTAAAACACTAGAGTCTACTGTGAGTTGTCCATTTTCTGTGTATATTCATGGTGACTTTAACCTGGATAATATTATCTATGACCCATTAGAAAAGAAAATAAACTTCATAGACTTGCACCGCTCAAGCCATATGGATTACGTACAAGATGTATCGGTATTTATGGTATCGAATTATCGCTTACAAATTCTCGACAAACATACCAGACAAAAAATTATGGCTGTCGCCCAAACCTTTTACAAAATGGCAAGACGCTACGCTGTACGAGAAAATGACAGTCTCTTTGATTTGCGGCTTGCACTTGGATTAGCGCGCTCTTTTGCCACATCTACACGTTTTATTTTAGACAAGTCGCTGGCAAACAGAATGTATTTGCGAGCCCAATATTTATTACAACTTGTGTTGTCTTTACCACCAGAAAAACACAGCAAATTTAAAATTCCCCTAAAGGAGCTATTCGTTGAGTAACTTAAAAATTGCGGTTGTTGGGATCCCATGAAAATGGTCTACCGAAGTGCTAGCCGATAGACTCGAGGCCAAAACAGGTTTTCGCTTAGTCGTTGATATGGCCGATGTAAAGTTAAACCTTACCACTCAAACACTTGAATCCAAAGGGGTTAATTTGACCCAACTGGACGGCATAGCAGTAAAAAAAATTAGTGCCGAATATAGCCCTAACACCATAGACAGATTAGAGCTACTGCGCATCGCCGAGGCGCAAGGGGTTAGAGTATTTAGCGGTGCAGAGCCGATGTTACGTTTAGTCGATCGGTTGAGCTGTACCGTCACGCTGCGCAATGCACACATTCCAATGCCCGACACCATAGTGACAGAATCAGAAAATGAAGCCCTAGCAGCAGTACGAGAGTTTGGCAGTGCAGTGTTTAAACCTTTGTTTTCAACTAAAGCTCGAGGCATGTGCGTTATAAAGGCCAACCAAGACGAGGCAAGCATTCGAAGTCAAATACAAGCTTTCAATCAAGATAACCCCATGATGTATATACAACGAAAACTTGATTTGAATGGTAAAGATTTAGGCATGATATTTCTTGCGGGCAAATACCTAGGTACATACGCCCGAGTGTCACAAAACGGCACATGGAACACCACCATCCACAGCGGCGGAAAGTACCAAGCGTATACGCCGTCAGCCGAGATAATAGAATTGGCAACGCGAGCACAAGCACCATTTAATATGGACTTTACCACAGTAGACGTAGCATTAACCGACAATGGCCCTATCGTTTTTGAAGTCTCTGCTTTTGGCGGATTTCAAGGAGCATTAGAAGGCGCAGGCGTGGATGCAGCCGAACTATATGCAACACACATTGTAGAACAACTCTCCATGCAAAAAGGCAATACATAATGAATTTGGAATTTGCAGACCTAGCAAAAAAGCTCGGTGCACAAGAACAACTAGTCAACAATACACTTTTACTAGAAATAGATAATTGCGTGATTCAAGTCAAAAGCAACTCAGATAAGTTGTTAACGAAACTCACTGAATACTTTGGCCACGTTGTCTGTACGCAAGGACAAGCCGATTTGACCATTTTAGCCATCGAAAAGCCTGCAGTAGACTTAGCTCTGCCTTTTAAAGATTGGCAAAGAGAAGCCGGAAAAACAGGCCGAAAAGATAGTTATTATGATTTAGCAGAGGCTAGAATTGTTCACAAAGTGAAAACCGGTATGTGTTTTATGCAAAGTGAAACAGTAAAACTGGCGTCGGGTCCTTGTATTAAAAATGACAATCAAGTGATTAACTTTATCAATAGCCAATATTTAAATTGGTTACAGCAACAAGGTTGGCAAAATTGCCATGCAGCCGCGCTAGAACGAAATGGCCAAGGGATTGCTATGGCTGGGTTTTCGGGCGGCGGTAAGTCGACCTTAATGCTGCATTTAATGGAATTAAGCGGCGCACGTTTTACCAGCAATGATCGCTTATTAGTAAAAAGCCAAGGGCAACAAACTATCGCCAAAGGTATCCCCAAATTACCTAGGGTGAATCCAGGCACAGTGGTCAATAACCCGCGCCTTAAAAGCATGTTTAGTGAACAGAAAATTGCCGAGCTGCAGTCCATGCCACTTGCCGAGTTATGGGACTTAGAAGAAAAGTACGATGTCTTTGTCGAACAAGCCTATGGCCCAAATCGCATTTGCCATACCACTCCGTTAAAAGCCTTTATTGTATTAAACTGGCACAGGGACAATACCGATCGCATGCAAATCAGCCAAATTGATTTGACTCAAAGGCGCGACCTATTAGCTGCGGTAATGAAATCTTCTGGGCCATTTTATCAATATAACGATGGTAGTTTTTATCAAGACTCAACAGAATTAAACGAAGAGGCATACTTGCAAGCATTGCATAATGTGCCAATTTATGAAGCCAGTGGTCAGGTAGATTTTGCGGCTTTGGTCGATTATTGCGACAGCAATTTGCTACCAGTTGAATAAAGGTACAAACACATTGTCTATTTTACATTGCGCGATTATACGCCATGGTAATTATCAGCAACTAGCTCATACACCTAGTGCGCTTCAGCCATTCCCTTTAAATAGTCAAGGAAAACAACAAGCGCTAGCAGGGGCCAAGGAATTGGCTAGCTTACTCGATAAACACGAGTGCATGTTAGCACCGCAAGTTGACAGCTCCAACCTATTACGCGCCTGGCAAACCGCGACCATTTTCATCGATGAATTGCAGCAGTATTTTACATCTACACCAACACTTAGCGGCTATGATGCATTAGCCGAACGCAGTGTAGGCAGTGCTGCCAACTTATCTATCGAGCAAATAAACGCCATTCTAGCCGCCGATCCACGTTTCCCTGCCCCACCGGAAAACTGGAAATCAGATAGCCATTACTGTTTACCCTTACAAGGCGCTGAATCTTTGCTACAGGCAGGGCAAAGAGTCAAACAACACCTAACAGACTGGGCTAACGCTTCTGCCGCCACCACAACTAGCAAAACCGTAAAATTATTTTTTGGCCACGGGGCGGCGTTTCGGCATGGAGCCCATCATTTAGGATTATTACCTTTCGATAAGATCGCAGCTTTGAGCATGTATCACGCTAGACCCATCATGTTTAAAGTAGAAGACGGTCAGTTTTCTCACATCGATGGTAGCTGGAAGATTCGTCAGGCAACAGACATACCGATAGATTAAGAAATTTATTTTGAGTTTCATTTAACTGTAATCAAGATGTAATATAAATATCGTCAATATTTTTTCTTTTGACGTTTACTATGCCAAATACTGGTCTGTCTCACTATGTCCCTCATTTCGATGGCGTTAACCCTGCCACTCTTTCTCTGCCAGTACTGGCAGAGTATTGGCAGTTAGATGTCAAGCACTCTGGCAACTTGCTACGCACCAAAACCATTGAAAATAAAGTTGACTTGAGTCAACACCAAAGCTGGAAGTGGCCAAGTAAGCCACTGTATTTTATTTCTGATGCACATGCCGATGCTGAGGCTTTTATCGGATCTCTGGTGACCACTGGTACAGTTGTTAAAACAGGAGATGGAGCCACCGATTTTATGGTAAAACCATCTGCTAAACATGCGACTTTTATCATAGGTGGAGACTGTTTAGACAAGGGGCCAAGTAACTTAGCATTACTTGATGCCGTGCAACACCTTAGGCAAAGTCAGGTAAAAGTCAAATTGCTGGCAGGCAATCATGACATGCGATTATTGATGGGCCTGCAATCTTTGCGCTCAAAACGCAATGTACTAACTGACCATTTATTTGTACGCATGGGCAATAAAGTTGTACCTTTGCTAAAAGAAGTTTATCAGACTTATGTTCAGCACACGCCTTTACTTAACTCGATCCCAGATATTGACGAATGCAGAGCTCGTTTATTTCCCAAAGCTGATTGGTTTCAAAAATTCCCGTTAGCAGCCACTCAACTATCGGCAGGATCGATAGAGCGAGAATTAGAACGTATGCAAAACAAAGTCGCTTCGTTTGAAAAAAACTGCTTGAAAGCAGGATTAACGTTACGAGACGTTTATGCCACGGCACTCAAATGCCAGGACTTATTCTTAGAGCCAGAAGGTCACTATGCATGGTTTTTTGATTCAATGAAGTTAATTTATCGAAAAGGCGCATTTTTATTTCTGCATGCAGGCGTGGACGATACCATCTGTGAAGAAATAAAAAATGTGGGAATAAAAGATATCAATCAACAATTTAAGCAACTAATCAAGCAAGATTTATTTACCTTTTATTACGGCACATTAGCCAATTCACTGCGAACTAAATATCGTCCCGTTGATTTACCATTGACCGAAAACGGCGTAAAAACCTTTAAGCAACAAGGTTTGCACGTAGTCGTGCACGGCCATAAGAATCGCAAACAAGGTCAACGCATTGTCAACCAGCATGGCATCATGCATATTGAAGCAGATATTACATTAGATCGTAACTCTCGAAAAAAGAAGGCTTAAGCGGCATCGGAATGGGCGCCACCATCATTCATCCCAATCGGCGAATTATTGGGGTCAGTAATGACTATCCTTACGCCAAAGTATTCGATCCAGGCCATTATATTTAATCTAGGAAAATTCATGTTACAGAGTAAAAACACCTTTCGTCACGAATCATTGCAAGACAACAAGAGTATTCAAGACATATTGAAAGCAATTACCAAAGGTATTGGTAAAGGAAAGTTGGTATTTAGCGACGACAATGACAGCTTTGAAATACACCCAGAAGGTTTATTACAACTGAAAGTGACAGCATCTGAAGATGAAAGTCGTCATCGCTTGGACCTAAGAATAAGTTGGCAACCGAAGGAGCGGGTACTAGAAGAAAAAAACTTAAAAGTAGAATGAGCGTAAGGAAAGTGAAAAACATAGGGCGCAGAATAGAGTATTAACCAGCCCTGATTCAAAAATACCAGCCAAAATATCCGACGAGAACATTTATAACCCAAAAAATAAGGGGGATTTTAAATGTATTTCCCTAAAAATACTGTTAAATTAAATCTAAATCAGTAGGTTACCGTTATGCTTTGGTTAATAACGGTTTACTGTGGTAGAAATAAATAGCAGTTTTACTTTGTCCATTGAGAAAATAGGCAGCCTGCATATTTATTTAACTGTTAAATGTGGGAAGTTTATTGCTTCATTTAGCGGTTGTTTTTTACTTGGATATTAAAGGACTGTCAGGCGATCACATATGCAACCCATAACAAGGTTAGTGTTTATTTTATTATTCTCAACAATGTTACTTTTTCAAGTAAAGGTATCTGCGCAAGAAAACAACCTAGTCAGTGAAAGTCAATCCTTGCAAAAAATTGAGTTATTACAGGACAGCGTATCTGAATCACCACAACAGCAAGTCGTAACACTCTCCTCAATAATCAACACATGTCGCGAAAATGATTGGCAACAAGCTTACTTATACGCATCCATGTTAAAAATTGAATTACTTCTTGATATTGAACATGTTAATGAAGCAGAAGCGATATTTAGCCAACTAACTTCGACTGCCAATCAAGTATTAGACCCTGAAATATCCATACGCTTAGATGTTGCCCAACTTCGTATCAATGATGCAAAAGGCTTATTGCTTGATATAAAAAAGCTGCATGAAAGTTTGTTAGCAAAAGCTGATAAAATTGAATCACATAAACTAGCTGGGCAAGTTTATCTTGCAGTTGGCAATAGCCTATACAATAACTCCGATAATATTGGAGCCCTAAAAGCATTAAGAAATGCCTATACCGCCTACGAGACAGCCAATGATTTATCTGGTCTAGGTTATGTTTATAACACCTTAGCTAATGTAAATGGCGACCTGAAGAACAATGACATAGCCATCGAATATCTAGAAAAAGCGCTGACAATTTCCCGCACCCGTAACGACAAATTTTCGCAATCAATTAACCTCTATAATATTGGTAACACTTATATAATCATTGGCAACGCCAAAAAGGCACGAGAATACTTGGGACTGGCGATGCAAGCAAGTATACATATTAACGATGATATTGGCGTAAGTTGGGCGAAGAAAGCTTTAGCGGATATAGATATAGAAGAAAAAAATGGCAAAGTGCAATCAATTTATTCAGTGAGATTGAGCCTATCTTTGCTGAAAGTGGCACCACTGTGCCTCTATTTGAAGCACTGCTAGGACAGGCTAAAGCCTACTTAGCGTTAGAACAAATTGATTTAGCTAAACAAAAAGCAGCTGAAAGTCAGGACATTTTAGACAAGATGAATGTTCCTTATTATGAAGTAGAGCTATCTAACGTTTACGCCGACATTGCCTATGCTAAAAAAGAGTACCAACTAGGATTCGATATTTTAAAGCAAAATTTCGAATTTGCCCAAGAACTGAACTTAAAGGACAAAGAAAAAGCAGTAGAAAAATACCGCATTCAATTCGATAGTGAAATCAAAGAAAAAGAAAATCAGACTCTATTGACGGAAAATAAACTCAAGAACCTACGAATAGAGCAGCAAAATTCACAGCAAGAATTATGGTGGTTAATCGCCGGCATTAGTAGCTTATTGCTAATAGCGGTCGTAGTTATGCTGGCTGTGCAAATAAGAAACCGCAACCATTTTAAATCAATAGCACTGAAGGATTACTTAACCGATTCGCCCAATCGCCGTTCCATACTCAAACAGGCTAAACTGTATTTCTCTGAAACTAATCAGACCCAGCAAAGCTTAACGGTTGGCATAATCGATATCGATAACTTCAAATTACTAAATGATAAGTATGGCCATGATGTAGGCGACCATGTACTGATTGCATTTGCAACGGCGAGTAAAAGAACCCTGAGAAAAGATGACAAATTTGGTCGTTATGGTGGAGAAGAATGGTTATTTGTGTTTGTGGATACAACGCCAGAAGAAATACACCTTATTTTCGACCGACTTCGAGATGAGTTTAATCGATTAATCCAACAGAAGCAGGAGGTTTATGAGCCTGTCACCTTTTCAATGGGAGCAGCTACATTTGATAAAAGTATAGATATAAGCTTATTTAGCTTAATCAATCGGGCCGATAAAAACCTTTATACAGCAAAAAGATTAGGTAAGGATCAAATCTCATTTTGAAATAACTGTGGGGTTGCCGTTAAAACACAAAAACTCACACGATAAAGCGACCATCAATGTATTCGTTCAAAGCCAGAGTGGTCGTAATATCCACAGCTTACATTCACGGAATGGGCCATTTCGTCACTCATAAATTACTGGTTGTCATATAGAAGCGGAAAAAATTTACCTTGCATTTTACTGCCTTTTTCTACGGTTATATCAGTCCCTCGTAACATGATGTCATTGGTGTCACTTTGAGTGCCGTCTGCAAAGACATTTAACACTAGAGCTCGGCGGCTACGTGACGACTTGTTTGCAAAAGAACCGTGCAGCATTAGCGGATGGTGAAAACAAGCGTAACCCTTTTTTAACTCCATAGGCACTGGGTTGATTTGTGATTGTTGTTCGGCTGTAAGTTGCTCGAAAATAGCATTCATCTCTCCGCCTAGTTCGAGTCGTTTTAACAAGCCCCACTTATGGCTGCCTTAGTATATAGTTTAAACAGCCGTTCTCTGTGGTAGCGTCATCTAAACCAATCCAGCAAGTCAAATGTTGCATCGGCATAGTGCGGATCCAATAAGAATAGTCCTGATGCCAAGCCACTACACCACCGTGGTTAGCCGGCTTGCAGAATAACTGATCGTGCCAGAATCGAATCGATTTATCTCCTAGTAATTGACTGGCGGCTTTTGTAAACGCAGGGTTCCATAAAGCATCATGAAACCCTGGGGTAATACGCCAGTGTCCTAAAGAATGAAATAACACTGTTTCAGGATCAGTCGACTGATTATTATGAAATTCATAAAACAAATCATGTTTAGGATGGCTAGGATCGGCTATCTCGGATAACTCACTGCGCAATATGGCCACTTGCTGTTCATCAAAAATTTGAATATTGGTCAGATAACCAAAGTGGTGAAAATGCTCTATTTGCTCAACAGACAATTTAAACGGTTCAAAGTCAATTTTCGATATCGCTCGCTTGAAAATGTCCGACACCGGAAAATGGCAATCCGCTAAATCTCGTTCCTGCATACTACCCCCTTATAAATTACATACCATAAACCATGAAAATTTAACCTATCATTATTTTCAAACAAAAAACATGGATAAAAATGAGAATAGAAAGCAGCAAAACCAGCCGACAGCAACCAATTAACCAAAGCCAAACTCCCCCTTATCATTAAGACGTCCATATGTGTCTTGATGAAAGTGGGTGGCTTGATAGGCAAACATAAGAACCTAGTGCGACTTAACCGTATTGTCACAATTTTGTAGTAATTTACGCTGGTATTAATTTTTAAGTAGTTATTTGATGACTTTTTTTCGAACGGTTTTAGGATATAAAATTCAATATACTTTGCTAAGTTTTTTATGTATTGGCGCTACCGTGCTAGTATCGTGGCAGCATTTTGTGCCTGCCAACCAAACTAACTTTTACACCTATAGTTGTTCGATAAATAACGCCGGTCAGGGGCGTACGCTAAAAATACGCAACGTTATTTCAAACTTATCAACCACTTTTGCAGATAAATTATGTGCGTCCAAAACCTTATCGCAACACGGCTACAGCCACGTTCAAATTGAATGGCCAACCTCAAAGCAGTTAACCGCAAGAGTATTAGTTGACGGACAATACGACTTTATACTCAATAGGCACCATCATTTAAAAGGCTTAGTATTAGATATTGATGAGCTTTACCAACCTATTTCTATTTTTTCAGGCTATGATATTTTTTGGTGGAATAAATTTGAAAGCCCTCAACTCACTGCAGCGTTTTTAGCCAATAAAACAATTGGCGTAACTAGCAACACTAAAAGTCACCCTTATTATTTAATTCCTCTCAGATCACTCTCTGATGCAGGTATTCAGTTGAGCGAACAACAAATTAAGGTTTTTCCTTCAAGCGATTCGCTTTTTAGAAGGCTTTTTAAACGATGACATCGATTTACTCATGTGGGACAAGCAAATTCAAAAGTATTCAAACGACGGAGAACTTTTTGCCTCGCAACAAGGTTGGCAGGTAGAAGGTTTACAGTGGTTTGCAGCTAAAACAACCGAGCACGCAGTTATTTGCGAGTTTACAAATGGATTGTCAGTGTATACCGCCTACTTACATTCTCTAAACTTCGACAGCAAGGTGCTTTATGACTGTCCATAACCGAATATTGCGCATAGCCTTACTTTTTTGTTGGTTTTTTCTTGCACCTGTATTATCAGTGCAACAGTGGCTAAATACTCACTAAAGCAAAATATCCAAACACACTTTAATAGCCAAATAATTAAAGATATAAACGACTCGCTTGAATCAAGCTATAACGATGAAGAAATAAAGCAATTTATTATTAAATCGGTTAACACTTTATTAAGTGAAATTGGTAACCAGTCTTACTTCCCTGTTTATAGCCGATGCGACATACAAATAAGCCAATGGTTGTCGGCCGAACATATTACACCTGAAAATAATTTCGACATCAGTATTAATTGGCGTTCGGGCGCTACCGAGCATCAACTTGGGGTAAACATTTATTGTCATTACGCGTGGTTTACTTGGATAGTTTGGTGTTTGATATTTACAAGCAGTTTTATTGTTTGCTTTTTATTTTTACCTAGGCCATATAGTGCTCGTCAGCAAGATTGGTTAAAAAATGGAGAAAATCAACTATCGAGTAAGCAGTTAAAACGTTCGGCATTTTTAATAGAACAACTGTCTGACACACAATACAAGTGGTTTTTGTCGGCTATTAGTGCAAAAACGTGGCAACAAGCCGATCTATTAGCATGTTTAGGATCGAGTGATTTCACGTCTTTAGGCAGCGAGCAATTAAATTGGTTTGCGTTTAGTTACTTTCACTATAATAAGCAACTAAAACCGGCGCTTAGCGCAGCTAATGCCAAACCATCATTGATTTTTGACCTCAAACAAAAAACGATAACCGTGCACGGAATCACCATTGCACTGCCAATAACGCCTTTTTTATATTATTTTTGGTATGCCCAACGGCGCGTCAAAGATATAGACAACGGATGGTTGCTAAATCCGGCTAACAATAAATCATCTCCTCAGTTAAGCGAGTCGCTTGCTCAACTAATGCAAACCTACCAAGGTAACACCCGTGCTATTAACGATTTACTGCAAAATGGTTTAACACCTAAAAAGCTAGACCAAAACCGAAACCGCATTAAAGACGAAATGCTAGCCATCATTCCCGAAACGTTAGTCAGTCATTATTTGTTTGAAAGTAAACGCGATCCCAAAACAGCTCGTTTTACTTGTCGACTCATATTGTCAGAGCAAAATATTGAGTTTAAAAACTTAAAAGAGCTCATTTAAATAATCTTTAAACAATAAAATTAACCAGTATTTTCATACATTTACGCTTAATAGATATCTATAACAAGCGTTTCAATCTCGCTTTAACAAGACTGAAATATAAAATCGTGAACATAGCCCGGGTCAACTTCCAAGGAGCACAACATGAATGTGAATAAATTAGTTTTTCAAGCTACTAAATTGAAAACACTGGCTATGATTATCCCCTCGCTTATTGCAACAGGTGCATATGCCCAAACAACTGAACAAGCCACTAAACAAGTTATTGAACAAGGCAATGAAGAATCAAAAATTGAGCAAATTGTTGTAACAGCACAGCAACATGCTCAGCCTATTACCGAAGTGCCACTAGCCCTTACCGCTTTTGGTGCTACCGATTTAGAAAAAATGAATTTAACCGACTTAGAGCGTATCGCATCTTTAACGCCGGGTTTAATTGTTCAACAACAAACAGATAGCTCACCCAGCTTTGTTATTAGAGGTGTAGAAGCCGCCAATGCTGGCGCTGCTGCCGAGCCTACCATTTCAATCTTTTACAACGGCATCGACTCTTCTCGTTCGCGTAGTTCGGTAAAAGAACTTTACGACATAGAGCGTATTGAAATAGCAAAAGGCCCTCAAGGCACCTTATTTGGCCGTGGAGCATCAACCGGTGCGATTGCTATCCATACTAAAAAAGCCGATACCGAAGGGAACGAAGGTTTTGTTGAAGCACGGTTAGGAAACTACAATTTACAAAGTGTAACCGGTGCTTATAACTTTGCAGTCAATGAAGAGTTTGGTATTCGTATTGCGGGGAGCAGAAGAACGCGAGACGGGTATGTAGATAACCTCACCCCTGATGAAGATAAGTTCAATGATGACGACATGCTAGCGGCTCGCGTTTCATTAAAATGGATCCCACGAGATGATGTCAATGTAGACTTTATTTTTGACCATCAAAATGACTCTGATGGCGAAGCGGTTACTAAGTCAATTGTCGTTGCTTCTCCGGGGGGCAATACTTCAGCATTTACCGCATCGGGTCAAAATCCTTCTCCAGTAGAACAATCACGCCGCCAGACAGGTTATACCTTGCTTGTCGATTGGGATATTAATGAAAACTGGTCTTTGTCTTCACTTACTGGTTATCGTCAACTTTGGTCCCAAAATGGATTTGATATTGATGGTACCACTTACGATGCATTTTCGGCTCTACCTCACGATAATCAAAAAATGGCTAGCCAAGAGCTACGTTTTAGCTACACCGGCGACGCAACAACTGTGATATTTGGAGGCAGTTATTACAACGATAAGTCAGTATCAGGTACCGACTTTGTTGTTAACGAGCAATACCTATTGGCAGGTTTTCCAAAAAACTTAACGCCACTAACAGAGTTACCTATTAGTGAAGACGTAAGCGTGCCACTTAACACCGGTAACGTGTCTAGTTCGGTAACGGATAATGATCGCGATAGCTTTTCTATTTTTTCAAACGTCAATGTCACTTTAAGCGATCGTTTAATTTTAGATGCAGGGCTACGCTATACTTGGGATAAAGCAAAAATTAGGCTTAACGGCTTCGCCATACACCTTAGATGGCACGCCATCATACGTGTTTCCGAACGGTTTATTTGGTGGCAACTCTTTTGGCGAGCAAATAACAACAAGCGCCGACTTTAACATGGTGTCTCCCCGCTTTGCGCTAACGTATAAAGTTAACAACATTATGAACGTTTATGGTGGTGTTTCTATTGGTAAACGCTCTGGCTATCCGCAAATAAACATTACTAACCCAACGGTAGATACCTACGAATTTACCACCAACAATATTGGTAACGAAACCCTTATATCGTACGAAATAGGCGCCAAAGGACAAACTAAAAACAGTTATTTTGATGCCGCGCTATACACCTACGATTATAAAGACTTCCAAACCATTAGTTTAGATGTTAGCGAAGGTACTGCTAATGCCGGTAAAGCTACAGCATGGGGCTTTGAAGGCGTAGTGAGTACAACCCTTACAAGCTGGTTAGATGGATATGCAAACTATGCCTACATTGATACCGAATACGAAAATTTCTTTGACACCTTAAACGGTGAAAGAGTCGACCTTTCGGGCAACGAATTTCGCTTAGCACCTAAACACACTTTTAGTATTGGTTTAGACACCATCATTAATATCAGTGGCGATTGGGACTTTTTTGCCAACACGCGTTATTCGTACCGCTCTAAATACTTCTTTAACAACGACAATTTGGAGACCGAGCGACAAGAAGGTTTTGGTTTGCTTGACTTTAATATCGGTATCGAAAATTTCAGTAAAGGATACAAAATCGAACTTTACGCCGAAAACGCAACAGACAAAGAATGGAATCGTGACGTTGGCAACGCAGGAAAACTGTTTGGAACAACTACAGCAATTCGTGCAAACCCTCGTTTTTACGGTGTGCGTTTACGCGCTGCATTTTAATTGGAATATAGGTTAACTATTATGAAATCAACGTTATTAGCCATTACTCTTATTATGATGGCAGGCAGCGCAGTAGCGAGCCCTAAAACAACAAACGAACAAGCACTAAAAATGAATCAAATTCAAGTGCTAGGTACTCACAATAGCTACTCACAATTTGTCGAGCCTAAATTATTGGATTTATTTGCGAAACCCATTCAAAGCAAAATGTCGAGCTTTATGAGTAGCATGACTGAAGCACAAATGGAAAAATTTAAGGAAGAACATCCTAACCCTATTGGTTTTACAGAAGGATTGAACTATAGCTACCACTCGTTAACCGAACAATTAGACGCTGGCGTGCGTAGCTTAGCAATTGATATTTTTCGGGATCCAGAAGGCGGACGCTTTTTAAACCCTGCTGGCTATTCGTTGTTAAAGTCAAAAGGCATTGATGAAAAATCACTGCTTAAGCACGACACAACAGACTTAGAAAAACCATGGTTTAAAAGTGTTGCATGTTGCAGATTTAGATTTTCGCTCAAACTGTAATCTATTTAGCACTTGCTTAACTGAAATGGCGCAATGGTCGGCCAAAAACCCTGACCATGCCCCCATATTTGTCATGCTAGAGGCTAAAGGCCGCTCAAGCATGGGCGACCTTCCTAGGGCTACTAAGGTACTTCCTTTCGAAAAAACCGCTTACGCTGAAATGGATGCCACGATTGAACAAGTGTTTGGTAAAGATAAGGTCATTATGCCTGATGATATTCGCGGCGATTACGCAACGCTAGAAAGTGCAGTAAAAGCGCAAAACTGGCCGACTCTAGCTAATAGCAAAGGAAAGTTTATATTTTTGCTTATTGCGGCTGGCGATACTTCAGATTTAGCACACTATGTGCAGGGACGCCCTAACCTTGAAGGACGTATGGCGTTTTTACGTTCTCAGCCATGTCTGTCACACTCTGCATTTGTGCTGATGGATAACGCAATCGTACGACAACAAGAAATTAAAGATCTTGTTAAGCAAGGTTATTTAGTTCGTACGCGTTCAGATATTGAAACCTACGAAGCAAAAGTAAATGATATGAGCCGTGCAAAAGCAGCCTTTAGTAGTGGCGCTCATATTATCTCGACCGACTTTTATAAAGCCGGAAACCCTTACGGTACCGATTACAAAGTAAGCCTACCAGAAGGCGTAGATTACTTGTGTAATCCAATTAATAGCAATTGCGGCAAGTAAATTGTCATTCTAACCGCCCTTTAGTTTGTCACTAAAGGGCGTTTTTATTTAAACTAATAGCAATCAATATTGGTATAGCCGCGAAACAAAAATATTCATATTTACCGCTAGTCAGTTAAGTTTAACGTGACAGCTAGGCAAGCTCCTTGCAGTTTGTCGACTAATCCTGTCAAGTTTTCTACAACCAATAAATGTCAATTTACGTTTAAAATTGTTATAGCCAAACCGGATCTAAGTTATACAATCATTTTATCAATCGTAATGTAAATAACACTATTTAATCAAACAAATGCAAATTCCCAAACAACAAATTTTACTTTCAAACCACTCTGGCTTTACACTACTGGAGTTAGTTATCACAATAGTGCTATTAGCTATTTTATCCATTACCGTTTTACCTAAATTTATAAATTTAAAGTCGGATGCAAATATTTCGGTTATATCAGCAACGGTTGGTGCAATTAAATCGTCTGTTCCGATGTTTAAATTTAAAACCATTACTGCAGGGACTGGATTTACATCTGAAATAGAAATTTTGGGTGTTAAAGGGAGTTATTATCAACCTTGGGCAGTGACAGCTACACCTACAGGCTTTCTTGCAAACTACTCTTCGCCTCCTGAAATCTTCGAATGGGCAGGTATAGATCCTGCAGATTGGGCTTATCGTATTTTTATTTCTAATGGCACCTATGCCGTTGTAGCCGCACCGAAAAACGTTCTTGATCTTGCCGAGCCATCCGAAAGTGAAGTTAAGGCAACGAATTGTTACTTTATTTATCATTGGCAAGGGTCGGGAGAACCAATTCTGACCACCGTTTTTACAGGTTGTTAACGGGGTTGATTTAGATTTTGCCCTCGCCTATTCTATCCCCCATCCCATATGGAGTATAACCATCTAACCTATCAATACGCTCATTCAAGCGCCTTGATTGTGTGCTTTTGAATTCTTGCTGAGTGTGCATTTATTTATTGAAGCAGGTATTGGCTGGGGCGAATACTAGCGATGAAAGCTGATGGTCGCTCTAGACTAAATAGAAAAGGTAAAATGTAACGACTGCTAGTAGCAATAAACAACGGGCATGTCACTGGTGGATAGTACATGCCCTATCATTTTTCACATTCCACTATTTTGTATCTATCAACTTTATTATCTAGCGCTCTTTTTATTTGCCTTGACGCACTCTATGTTTCTTTACAGATCTGCGCATACGACTTAGCTTTACGTGATCTAACTTACCGGGATCAAGTTTGATCAAGGTTCTGGTTTCTGCTGGTAGTTGCACACTTTTACGTAAGGTATTGACATCAGGTAAAGTAAGTTCTACCCAGCCACCTTGTGGCAAACGTTTTTGCAATTCTAATGCACCATAACGTACCCTAATAAGTCGGCTGACCTGTAACCCTTGAGATTCCCACAACCGACGAACTTCGCGGTTCTGACCTTCAGATAAACTCACGTTATACCATGAATTAGTACTTTCTTCGTCACTTGGCTTTTTAACGATTTCGGTGAATTTAGCGAGACCATCTTCTAACTGCACACCATCGGTTAGGCGCTTTAGCATTTTATCTTCTACTTCACCAAAAACTCGTACCGAATACTCCCGCTCAACTTCGTGTTTGGGGTGCATTAAACGGTTCGCTAGTTCGCCATCGTTAGTAAATAACAATAAACCACTGGTGTTTATATCTAAGCGGCCAACCGCGATCCAGCGACCATTTTTAATAGCAGGTAAGCGGTCAAATACCGTGGGGCGGCCTTCGGGATCTTTACGGCTACACAACTCGCCTTCTGGCTTGTTGTACATCAGTACACGGCACATAGGCGCTTCTTCAGGTGAACTAATTGGATTGCCATCTACACGGATCTTATCGCTGGGCTCTACTCTATCCCCCAACGTAGCTATTTTTCCGTTAACCGATACACGGCCCGCTTCGATCCATCTTTCCATTTCACGACGAGAGCCTACGCCAGCGTTGCCTAGGACTTTTTGTAATTTATCACTCATTAATGTATTTGCTCTGGTTCATCTGGCAGATCCGGTGAAAGCACCTTTTGATCGACAGGTTGATTAGATTGAAGTTTTGCATTGGCCTTTTCAACAGGCTCATCTACAACACTCTTTAAATGATCATTTCCGTTCGCTGTAGATGCCTCTACATCTGCGGCTTGCAAAAAAGCCTCCGCACTTGGCAAATCTGCCAGACTTTTTAACGAAAAATAATCGAGAAACTCTTTAGTGGTAGCGTACAACGAAGGCCTACCCGGCACTTCTTTATGGCCAATCACTTTTATCCAAGCTCGTTCGCTTAGTGTTTTTATTATATGGCTACTAACCGACACGCCTCTAACATCCTCGATTTCGCCACGAGTAATAGGCTGCCTGTAGGCAATTAACGATAAGGTTTCTAACATAGCGCGAGAGTATCGAGGCGCTTGTTCTTGCCATAATTTGCCTAGCCAAGGACTCAAACTATCCATAGATTGAAAACGATAACCTGACGCCACTTCTACCAGTTGAACCCCTCTGGCTTGATAGTCTAAGGTCAATTCAGCCAACACTTCTTTGAGCATTTTCTTACTGACTTTTAAACCATCAAGTACTGTCAATTGCAGTTGTTCAAAAGTGATAGCTTGGTCTGCTACAAAAATAGCAGCTTCTACCAACTGTTTTAATTGTCCTCGCGCAATTTTAGCCATGTTCGGCACTCCCGTATTGCTCTATACCATTTAAACGTACATGGATATTGCCAAATACTTGACCTTGAACCAGCTCAATTAGCTGCTCCTTAGTCAATTCTAAAATAGCTAAAAAGGTTACCACTACCCCCGCTTTACCTTCACTTGCTTGAAACAACTCATCAAAACCTGTGAAGTGATCGCTATTGAGTTTTTCTAAAATCAAGCTCATTCGTTCACGCGTCGACAACGTTTCTTTTTCAATATGATGATGGTTAAAGGCCTCGGCACGTTTCATCGCACCTTGAAAGCTCAATACTAACTCTTGCATGCTCACTTTAGGTAATATTTTGATAGGCTCGACACTGGGTGCCGGATCAGCTTTACCTAAAAAGGTGTCGCGCTCCTGTCTAGGAATATTATCTAAATCATGGGCGGCTTGTTTAATCAGTTCGTATTCTTTTAATCTACGGATCAATTCTGCTCTAGGGTCGTCTTCATCTTCTTCAGCATCTGGGCGTTTGGGCAGTAATAAACGAGATTTTACTTCGGCTAAAATTGCTGCCATCAGTAAATACTCGGCGGCCAACTCTAGTTTCAGATCTTTCATTAGCTCAACGTATTGCATATATTGCTGCGTCACTTGGTACACAGGTAAACGAACAATATCGAACTTTTGACGGCGAATTAAATACAAGAGTAAATCTAATGGCCCTTCGAACGCTTCTAAAATAAGCTCTAGTGCATCAGGCGGAATATACAAATCTTCAGGCTTTTCAACCATCGCCTCGCCATTGACAAAGGCCAAGGGCAGAGGTTGCTGCACAGGGTCATTGTGGCTTGTGCCACTTTTCCCGGCTGAAACCTCAGCTGAAAAGTTCTCTCCCATGTCAGAAGCGTTATCAGAGGACATCGTTTATTAACAACGACTAAACAAAAGGAGTCAAATCACCGCTACCTTCACGGATAATGGTATTGTCACCATCCGACATATCAATCACGGTCGTAGGCTGCTCACCTAAAAATCCACCATGGATAATTAATCCGACTTGTTTTTCGAGCTTATCGCGAATTTCATCAGGATCAGATTCAGCGACAATTGCATCAGGCAAAATTAACGTGGTCGACATCAATGGCTCGCCTAACTCTTCAAGTAAATCCAAGGCTATTTTATTATCCGGAACACGAATACCTATGGTACGACGCTTAGGGTTTTGCAATCGTTTAGGTACTTCTTTGGTGGCCTTTAAAATAAAGGTATAGGGTCCAGGCGTATTATTTTTGATCATCCTAAATGCAGTATTATCGACTCTGGCATATTCAGATAACTCTGACATATCCTTACACATTAAAGTAAAGTTATGGTCTTTGCCTATCTGTCTAATGCGACAAATCTGCTCTAAGGCCTTCTTATCATTCATGTGGCAACCAATTGAATAGCCCGAATCTGTAGGGTAAACAATCACTTCGCCTTGATGAATAAGTTCACATGCTTGCTTAATCAAACGAGCTTGGGGGTTATCTGGATGTATATAAAAAAACTGACTCATAATTTAACACCTATTCTACTATCCCAGCAGTACATTGAGTGGGGATGATTATTCGGGAAAACTTGCTTTATTACCAGTTAACGTCCAGTCATGCCATATTGGCACAAGTTGCTCTGGAAGCGAAAGGTTTCTGCCTAATTCAGTCCACCGGTTCGGATAATGAAAATCTGAACCACTAGACGCTTGTAACTCGTGTTCGGCCGCTAGACCAGCTAATAATTTTTTACGTTCAGGAGTTAAATGGGAATGGACCACTTCCATGCCATCGCCACCCGCCTGAGCAAACTCAGCCACCAAGCGTCTTAGCCACTTTGTGGTCATATCATAATGCCCTGGATGGGCCAACACGGCTTTTCCGCCTGCGTCATGTATCCAGTTAACTGCTTCTTCAATTGATATCCATTTAGGTTTTACATGGGCTTTTTTGCCTTTACCTAAATACTTTTTGAATACAGTATCAAAATCTTTAACCACATTACGTTGCACCAATACTCGAGCAAAGTGAGCTCGAGTCAGTTGTCCCACACCGGCTATCGTTTTAGCATCAGATAACACATTGTCAATGCCAACCTTGGCCAGTTTGTCTGACATCAATTGTGCCCGTCTATCACGCTCTTGGCTTTGTTGATCTAAACGTTGTAAAAATACTGGGTCATTGTGAGCCACATTCAGGCCTAGAATATGGATATCAAAATTATGCCAAGAAGTGGAAATTTCTACCCCAGGTAATATTTGCATGTCTCGCTTTTGCAAAGTTTGATACTGCAATGCTTCGTCAATGCCAAGTACTGTGTCATGGTCGGTAATAGCCAATACATTGACTTGCATGTTGTGCGCACGGTCAATTAACTCCTTAGGAGACAGCTTTCCATCGGAGTAATGTGTGTGGCTATGTAAGTCTATTTTCATGTATTGAGTAACTTTTATTTATAGTTAAGGCTAATTTGACTATTGACATAGAAGTGTTTTTGTTTTCTTCTATATGCACAGTAACGTTGTGAATACGCGCATTATACGCTGTCACAGCCTTATTTCATAAATAAAGTCATATTTAAAGAGCAATTAACATGAAAAATACACAAACACAGATTACTTGGTGGTGGCACAACCTGAACTAAACGGGCTGTGAGTGTTTGTATTTTTACAAATAAATTTTATAAAAAGCCCGTATAATGCGGGCTTTTTTACGTATAGCCAAAAGTAAATTACGTCCGCAAAGTACTCAACCATAAAAATAGTTAATGAGAAAAAAATGAGTTTAGCCCAACTAACAGAGCAAGTCGGTAAAGTAGAAACCTTAATCGTTCCGGCAAATTACGTCGCTGATCCTTTGCATGCTTATCAATATCTTTGTCAACAAAGTAGCCACAACTTACTGCTTGAATCTGCTGAGATAGATAGTAAAGACAATTTAAAAAGTTTGTTATTGGTGGACGCAGCAGTCAAGTTAGAATGTAACGGCCAGCAAGTAACCTGTCGTGCTTTGACGGGTAATGGCCATGCAGTCTTACCGTTATTTATTGAACATTGCCCTGCCGGAGTCGAGCACAGCTATGACCAAGCGATAGGCATGGTCACCCTGGTGTTTCCAGAAGCAGATAGTGCGTTAGACGAAGACAGTCGATTAAAAGCCCCCGCAGTATTTGATGCATTGCGACTGGTCACACAGAAAATAGCCACTATTCGCCAGCACCCTAACGCGGTATTTTTAGGCGGCGCTTTGGCTTACGATTTGTTAGCCAGTTTTGAAAAATTACCTGCGGTAGCCGACAGCGAAAACAGCTGCCCAGACTTTGTTTTCTATCTGGCCGAAACCTTAGTGGTCATAGACCATCAAACTCAAGAAACCGAGTTAATTGGTAGTGTATTTAGCGGTAAAGGAGTACGCGACAATTATTTTGAAGTAAGCCAACGCTTAGAACAAATTAAACATAAACTGCAAACCATCAAACCTCTGGCTGAACAGCCAAAAACCCCGATAAACGCCAGTAGTTTATCGGTAAATAAGTCTGATGAAGAATTTAAGCAAGATGTGATTGATCTGAAAGAACACATTTTAGCAGGCGACATTTTCCAGGTTGTGCCCTCACGCACCTTCAGCTTGCCTTGTCCTCATCCACACGATGCGTATCGCGCGTTAAAACAACAGAACCCCAGTCCTTATATGTTTTTTTTACAGGACGAGCATTTTTGTATGTTTGGCGCCTCGCCAGAGTCGGCTTTAAAATATACCAAACAAACCAATCAGGTAGAGATATACCCAATAGCAGGCACCCGACCTCGCGGTAAGCGAGCCGACGGCTCTATAGATGTCGATTTGGACAGTCGTTTAGAATTAAACCTACAAGAAGACAAAAAAGAACGCTCCGAACATATCATGCTAGTTGACTTAGCCCGTAACGATGTGGCGAAAGTGTCGCAATCCTAGCACGCGCTATGTCACAGACTTGCTTAAAGTGGACAGGTATTCACATGTGATGCATTTAGTATCTCGGGTGGTGGGCCAACTACGGGAAGATTTAGATGCACTCAATGCTTATCAAGCCTGCATGAACATGGGCACCTTAGTAGGCGCGCCTAAAGTCAGCGCTGCCACATTGATCCGAAACGTCGAACAACAACGTAGGGGAAGTTATGGAGGTGCGGTAGGTTATATCAATAATCAGGGTGACATGGACACCTGTATTGTTATTCGTTCTGCCTTTGTAAAAAATGGTACTGCCTATATACAAGCGGGAGCCGGTGTTGTGTATGACTCAGATCCACAATCTGAAGCCGATGAGACGCGGAGCAAAGCTCAAGCTGTTATTAGTTCAGTCATTAGCAGTTCACAGACAAACATGGGAGCAGAATAATGACCACAAGCATGCAACAAAATAATAGCCAAACCTGTGTGTTTTTATTAGATAACTTCGACTCATTCACCTACAACCTAGTGGATGAATTACGAAGCTTAGGCCTAGAACTGATTGTTTACCGTAACTCAGTACCAGCAGAATTGATTCTGCAAAAAATGCAAGAAAAAGCCAAAGAAACGAATAAACAAGTGATGTTAATGTTATCGCCATGTCCATGAGTAACCCAGCACAAGCAGGCTCCATGTTAAGCTTACTAGAACGAGTAAAAGGCAAGTTTCCGGTACTAGGCATTTGTTTAGGCCATCAGGCGATAGTTGAATCTTATGGCGGCGACATAATTCGTTCAAACGAAGTCATGCATGGTAAGTCTTCGTTAATCGAGCACTGTGGCGACAAAATGTTCAGTAATATGCCACACCCCTTACCGGTAGCTCGTTATCATTCGCTAATGGCGGCGAATATCCCGGCGCAGCTAAGCATACTTGCTCATTATCGTGATATTCCTATGTCGGTAGCACATTTACCAGATAAAATGCTTGGATTTCAATTTCACCCAGAGTCAATTTTGACCTCACAGGGCAGCCAATTGTTAATGCAAAGCATCCAATATTTAACCGAAAACCAGCAAGGGTAAGGCATAGGATTATGATCCATAACATTCTAGAGCAGTTATATCAGGGTAAAGACTTACAACAAACTGAAGTAACAGAAGCGTTTTCTCAGGTGGTGACAGGTCAAGTCGACGACATAATATTGTCATCTTTGTTAACCGCATTAAAAATTAAAGGTGAACGCCCAGCCGAAATAGCCGGCGCTGCAGCGGCTTTAATAAAAAATGCCGCCCCTTTTCCACGGCCTGATTACGAATTTGCCGATATTGTTGGCACGGGGGGCGATGGCCATAATACGATCAATATTTCATCTGCATCGGCCATTGTGGCAGCCAGTTGTGGTGTGAAAGTAGCCAAACATGGTAACCGCAGCGTGTCGAGTAAATCAGGCTCAGCCGACTTATTTAAAGCATTTGGCTTAGAACTCACTATGTCTGCAGAGACTGCCCGTGAATGCTTAGACCAAGCTAATTTGTGTTTTTTGTTTGCGCCTAATTATCACTCAGGTATTCGCCACGCCATGCCTGTGCGTACCACCTTAAAAACTCGCACCCTATTCAATTTACTTGGGCCACTAGCCAATCCTGCACACCCCACTCATTTGGTCATTGGGGTATATTCGCCAGCATTACTAAAACCTTTCGCTGAAACCTTGCAATTGTTAGGCTACCAGAAAGCCCTAGTAGTGCATGGCAGCGGTTTGGATGAGTTTGCTCTACATGGGGATAGCCAAGTTATTGAGGTAAATGGCAATACCTTGACAGAAATGACTTTGTCACCAGCAGATTTTGGCCTTGAAACTTATCCTTTAGAGGCCATTAAAGGTGGAGAGCCAGAAGAAAACAAACGCTTAATAGAAGAAGTATTGCAAGGTAATGGGCAAGCCGCTCATCAAGCCGCTGTCGCGATGAACACAGGCGCACTATTAAAACTGTGTGGAAAAACAGAAACTTATCAACAAGGTGCAGCAATGGCGATTGATGCAATGCAACAAAAACGACCTTTAGCCACCATGACAATGTCGGCAAATATCAGTCAAACAAGTAACGAATCAAAAATTTAGGGATCGACAAGTTCAATGGCAAATGTATTAGAAAAAATAGTCTTAGATAAACGCCAAGAAATAGCTCAGCGTAAAATTGACTTACCTTTGCAACATTTTGTAGAGCAACTAACTCCATCTGATAGAAGTTTTATGCGGCATTAGCCCAGCCTAATGCCGGTTTTATTCTAGAGTGTAAGAAGGCATCGCCTTCTAAAGGTTTAATTCGCGCAGACTTTAATTTAGACGAAATCATCCAAGCATATCTTCCCTTTGCCGCTTGTATTTCGGTATTAACCGACGAAAAATACTTTCAGGGTAAATTTGAATACCTAGAATACGTGCGTGAAAACGTCACGCAACCGGTAATCAATAAAGACTTTTTCATTGAAGCCTATCAAGTGCACTTGGCTCGCTATCACAATGCTGATGCTATTTTACTAATGTTGTCAGTACTTAGTGACGAAGAATATATTGAGCTGGCGACTTTAGCTCACCATTATCAGTTAGACGTATTAACCGAAGTCAGTAACGAACAAGAAGCCCATAGAGCGGTTGCTCTGAAAGCTAAAATTATTGGTATCAATAACCGCAATTTACGCGACTTGACCACTGACCTAGCCACTACCGAAAAGCTTGTGCCTTTGATTAAAGAGTTGGCAACACATGAACATGTGATCATCTCTGAATCTGGCATTTACCATCACCAAGATGTACGCAGATTAGCACCTTTAGTCGATGGCTTTTTAGTAGGCAGTTCGTTAATGGCTGAAGCCGACATTACGCAAGCGGCTAAAAAGTTAATTTATGGTACTGTCAAGGTATGTGGCACCACCAGCCTAAGCGGTGCCAAATTGGTCAAAGACAGTCCCGCTAGTTATGCTGGATTAATTTTTGCCGAAAAATCCAAACGCTTCGTGACCTTCGAGCAAGCTAAACAAATTACGTATGCGGTACCGTTTAACTATGTAGGCGTATTTGTTAACGCACCTATTGAGCAAGTCGTACAATATTCCAAAGAATTAGGCTTAGCTGCTGTCCAATTACACGGCCAAGAAGATCAAAAATATATAGATCTACTAGGTGTGCAACTAAATCAAAACTGTCAAATTTGGCTAGCCAAAGGGGTAAAGGAAACCTTGCCCACTTTAGACGAAAAAAATGTCGACTACTTTTTACTCGACTGCCAAGTAGGGGAGCATTCCGGTGGAACTGGCCAAACATTTAGTTGGCAATTGTTAGATCAAATAAGCGACAAATCTAGATTGATTTTAGCCGGAGGTCTTACTCCTGAAAATGTCAAAGAGGCAGCGAAACAGGGTCTAGCAATATTAGATCTAAATTCGGGCGTTGAAAGCTCTGCAGGGATCAAAGACAAAGAAAAGTTAAGCCAAGCTTTTGCCCAACTTAGGCAGTATTAATAATACTCGAGCTTCGAAAAGTAAAAGCTAACAGCAGCTTGTAGAACAGAATAGTTATTTAAAAGAATAGGTCAAAATATAATGAATAAATTAGACAGTAAATTTGGTGAGTACGGTGGTATGTATGTACCAGAGTTACTTATTCCAGCACTCGATCAACTAGAACAAGCATTTATCGACTCTCAAAACGATCCGGAATTTCAAGCCGAATTTATGGATTTGCTCAAAAATTATGCGGGGCGTCCAACGGCTATGACGTTAACCCGTAATTTGGTCAGTAATCCTAACGTCAAACTGTACCTTAAACGAGAAGACTTATTACACGGTGGTGCGCATAAAACGAATCAAGTTCTAGGCCAAGCTTTATTGACCAAACGTATGGGTAAGACCGATGTGATTGCCGAAACAGGCGCAGGGCAACATGGCGTAGCCACAGCCTTAGCTTGTGCTTTACTAGGTCTAAAAGCACGGATCTACATGGGTGCCAAAGATGTTGAGCGTCAAGCGCCTAACGTATTCAGAATGCGGTTAATGGGCGCTGAAGTGATCCCAGTAAACGCGGGCTCAGGCACCTTAAAAGACGCGGTGAATGAAGCACTACGTGACTGGTCCGCGAATTATGACAAAGCACACTATTTGTTGGGTACCGCTGCTGGTCCTCACCCTTTCCCTACTATCGTTCGTGAATTCCATCGTATGATAGGTGAAGAAACCAAAGCTCAAATTTTAGAAAAAGAAGGTCGCTTACCCGATGCTGTGGTCGCTTGTGTTGGCGGTGGATCAAATGCCATTGGTATGTTTGCTGACTTTATCGATGATCCGAGTGTACGCTTAGTAGGCGTAGAGCCAGCTGGTAAAGGTATTCACACAAAAGAACATGGCGCTGCAATTGGTAAAGGTACCACAGGTATTTTACACGGTACTTATAGCTATATTATGCAAGACGATGACGGTCAAATTGAAGAGTCTTACTCTGTATCGGCTGGTTTAGATTACCCTGCGGTCGGCCCTCAACATGCCTATTTGTCTGATATTGGCCGTGCTGAGTATGTGTCGGTTACCGATGAAGAAGCGCTCAATGCGTTTCAAATATTGTCTCGTAAAGAAGGGATCATCCCTGCCCTTGAGTCTTCACATGCTTTAGCCCATGGTTTGAACATGGCTGACGAAGCGGAAGACGGCAGCATAATTGTGGTGAATTTATCTGGTCGCGGCGACAAAGACTTAGCCCACGTACACAGTATCTTAGGAGACGCAAAATAATGACTGATTCTCTCGTTAAAGCAGACCGTTATGCCAATATGTTTGACAAGTTAAACGCTAAACAAGAAGGGGCATTTGTTCCTTTTGTGATGGTTGGCGATCCTGATATAGAAACTTCCGTGAGTATTATCAAAGCGTTAATTGAAGGCGGTGCGGATGCACTTGAATTAGGTTTTCCATATTCAGATCCTATTGCCGATGGCCCTACCATTCAACAAGCAGCTATTCGCGCCTTAAGTCATAACATTAAAACCAGCCAGTGTTTTGATGTGATCAAAAAAGTACGTCAAATCAACGCAGACATTCCTATTGGCTTATTGTTGTATAGCAATTTGGTACTTAAACGTGGCATCGAAAAATTCTATGCGGACGCCGCAGAAGCTGGGGTTGATTCAATATTGATTGCCGATGTGCCTTTACGTGAAGCAGATCGCTTTATTGCGGTGGCTAAGCAAACAGGCGTAAAACAAATACTCATCGCTCCTCCCAATGCCAGTGACGAAACATTAGCTGAAATAGGCCATAAGTCGCAAGGATATACCTACTTATTGGGTCGTGCAGGTGTGACGGGAGCAGAAACCGCTGTAACCATTCCTGCCGATGAATTAATTACCAAGTTGACCCAATATAAAGTAGCACCTCCTATTTTAGGTTTTGGTATATCCACGCCTAAACAAGTGGCTGACGCGATCCAAGCTGGGGCCGCTGGCGCGATTTCTGGCTCAGCAACTGTGAATATAGTGGCTGAAAATCTCGCCCAACCGCAAGTAATGTTTGAAAAATTAACCGCTTTTGTTAGTGAAATGAAACAAGCAACACGGTAGCTATTATCATGCACCTGTATAAGGTTATGTTACTTGCCTGCCTTAGCTGTTTATCAGCTAAGGCGTTGGCGAAAAATAGTTTTATCGACGATTTACACTACATTAAACAGTTTGATTCGCCCATAATTCTAAAATCAGCAGATCAACAAAGCCAAATTGTGTTATCGGCGCAGCACCAAGGCAGAGTATTAACCAGCACAGCCACAGGTGTTAACGGGCTAAGTAATGCTTGGCTAGACAAAAATGCCCTGCAACAACAAACAGGTAATGTAGGGGGAGGACCGAACTTGGATTGCTCCTATAGGTTCTAAATTTTCATTGTTTTACCCAGTTGGTAAAGCAATCAATAATGAAAACTGGCGAGTCCCACCGGCACTTAATGCCAAAAATTATGATGTAATATCTGCCAATCCTGAGACGGTTCATTTTCGAACTAACTTAGCCCTCGTTAATTATCAAAACAGCCACTTTTCAGTCCAGCTAGACAGAACTATCACCCTACTCAGTCCTCAGCAAATAAGTCGACAGTTAAGCATCGAACTACCCACATCAGTCAATCAGGTGGCTTATCGCTCGCATACAAGCTTAACTAATTTGGGAGAAGACTGGCGACCAGAAAAAGGCCTGATCACCCTTTGGTCTATGGCAATGTTACAAGGTACCGATGACAGTGTTTCCATGTTTGTCATTGCTCCTGAGCAAGGGCCCGTACAGAGTTACTTATACCCCTTATATGCAGACAGACTGATCAGCAGAAATCACTTAGTATTTTTTAAAACCGATGGAAAATACCGCAGCAAAATAGGTATTCCTGCTGATATTAGTGGCGACTTGATTTTATCCTATTCGCCCAGCTTAGCAAAATTGACAGTGCTCAAAATAACGATTGACCAAGATGGCAGATACCCTATATCTCTAGAAAAACTGTACACAAAACAGGCTAAAGGGGATGTCACTAATGCCTACAATCATGGCAATATGGATGGCAGTTTATTAGCCAAGTCGGCGTTTTATGAATTGGAAAGTGCCGCGCCCATGTTAGCGCTAAAAACCAACCAATCCGTCAGTCATACTCAACAGGTGTTTCATTTTGTTGGCAATAGCAAACAACTGGACGCGATCTCTCAGCAATTAGTTGGTATCAACGTTAGCGACACCAACACACTATTTAAATCTGAATAAGGAACAACTAAACAATGTGGTATGTCATTTACAGTGAAGATGTTGAAAACAGTTTACCAATGCGTAAAGAGGCACGACCTGCACATTTGGCAAGATTACAAGAATTAACTGACAAAGGCCGTTTGTTAGTAGCAGGCCCTTGCCCAGCTATTGATAGTGAAGATCCAGGCGAAGCTGGTTTCACTGGCTCGCTAGTAATAGCAGATTTTAACAGTCTACAACACGCCCAAGAGTGGGCCGATGCAGATCCATACATTGCTGCTGGCGTTTACAAAAAAGTCGTAGTCAAGCCCTATAAAAAGGTCCTTCCCTAACCTCTAAGGTAGTGAATCGATGACCATTACGGCATATGTAAAACAGTGACGGATTCAAAAACAGTCATTGGCACAACCCAAAGCGGCGCAACGAACGCCTTTTTGTGGCTAGAGTTAATCGCGCTATTTTTGCTTACCCCTGTTGTTTTGGCTTGGCATATCCATATCGCAATAAAACTCTGTTGTGTTGTAGTCGCGCTTACCTATTGTGTGGTGATAAGTCGTCGCCAAGGCTTATTTGTTCGAGCCAGTTTAATTGGTACAAAATGGCATTACTTTACTCAAGGTATGGCACTTCGCTTAATCGCGTTTATGGTCATATCAACCATGCTCATTGGCTATTTTTTACCGGAAGCACTATTTTCAGTAGTGCGAAAAAATCCGTTAATGTGGGTAGCTGTCAGCATATTTTATGCACTATTTTCAGTTTACCCACAAGAGTTTGTATACCGAGTGTTTTTCTTTAAGCGCTACCAAAATTTAGTGTCGAATCCCTATCTATTTACCTTTGTCAACGCTTGCTTGTTTAGCCTCGCCCATTCTTTTTAATGAATAACTTAGTGTTTGTATTAACCTTTGCTGGCGGTATTTTATTTGCCTTAAATTACAAAAAGAGTCAGTCTTTAGTTGCCGTGAGTATTGAACACAGCGCCTATGGACTATGGTTGTTTACTGTAGGCTTAGGTCAGCAACTAGCCTTTCCAAGTGGATAATTATGTATCAACCTAACATAGAAAACCTGATGCCAGCCATTGAATTAAGCGCCATGCGCGCCCAAGGAGCAGGTGGCCAGAACGTCAACAAAGTATCCAGTGCGATACATCTTAGATTCGATATTCGCTCGGCCGCTATCCCCGAATACGTCAAACAAAAGCTCCTATCAGGTGCAGACAAACGCGTTACCCAAGACGGTATTTTGATAATCAAAGCACAGAGCCATCGAACCCAAGAGATGAATAAACAAGATGCCTTAACACGCTTAAGTTTACTCTTACAAGAAGCCGGCAAACTCCAAAAAGCACGCCGTGCAACCAAACCCACCAAGAGCTCACAACAGAAACGGGTCGACAGTAAAGTTAAATCAGGCAGGACCAAAGCGTTACGTAAAAAAGTCGATTACTAAGCGCTATTCACCCAGCTAAAGTTAGATTCACAGTGGAAGCAAAAACGAACATTTTTAACAACCCGTATTGGGGTAACTCGGTAGATTCAAGTTAATCAAGATTCAATTCAGCTAAAGTTCAGTCTCAGATGAATAATATAAGTCTCACTTATTACAGGAGTGTTCTTATGAAACCTTTTATCACCGTTGCAGTTGCTTTATTGTTAATCTCCCCTTTTGCTAGTGCAAACTATCAGCCACCTCATTACAAAGCTAGAGTCGTAAATATCACGCCAGTGTATGAGTACATACTAGTAAACAGACATCATCCTCGTTCGACAGTCATAGTCAATAAGCGTCATAATTGTGCCGCGATAGGCTCTATTATTGGTGGCAGTCTGGGTCATATGGTGAGTGATAAGAAACACAAAATAGTGGGCACCATTGCGGGGGCAATAATGGGTGGCGCGATTGGCCACAAAATAGACAACACGAACAGACAGGACAGGTATACTGTTGTTAATCCACGCCAACCAACACTTAGCAAACAAAGAGTCTTGCGAGGTTACAAGGTGAGTTACAAGGTAAAAGGCAGGACTTACCAAACCTTTAGTAAAACAAAACCGAATAAATATATTCGCATTTATCACTAACAGAAAATGTCGTCCTCAATCAATTCATTGACTAGTTTAAGTACATTTAAGTCCTGTATTGATTGAGGTAAACTATCAAAATATTCACCGTCCATTAGAGCAAAATGTTGAAAATACCTACTTTTGTCAGACTGATTACCATTGGTTTATTTAGCTTAATCGTTAGCTCGACGAGTGTCGCAGTGGAGCAATCTAAAACAGACACAATAAATAAAACTCAAGCCGCGAAAAGAGCTCAGCAGAAAGTATCAGGCCGTGTATTAAAAGTCGATCAAAGTAAAAGCACATACCGCGTCAAAGTGCTGCAGAAATCTGGAAGAGTTGTATCTGTCGACGTCGATAAGAAGTCTGGGAAAGTGACTCAACAAGGAGCCAAAAAATAGTATGCGAATTTTAGTTGTCGAAGATGATAGCCGCCTATTAACGCAATTAGACGCACTACTGCAAGCCAATGGCTACAGTGTAGACTTAGCCGACGACGGTGAGAAAGCGTTATTTTTATTAGCAGAGCATCCTTATGACTTAGCCATAATTGATATTGGCTTGCCAATAATAGATGGCTTTGAAGTCATCCAAAAAGCCCGTAAAAATGACCTTACCTGCCCTATTCTAATTCTAACCGCCAGAGACAGATGGCAAGAGAAAGTAGAAGGGCTAGACGCAGGCGCCGATGACTATCTGACGAAGCCGTTTCATAACGAGGAACTATTAGCCCGCGTGAAAGCCCTGATCCGCAGAGCCGCAGGTAAAGCACATCCGGTCATTGAAAAAGGTCCGATTAGCCTCGATACTTTAAGTGAAGAAGTCAGCATTAATGGTGCCTACATTGAACTCACCGCATATGAATATAAAGTGCTAGAGTACCTTTTGCTTAACCCGCAAAAAGTGGTTTCTAAAACAGAGTTGACAGAACACATTTACGACCAAGATTTTGATTTAGACAGCAATGTCATCGAAGTATTTGTCGGTCGCCTTCGTAAAAAAATTGATCCCGATGGCAAGATAAACCCAATAGAAACTCTGCGTGGCCGAGGTTATCGAATAAACAGAGCACTTTGAAGAGATGCAAAACCTTTCGTTACGCCTAAGAACGTTTGCAGCTGCCTTGCTCACATTGCTGATATTTATTCCGTTGGCTGCCTTTACCTTAGAAAAAGCTTTTAACAGTAGTTTGACCCAATCAATGTTGCAGCAACTCAGAGTGCAAAGCTTAAGTTTAATTTCTGAATTTGAGTTTGAAAACGGCAAAGTTGTGATGCCTGAACAACTGTACAACGACCAATTTAATTTGCCCGACTCTGGCCTATATGCCTTTATCCAAAGTGAAAAAGGGATTTTGTGGCAATCGTTATCCACTTTACATTGGCAGACGGCACCCACACTTAGCCGCCCCAATACAGGGGATGAACTATTTATTGAGCACTTTGATTTTAACGATGACTATTTCATTTATGCCTACACCGCCGAATTTGACAATGTGGACGATTACCAAGCGGTCAGTTTTACTATTCTGCAAGACAAAGCAATATTTAACGCTGAAAAACAAAAGTTCGCCAACACCCTGTGGAAGTGGCTAGCCTTAATGGCTATTTTATTGTTATTGCTATTGTTGATAAGTCTCAATGCCGCATTATTACCCATAAGTAAATTAAACAGGCAAATAGTTCAAGCTGAAAAAGGTCAACTAAAACGCATAGATCAGACTTATCCACCGGAACTTGAAACCCTGAAAACCAGCATAAACCACCTACTTGATTCCGAAGAGCAGCAACGAAGTCGTTACAAAAATAGCTTAAGTGATTTGGCCCATAGCTTAAAAACGCCCTTGGCAGTACTTTCGGGAAACAGCCAATTACCGCACGACGCTAAAGAGCCTATCCAGCAAATTGATCAGCAAATACAAAGGCAACTCAAAAGGGCCGCAGCGGGCGCTTCCAGCGCATTTGAAAGTGCAGTAGAAATCAAACCATTAGTCGAAAAATTGCTTAACGCCATGGCTAAAGTATACCTAGACAAAAATATCACGCTTCACTTTGAACAGCATCAGCACAGCATTTATCTACAAGCAGACACCACGGACGTGATGGAGATATTAGGAAACCTAGTCGATAACGCTTGTAAAGCGGCCAAACAAAAAGTGTTAGTTAGCACCTTTTCCATGTCGAATAAAATTGCCATTAGTGTTGAAGACGATGGTGCCGGAATTCCCGCCGACCAACGACAAGCGCTACTCAAAAGGGGCACCCGATTAGACAGCTACAAAGAGGGACAAGGTATTGGTATGGCAGTGGTCTCTGATTTAGTCGCAGCTTATCAAGGAAAGCTTGAAATTGATAAGAGTGAGTTGGGCGGAGCAAGAATCACCATCAGTTTTACTGTACCAACGCCAATAAATAAATGTACGCGCAGTGGGAATGTCCCAGCAGATTTTGCAACACGTTAACGGTATTTGAAAGGGCGTTATCGAGAGGTTCGGCTTATCCAGGATCCAGCTTAGTTACCAATGTGAATTGATATAATTCAATGGAATTGGCATTACTAACGGTTCGCAAAAAATCAATTAAAAACGCTAAAATATAGTATTTTTCGCTAAATACAACAGGATAGATTTTAGTAGATCATTGAATTCAATAGGTATTTTAAATGGCATGGTTAGTGCTTTTAACATTAAAGTTGAATACACGTTATATAAATTGATAGGAACCATTATGGCCGTAATTCTGGAAGATCGCCCCATCGAAAAAGTTCGTGAAGAAGTAATTGATACCCTAATTTATAATTACAGCCACGGGATCATTTCAGACCAAGCTTTTGAACGCCGACTAGATCAAGCGATGGAAAGCTCAAACCATCAACAAATTGTCGACTTAGCCAGAGATTTAGAGCAGCCTAAAGACACACAATACTCGGCCGAAAAAGAGCGTCAGTTCAACGTTAATTATTCACCCTCTACCTCTGACGAAACCGACACCATAGTCAATGTGCTAGGAGGCTCAACGCGCAGTGGTCAATGGAGTGTGCCTAAAGAGGTACGCATCATTACTATTCTAGGAGGGGCAGATATAGACTTTACTGACGCAATTTTTACTACGCCCAACGTAAGAGTACGGATATTTTGTTTACTCGGCGGAAATGACTTTTCGGTGCCAGAAAACGTCAACGTAGTTTCTAAGGCCTTTTGCGTATTGGGCGGCATTGACAACACGGCACCTTCTATTGCGTCTCGTCAAGCTCCTACCATTATTATCGAAGGATTTGTACTTTTGGGTGGCGTCGACATCAAAGTAAAACGCACTATCAAAGAAAAGTTTGTCGCTTTCGCTAACCAAATGAAAAGCATGTTTAATGATAAAACATAAAGCACCCAAGTTTGCCTCAGGTGCAGGTCAAACTAATTCAAGAAACTGTGCCACAAGTTCCAAACTTGAGTTTGATCATCACTGACCAATTCGTCGTTGGCAAAGGCTTGGCTCAAACTTGTGTGCATTAACTGATCTAACTGGCTGACTTTTGTCATATGCTGCACTTGACTTTGCCCTGCCATGACCGCGAAATGTCCTTGCAAATAACTGGCAATAAACAGTTCTTGATCACTGCCGTGTTCTACAACTGAATCTAAGTGTTTCTCTACCTTGTCAATAAACAACGTTAACTCAGGCTGCTCAATGGTTTCTAACAAAATATCTCCTAATTCTTGGCTTGTGCAATTGGTATTAGACTCTTACCCAGAGCATATTATATTAATTCCGTTTTATGTGAAATCTGCAACCGGATACAAAACTTGGTCACGATATCCGGTCACAACCGTCATTAATCCGGCTAGATTTTGATCCATAATTTTGTCTCCAGAGTCGACAATCAACGGTCGGCCTTGTAAGCCTGTTAATTTACTTTTAGTCGCCACTAACACGATATTCTCCTTGCCAAGTGCCGTTAAAAATTCAGGACTTAATTGTTGATTACCACGACCTAAAATATGACCTTGACCGCCAATTAAGGTGATAACAAGCTTACAATTTTGGCCTCGAGTAATTTGCAACAATTGTTCTGCCGTCACATCCTTGGCAATAAGTTGTTGATCTAAAAGAATATCAACACCGAGCAAGGTATTTTCGAGTTGCAGCTCTTGCATAACATAGTCGACAGTTGAACCCGAGCCCATTACAAACAGGCATGTAGGATTGTCTTCCATCAATTCAACAACATGAGCGGCGATATCGGCCAGCACTAATTCATCGGACTCTTTGCCGCCCATTTTAACCCCTTGGATGTAGGCTAGTTCAGTGGGTACATGCATTTCGCCGTAGTATTTAGCGCTGACTTTCCCTTGACGAAATAACGCTTCATCAATATCCATTACATCGCCCGTGTTGACGCTAACAATTTCCCCCTTCAGTACCTTTTCTAATACTCTGCCTGTTGCTTGAGGCGTCACAGCAAACACGCCGGAATGGATCTTACAGCCAGCGGGTATGCCCAGCACCGGTATTGACTGAGCGATGATATTGCAAACATTTCTAGCGGTGCCATCACCGCCAACAAACAACACTAAGTCCACTGAATGCTCTATCAGAGCCTGTGCTGTAGACTCGGTATCATCACTTTCGGTTTGTAATTTCGAAGCATGATAAACCACGGTATAGTCGAACCCCATCTGTGCAATAAGATCTTCCCCCATTTCACCGGCGGCGATATAAAAATGAACAAGATGTTTAATTGGTAGAATAAGCTGTAACCCAAGGCGTGTTTTATCAAGAGCCTTTTTCTCAGCCCCTAGTGCCATCGCTCGCTCTCGAATGTCGCGGCCGTCACTACCTTTTAAGGCCAATGCCCCGCCAATGCCAGCATAAGGATTAATAATTAGACCTAGTTTAAACATTCGTTATCGACTCTCTCTTTTCAGTCAAGTCAAAGCTAGCGACTGACAACTCACTAGTTTGATAAAAGTCTCTCAGTACCTGAATAAAACAGCCTGCTCGTGCTGGAAAACCATTTCTTAGGTAAACCAGCGCTTGCTCACGCACCGCGATTTGAAATGCCTTTCTATCAACCGGCGCACCATTTAAGTTATCTGTACTCACTTGAAAAGGTTTATTTGCAGCACAACAAAATGCCCACTCAATAGCTTGAGGTTTAACTTCTACTTTCTCAAACTCCGCTTGTTCTGCTTCACTACGCCCATCAGGACAATACCAATAACCGTAATCTTCTAGCAAACGCCTTTCCTTACCGGCAATACACCAGTGGGCAATTTCATGTAAAGCGCTGGCAAAATAACCATGGGCGAAAATAATGCGATGTTTGCCGTGAGACGTCTCGGCTGGAATATAAATAGGTTCATCCTGCCCTTTCATGAGTAGCGTATTTTCAGTGTCGCCGAAGGCTTGATTAAAGAGGGATATCAAATCCTGATATTTGTGAAGTTGCGACATGTTACTACTCGAAATCGACCTTTGCCGAATATAAAAAACGGGCTTTTAAGACTTTATGGAACCAAACCCAATAATACCATGGCAGCTAGATACAATACCATTGCATCTTAAATTTTGGCTACTCAAAATACGCTCAGGCTCTGCTTACTAGGGTTTACACTCAGCTCGCTGTCACTGAAAATAACAGGGCCTAGGCGTTAATTTTCCCCTTAATTATGCGCCTTGCCATGCTCGTTTACACTACCGCTGATTGAATACATATTAGGACTCAATGACAAAAGACTATTGTGTTCGCTACGAGTTTACGCCAAGCTTAGGGCTATTATTATTTAACCTGAGTTGTGGATAAGAAGTATCGCTTAAGTTAAGCAATATCGATATCATTCAATGGCTTAATATATTTTTGTTTAAATAACCTCAGCTAAATGTTACTCGCTAACGAAATTTTTCGTGGATCGTGTATAACAAGGCGGGTTGTTGTATGTCATAACGTGTTATTGCTAAACAATCCAACACCGCTAGATACAAAAAGAGCGTTATCCTGATGTTCTGGCTTATCCAGGATTCAGGTTAATTACTATACATTACCGTGCCGTACGTGGAAAATAACAGTAAAAACATCAACTTGTATTACAGTATATATATCAGACAATCATGACTTGGCTTTACCCTAACCCGTTCATAAAAACATGGCGTATTGAGGCAAAACATATTGACCATTATCAGCACGTCAATAATGTTGCCTATGTCACACAACTAGAAACCACTTCATGGGCCCACTCCAACCAGTTGGGGCTAACTATCGAACAATATCAAGGGATCGATAGAGGGATGGTCATTAGCCAACACCAGATAAATTACCTAGCCGCGGCCCACTATGGCGACGTCATTGATTGTGCAACCTGGATCACCCAATGTGATAAAAAATTAAAACTCACTAGGCAATTTCAGTTTATTCGAACAGCCGATCAAAAGACCTTACTTACAGCGCAAACAGACTTTATTTGTATTGTCCTTTCGTCAGGAAAACCTACTCGCATGCCAGCGCTTTTTGCTGACACCTATAGCGCCGCCCTCACCTTGACGTCATGACATGAGCCAAAGCAGGTCTCTACCCATAGGGAGATTGCAGCCCACAAGCAGATTCGTTAAGGTTAATTGTAGGATCCTTAACGAAGATACGTAACCACCAATGAAAAAATGGCTAGTTGTACTGACTGCGCTCTGCGTTTGCTCGATCTCCCTCAATATTTATTTATTGAGGCAAGGCAATATTCAGCAAGAGCTTGAGTTAACCCCTCCCATAAAACGTACTGCTTCCCTCAGCGCTACCAACATCGCACCAGCATTGGCTAGCACAGAGCCACTTTCAAAGCCCAATCATCGAGTAAGCGCAGGAAACGCCCTGCAACAAATTACCCAACTCAACCGTGACGATACGCTAGCACAAGCAAATCAGTTATTCGCCGAAAAGCGCTATCACGAACTGAGCGCTTTACTAACCACATACTTAAAACTATATCCTCAAGATATGGACTTTTTACTGCTGGAAGCTAAGGTAAAAGTCGAAACCGGTTTACTTAGCGACGCGCTAGCTCACTATTACACTCTGCTACGTTACCCTATGACCGCAACACAACAGGCTGAAATTGAAAACATCATTTCTAATACTAGCAGCAACACTATTGAACAACTGCAAACAACATATTCTAGGGAAGTGTTAGCCAAGTTTGTTGAACCTTTATTACAAATTGATCCCGAAAATAGATTGTACATAGTGTCATTAGCAAGAGCCTATGCAGAGCAATTTCAAGGTATGTTAATGGAAAATATTCTGGCCAGTTTGCCCTTTGAAGATCCGTCAGCCATGGCTATAAGGCACATTCTAGACTCGCAACAAGACACCTCTGAACAGAACATAACGCAAAAAGAGAGTGTTTTACCTCCTGTTGCTGATTACAGAGAAATAGCCTTACAACAGGTTGGCGATCAATATGTGGTCAATGCAGAACTTTCAAACAATCACCTTCAATTGCTGATAGATACTGGCGCGTCAATCACCGCAATTTCTAAACAATATTTCGCTAGCTTATCGAGCAGATTTAAAAAAATCCCATTGGTCGCTTTAACATAAACACGGCCAACGGTACCGTACTCGCCCCCATGTACAGATTTAGTGAACTTAAAATTGAACATGCTGTTGTACAGAATATATCGGTTGTGGTGTTACCTATGAGTAACTTGCACCATGCTGATGGTTTATTGGGAATGAATTTTCTAAGAGAGTTTGACTTTAAGCTAGAGCAGGATCGTGCCGTATTGGCAATCGAATAATCCCCCAGCAGTCATGCTAACGCAGGGCCTAAAAATAACGTATTTCGATATATCTATCGCCCCAAATACTGATCAATCAAAGTAGACAATTTGTCTTGTAAATGGTCTTCAAAATCATCGAGTTCTTTGCCAAATACCCGTAGATACTTCTCAGCTTTATTATGATCAAGCTTTTTGTTGTTCGTTTTGTATTCGGTCTCATCTAAGGATTTATCATATCTGGGGGTTATTACCCAGCGCACAAAATCTGAGTCGAGTTTTGCTACGGCTTTTTTTGCATATTTGCAAAATCCCTCAATGTGTTCAACGCCATCAGGGCCCAAACAACCGGGCTCTACTCTAAATGTCACAGTGAGCTTTTTGTACAATGGTAGGGGTAGCTCTAAACTCATATTGTTCGAACCTTATGCCTTAAATTCAACACAGATTAAATAGTACTTAAAAGGCGCTAAAAAAGAAATGCAGTTGAGCATAAAAATGCCCTTTTGCCTATATAGGAAAAGATGACAGGTCTAATAAGGGGGCGAAACATTGTGGGTTAAAAAAATAGCCGTATTCCACAGCTTATACCAAGGTATTATCAACCCTATGGCCTGACAAAGAGTCAGGCCTTAAGGTTTTAGCCATATTACTTAGCTACTAACTACTTAGCCGCGCGAGCTTCTAACATGGCAACAGCTGGTAGAACTTTGCCTTCAACAAACTCTAAGAAAGCACCGCCACCTGTTGAGATATAAGAAACTTGGTCTTCTAATCCCCACTTATCGATTGCCGCTAATGTATCGCCGCCACCAGCAATTGAGAAGGCATCACTTTCAGCTATAGCTCGCGCCACTACCTCAGTACCTTTTGAGAAATTATCAAACTCAAATACACCACATGGGCCATTCCAAAGAATGGTTTTTGCGTTACGCAAAATCGCAGCAACGTTTTCAGCAGTTTGAGGGCCGTAATCCATAATTTCTTCATCGTCTTGTACATCACTTGCGGCTTTTACAACCGCAGGCTCTTGATCTGAGAAGTTTTTGCCTACACGCACATCCACGGTTTCTGGAATATCTAGCGACCCCATTAAACGTTTCGCTTCTGGGATCAAGTCTTTTTCATACAAAGATAAACCAACGTTATTGCCACGAGCAGCAACGAAAGTATTCGAAATACCGCCGCCTACCACCAATTGGTCAGCAATTTTAGAAAGGGCGTCTAGCACAGTTAACTTGGTCGATACTTTTGAACCACCAACAATCGCCACTAATGGACGCTCTGGGTTATTTAGGGCTTTGCCAAGAGCGGCCAATTCACCTGCCAATAAAGGACCCGCACAAGCGATAGGCGCATGTACACCCACACCATGAGTAGACGCTTGGGCACGGTGAGCTGTACCAAAGGCATCCATTACATATATGTCACATAAAGCAGCATATTGCTTAGCTAAGGTTTCATCATCTGCTTTTTCGCCTTTGTTAAAACGTACGTTTTCGAGTACCACAACTTCACCGGCATTCACATCTACGCCAGCTAAATAGTCTTTTTCTAAGCGTACCGTTAAATCTGTGTTTTCTTGCAAGTACTTCACAACCGGTAATAAAGAAAACTCTTCAGCATATTCGCCTTCAGTTGGGCGGCCTAAATGCGACATGACCATCACTTTTGCACCGGCAGCTACTGCGGCTTTAATAGTGGGTAAAGAGGCTCGAATACGGGCATCAGAAGTGACCACTCCGTCTTTAACGGGTACGTTTAAGTCTTCACGAATGAGTACTCTTTTTCCCGCTAATGCTAGATCTGACATATTGATAACAGACATAATTTATCCTTAATGATGATTTATAAAAGTTGATTAATTAATTTATTCGCTATGATAAGCACGATACATTGCGCGGCAGGTGTCTAACATTCTATTGGCAAACCCCCACTCGTTATCACACCAAACTAAAGTTTTTACTAATTGCCTATGACTCACTCGGGTTTGCGTCCCATCCACAATACAAGAATGCGGATCATGGTTAAAATCACAAGACACTAAAGGTATTTCAGTGTAATCAAGCAAACCATTTAAGCTGCCAAGTTTAGCGGCTTTGAGCGCTTGGTTAACACCAGCGATATTCGTTTCGGAATTTAACGTCACGCTTAAATCCATAGCAGTCACATTAATGGTCGGTACACGCACTGCTATGGCTTCAAATTTGCCAGCAAATTTCGGCAATATTCGTTCTATACCCGCTGCGAGTTTAGTATCTACCGGAATGATAGATTGGCTTGCGGCCCGAGTACGGCGCAAATCTGGATGATAAGCATCGATGACTTGCTGGTCATGCATAGACGAATGGATGGTTGTTATCGTGCCGCTATTGACCCCGAAAGCCTGATCCAAGGTTTGAATAATCGGCACAATACAATTAGTTGTGCATGAGCCATTAGATACTATTTTGTGCTGACTAGTCAAAATGTGCTCATTGATACCATAAATAATAGTCGCATCTACATCTGGACTAGCGGGCTCAGCAAACAATACCTGTTTTGCTCCCTGCTCTACATGTACTTGCCCCCATTTACGCTCACCAAACACCCCAGTACATTCCAGCACTATATCGACATTATATTTTTGCCAATTTATATTTTTTATTTCTGACTGGTGTAATAAAGCGATATCGTCTTCATCGACATTTAAATACTGCTCGTGTGAATTCAGTACTCTTAAACTAACCGAAGATGCAAATCGACCATGAGAAGTATCGTATTTTAAAAGATGGGCCATACCTTCAGGGGAAGCTACTTCGTTTATTGCCACCACTTTTATAATGTGATTCTGACCGCTTTCATAAAGCGCGCGCAGGACGTTTCTGCCAATACGACCAAAACCATTTATTGCAATACGAATCATGTCATCCTAATTGTGATTTACAAAGGTTAGTTAAACAGAAAAAAATAGGGCGCTAAAAAGCGCCCTATTCTATCGTTTCTTGAGGTTAACCGAAAGCATGCAGCTTCGGAAAAACTCAATTATATTTCGCTGAATTATAAACCTTTGGCTGCTTCAACGACTGCATCAGCAGTAATACCGAAGTGTTTAAGTAACTCGCCACCCGGTGCAGACTCACCGAATGTAGTCATACCCACTACCGCGCCATTAAAGCCAACATATTTGTACCAGTAGTCAACATGAGCCGCTTCAACTGCTACACGCTTAGTAATAGCCGCAGGCAATACTGCTTCTTTGTACCCTGCATCTTGTCTATCAAATACAGAAGTAGAAGGCATAGATACAACCCGTGCGGCAATACCTTGAGAGGCTAGTTGCTCCGCTGCTTCTACACTTATTCCTACTTCAGAACCTGTGGCGATAATGATCACGTCTGGGGTGCCAGCAGTATCTTTTAAGATATAACCACCACGAGCAATGTCTTTAAGTTGCGCCGCATCACGGGCTTGAGCTGGTAAACCTTGGCGACTGAAAACTAACGAAGAAGGACCTTCTTTGCGCTCTAATGCAAATTTCCAAGCGGTAGCTGTCTCAGCGGCATCACATGGGCGCCACGTGTCCATATTTGGCGTTAGACGTAAATTTGCCACTTGCTCGATAGGCTGGTGAGTAGGCCCATCTTCACCTTGACCAATAGAGTCGTGTGTATACACCTGAATATTTGGGATCCCCATCAAAGCAGACATTCTTAGAGCATTTCGAGCATACTCCATGAACATTAAGAAAGTCGCACCGTAAGGACGGAATCCACCGTGCAAGCCGATACCGTTCATAATGGCAGTCATACCAAACTCACGAACACCGTAATAAACGTAGTTACCGCTGGCATCGTCAGCCGTTAAACCTTTAGCACCAGACCATAAAGTTAAATTAGAACCAGCCAAGTCAGCTGAACCGCCTAATACTTCCGGTAAAATGCTAGCGAAGGCTTCGATAGAGTTTTGTGAGGCTTTACGGCTAGCAATGTTCTCTGACTTATCTTGACACTGTTGGATGAAGGCATCGGCCTTAGCAGAGAAATCCGCCGGCAAATCACCTGCTATACGACGTTTGTATTCGGCAGCTAATTCAGGGAAAGCTGCAGCATAAGCATCAAATTTAGCATTCCACTCTTGCTCTTTAGCTGAACCCGCTTCTTTAGCATCCCATCCAGCATACACGTCTGCTGGTATGTCAAATGGAGCATGTGGCCATTTCAAAAACTCACGCGCCGCAGCAATTTCTTCGTCGCCTAAAGGTGCACCGTGACAATCATGGCTACCTGACTTATTAGGTGAACCAAAGCCAATGATTGTTTTGCAACAAATCATAGTAGGTTTATCAGTTACCGATTTTGCTTCAGCAATCGCTGCAGCAATTGCATCAGCATTATGACCGTCGACATCAGCAATAACATGCCAACCATACGCTTCAAAACGAGCAGGAGTATTGTCGGTAAACCAACCTTCTACTTCACCGTCGATAGAAATACCGTTATCATCCCAAAAAGCGATTAGCTTACCTAAACCTAGCGTTCCTGCTAATGAACACGCTTCGTGAGACACACCTTCCATCAAACACCCATCGCCTAAAAAGCTATAAGTGTAGTGATCAACTATGTCATGACCTGGTTTGTTAAACTGCGCGGCTAAGGTTTTTTCCGCTATAGCCATACCAACAGCGTTGGCAATACCTTGTCCTAAAGGACCTGTTGTGGTTTCAACACCAGCGGTGTAGCCATACTCTGGATGACCAGGCGTTTTTGAATGCAATTGTCTAAACTGCGCCAATTCTTCGATGGGTAGTGCGTAACCCGATAAATGTAACAACGAATAAATCAGCATTGAACCATGACCATTTGATAAAACAAAACGGTCACGGTTAGCCCAATCTGGATTCGTTGGGTTATGGTTTAAAAAGTCACTCCATAAAACTTGAGCGATGTCGGCCATACCCATAGGTGCACCTGGGTGACCTGATTTGGCTTTTTGAACGGCATCCATACTTAATGCTCGAATGGCGTTGGCGAGTTCTTGACGTGAAGGCATGTTGTCTCCTGACTGATTCATAGGATATGGAAACTGCATTTATATAAGAATAAATACAATTTCCAAAAATAGTCCGTTATTCTGTATTAGCCAACGGTTAACTGCAATGCTAAAACGTTTATGAAAGGCCTTTTTTATATGACTTTTATTCACACCTTAGTCGATTTAAGTCGCTTCGAGTTTATTTGGAATATAGCCATTTAGACGTCTAGAAGTAAAGACTGGTATTTTTTCCAAAAGTTGCTAGAATAATGTTTTGGTAACATTTCAATCAAAGTTTTTTAAAGAGGCAAGCACATGACAGCACATCTTTTTACTTCTGAATCTGTATCCGAAGGGCATCCGGATAAAATAGCCGATCAAATATCTGATGCGGTACTAGACGCCATTTTAGCCCAAGATCCTCGAGCCCGTGTAGCTTGCGAAACTTTCGTAAAAACAGGAATGGTACTGGTAGGTGGCGAAGTCACCACTTCTGCTTGGGTCGACATTGAAGAAATTACTCGCAAAACGGTGCGAGAAATTGGTTACGTACATTCCGACATGGGCTTCGATGCCGACTCATGTGCTATTTTAAATGCGATTGGTAAACAATCTCCTGATATCAACCAAGGCGTAGATCGTAACTCCCCTGAAGAGCAAGGTGCCGGTGACCAAGGATTAATGTTTGGGTATGCGAGCAACGAAACCGACGTGTTAATGCCTGCACCAATCACTTATTCTCACAGATTGGTCAAGCGTCAAGCTGAAGTCCGTAAAAATGGCACTTTAGATTGGTTACGTCCGGATGCTAAGAGTCAGGTGACTTTTATTTATGAAGACGGCAAGCCAATTGGTGTAGACGCCATAGTATTATCAACCCAACATTGCGATTCAATTGGCACCGCCGATTTACGTGAAGCGGTGATGGAAGAAATTATTAAACCTGTTATGCCAGAAAAATGGCTAACCTCAAAAACCAAGTTTTTTATTAACCCTACTGGCCGCTTTGTAATTGGTGGACCAATGGGCGACTGCGGATTAACTGGTCGTAAAATTATTGTAGATACCTATGGCGGCATGGCTCGTCATGGTGGCGGTGCATTTTCTGGTAAAGATCCATCTAAAGTAGATAGATCTGCAGCTTACGCTGGACGATATGTCGCGAAAAATATTGTTGCCGCCGGTTTAGCAGATAAATGTGAAATACAAGTATCTTATGCCATAGGTGTGGCTGAACCAACGTCTATTAATGTAGATACCTTTGGCACCAGCAAAGTATCAGAAGCAAAGCTCATTGAGTTAGTTCGCAACAACTTTGAATTAAGACCTTACGGCTTAATACAAATGTTAGATCTTGAACGTCCAATTTATCAACCTACAGCGGCCTATGGTCACTTTGGTCGTGATGAATTTCCATGGGAAAAAACAGATTTAGCAGAGCAACTAAAAGCCAGTATTTAATCACCACAGATGGATCAAGCAAAAGCCTCACGTCAAACCTGAGGCTTTTTCATTTGTATTTGGTGATTTTATCGTTAACTAACCTTAACCCTTTAGACTCATCAAGGTATGATCCTCCTTCATTAGATAATTGAGAATACACATGCATAACCCTATTCCACTATTTATTATCCTCTTCACTATGCTATTAACTGCTTGTGCTAAGTCGCCTTTAGGTCGCAATCAATTAAAGATATATTCTAGCTCCCAACTAAGCGGTATGGGTGAACAGGCCTTTGATAGCATGAAAACGGAACAAAAAGTCTCCACCAAACAAGTCTCTAATCAGTACGTACAGTGTGTGGCAGACGCCATAACTAAGCATGTGCCTAAGTCTGTGTTCAGCGGTCAATGGGAATTAGTCGTGTTTGATGAGCCTCAAGTTAACGCCTTTGCTCTACCAGGTGGAAAAATTGGCGTATACGCTGGTTTGTTAGAAGTCACCGAAAATCAAGATCAACTAGCGGCGGTAATTGGTCATGAAATAGGCCATGTAATAGCTGATCATGGAAATGAAAGAATGTCGAGCAACACACTCATTAGTATCGGAATGGAAGCCACCAACAAACTACTGCAAACTAAACAAGTGGCCAGTAGTAACATGATAATGGCTGGATTGGGCTTAGGTTTACAAGTGGGATTTCAGTTGCCGTTTGGCAGAACACACGAAACCGAAGCGGACTTGATTGGCTTGCAGCTAATGTCTAAATCCGGATTTAGACCTGAACAATCAATGAAATTATGGGAAAATATGGACAACGCCAGTGGTGGCAATCGCCAACCTGAATTTATGTCTACCCACCCATCCCCTTCCACCCGTATAAAAACATTAAGCGACAATATGCCAAAGGCGCAACAACTATATAAAGCAGCCTCTGATAGACCAAACTGTTAAAAAATTAGCGCATAGCTATCTACGCTGAATTCCAGCTATCCTTTGGTTATCGAATAGCTATGTGCACTTCTATTTCATTTTGATTTGGATAATATTCAAAATCTGTCGAGTATAGCCTTTCATGCTCGACCTGTTGACTAGAAAAATAGTTCCATACCTCAGTCCAAGCATCAATGGCAATTTGCGGCATAGTGCCTTGATGGTGAAAAACTAAGTATTTTGCAGCAGGAATGGTCACAGTTTCTAACTTCATTCCTGTTGGCAATGATCGACCATCAAAGCCCGCCAACACGGTAAATTTGCCGGCATGATCAGACTCATAATCGAAATAGACGCCGTATACTCTTTCACCATGCTTATAATCAACAGGCACCATTTCATCAAATGCTTGCCATAGTGGAGCAATTTTTCCGTTAACTGACATTTCAGTGATGTTGTCTGTTCTGACGCTCAAACCATTTATCGTTTTTGCGGCTACCGATTTTATCTGCATACATTTATTTCCTGTCATGGCTGTCCAATATCATCTGCTTAGCACCGTATGGAAGGCCATTTAAAAACGATCTGAAATTTTCATCATAGATCACACCTTCCTTACCCTTCTAACTCAATTATTGCTGGCCCGTGAGTCAGCGCCTACTAGGTTTTGAGCGGTGTATGATGTGGTAAGAATAAGCATGTACGATCAAACCTCACTATTTTTTATAGTATTACTAAAATACAGATCCCACTGCAATCCTGCTTCTAAAAATTTAGCTTACATTTTATTTACGCCCAAAAAAATGCCGCTAAACAGCGGCATTTTTGCAGAAAAGAATTTACGCCTTAGCGTCATCTTTATGAACATGTACATCCATTTGTGGGAATGGAATAGAAATACCTTCTTGATCAAAACGAAGTTTAACCGCTTCATTAAAATCAAACTTAACCGCCCAGAAATCGGCTGTTTTAGTCCAAGGTCTAACCACAAAGTTAACACTACTGTCAGCTAGTTCTGCCACAGCAATAGTGACTGCTGGCTCTTTAAGAATACGTTCGTCAGCATCAGCAATTTCTCTTAATACTTGTTTAGCTTTTTTCAGATCTGCGTCGTATCCAATACCAACAACCATATCTACACGACGTGTTTCTTTAGCAGAGTAGTTTGTGATATTGCCACCGTAGATAGCACCATTTGGAATGATTACTTCTTTATTATCACCCGTGGTCATAATAGTAGTAAATATGCTGATACTCTTAACCACACCAGCTGCACCACCCGCTTCTACAAAGTCACCCGCTTTAAAAGGTTTGAATACAAGTAGCATTACGCCCGCGGCAAAGTTCTGTAAAGAACCTTGTAGAGATAAACCAATGGCTAAGCCTGCCGCACCTAATATAGCTACAAGAGAAGTTGTATCTACACCTAATTGATCTAGAGCAGCAACGATTACAAATAACATCAATAGCGCGTTGACAATAGCTTTTAGAAAATCAACCAGCATGTCATCGTATTTAGAACGGGCTAACAACTTTCCTAAAACATTGACGATAACACCAACAATCATTTTACCAACAATATAAATGACCAAAGCCATTAAAATATTGATCCCCCATGGAATGACATAGGTATCTACTAATTGTGATATTTTATCTGCATCAAAATCGAACATTTTACTCTCCATTATATTAAAGTTCCGCGTGCATATTACTACAGCATTTAAACGACTTACACTAACTAAATTATAAATATGAAACAATTAGACTTTAGTGCGAAAATCATCTTTCGATAATAAATTTGTCATACTAAGCTGCTACTTTTTTAGCCTTCATATACCAAAGTTGCATTATCCTCTACTTGAGTATAAAAATATTAGTGTTAACATGCTTGGTGACCTTGCATGGGTCACCTAATATTTTTAAAGGAATTGAAAATGTTATTAGTTTATTTTTTAATCATTACAGTTGTTTTACTTTTCTCTTTTTCGTTATCAAAGGATACAGGGAAGAACACAAAACATGCTCGTAAAGGGACTAACGCCATAGTCCAAAAGCAAACTACACACAATCATATTTTAACGAGGAAAGTTAACGAAGCGAGTTAACTTGAATTTAAGTAAAGCGGACTACAACCGCCGCTTTACTTACTACCTTCCATGCATCACATTTTCTAACAAAAGCATAAAAACAATAGCCCAAAAGTTAAATTCCACTTTTTAAACATCTTTCCTATTGGTACCATCCTCAAAAAATGTAGAGTTGTAACTATGCGTATAAGCAGGATCTATTACCCAGAAACGTTAAGTGTTGATACGCACATCACCTTAACCGACGACGCCAGCAATCACTTAATTAACGTATTACGGGCAAAAGTTGACCAAGCTATTGTATTATTCAATGGTGATGGAAATGAATATAGTGCCCATATATCTGAAATCACTAAGCGTAAAGCCAAAGTGTGCGTTGACTCAAAAATATCCATCAGTATTGAATCACCGCTGCAAATACACCTAGGGCAAGGCATTTCCCGAGGCGACAGAATGGAGTGGGTCATTCAAAAGTCAGTAGAATTAGGCGTCACCGATATTACACCACTTATTACCGAGCGCTGTGGGGTCAAGCTTAACCAACAGAGGTGGCTAAAAAACATGAGCAATGGCAAAAACTAGTTATTTCGGCTTGTGAACAATGTGGGCGAAATGTGCTGCCAAATTTGCATCAACCCAGTTTACTAACAGATTGGATACAACAATCAACTAATCAAATTAGACTAACTCTGCACCCTCGCGCAGAACAAGCATTTCGACATGTGGCGATGCCACCCGCAGGCGTTAGATTACTGATTGGCCCTGAAGGTGGATTTTCAGATCAAGAACTTTACCAAACCGAACAAAATGGTTTTCAATCTATTCAATTGGGCCCAAGGGTTTTGCGCACCGAAACAGCGGCGATTACAGCCATTTCAGCCATACAGGCTATTCATGGCGATCTGTAATTTACGGCAATAAAAAGGGACCGCAGTCCCTTTTAAGATTGGATGAATTTAAGCACTAGCAACTAGTGTAAAATTCGAGTCTTTATGGTGCCATCAATTTTTTGCAATTGAGCGAAAGCTTCATCTGCACGATCGGTTTCCACGTCCATTACCACGTAACCAATATTTTCATTCGTTTGTAAATACTGAGCAGCAATATTGATATCATTTTCAGTGAAAGCTTGGTTAATTTGAGTCAAGACACCCGGTACGTTCTTATGAATATGCAATAAACGCGAACGATTGCCTGTAGGTTCAGGCAACGATACTTCAGGGAAATTAACAGCTGACAAGGTTGAACCATTGTCACTGTATTTAGCCAACTTACCCGCCACTTCTATCCCAATATTTTCTTGCGCTTCTTGCGTACTACCACCCACATGAGGTGTTAAAATGACATTATCGAATTCTGTTAAAGGAGATTCGAATAAGTCAGCATTTGATTTTGGCTCAACTGGGAAAACATCAATAGCAGCGCCTGATAACTTACCATTTCTCATCGCAGAAGCTAACGCATCAATATCAATCACGGTTCCACGGGCAGCATTCATTAAAATGGCGCCATCTTTCATCATATCTAACTCTTTGGCGCCAATCATGTTTTTGGTGCCCGCTGTTTCTGGTACGTGTAAGCTGACCACATCTGACGTATTTAATAGCTGTTCTAATGTTTTGACTTGAGTCGAATTACCTAAAACCAGCTTACTCTCTACATCATAAAACTGCACTCGCATGCCTAAATGTTCAGCCAAAATACTCAACTGGGTGCCAATATGCCCATAGCCGATGATGCCTAATGTCTTGCCTCTAGCTTCAAATGATCCAACAGCACTTTTATCCCAAATACCTTTATGAGCTTTAGCATTTCTTTCAGGAACACCACGTAACAACAAAATTAGCTGTCCAAGCACTAGTTCAGCAACGGAACGAGTATTTGAGAAAGGAGCGTTAAAAACAGGGATACCACGCTTTTGCGTTGCCGATAAATCAACTTGGTTAGTACCAATACAAAAACAACCCACTGCAACCAGTTTATTAGCGGCATTAATAACTTTTTCATTCAACTGCGTTCTTGAACGGATACCAATAAAATGAACATCTTTGATTTTTTCAATTAGTTCATCTTCGGGGAGTGAGGTTTTAAGGTATTCAATGTTCTCATATCCATTTGCATGCAATGTATCTAAAGTGCTTTGATGCAACCCTTCAAGTAACAATATTTTGATTTTTTCTTTCGGCAACGACACTTTGCTCATGAGCTCTTCCACGTGACAGGTTAATGTAAAAACTTGAGACAGACATCTGGACGTCTATTTGCTGTAGAAAATAGCAGAAATCTGTTCATTTTGCTACATATTTAAAGATAAAATATCCTGTCAATTATCAACGAACTGTTGATCGTTTCCGTAAATAATAAATACTTGTTAAGCGCACAACACACCGAATATCAACAGAATTTATGCATGGCCAACGCAAAATAATTAAGAGCAGTCAACGAGAAGATTACCCCTTGCAAAATTCACAATGAGCCGAACAAGTACATACTCTGCGTTGCTATAATTCAAAAGAGTAATGGCTTGTTTTTTTAATAACGAGTTATTTATTCAACACACAGATTCAAACGTCTGGATCTTGTGTTTTAAATTCTCGCTAAGCGTACATTTATTTATTAAAGTTGCTATTAGCTAGGCAAAAGAGAAATACAAAAAAGAGGCCTTGGTTAAATCAAGTTAACCTTTACCTTTGTTACTGTTTTTATTTCGTCCGGGCTTATTTTTCTTAACTGTCTCATTGTGCAGCTGATTATGAGGTTGATCGCTACTGAATCGCGTCAATCCTTTTTGTGCTCTTGCGGCATTTGCATGTCTACCTTTAGCATGGGCTTTATTAACCGAACGTTTTGCATATTCTTTTTGCTCTTTTCCGCGAAGTTCGTTGCGACTTTCAGCAGGAACTAAACATTTAGGGCCATTACCAATTAAGTAAGCTTTACCCATTTCGGTTAATGCTTTACGGAGCATTGGCCAGTTTGCCGGATCGTGATAGCGTAAAAACGCGCGATGTAAACGTCGATGAATTTCACCCTTAGGCACCTCTACCACTTCGCTTTTGTGGGTGACTTTATGTATCGGATTTTTATTGGTGTGATACATGGTCGTAGCATTAGCCATTGGAGATGGATAAAAATTTTGCACCTGATCGAGTTTAAAGTTCCGCTCTTTTAGCCACAAGGCCAAGTTCAACATGTCTTCGTCTTTTGTACCCGGATGGGCAGATATAAAATACGGGATCAAAAACTGCTCTTTGCCCGCTTCTTTCGTATATTTATCAAATAGTTCTTTAAACCTATCGTAAGTGCCCATACTCTAGCTTCATCATTTTATCTAGAGGGGCTTTTTCCGTATGTTCTGGGGCAATTTTTAAATAACCGCCCACGTGATGGGTCACCAGCTCTTTTACATATTCGGGATCTTCAATAGCCAAGTCATAACGTACACCTGAGGCTATCAGTACTTTTTTAACGCCATCCACCTCGCGGGCTTTTCGGTATAAGTGAGTAGTAGGAGATTGATCGGTATCTAAGTGACCACATATTTCTGGCCATACACATGACAATCGACGGCAAGCTTGCTCGGCTTTGGGACTTTTACAACGCAATTTATACATATTGGCTGTCGGCCCACCAAGGTCGGAAATAACGCCGGTAAACCCGGGAACTTTATCGCGAATTTGCTCGATTTCTCGAATAATCGATTCTTCAGAACGACTCTGGATAACCCTGCCCTCATGTTCGGTAATCGAACAAAAAGTACAACCACCAAAACAACCACGCATGATATTCACTGAGGTTTTAATCATATCGTAGGCTGGGATTTTTGCCTTGCCGTAACTTGGGTGTGGCACCCGAGCATAAGGTAAATCAAACACCGCATCCATTTCTTCAGTCTCTAGCGGAAATGCCGGAGGATTAATCCACACGATTCGATCACCATGACGTTGCGCTAAGGCTCGAGCACAATCAGGGTTAGTTTCCTTATGCAGAATTCTTGACGTATGGGCGTAATGTGTTTTTTCGGCGCGTACCATATCGTATGGCGGTAACAACACATAGGTTTTGTCCCAAGGTTTACGCCTTTCCGTTTTTGAAGTAAATGGTTGTATGACAACTGGTTTAGCTTTCTGCGCATCGATAGCCGCTTGCTTTTCTGCTTCAGAAGAAACTGCGCATTTGTCTTCGATGTTTTCATAAGGACTAACAATAGGATCAATTTTCCCAATCTCATCGACGCGAGTTGAGTCTACACCTTGCCAACCGGGTAGTGGTTCTTTACGGATCACCGCTGTTCCGCGGATATCTTGCATCTGCTCTATACTTTCACCTGCAGCGAACCGATGGGCCATTTCAATTAGCGGCCGCTCAGCATTACCAAACATCAACATATCGGCTTTAGAGTCAAATAACACACTGCGTCGCACTTTATCAGACCAATAATCGTAATGGGCGATACGCCGCAAACTTGCTTCAATACCGCCAATGACTACCGGCTTTTTATAGGCTTCTTTACAACGTTGAGTATAAACCGTCACAGCACGATCTGGACGTTTGCCTCCTTCGTTATTTGCTGTGTATGCATCATCGTGACGAAGCTTGCGATCAGCAGTATAACGATTGATCATAGAATCCATATTGCCTGCGGTCACACCAAAAAATAAATTTGGCTCACCCAACTGCATAAAGTCATCTTTAGAGTGCCAATTGGGCTGTGAAATAATTCCAACTCTAAAGCCTTGTGCTTCTAGAGTTCGACCTATTACTGCCATACCAAAACTCGGATGATCAATATAGGCGTCACCGGTAACGATGATTATATCGCAACTGTCCCAACCGAGTTGATCCATTTCTTTGCGAGACATCGGTAAAAATGGCGCAGGGTCAAAGCACTCCGCCCAATATTTGGGAAAAGAAAATAAACCTCGTTCCGCTTTCATACGCGGAATAGTTTTGGCTCGAGAGGCGGGCTGGATTGTTGGCATGGATTGTCTCAAAAAAAGCGATACGAAAAAACCCAGTAATTATACCAGAAATTCTGCAACTGATGAGTTAAGAATTTAATCACATTATTAGTGCGTAATTTATTGGGCTTTTACCAACTAAGTGCATAGATACTCAGCTACTTTACTTACAAACGACGACAGTTTTTTACTAACAACCAACTGCCTAGCAACTAATGACTGTTTGGAATATTACTTGCTTATTATCAAGTAAGCTAAAGCCCACTTTGTAAGAACCTTTTAATGACAGCACCAATACGCATTTTATTTACGTTTCTAGGGCTAAAATTAGGCTTTGTCTCCCTAGGCATAATATGTAGCTTAGGTTTAACCCTGTTAGTATTGCCTGAAGTAATTAGCTCCATTTTCCTCCGTATTGCCATAGGCCTGTTACTAGTTTGGCTAATAGTAACCGTTTATTTTTGCGTTAAACAAGATATAGCGGCACTACAGTCCGCCATGATGGGGCATGACCCTAGCGGAAAAAGCATCCAAACAGATGTGGCAAATGTTATATTTTTAAGCTCTGTTTTGGACAATTTGACCTCGCTATATAGAGAATCGGGCCGGTCAAGGAACGCGTTGACTGAACAACTATCTGAGATCCACTATTCCTCAGAACAAGTGAGTCATTCTTCACAAGCACTAGCAGAAAACGTAGAAAAGCAATCCGCCTCAACGCACCTTAGTGCTGTTGCTATCGAGCAAATGAGCACCTCTTTACTGGAAGTCACAGACAAAATAGACACTCTTGCCGAGGCCGCCACCAATACGAGCACTCTGGCAGACAACGGCCGGCAACAACTGTCTGTTTTGACCCAAGAGATAGCCACAGTAAAAAATGAAGCAGCCGATACCTTAAGAGCAATAAATGAATTAAATCAAAACACTGAGCAAGTATTCTCTCTTTCCAGTGCCATAGAAAAAATAGCAGAACAAACGAATTTATTGGCCCTTAATGCATCCATAGAAGCAGCAAGAGCGGGAGAGAAAGGCCGAGGGTTTGCAGTGGTGGCAGACGAAGTCAGAAACTTAGCGGGCGTGAGTAAACAAACCGCAACCGATATTATAAACAGCATTGAAGATGTAAAAATCAAAAGTGCGAGTGTTAGCAGCAACATGTCCAAAGTATTTCAATTATCAGAAAGCTGTGCTGCAAAATCTGACGACGCGAATCAAATTTTACATGAGATACACAGCAAATCTGCCTACGTACAACAACAAGTAACTATTGTCTCTGGCAATACACAGCAGCAAAGAGTCGCTACCAAAGACATTTCCAAACATCTTGCAGAAATGGTAGAAATCGCCCAGCAAAATGCAGAAATCGCCAAGCAAACCAATCAACTTGCAAGCCACTTACGCACAATAACCAGTAGTTCACAGGATAGTAACCTATGATGGACACGGCTTTTTCACTACTTGCGGCCTTCGTTTTAGCCGCTGCAATGACTATATATATTACTCACTCAAAGAAAAATAAATGGCGTCATCAGCAAACCGTCATTGAACACCTGTTGCAACTGAAAACAGTCATCGCTTTTACCCAAAAACATAGGGGCATGTGTGCTGCGTATATTCAAGGGGATGGCAAAGCTCTTAGCACCTTAACCAGCATTAATAGTACGCTAGAGCCTATTATCGACAAATTAGACGGTGACCCATTTATGGCTCAGCAAGGTCGGTGGATGGGATATCTAGATCATTGGCGTAGACTAAGCAAGCAATGCACACAATTGGATTTAGCCACTAGTTTTACCCAGCACACCAACTTGATCACAAACTTATTGTATTTGTTCGAAGATATTGCAGAGCAGAGAAGTTTCGATAAAAAATCATTTAAAGGCACGTTTGCCAGTGCAGCCCTTTGGCAAGACTTACCTTTTACCGCTGAGTTTATAGGTCAATCTAGAGCAGTAGGTGTAGCTATCGTTGCTCGTGGTGTTTGCACCCAAGTAGACAAAGTAAAGCTGGGGTACTTAGATACTAAAATAGCGCAATTATCAACAAAGGTATTTAATTACTTAGAACGAAACGGCTGCCAACAAACACAGTTAATTAATCTTGCAAAAATTAGCTGCCATAACTTTACGAGCCTGCTGCAAAAGAACTCCTTACGGTAAGCACAGTAGAAATAACTACTGAGCAATACTTCACCGCCGCGAGTCACGCAATGGATGCGATCAATAGATTGTTGGATGCTGAATTACTTGCCTTACAAGAGCAAATTAAACATTCATACTAGGCTCATTGAATATTCAATATTCGTACAAGCCCGTCTCGCTCATGAACTAATAAGTCACTTAAATGATAGGCTGCCAAACTTTGTATAAACGCTTGCGTGGCTTCAACAAAGATACTTTTCAACTTACATGCAGGTAATATTCGACAAGGCGGAGAATGACACTCTACCACTTGCATTGAGCTTTCTAATAACTGCACGACAGTAGCAATGTTAATTTGTTCAGCTGATTGAATTAAAAAAATCCCCCTCCCTTACCTCGTTGCGTTTGAATAATATTGGCCTTCCCTAGCTGATGTACTATTTTATTGAGGTTGTTTCGAGAAATCCCATAAACTTGGCTAATTTCATCAATGCTCGCCTTTTTCCCTTCTGGCAATAGCGCCAAATAAATAAGAGTTCTCAATCCATAATCGGTATATCGGGTTAATTGCATTTATGTTGCCTTGAGTTATCTGTAGTACTGATGATTGACACGAATATATGATACATATAATATGCACCTTATGAAACATGCATATAATATGTATGTTAATTCAGTATGATGAAAAACCAATGAATATCTCAGATCCAACCATTGAACAAAATATTCCTGCAATTTGGCGCCAGCCTTCAGACCATTATTTTTGGTTGGGGCTATTTTTGCGATTTACAGTATGAGTCTTTGGGCGTTATTTCTACATGGCAATGTGCTGATATCGCCCTATGGAGGTATGCACTTTTGGCATGCCCACGAAATGCTTTTGGTTTTGTTGCCGCCATCATAGCCGGCTTTTTATTAACGGCGGTGCAAAACTGGACCGGCTTACGAGCAACTCATGGTAAATCATTAATGTTACTCGTTGTAGTATGGTTCACAGGCAGGTTGCTGATGCTAAGCAATTTAACTTCACTGCAGTGGTTAACCGCTTTAGTGGATATGAGCTTTTTATTACTGTGCGCCATCTTAATGGCCAAGCTGGTGATTAACGTAAATCAATACCGAAACTTAATATTTGTACCATTACTATTGTTAATTATGACGGGCAATGCCCTCACTCATTTATCAGTGGTACTGCAAACCCCTGAGTATTATCGCTGGGGAATGTACAGCACCGTTATGACTATCACCTTATTGATCAGTATTATTGCAGGCCGAATATTGCCCATGTTTACTGCCAATGGCACTAATACTAAAAGAGTACACAATCTAGCATGGTTAGAAACCCTCACCCTTGGTTCAACACTTACTCTAACCATATTACAGTTAGCCAATTTACCAAGTGATTTACCGCAAGGCGTTGCCGCTGGTATATTTGCATTAGCGGCCCTAGCCCACTCAATTAGGGGCGCTGCGATGGCGCCCTCAGGTAACATTCTCCACCCCTTTAGTATGGTCGTTACACGCAGCCTATTGGTTTATACCTGTCAGTTTTACTCTATTTACACTGCATTATTTGGGAATAAATATATCATCCTCAACGGCTTTACATGGGTTAACCGCAGGCGCCATTAGCTCAATCATATTAGCCATGATCGCAAGAATTGCTTTAGGACATTCTGGTCGAGCACTTATCCCTCATACAGCAATGAAATATGCGTTTGCTTTTATCATCTTGGCAGGAATAAGCCGAGTATGTGCGCAACACTTACAAATTTACAGTACCTTCAATGTATACATACTGGCAGCTGGGACTTGGATATTAGCTTATACAATTTACCTGATATGTTACTGGAGAGTTTTAACGAGCCCCCGACCAGATGGACGACCAGGCTAAAGTAGAAGCTAGCTGCACAACTTACAAATCAACCTCAAAAGCCGACCACGCCTGCCTGCCCTTATCAGGGATCTAGCCGTTACCTTTACAAATAAAGACCTAGTAGAAATTCATCACACAGCCCACCCTTAAAATCGTAATCATGGGTGTCTCAATTGCAATCATGGGTGTCTTAATTGGAGCTCCCATAAAATCTTAATCATGGGTGTCTTAATTGGAGCTTTTAATTGGAGCTTCCTGCCTGCCCTTAGCAGGGATCCAGCCGTTACCTTTTACAAATAAAGACCTAGTAGAAATTCATCACACAGCCCACCCTTAAAATCGTAATCATGGGTGTCTCAATTGCAGCTACAGCGTATGGGTGGCAAAATGTAGAATAACGCTGGTTGCACTTATCGAGTTGCGGTTCGAAGTCGTCAGGGATGACGCTAAGCAAAGCGAATAAAATAAACCTTGCGCATCATCCACTAACGATAACGGTTAGTGCTGTACTAACCTTGTGTCGTCGAGACTGGCGACGGAAGTGAACTATTCACTGCTTCAACGGTTTCTAGTGACGGATACCCATCTGCGATTAATCCCGCCGAAGTTTGAAATGCCCTACGCCTTTACGAGTCGCCGGACCTAAAATACCGTCAGCCACCCCAACTTCAAAGCCCAACTTGTTTAACTTATTTTGAAAGGCTTTCATTTCATCAATCGTGTATTTAGGTAAATCAGGTAGAGCTTTAGATAACCCCTTTTGACCACTGATCCTATCTGCTAAATGGCCAACTGCAATACCGTAATACTCCGAGTTGTTCCAACGTAATATCACATCAAAGTTAGCGTAAACTAAAAATGCCGACCCGGTATGCCCAGCAGGAATGAGTAAAGAGGCTTTTAAATCATCTTGCCCAATTTTTGAGCCATTTACTTTTTTGACGCCTTGTTCATTCCAAAAGACAGAGGTTTTGGATTGGCTTTGCCTGCTAGCTGGAAATCAAAATCATCATCTAATATCACTTCTCTGCCCCATCTATAGCCTGGTTGCCAACCTAAGTTTTGAAGAAAGTTGGCAGCAGATGCTAAAGCATCTTTTTCGTTGTTCCACAAATCAACTTTACCGTCTCCATCTCCATCTTTAGCATATTTCATATAGGCTGTAGGCATAAACTGCGTATGGCCCATTGCTCCTGCCCAAGAACCAATCATGTCGCTTTCATTTAACTCTTCACGCTCTAACAGCAACAGGGCTTGTACTAATTCACCAGAAAAATATTCGCTTCGTCTTTGGTCACAGGCCAATGTCGCCAGTGCACGCAAAATGGGGATTTTACCTTTATAACTACCAAAGTTGGTTTCTAACCCCCAAAAGGCAATCAAATACTGTGCAGGTACGCCATATTGTTGAGTGAGTTTACTCAGAAAAGCTTGATGCAGCTTGAGCTTTTCACGACCTTTATTAACCCGCCAATCGGTAACTCGTTTCGAAAAGTAACCGGTAAAGGTTTGCACAAATTCAGGTTGGTTGCGGTCATAATCTAAGATTTTTTCTAGAGGTTGAACCTTGGCCAAAATATTATTCGACGTAGCTTCAGACACCCCAGCGTTCAAAGCTTGGGCTTGTAATCTGGCGATACATTGTGGAAAACTCTGCTGCAAAGTTGCTTGTGCATTGCCTACAACAGGAAATACACTTAAACCCAATAAAATAATTACATTCTTATACATAGAAAATGAAGACAATTTACTTACTCAAAAAAATTAACAACTAAGCTAATGCTAACGAACTGACCAGAAATTGATAGTGTATTCTTTGCGCTAAACATGCAATTATTCAAAAAAGGTTAACACCTGTAGTTTGAATAACTTGACGCTAATCTAAATTGGACAATAACAAATGTCACCTCCGTACATAATATTAGTGCTCTATGGCTTACTTTCAGTACTACTGAGTTGGCCATATTCGGTTGTGGCTGCAGCAGAAAATAATAATACTATTACCGTAGATATGGGAATTTACCAAGGCATATACTTAAAATATCCGCAACATTTAGACAAGAACCTATGCCAAACAGCTCGCCAATTTGCTACTGAACAGATTGATCGCCCCCTCGCTGAAGTAACCATAATTTGTGAAGCTGTCTCTGCCTCAGGCTACACACTAAATATAATTGCTCATCCAGTACCAAATGATCAGAAAAGCACTCAGCTCTGCTAGAGCAAGGTAAGTTAGATACCTTGTTAACCAGTCTGTGGCCTTTTCAATTTAAAGACGCCAACGTACAAGCAACCCCGCCATCCATTCAAAAAGGTGAGTTTGAAAAAGGGCTATATGTGAGTGAAGAAAACAAAACTTTATTGGATCAACCTGCCACCGCCATCGACCTAAGCACATTAACTGGGTTAGTTGTACGAGATTGGCAACATGATGTGTCTATTATCAACACCCTGACACCTAATGTCATCAAACTCGAAGACAACGACCCAATATTCAAGCTGTTGCAGGCTAAGCGAGCTGATTTTTATTTGTCAGAATTTGTCAATAATGAAAACTTACAAGAGTGCGAGCTGCGCTTATGCAATGTCCCTCTAAAAGGGATTAAAGTGAAATTATATGATACGCGGCATTTTGTTATTTCAAAAACATCAAAAAATGGCCGTTATTATGCAAAAATTCTTATCTCTGGTATGCAAAAATTAAGAGCCCAAGGACGAATTCGCGCACTATATGAGCAGATGGGATTTATCAACAGCCAAGTCAAAGACTGGATAGTCATTAATAGTGATTAACTAACAGCAATTTTCGCTGATAAATGACCTGTTTTAGCGCGCAAACTTCTCTAGCCACACTTCATTGGCCATCATGTTATTCGCATCGCTAATGTGATTTAGCCAGGTTTTGCCAATTAAATGATCGTATTCATGCAAAAATATTCGGGCTAAGAACCCTTGATAGCGTACCTGTTTAGTCTCCCCTTCACGAGATAAATAACTGACTTCAACCCAGTCGGCACGTTCAATCCGTCCCCGTAAATCCAGGCACAGACAAGCACCCTTCCCACTCCCATACAGTATGAGTGCTCATAGCTTTAATACATGGGTTAATCAGTACTTCTGGTTGCATATCTGGTGCATCCGGATATCTGGGGTTTGGCCGCGAAGCAATAATCATAATCGCGCGGGGATCAAACACTTGAGGGGCCGCAATACCTATACCATTGGCCGCTAACATCGTACTGAGCAGTGCGTCAATAAACGCATTTAACTCACTGGATCCAGCGCCACTAAACGCCTCAGGCAACACTTGCTGGGCAGGCGTTTTTAAAACCTCTTCCCCCACTTGGGCGATCTTCATCAATAACTTCTCACTTATCTTCCAATGTGCTCTACGTTAGGTATTCATTGCCACTTAATGCCTGCGTCTCGAGGCTAAATACAGCCTTAATTCACCAACTGCAACTGAGCAAATTCTCCATACAGTGCGTTAGTTTCTAACAGTTCTTGATGACTGCCAATAGCGACAACTTGTCCTTTATCCATTACTACAATTTTATCTGCATTAATCACAGTGGCAAGCCGATGAGCAATAATCAAAGTGGTTTTGCCTTTCATTAATTCATCCAGTGCAAGTTTTACATGTTGCTCATTTGCTGCATCTAAAGAACTGGTGGCTTCGTCTAATAATAAAATGGGACGATCTGCCAAAATAGCCCGTGCTATAGCCACTCTTTGTTTTTGTCCACCTGACAACCGCACGCCCCGCTCACCTAAGTTGGTATCGTAGCCCTGTGGTAAGTCCATAATAAAATCGTAGGCTCTGGCGGCTTTGGCTGCTCGGTCTATATCAGCTTGACTGGCGTTAGGCCGGCCGTAACAAATATTGTCTCGTACCGAAGCGGCAAAAATCACCGACTCTTGGGGTACTAAAGCAAATTGCTCCCGAAGATTTTCTACTTTCAGTGTGCGAATATCTTTATCTTCGACCTTTATATCACCGCTCGTCACATCGTAAAAACGCAACAATAGTTGAAATAACGTAGACTTGCCTGCTCCGCTAGGACCAACCAAAGCAATTCGCTCACCACTATTGATACTTAAATTTAGATCCTTGATCACTGCTATTTCCGGAGATTCAGGGTAAGCAAAACTAACGTTATGCAGCGTTATATTGCCTTTAACCTCGGTGGATATCATCTGTGGATTAGGCGGGGACTGAATACTGGTTTGCGTATTGAGCAATTCCATCAAACGCTCACTGGCGCCTGCCGCTTTTTGCACCTCTCCAATAACCTCACTGATAGTCGCCACCGAACCACCAGCCATTACCGCATAAAACATAAAGGCAGTCAGTTCTCCCGCACTCAATTCACTGGTTAAAACTAACTGCGCTCCTAACCACGCCACAATTGTCACCGCACTTACGCTTATGGCAATGATACAAGCCACCAACAACGCTCGATATTTAATTCGTTGATGGGCTGCTGACATCACATTTTCTATGCGCTCAGCAAAACTTTGTTCATCGATCCGCTCGTGGGAGTAAGCTTGCACTGTGTGAATTTCGTGCAGGGTTTCATCCACATAAGCCCCTACGTCGGCCACTCTATCTTGGCTATTTTTTGAGAATACTCTCACCCTCGCACCAAAAAACCGAATAGGCAATAACACTATCGGCACCGCGATCAACACGTACAACGTCAAAATAGTGCTAGAAAACAGCATCAGTACTAACGCGCCAATAAAGGTAACTGAAGAGCGCAACGCCATAGACAAGCCCATTCCTACCACTGACTGCAGTAACGTAGTGTCAGCGGTAAAGCGAGATATCACCTCACCTGTACGAGTTTTAGCAAAAAAGGCTGGCGATAAAGTTAATAAGTGAGCGTAGACTTTTTGCCGGATATCAGCACTGACCCGTTCGCCGAGCCAGATCATCCAATAAAAACGAAAGTAAGTGGCAATACTACCAATTAGCGCTATGGCCAATACCGACAACACCATTTGCTCCAATTTATCACCATTACTAGCAATAAAACCTTGGTCTACCGCAAATTTAATGCCCTGACCTAATAGCAGCCATGCCCCGGCGCTAACCAAAAGAGCCGTCATGGCAATAGCCACTTTACCTTTATAAGGGCGAAGTTGGCCGAACAGCCATTTCATTAAACTACTGGTTTTTACTGATTGCACAATCATCTCTCTACATTAATTTAGGCTCTATTTTAAGCTCAGCTACTAATAGATATGGGAAATACTAAAATGGGGATTAAAACTAGCATAACGATAGATCATGACAATAAATAGGTATCGAAATGTTACAAGCAAAGCGTCAATCGTGTTCGGTGTTCAATATGGCCAAAATCAATACAAAAAAGCACAATACCAAGTTGAACAAAGGTATTTGTAAATTGGATGGCATGGTATAAATTAAACACACGGCGGGTATCCAAATCAGCCAGTTGGTTAATACTGTGGTAGGTATTTGCACTTTAATGAGTTGCCCTAAAAGAGGCCGCGTTTTGGCCCAATTAAACTGTTGGTCTTTCCACAAGTGAGCCAGAGTAAGCGCTGGGCAAGTAAATATCATACTAAACACAAATTGATCAAAAATGGTTTTTTTCGCTATCGTTTGCCAATCTGCACTATTGCCAAATAGGTGCGACTGAAAAATATATAACTCATTGACTAACCATCCTAAACTGCCCCAAACAACAACGTAAAACAGCAACTGCTGTAACGGCAAAAAATGAATACGGCCCTTAACCCACAAGTAAGTAAAAGGTACTACCCCCCCAAAAATAGCCGTAGATAGCACCGCATAACTTGCTCCATTTTTAGCCTTTAAATCTGCGAAAAATTGAAATACGCTAGCGGATGCAGGCCAATAGAAATAGCTAAAGCCAATAAATAAGGCAAAACACTGTAAACAAATTGCGGGTACAAAATTAACTTTTAGTGCCCTTTTTATATTCAGGGTCAGAAGAGAACGTGCTGGTGTCATTATTTTCCTAAGGGATACTTAGCATTGAGATAAGGCTAACTGGGTTTGTTGCTGCATGTAGCAATTAATTTTAGAATGAGAAGGGCTCCAGCCGAGTAAGAAGCGCTGAAAATCTGCCCACGCAAAGGCATATAAATACCGCCATTCTGCCTCAAGTTTAGCAAAATCTAAAACCACTTGATATTCAGACATTGCTTGCTCCAGTTGCGAAAAATACTCGTCGACAAGTATTGACGCGTTATGAGCTAGATCTTTAGCAGATAAACAACTGCCTAAAAAGTACGCTAAATCTTTAACTCCAACACCTTTACCCACATACTGAAAATCAACAGCAGCGATAGGGCTACGAATTGACTCATCTGCAAAACAAAAATTTGCTAGTTTAGCGTCGCCGTGCACAAGGGTTTGATACAGCCCTTTGTTCAACGTGGCATCGATTCTACTCGCCTCTGCTTTTAATACACCATCAGCCATTGCTGCCAGTTCATCTTGCCTATAGTCGCTAAATGCCAATATGTACCAACGGGCCACAGGTCATCAGCAGTAATATTTAAAAACTTGCCATGAAAAAAGGCTAACCACTTAATCACGGACTTAACTTCATTTAGATTTAACTCAGTCTTACGCTGTGAAAAACCAATTTGATCGACATCCTGTAAAACCATCAGCTTGCGTAATTGAGTATTGTTCTGCTCAAAAGAACTCGCAATCAAGCTTGGCACCTTACAAGAATCATCGCACTGCTTGGCATAATGTTGGTAAAAGCTAGCCTCAACTCGATACGATTTTAACTTTCGTTGATGGCTAGTTTCGCTATTCCACCCCGAGGATGGTTCATTTTTGTCGGCGGGTTAATATACTTAACAATTACATTGGTGTTTAACTTTGGACTAAAGTAGCGAGCAATTTCTCCGTACCCACTCCATAAAGTTTGTACCGTTTCCAATTTTCTCAGATGCTTATCGGCTAACAAATTTTGAACATTCTCTAACAAGGTCATAACCGATTTTCAGAATAGTGGAAACAGCTTGAAGTTTACCCATTTGTCCGCCTATTTGCCAAATTAACATTGAATATGATGCTATCAATCAGTAGCATGCTCGCCGTTCAAACAATCACTGAAGGCTAATTTATGACAAGTTACACAGGCAACATTCGAAAAATGCAAGTGAGCGCCAACTCAGACAACCTTGCTCAATATGTGTTGCCCGTAGGTCAGGATAAAATTCAAATGAATGCGTTGATTGGTCAAACCATTTCTATGCAATACACTGGGCAAATACACTGTGTGCATTGCGCGACCTTAACCAAGAAGAGTTTTAATCAGGGATATTGTTATCGTTGTCTGACTAAACTTGCTCAGTGTGACACTTGTATCATCAAACCTGAACTTTGCCATTACGATGCTGGCACTTGCCGCGAGCCTAAATGGGGTGAAGCAAATTGTTTGTCAGACCATTTTGTATATTTAGCCAACACCGGCACGATCAAAGTGGGGATCACTCGGCACGTGACAGACGGCGTATCGAGTCGTTGGATTGATCAAGGAGCCACTCAGGCCATTGCCATTATGCGGGTACAAAACCGTTTAACCAGTGGCCTAGTCGAAACGGCATTTAAGTCATTTATCGCCGACAAAACCAATTGGCGCACTATGTTAAAGAGCGCTCCAGAGCAAACTGATCTAGCAGCACTTAAAGAAAGTCTTTTGGAACAGGTAGAAAACGACCTAGACGAAATTATCGAAGAATATGGTTTTCAAGCCATCGAAATCACTGACTCGCCAGCCATTGATATTCACTATCCTGTGCAGCAATATCCAGAAAAAGTGAAATCGATAAATCTAGATAAAGACGGCGAATTCAGCGGTACGCTGTTAGGCATTAAAGGACAATATTTAATGTTAGATGGTGATCGCGTGATTAACATGCGTAAGTATTCGGGCTACGAACTAGCAGTGACGACTGCGTAAAATAAGCTTAGTCTTAAGGTCTGGCGGTAAAGGGCGTACAGCTGTAAAAGACCAATAAAATTCTTCTAGTTGTCATAATTGTCCCCCTATTCATATGTTTATACTTTATAGAAAATAAGTAATAACATAGATTTAGGGAGTGTTTTTTGGACAACGTAAGCAAACAAATTATTTGTATTAACTGGGGAAACAAATATGGTGCAGATTACATTAACCGACTATATGCCATGGTCGCTCGTAATATCACTCCCCCTTTCACTTTTACTTGCTTTACCGATAATCCGCAAGGTATTCGCCAAGATGTAAGAGCAGAGCCATTACCTTACTTAAGCTTTGAATTACCAAAAACCCAAAAAGGAATTTGGCCCAAATGTCGACTGTGGAATAAGACACTCGCCGACCTATCTGGCCCGGTCCTATTTTTAGATTTAGATGTAGTGATCACTGGAAACTTAGATTGCTTTTTTAGTTTTGGTAAACCAGATGACGTCATTCTTGCCCGCAACCCTAGCAACCCATTAGAAAAACTCGGACAAACATCTATCTACCGTTTTCCCGTGGGTAAGCTGGTTCCCCTATTAGATGAATTTGCTAAAGCGCCGTTAGACGTTGCTGAAACCTATAAATACGAACAAAGGTACGTCACCCGCAATGCCCCTGGTGGCGTTAAGTTTTGGCCTAAACCTTGGGTACTGCATTTTCGTCACCACTGCCGTCCAACTTTCCCACTGAATTATGTTACTCAAGCCAAATGTCCTGCTAGCAGTAAGGTCGTCATTTTCCCGGGAGACTTAAATCCCACTGATGCGATTCAAGGGCGTTATCATTCAGACGAGCCCATTAGAACTCGTCGAGAACACTTGCAATTGCTTTGGAAAAAAGGTCGCAACCGCTCCATTCCTGCCCATTTAAGACACTATATATTACCTACTGATTGGGTGGCCAATTTATGGAAAGAGTAAATATAAGTCGCCTTCACTGAGTATTCATATAACTGCCATATTAACTTCATGCCCGGATATTATTTTGTCCACAAGTTAAGTTCTAGAGAATATCCATGCCACAAGCAGTCAATATAATTTGTATGAAGTGGGGAACTAAATACCACGCTAACTATGTCAACACCTTGTATTCAATGGTTAGCCGCCACCTAAGCTTACCATTTAGGTTTGTATGCTTAACCGATGACAACACTAATTTGCGTGCCGAAATTGAAAGTTTGCCAATTCCCCAACTAGACATCCCCAATGGGCCAGAACGTGGCTGGGATAAATTAGTCACCTTTAGCGATCCACTTTACGACCTCAAGGGACAGGCGTTGTTTCTTGATTTAGATGTGGTGATTGTGGATAACATTGATTGTTTCTTTGCACACAACGCAGAGTTTCCAATCATTAAAGACTGGGTTAAAAAAGACGTCACCGGCAACTCGTCAGTGTACCGCTTTACAATTGGTAAACATCCTGAAATTTTAGAGAACTTTCGTCAAAATCATCACACAATTCGCCAGCAAGTGCGTAATGAGCAAGAATATTTATCTCAGTTTATGGCGAAACAAGGACAACTTAGTTATTGGCCCGAACACTGGTGCAAGAGTTTTAAGTATAATTGTATTCATAAAGGTCTAAACGCATGGTTTAAAGTCCCCAACAAGCCTGCCGATTGCAAAATCGTAGTATTTCACGGCAATCCAAATCCACCAGACGCTATTTTTGGCCAAGGGGGAAATGGTATCGAAAAGTATTGCCCACACCTTGGGTGGCAGAACATTGGCAATAACCTAAGGAAACGACTGTGCGTAAATACTTATATAACTTTCTAATCCGCTTAATCTTACCTTTGTTATTTTTGCGCTTATGGCTAAAAGGTAAAAAAACGGCTGATTATAGAGAAAGATGGTTGGAAAGATTAGGATACTTCAAAACGCGGCAAGACTACCGTAACGGCATATGTTTTCACTGTGTATCGGTAGGCGAAGCATTGGCTGCAGGGCCACTGATAAAGCAAATCCAGCAACAGTATCCTTACCTTGCGATTACCGTCACTTCGACTACTCCAACCGGCTCTGAACAAATCCGAGCCATATTCGGGGATAGCGTGTATCAAGTTTACTTACCTTTTGATACGCCAGGCGGTAAAGCGCTTTTTACGCCAACTACAACCCCGTTTAATCGTATTGGTCGAAACCGAGTTATGGCCAAATTTACTACACTTTGCCCATCAATTCAGTGTAAAAACCCTACTCGCTAACGCTAGGTTATCAGTTAAATCTGCTGCGGGTTACCGTAAGTTATCCCCAATATCTCGGCAAATGATGCATAAAATCACCCATATCGCAGCACATAACCTTCAAGATGCAAAACGTTTTATCGAGCTAGGATTACAGACGGAAAAATTATCTGTCACCGGCAGTATTAAATTCGATATCAATATTGACCATCAGTTACAGCAAAAAACTCAAGCGCTTAAAGCTGCTTGGCTGCCACCAGTCAACGGCATACAACGGCCAGTATGGGTAGCTGGCAGCACTCATGCTGGCGAAGAAGAATTAATTCTCGACGTATATCGTAAAGTTCAAACTATTTACCCCACTTTGCTATTGGTGTTAGTTCCCAGACATCAGAATCGTTTTGATAGCGTTGCAAGATTGATTGAGAAGCAACGATTTCAATTTGTTCGGCGAAGCGCCTTATCTTTAAGCACGCAACCTGAAGTAAACGCCCAAACACAAATTGTACTTGGCGATACGATGGGCGAACTTATACTATTTTGGTCGATTGCCAGCGTTGCTTTTGTAGGAGGCTCGCTGGTTGATAATGGAGGGCACAATCCATTAGAGCCGAGTTTGTTCAATATCCCGGTTATTAGTGGCCAGCATGTGCGCAATTTTAAACACATTTACCAATCTCTTGCCGATAGACAAGGCGTGGTGATGGTGTCGGACCAAGACCAATTAACTGCCACCCTATTGAAACTGCTCAGTGAACAGAGCTTTTGCCAACAATTAGGTAATAATGCAGCACAAGTCCTCAGTGAAAATCGTGGGGCGACAAGTAAGCTCAACCTACAAATCAACCAACTACTCGCGACATAACATAAATAACCTGAATCCTAGATAAGCCCCCCGCTCGATTACACTCTTTTTGTGTCTAGCGGCGTTGGATTGCCTAGCAATAACACGTTATTACGTACGACAATCCGCCTTGCTATACACGAAAAATTTCGTCACCGAGTAAGCCATTAAGTAAAGTAATGTGAATGAATAACTTTAAGCTGGAATGAATGCGGATCGATTCCGTTCAATTATTCATTCAATTCGGCGTTTATATCAAATCTTTGAAAAATCGCTCACCACGGGGCAAGTAATAATTGTTAGCATCTAACGACACAAGCACCTTCAGCGCTTTACCTTGAATTTCTTGCTCTGGAACAAAACCGATGTACCGTGAGTCTGAGCTGTTGTTCCGATTGTCTCCTAACACCAAGTAATGTCCGGCCGGCACCCTTACTTCAGCAAAATTATTAGCCGCATTTGGTATGGGGACAAATTGTACTAAATGTGCGGTGCCGCTCAGTGATTCAAAGGCCTTATAGGTGTTTTCGGTGAACTCGTATTGACTTTCAATGCCGTTAATCACTAAGCGGTTATTATGCATTGCCACAGTGTCACCTGACTCGCCTATCAAACGTTTAACTAAACGTGTATCGGCCTTTTGGGAGTTAAACACGACTATATCCCCACGCTTTGGTTGGCCAGTTTGCATGATGGCGATATCGGTAAAGGGTAACTCCAAGCGATAGGCTAATTTGTCTACCAATATCCTGTCGCCTTCAACAATAGTTGGCTGCATTGAGCCGGTGGGCACTAAGTACCAATCAGCAAAACTGCTACGCGATGTAAACAGTACTAATGCAAAAACGATAAAAGTCCAATTCTGTTTAACAAAACTACGCAAATTTAACGTCACGCTATTCTCCTTTTTGTAATATACCATCTATCTTGGGCGCTACACGTGTGTTGGCTAGATGGGTAAAGCCCAACTTAAATTGTTGAATTCGTTGCTCGATGGCGGTCTTGACCAAGAACATGTATCCCCAATAAAGTTAAGTGTTGACGACAACATTATCTTAAAACTATTTATCCTCAGACAATCAATCCACTTAATAGTTATTATTTTGAATGTAAGAGATTGTAACCAGAATATTTTGCGCATTTTTAGTACTATTTTTCAATTAGATACCGGCGAATTGCTGGTTTGTTAGACAAATTAATAGATTTAATTTAAAAATTACTTCATAATTTTTACACAAACACACAACCTTCAAGCAATATTTGCTTAACAACTAAATAACAAGCGGACCAAGGATAGGATAATTGTTGAACAATTTCATACTTTCAAAATTTGTCGCGCCATTAATTGAACTTTGTTCAGATTCTAATTTTTGGCGGCTGTATAAAGGTATGCTTAACCAACATATCCATCCAAATTTAGAATCTGCCGATGAGTCTCCGGCCAGACTAAATAATTTATTTCACTCTTTATTTACTATCCCCTATTGGCAACCTATTTTAGCATCAAGCAACATCAAGCCAGACATCATTGACAATAAAAATGCCTTTCAGTATTTAGCTTTGTTACCTATAACCTTCAAATCTACCTACAACAAAAATTTTCCAGATAGAATCACCTCAGCCCGGCATAAAAGCAGCTGGCAATTTCTTTCTTCCGCTGGCACCAATGATCGTATGACTGTTGTCACCGATTTTGTAAAGAGAGATTTTTTACGAGCATCTGAACACCTGACAATTAAACTTTCTCAAGGGCAACCATTTGGTCGTCGCACTGTGGATATACCGCCATCGGCGTGTAATGTAGTCTGTGGTCTAGCCGATGATGGGCCTGAACCGTTATTTAAATACCTATTCTGGCTAATCAAAAACAAACGCAGTTTCAATAGTGCGGCTATCAGTGACTTAAGAGGTCGAGTTGAGCGGCAGATTTTCTTGAAGCGAAAAACTCTATTGCCAATCGAGTCCAATGATTGGGCACATACTTGTATTCAGTTAGACAAATACCTAGAACAAATAACCCTAGAAAAAATTAATGTCATCAGAGGCTACCCGCATTTTTTGTACTGGTTAGCTAAGCGGGCTGCGCAAAAGAACATGCGTTTTCCTCATGTTGATGTATTGATCCCCTACGGTGGACTCGCGGGTGAATCCTTAGTTACCTATATTTGTAGCGTATTCGATGCTGATTTTGTCAACGCATATGGAACCGGCGAAGTGGGCTCTATAGGTATTTCAGCTAAAAATACTCATGAAATTGATGTTTATCAAAGTGTGGTTCACGTAGAAATAATCGATGAACAAGGTCACCCTGTCCCTAAAGGCCAACACAGGCAATATAGTCGTGACTGACTTAACCAATCAAGTGATGCCAATTGTTCGCTACAGTATTGGTGATATAGGCTATTTTACGCCTGAGCAAACACAGACCACTAAACAGAAATTACTTGTGCTGGGCAGAAAAGTAGAATCATTTCACTTAGAAAGCGGAAAATATGTCTATGCGAGGCAAATGCAAAATCTATTTTTTGCTATCGATGAAATCATTAATTTTAAAATAGAACGGCTGACAGCTAAGCTGTACAAAATTCAAGTGGTACTTTGCGAGCCGTCAGAATTAACAGGGCTTGCTGAACAACTGCAAGACATATTAGAGCTTAGAACGCCCCCAAAATTGAATATTGTTGAATTTATATGTCCTGAAAGCAGCGGTAAATATTTAGCCATTAAAGACTCTTACAACAAAGCCAAAACACACTAAAACAACACATATAAAGGATTATAAATGACACTGCAAAATGATGACTTAATCCAACAATTTCCCATTTTAAAACGAGACATGGGTGAACAGAGTAGACTTATTTATCTAGACAGCGCTGCTACCTCACTTAAGCCCCAATGTGTAGTAGATGCAGTAACCTCTGTGCTAACCAAACACACCGCAAACATTCATCGTTCGGTCCACTTTTTAGGGGATGAAGCAACGGAATTGTATGAAACATCTCGCGAAATTACCGCCATGTTTCTTAATGCCGACGCGAGTAACATAGTATTTTTACGCAACACAACAGAGGCGCTAAACCTAGTCGCTCGGTGTTTTGCCAGAAAGGGCCGCGTGATAACAAGTTATGCTGAACATCATTCTAATTATTTACCATGGGAAGATAAGGTACATAGATTACAAATTGATAGCGACGGTCAGGTCGACTTAGAGGAATTGGAAACAGAGCTAAGCAAAAACGACGTGTCGTTAGTCAGCTTATCGCAAATATCTAACGTCACGGGTAATGTGCTCGACATAAAAAAATCTGTGAGCTGGCCCACACCTATAATGCAAAAGTGCTGGTTGATGCGGCCCAATCAGCCCCACACATGGCTATAGACGTACAACAGTTAAACGTGGACTTCCTGGCATTTAGTGGCCACAAACTGGGCGCTCCCACTGGCGCAGGGGTGTTGTATGGCAAGATAGAATTGCTCGAGCAAATGGATATGTTTCATAAAGGGGGTCGACAGTAGAAAGTGTTAACACCGACTTAGTACAATTGAAGAATGCGCCCTGGAAATTTGAGGCAGGCACGCCTGCCATTGAATCTGTTGTAGGTTTATCAGCCGCCCTAGAGTTTTTGATGGACACTGGCATGGATAGAGTCAATGATATTTTCAGCCACCTATCTACCTATACTTACAAGAAATTAATAGAGAATTTCCCTCAAGAAAATCTAATAAGTCAAAAAGGCGAAACGAAAAATGGCCCATTCAGCTTGTGTTTTCCTAGGATATCCCCTCATATCATTGCCCGGGGTCTTAGTGACAGGTATAACATCTGTGCGCGCTCAGGGTTTCATTGTGCTCAGCCACTGCATCAACTGATAGGAAAACCAGCGTCACTAAGAATTAGCTTTTGGTTATATAACTCCGAACAGGATATTGACGAGGCTATTTATGGTATTAAGCAAATCGTTGACTTAGTGAAAACAACATAATGATTGATGGGGTTGAATTATACCTCTTCGCCTTCGTATTTATCGGCTAAGGTGTCCAATTCAGAGCATGTATAATCAAATCCTTTACCATCAAATAGGTAAGTGACTTTCACTGAATCTGAGCCGTTAAATAGTTTGGCTTTCACGTCAGCTACCGACCAGTGTTTTAGTTCGTTCAAAAAACGGTTAGCAACCTGCGCCGATTTAAAACGATAGCTAATTTCTGTTTGCATCATTGAGTCGGGGCTCCTTTACACTTGATACCTGTAAATATAGGTGCGAAAGTTTGTTCTATTTTAAACCATAGTCAAGAATAATTTGTGCTGACATACAACACAAGCCGTTACTAGATAAGTCTGAGCACTACTATCCTTGAGCCTAGCAAGCATACCAATCCATATTGATAAGTGACCTATTTGTATGCATCCAACGGTTTTGAACAAGGCATCGCTATGCAGCAATGGTTGCTCAAACTCGAAAGAGCATTGACTTCTTTTTGTAACAAGTAATTTAATTAAGCGTTTTGATTGAGTGCATGTAAATGCTCGCTAGGTGACGACTTATCATTACGTACTGGTTTAAAGTAACTTGAGCTCAGGTTAAGTACCATTATTTACCGAAAGGCTAAAAACTTGGATAGCAATAAACACACTTGCATAGCAAAATCCGCCTAGGGGCCCCCTTTACCTTTAGATGACTATCCCGTCGTACCAACATAGGTCACTGAAGAGAGCTTCTCTGATAATTATAATTAGCGCAACGAATTGAAAACACTAAGAATAAAAAACGGGAAACTTTCTAACCTTGCCATTTAGAATATCTAACACCTGTCTTTGGCATTGACTTGGCTAACGCCAAAAAAAAGTTTCATTAAAATCCAATCTTTTAAAAGCATAACAGGCAGTTTTTTATATATAAATGGAATTGATCTTAGTAAATACCAGCTGTAACTTAAGCTTTCGTCCCAATAAAGAAAGAAGGTAAATATATTTGAATTTTATGCACCTTGACGGGTTTAAACTACATTAAACGCCCCAAGTTCTATAATGAAACGTAAGTAAAATGTAAATTGAAAGAAGGAATACCTATGAAAGTAAATATTTCAGGTCACCATGTAGAAGTCAGTAACGGCGTTAAAGAACATGTAGAGCAAAAATTAGCGAAACTCGCTAGTCATTTCCCCTCTCTTATCTCAATAGATAGCATTATTACCAAAGAGCATGGCGAGTATCAGGTTGAATTAGTTACAAATTATGAAAACACACGTATCGCCACATCTGGCAATGACAAAGTTATGTATCCTGCCATAGCCAAAGCAGCCAAAAAACTTGATGCAGCCCTAAGCCACCGTAAAGGACAAGTAAAAGGCGATTTACACAAAAAACCTGAAACCGATGCACCAGAAATAGCAGTAGATATAATCCAAGGTATGGAACTTCGGTAACGAATTTCTCCGATAGCTTCTGCGGAAGCTATCGATTTTATCGCTGTTTCATAGCCAACGATAAACACTTATAACGCCATCCAGTACAGCTAAACCGTTTTTATTTTTCTGATTCTTCATCCTCTTCAAATGCCCCTTCTTCACTGGCTAACATTAACGCTATCCAATGGGTTTCTTGGCTCGACTCCAGAGCAATTTTAACAATCATCGTTAATGGGACGGACAATAACATGCCCACTGTACCAAGTAACCACCCCCAGAAGATTAACGATAAAAAGACGACCAGCGTTGATAAACCTAGGCCACGGCCCATGTATTTAGGTTCAACCACATTGCCCATTACCATATTTGACACTACAAAACCTAATGCAGTTAACCCCGCTGTTGGCATGCCTAGTTGAACCGATGCGAGTAAAACAGCGGGCACCGCCGCAATAATCGAGCCGATATTTGGAATATAATTTAATAAAAAAGCCAACACCGACCACAATAAGAAATGATCCACGCCTAAGAAATACAACCAAATACCAATGATCAACCCGGTGCCTAAACTGACTAACGTTTTTATGGCTAAATAATTCTTCACTGAAACTAAGAACTTGTCGATTTGCGCCATTTTCATACTAGGGTCATCTAACGCGATATGAATTTTCTTTGGGATCGACTCTGCTTCAAATAACATGAAAACCACTATCAACAAAATCAATAAGAAGTTGGTTAACACACCACCTAAACTAGATAACACATTTGTCGCCATATTCATGGCTGCACCGGGATCTAAATAAGACAATAACTGTTCTTTATTTACACTGATATTAAATCTATCTAACTGACCAATTACCCACGAAAATTGTGCTACAAGCTGTTCTCGATACTTGGGTAAATTCTGACTGAACTCGTTCATCGATTGACCGACCAATCCGGCTAAGATCAAGCCAAATAAGACAATCAACAAAATCACCAATATTACAGCCAAAGCACGTGGTAATTTATATTGATTAGCCAAGGTGATAATTGGACTACAAGCCATGGCAATAAAAACCGATAATAAAAATGGCACAACAATCGCACTAGCGGCCTTGATCCCCGCCAGAATGATCACGATTGAGGCCAACACTAATAGAGCTTTCACCGACGCTTGAAATTTGATTTGCATAATACAATTCTGAATGAATACCTTGTGCGCAAACTAACAGATCTGTGTCGTGTTTTATAGCGCTGAATGGAAAGAAACACTAAGCAATTGCATGACGCTCAAATCCACCACTGTGTTCTGTTATGTATTGTCGTCTTCCGCTTTAGGTGTCCGTTGTAGAAGCTAAGATAGGCGATTGCTCGACACGCTCAGGCAGTGGCGTTTTGCTGATTCGAAATGTTTATCTTATCTTGCACTACACAATAGACTACAATCCCACAAGACTTTTTATCTTTTTATTTTACAAGGATTGCAGTTGAATATACTTATCACAGGGGGATCTGGGCTTATTGGCTCTAATCTTATACCTTTACTCAGACCATCTGATGTTGCAGTTTATACACGGAATGTAGCCATGGCAGAAAAAGTGCTCGGTTATAAAATACACTTTATTTCAAATTTAGATTTATTAGAAAACCTAAATGCGTTTGATGTGGTGATCAATCTAGCTGGAGAACCCATAGCCGACAAAAAGTGGAGCGCAGAACAAAAAGATATCATTCAGCAAAGTCGTTGGTCTGTAACCGAAAAAATAGTGACATTGATTAAAGCCAGTGAACAACCACCAGAAGTATTCATTAGTGGCTCAGCTATTGGCTACTACGGCCGTCAAGATGATACAGTAATTGATGAGTCCTTCACTGCTGTACATGACGAATTCAGTCATCGATTATGTGAACGCTGGGAAAATATTGCCAGACAAGCTGGCTCAACCAACACCAGAGTTTGTATTTTGCGCACCGGTATCGTTATCAGCAAACGAGGTGGCGCATTAAATAAAATGTTAACCCCGTTTAAACTTGGATTAGGTGGCCCAGTAGGGAATGGGCAGCAATACATGTCCTGGATCCACCTCGAAGATATGCTGCACGGAATAGTACACCTTATCAATACGCCAAGTTGCGAGGGATTTATAATTTTACCGCCCCGACCCCAGTAACCAACGCAGAATTCAGCAAACAACTGGCTGCTGAGCTACATCGCCCCTGTATGTTTAAAATGCCAGCAAGCGTATTGAAAATGTTGATGGGAGAGATGTCTGATTTATTGATTTATGGACAACGAGTGGTTCCCAAAAGACTAATTGAAAGTGGCTATCAATTTATCTATCCAGAGTTATCGCAAGTATTTAACTGCGTACGTAAAAAACGTTAAAGCCTAAAAGAAGGACAGATATATAACCTCTGCCCTTCTCATATTTTCACTACTCATAATGCAACGAGCACGCTGCTTGTTTAGGCTCTATTCTACTATTAAACCATTTGCCTTAGTAAATGACTGGTATTTAACGACAATAATCGCCAGCAACCTAGCGCCCCTAAAATACCAACAACAATAGCTCCTGCCACAGGAGCTATGCCCCAATATAGCCAATGCCAACCAGCTTGCATTTGAAAGACTTGGGTTTGCAACATATACAACGTTAGTTCGTTAGCCAAAGCCGCCATAAGACCAGCGACTACACCAATAATGACAAACTCAAATACTACACTCGCGCGTATTAACCTTCCCTTAGCCCCCAAGGTACGTAATATGGCCAGCTCTTGCTGTCGCTCATCCATACTGGCCTGCACTTGAGCAATCAATACCAAAGAACCAGCTGCCAGTACCAATACTAAAATGAACTCTACCGCTAATGATACCTGCTCTACTATTGAGCGTAATTGATTAATCCGAGCATCAACATCAATCAACGTCACATTGGCAAAAGGCTGCATCAGTTTTGTCACATCATATTTACGCTCTGAAGGTAAGTTAAAGCTAGAAATATAAGTCGGAGTAAAGTGCTGTAAAGCTCTAGGTTCTATCACAAAATAAAAGTTAGGTTGCATAGATTGCCAATACACATCTCTAAAGCTGGTGACTGTTGTAGTGACCATTTCGCTGCCGATATTAAAGGTCAGTTCATCTCCCAACTCAATTCCGATACGTTCTGCTAAGCCTTCTTCAACCGAAACTTGATACGGCGTAGGATCATCATCACTTAATGGATTATCACCAAACCACTTCCCAGCAACCACCTCGGACCCTTTTTGTAGTTCGTTACCCCACGTTAAATTCGCTTCACGACCTAAGCCTCTGCGACTATTATTTTGCTCATCAGGATCATCTTTTGAAGCCGTGGTACGTACTTTTTCACCATTAATAGAGGCAAAGCGCCCACGTACAATAGGAAAGAACCTCTTCACTTCAACATTATTTTCGGCAAAATGCTTGGCTAGCGCAGGTTGCTGAGCTTGACTGATGTTAACCATAAAATAGTTTGGTGTACCCTCAGGCAATTGCTCTTGCCATTGCTTCACCATATCATTGCGCATAACCAACACCACGAGTAACAACATAATGGTCACTGCAAAACTGATCAGCTGCACACTATTATCCATCGCTCGTCGATGAATACGCGCCCAAGCCAACTGCCATGCGCCCATTTTCCCCTGACCCAATTTACGACCAACCCAAATTAAGCCATAGGTCACAAGTAACAGCCCAACAATCAATGCCACGCCAGAAGCAAATAAGATGGCACTAATTCTTAGATCTTGGCTATAAGCCCACATTAAAGAGAATATTGCACCGCCAGAAGCAACAAACTGAATCACTCTTGAACTTAGATTTGCATCTAAGTCACGTCTTAATACACGTAGAGGAGACACCGAAAACAACTTCAACAAAGGGTACAAGGAAAACAGTACCGCACACACTGTGCCAGTAAAAATCGCTATAATTAAAGGTCGCCAATGCCAAACATTTATAGCCACATCCACTTTGTCGGCAATAGCTTGCACCACTAAATGTTGAATGACAAAGCCCAGTATGGCTCCAATTGTGATGCCTAAAGCAGTAATAAATAAAATCTGTAACAGATATATGTTCTGCACCATACGTTTTGTGGCGCCTAATGTTTTTAGAATAGCCACAGGATCATAATGCCTTTGGCTATAGCGCTGTGCAGCGACAGCGATAGATACCGCAGCCAACACAATGGCCAATAAACTAGCGAGTAAAAAGTATTGCCCTGCTCGCCCCACCGAGCGCCCGATAGCAGAATTGTCGTCTTCTACCGAATCCCAATCATGAATTTCTAAGTCTAACTGCGGTTTGAGCCAATCGTAATAGTCTTCTAAGTCAGCACTTTCACCAGTGAAAAAGTAACTATAACCAATGCGACTTCCCGGTCCTTCAATATTAGTAGCGGCGAGATCTGCTCGGGGATCAACACTTTGGGATCTCCACCAAACACATTGAACCCAGCATCTGGTACTTCACTCAGTACCTTGCTTACCGTGAAAACTTTGTCGCCCACTTCAATTTGATCGCCAATCTTAATCGCCAGCGTTTGAAATAGCTGTGATTCAACCCAAGCCTCACCAGCAGCAGGCAACAACTTAGTTGCCTCACCTGTAGTAAAGGGTTTATCAGCAATCTTTACCTGACCTTTTAACGGATAGCCACTGTCTGCAGCCCGTAAATCAACTAAGTCCATTTGGTCATTAGCGAATACCATAGAGCGCGCATAAACCTGATGCGCGGTATTTAGCCCCATGGATTTAGCCTGCTCTATCCAAGCCAAATCCACTGGTTTATCAGCATCTAACACTCTGTCTGCAGCAATAAACTCGGCACTTTTGTCACTCAAAGCTTGTTTAAGACGCTCACTAAATAAAGACAAAGACAGTACAGACGCCACAGACAAAATAATGGCTAACAAAATAATCGTTAATTCACCACGTTTGGTTTCGTGTCGAAACAGTCTCCAAGCCAAACTAAAAGTATGATTTGTCATGTTTTACCCTACTTGCGCCGCAATGTCTGACACTGTACTAGAACTAGCAGATATTTCTGTTAACACGCCCGCTTGCATGTGCAACTGACGCTCACATTGATTAGCTAGCGTTTGATCATGGGTGACTAATACCAGTGTGGTATTAGAATTTTGATTCAGTTCAAATAATAACTTTTCAATTTTGTCGCTGTTCGCTGCATCTAAGTTCCCCGTGGGTTCATCTGCAAATAAAATCTTCGGCTGAGAAATAAAGGCTCTAGCTATCGCTACCCTTTGTTGTTCACCACCAGATAATTGATTAGGGTAATGACCGGCTCGGTGATCTAGGCCCACCTGTTTTAAAATTTCCAACGCCCTTTGCTTGGCATCATCATGGCCGGCTATTTCAGCTGGCAACATAATATTCTCGATAGCGGTCAGACTTTGCACCAACATAAAACTCTGAAAGATAAAGCCTACTTTCGCACCGCGCAATTGTGCTCTTTGTTCTTCATCCATAGCGTGCATAGCTTGACCATCCAAGTAAATCTCGCCCTCGCTGACCTCATCCAAACCCGCTAATAAACTTAATAACGTAGATTTTCCAGAGCCTGATGCGCCAACTATGGCCACAGATTCCCCCGCCTTGACATCAAAGCTGATTGGTTGGAGGATCTTTAATTCACCTTGTGTCGTATTTACTGTTTTACTGATACCCTTTGTACTAATCATATTATCTGGAGTCATAGTGTTGTTTCTTATTGCCAAGTCGTTACGAACTAAATTTTATCTATTACTGTTTTTTATACCCTTGTTAATGATTTCAGATCACTTACAAGCCAAACAAAAAACGTTGCTTATTCTAGGTGATAGCCTATCTGCAGCCTATGGTCTAACGCAAGAGCAAGGTTGGGTAAGTTTGTTACAAGATGCGTGGAAATCCCAGCCTATTGATGTCATTAACGCTGCTATCAGTGGCGAAACCACAGACGGCGCGCTTGCTCGATTACCAAGATTGCTAGCACAACATCAGCCCAGCCATATTTTAATTGAGTTAGGCGGTAATGACGGCCTACAAGGACACTCAGTTACCAAAATGAAAGACAATTTAACGGCCATCATCAAATTATCAAAACAGAATGACACCACTGTATTGTTACAGCAAATGCAGATCCCCACTAATTATGGCAAACGATACACTAGTATGTTTTCTAATACCTATGCACAATTGGCCAAAGAACACGCAGTTGAGTTGTTACCTTTTTTCTTAGAAAACATAGCCTTAAATAAAGAACTGATGCAAAAAGATGGCATCCACCCCAACGCTGAAGCGCAAATTCTGATAGCAAGAGACATGCAGCAAAGGTTGGAGCCCTTAATATTTCCCTAGCCGAATAATAAATAAACAACTAGTATCAGGGATACAGATTTCACTTTCGAAGGAGTTGAAGTATGGACGTAGGTTCCGCAGGCGCTGGCTCGGTTACGCAAAATGTGCCAACTCAAACCGGTTCACAACCACAAGTGGTGCAAGCCGAGCAGCAACAAGAAACACTAAATGTTAATTCTACTAGTGAAAATGCCCCTCAAGCAGGAGAAAGAGTAGGTTCGCAAATCAACATTAGTGTCTAAGATTACTGTACTATTTTAAGAAAGCCCGAATACGCTAGCATTCGGGCTTTTTTATGCTTGCCCATAACTTTCCATTTGTAGCTATTATAGATTCATGTTAATTTCATGTTTCCAATGATAACAATTTACAATTTTATATTTTCTAAATAGGAAGAAATTATGGTGCACCCTAAAGTTTTACTGCTTTTAAGCAGTTTGCTATTGCTGAATGCCCACAGCTATGCAGCAAATTCAGACGCTAAACGACAGGTATTTCCTCACAAGATGCCTGAGCAAAAACCAGACTTTCCTCTAAGCGCCGCAATGGATCGTATGTTTGACTACCCAGCCCCTCGCGCACAAGACAACGAATTATTCACTCAATTCAGATATACCAGACCAATAGGCTTTGACTACAACGGAGGTGACGGTACTATTTCACGTCGTGACCCTACTCGACCTATTCTAGTGGATGGCACCTATTATGTTTGGTACACCAAACGCCATACAAAAACCCCGCCAATAGGCTCCCAAAATGCCGCCCAAGCGACAGACGAAATCCCTTCAACCGACTGGGATTTAGCCGATTTATGGTATGCCACCAGTAAAGATGGCTTTACTTGGCAAGAACAAGGTGTCGCTGTACCAAGACCAGCTAAACCTCATCCCGGATCACGCTCAGTGGCCACCCCAGACATTCTAGTATGGGAAGGTAAATATTATTTGTACTATCAAGCCTTCGACGAACCAAGCGGCTTAAAAGGGGATTTATGCGTGGTCACAGCCTCGGTTGCAGACTCACCCGATGGTCCTTGGACCCCTGTTCATAAAACTATAGTAGGCCCCGGTCCTAAAGGTGATTGGGATCAAAATCTAATTCATGACCCCATGCCCATTGTTTACAAAGGAAAAATACACCTCTACTTTAAAGCCACCTACAATAAATGGCCCGACAACCGTAAAAACTATGCAGTAGCACATGGCTTAGCAATAGCCGACCACCCACTCGGCCCATTTAAAAAACACCCGCTAAATCCTATATCGAATTCAGGCCATGAAGCCATGTACTTCCCCTATAAAGAAGGCGTAGCCACCGTTATCACCACAGATGGTAATGAACGCAATACCGTTCAATATGCTGAAGATGGAGTTAATTTTAATATAGCTTCGGTGATCTCATTGCCTCCCCATGCTGGTGCTCCTTTCACCCCCGATGCGTTTACCAATACCCCTATGGTCGAGGAATTTCATGGGGTATGAACTTTTTCTATGAAGGAGGAAAAGGTAAGCGTTATTCGGTATTGAGTCGCTTTGACGCAGACCTAAGCCTAGATGTGAACGAGCCAGAATTGAAGCAAAGTTGGATGGGCTTAAATTCTCATTTCTACTTTACTCGAGGATTAAACAAGGAACAAAAACAAAGAGCTATCCAGCGCGCTATTAAGCAATAAGTTAGTGTAAAATACTGATATCAAATTACCTCATGTTATAAAGAGAAAAAGTTATCAATACTGACGTTAATATTTATTTTAGGTTTTTGAGCCTAGATAAATTCCAAGCTTATACCTTACCCCGTGAAATACCGGGGTCTTTATTTCACTTAGATGAAAACAAAAACTATTATGTTGGTGAAGTACCTATTAACCAAGACACCTTCGAAGATATTAATAATTTTTATGTGCGCCAAAGAATTAATATCGACACCTGCGATATTCTTGTATCAGTTAACTCAAATCAAAAGCAAGGAATTGTCAGCGCTCCAACTATAGTCAATCGCATGTTGAAATATCTAGATTGTAAAGTAAGCTTTTCCTATACCGTCAGTTAGAGAAAAAGCGGTATAAGCTACTGGTGCAACTTGGGCACGTTTAACCTTTAGTAAGTGGCAAGGCACAGGACGGGATTTTTTAGTCGGTAATACTGACCAGTACTCGAACATACCAGCAAACGATTTAGCCACCCTAATTCAAGTTTTAGATGATGCTCATTTAGCCAGAATAACATTAGTATTAACCCCACTTAGTATTCCATGCTCTCGTTTTTCGCAACACAATAATGGAATATATGACGACAAACTTTTTACCGATAAAACCTATTGGCAGCAGGCAGTAAAATTTTGGCAAGACTTAGCAAATGAGCTCAAAGCTCATCCGGCAATTGTGGCTTACAATTTATTAAATGAACCTGTAGCTGAATTCAAAGCTGGCCAGTTTTATTATTTAATGGAACAAGGAAAAGGTGTTCAATTAAAACGTTCCCCCCATCCCTTATTCGATATAATTACCTAACATATGAAACCTAACATAAATTTAAAATGAGTCCATTCGCTATGACTAAATTATTTCACTTAATATTCCTCTTTTTAATAGGTAATTTACTGTTAATCCCCCAAAGCCAGGGCAAGAAATGAAACCCATAAAGTCGCTGCCAAAATCAGGTAAAACCATTGCATTAACTTTTGACGATGGCATTGTGCCAGTAATCCATGAACAAATGCTTGATATTCTTAAACAAGAACAAGTACCGGCTACTTTCTTCTTAATTGGCAATAACACCAATGAAAAGCAACTGATTACCCGGGCGATAAAAGAAGGACATGAAATTGGCAATCATTCAATGAGTCACCCAGTACTCCCCTCTTTATCAGATACGCAAATATTTGAAGAGATCCAAGGTTTTCAGACTATTATGCAAAAGCAATATAATTATCAGACAAGAGTGTTTCGCGCCCCCAAACTGCGCTACGACACAAGAGTGATGAGAGTATTAACCGAATTAAATTTAGTGCCAGTGAATGCAACTGTAGGTACCAAAGACTATGCAGCAGAAACCACTAGAGAATACATTCTCAAAACAGCAACCCAATCACCTAAATTGACAGATGGTTCAATCATACTGTTACATGAAGTACAAAAAACAGCTGACGTTTTGCCAGCCATCATCAAATACTATAAACAAGCAGGCTATACCTTTATGACCGTGTCACAAATGCTGGCTAGTGAAAGCTATTAAGATCCGTAGGAACATTAACTACAATTAGCACAGTTATTGTTTCTAGCATTTAAAGGCAGTTTATCTTTTTTGAATACAACAGTAGCAAGTATGATGGATTGAATAGTTTCATATGACTTTTTTATTGTAGATAATTAAAGCCGTTGGGATAAATGTAAATTAATTTTAGACGCCGATTATTCAGATTCATTTACGGCTAAAGGGCAAGTCACATCAGACTCGCCCTATCAATCAGATTTATTGACTAACACCCAAATAGTCTTTAGCATTTGGCACCCAAGTTCGATTGTATTTTTGCACTCCCACGTATTCAAAAAAGTTAACCTTACCTTGAGGATCTAACAGCTTGCCCCTTTTATTCAGGGCTGCTGGTGAAGTATCTGGCCATTTACCAGACTTAATACGTTCAATAACCACGTCAATACTGACTAACAACTCTGCCAAACTATAAGTGCAATGACCCCATCTATTAACGTAGGCGGTACGGAAAAAGTCAGCGTAACCATTTTTCTTCACTAGCTCTTCGTAACCTTGGATCAAACTGGCATAAACTAATCCATCACCAGCCGTATTCATGCGCAACATGGGCACTTTAGGCTTACCAATATGAGTTCGCCCTGAGCGCTCCACCACTTAATGGCTTCAGGATCTGCTGATATTCTCTCAAAGGCGTTAATCGCGGCTAAATCATCAGTTAAGCTAACCGGTGAACTTTGATAAAGCGCTTCAACCGCATTTTTATATAGCTTAACCCCATTTTGATAAGACTCTCTATAATCAACACCAAGATTAGATTTTAACTGTCCCGGCGCAGCAAGCTCTAGCATAGTAGTGCCGCCCGTTCCTTTCATTGGGATTAAGCGAACTATGCTTTGATACATACTATTTTGTAAGGCCTCGACATCAGTAGGATCAGGTTTTGCCACTGGCGCTTCACCTTTTCCGCCCCATGCAGGCCATTGACCTATAGTGATAGCTAATGCAATTCTTGCTCGCCCTTCTGGTGTTTGTTGAGCATCATCAATTGCTTTATCCATTTTTTTCCTAAAGCATCTAATTGTTCGTTGGTATAAGAGCCAAGATCAGCAATGGGCAAGTCATTGGCAATAAGCGCCTTTAACACAAACATACCATCTAAATGAGAATTAGCTAACCAGTGACTCGTTGAAGCACACATAGCAATCGCCCCATCAATTCTATCGGGGTGAATCTCAGCCATAGCTAAGGTCACTGTGCCACCGCCCGAACAGCCCATTTGAATGGTAGTCTTAGGCTTACCAAAGGCGTCATCAAAAATATCAAAAATGGTAATAAAATCATGAACCTCATGGGCGGGATCATAATTTTTAAAGCGCCCTTTACGACGTTTAGTACCAGACAAAGCATATCCATGTTCGAGTAAATACATATTCCGCTGAGCATCAGCGGCTTTTATGTAATCAAAATCATTGATCAAAATTCCATTCCAGTTTTCAGGAACGCGGATCATATACTCAGTTTTTCGAATAGGCAGCTCACCTTTTATTTCTTTGAATTTAACGGCTAATTCAGCAGCCGTAGCTGGCTTTGTCAAAAGCCCAGCCAACACTCCCATGGTAATGATAAAAATTATATTTACTATTTTCATGCTAATCCTTAATTTTGCCGAAACTTACTTTTACATAACTACACTTTTTAATAGATGAACGACAAAAAGCAGGTACGGATGATGAATCATCAGCTTCTGCTGCTTATGCCTGTCATAATCAAATCGTAAAATGCAGTTAGTCAATTACCACTTTTTCAACTTTTTTCGCTTTTTCTACTAATTCTTGGTGTAAGTCTTTGTAAAAATTCAACCGCACTTTTTGGTACTGTCCCGCATCCAACAAAACATTATTGGTATTTTCATTGTTCCAGAGCATTCCAAAGCTTGGCTAATTCTTTACGTTTTGCTGGGTTATTTTTAAGAATGTTTGTTGTTTCGTATGGATCGTTCTCCATATCATAAAGCTCAATACCTTGATCCTTAGCATTCATCAGATATTTGGCATCAACCGTGCGCACAGCCCACTGCTTGGCTTCTCGTCGCCAAAATAAAGCAGCATGAGGAGAGCCTTGTTTATCCCCATTTAAATAAGGTATTAAGTTTTTACCTTCAAGCTTATGACCAGATGTATCTCCATTCCCCACAGCCGCAGTGGCAGCAATATCCAGTGATGACACTAAACCATTGAATTCACCCGATTTTTTAATCCCAGCAGGCCAGTGCACAATAAATGGCACGTGTGACCCGCCTTCTACGCATACTGCCTTTGCCATCGCGAAACTTACCACTGTCACTAAATAACTTACCTTTTCTTTTCTTTTTGTAATCCATGCCGGCTAGAGGCGCAGCAGCACCATTATCAGACAGAAAGAAAATCATGGTATTGTCGAACTTACCTGAAGCTTTTAACGAGTCCACCACCATACCTATTCCCCTGTCCATTTCATCAACCATAGCAGCATATATTTGACGGCTTTTGTTTTTAATATGACTATATTTCTTGATGGTTTCTGCAGGTGCTTCTAAAGGCAAATGCGGTGCGTTATAGGCTAAATAAAGCATAAAGGGGTTGTCAGCTTGTGCAACAAACTTAGCGGCGTCGCGACTTAATTGAGTGGTTAAATACTCAGTAAACTCAGCGCTGTTGTCATTGCGTTGCAATGGCCAAATGCTGCCCTCGTTGGCAGAATAGTGAGTTTCACTAGGATTTTTTTCAGACCATAGCGGTGTGGTGGTTGTGACATTTTTGGGGAAATAGGTATGCCCACCAGCTAGAAATCCAAAGAAATAATCAAACCCACGATTATGCGGATGATATTTTTGATTGCCTCCTAAATGCCATTTACCGATTATTCCTGTTTTATAGCCTGCTTTTTGCAATCGCGTAGCAAAAGTTTGCTCAGTTAAAGGCAGACCACTAAATTCGTCATAAAAAGAGTTAGTGACGTTAATCTCCATACCAAACCGAGCTTGATATCGCCCAGTGATTAGTCCGGCACGTGATGGTCCACATACTGGATGAGTAACGTAACCATTATTCATCTTCACGCCATTATTCGCTAACGCATCAAGGTTTGGCGTGAAAATATCTTTTGCCCCAGTAAAGCCTAAATCGGCATAACCTAAATCGTCAGCCATAATGACTAAAATGTTAGGCCGAGTATCGGTTGCAGCAAAACTCACACCACCATGTAACGTGGTTAAGCATAAAGCGAATAAAACGACAGTCTTGAAATTACACACAACCAAATTCCTATATAAAATTCAATAATCAAATATAAAACATAATAATCAACTATCAATACTATTTACATTCCTTTACATTGTGTCCACCTTAAATAATCAACCAACGCTGGAGTGATGATGCAACTCGGTATTAACTTTTTGTTGTGGACAACTCACGTGGCAGAACAACATTTCCATTTATTTCCACTACTCAAAAAGGCTGGTTTTGATGGAATAGAAATCCCTCTTACCATTGGCAATACTGCTCACTATCAAAAAATACAACAAGCATTAGCAGATGAAGGCTTAGCCTGCACAACTACTTCCAATTGTTCGCCCGACAAAAATCTTATCTCAGCAAACGCTAACGTCAGGCAAGCTGGCCTAGACCATTTAAAATGGGCGATTGATTGTAGTCAGGCTTTAGGCAGTCAAATATTAGGAGGGCCAATTCATTCCTCCCCGGCGTATTTACCGGCGTAGGTGCCAGTACGCAAGAACAGGACTGGTGTATTGAAAACCTGATTAAAGCAGCCAGTGACGCAAAACAGGCAAATGTCACCTTATGCCTAGAATTTTTGAACCGTTTCGAATGCTATTTAGTCAATACTACGGGGCAAAGCAAGTACATTGTTGACCAAGTTAATAGCCCTTTTATAGGTATTCACTACGACACTCACCATGCTCATTTAGAAGAATCGAACCTCAAACTTGCTATTCAAGACGCCGGTAATCGCATTAAGCATGTGCATTTTTCCGAAAGTCACAGAGGCATGCTGGGACAGGGACTAGTGGATTGGCAATCCAATGTACAAGGGCTTCAAGCCATTCAGTATGACGGCTGGATAACCATTGAAGCTTTTACTAACAAAGTAGACGGACTCGCCAGTGCATTGCATGTCACTCGACCACTAATTGAAAATGAGCTAGATTGTGCCATATCAGGCGCAGCCTTTATCCGCAATTTGTTAGCATAAAAAGCGATAACGACGCTGACAATTATCGCTATTTTGCTAGTTACTCAACCACTTAAAGAAAGTAGTTTTCAATGGTCTACATGAGCACTAGGCGTAGCGTCGGCGTCAATATCGCCCATCGCATACTGAATACCCGCTAAATAGTGATTCAACATAAGCGGATTAAAATAAATATCATCTCGGTGTCCTAGGCTGGTATAAAATACTCGGCCTTTGCCCACTTCATGGATCCAAGAAATAGCGTAATCATTGTCTTCACGTTCTGGTTTACGTTTAGGCGTATCACTTTTAGATGGGTCTAACGTTAATAAAATTCTCAACTTTTCTCGTGAATAAGGTACATCTTTAAATTGATAAATTTCATCCTTTAAACTAAAACTCTTCATTTTTTTAAATACAGGAGCAATAACTCCATTATCGCTATCTACCACGTTAACGGTAACCGTCATGTTTGACGTCCACGGATGACTAGTAAAAAAACCACCAATAGTCTCACCGTAACCAGCATGAGAATAACAAGCGTCGGTAGCAGCATGAATACCCACTAGCCCCCCACCATTTTTGACGTAATCGATTAGATTATCAACTAAACGGACGTGTCTAGTTTGTAACGCTTGCCATTGCTCGTCGGTAAACTGATCCCGTTGCGAGGCCTTCTTGAATGAAACAGGCATAAAAAAGTCACCTGTAGTATTAAGCAAAACTACGCTATCAAATTGCTTTAAGCCCTGTGGAGTAAAATTGGCGGGGTCATCACTTACCACAGCTGTGTAAGCGTGAGTGGCTAAACCAAGCTTTTCTAAGGCCACTTTACCTACCGGAATAGAACCATGTCTGTATCCGCTGGTTGCACTGTAAATCAACACCTTACGTTTGGCTTTTGCCGGAGCAATAGGTTTATCAGGTAAGGCGGCGTTAATTGCTGCTAGCTTGTCTTGTGACAATGGTTCAGATTTAAAATTTGGCTGCCAGTTAATGTCTGAGGCCGAAACGACAGGGGCTACACAAATCAGTAATACACTTACGAATTGGTTAAATTTCATTCTTTATTCCGTGTTAAGAGGCTAAAAATCATAGGCCGAACAAGCACCCATTATTCATTTTTTTTAATCTACGGCAATAGCTTAACGCGACATTAAGGAGATTTGGGTTCAGCCTATGGCCGAACCACGATTTCTAGTAATGTGGGCCTTTATACAACAACACCAACTGATGGCAAGGGTGGTTCCCTTGCACATTATGTAAGCTTGTAAATTCAGCTGACACTATCACCCGGCTCCACTAGGCTGCTATTGCTCTCGTATAGGGGCGACTAGTTTAAAGCTGTATTATTCTGTTGTTGATTTATCTGTAAACTGTCCAACAAATACTGTTTGGCATCAGCACGCAATTTTGATTGCTCAACTAACGACAATAGTTCGGCCGTCTCTAATTGTTGGCTTTGATAAGACAAACTCATTTCACTAATTAGATTCGCCTCGAACAAGGTGGCTATAGCTGGCTCAAGCTGATCCAAATTTTCTAAATCTTCAATTTGCCCTTGCACCGCATTGACGATCAAAGACGGCATATTCCAAATTTTCATCAGTTCCACACTTAAGCGCATAGACTTTTCACTTAGAAACTTTTTAAACACTAAAGAGTCTTGCTTAAAATCGGGGTTAATTGTTTTGAAAGCCTCCACCATAAATTGAAAAATAACCACCTTTCCTAAATCATGCATCAAGCCAATTGTATAGGCAGCATCTGCGTTTTCATTGCGTTTAGCGGCCAACGCTTTAGAAACGGTTGCAACATCTTGACTGTGCAGCCAAATTTTTTCACCGAAGGTTTTAAAATAAATAGGCTTTTGTTGGCAGAGCTGCTTTATAAAGCGATTTAAAACATATTCTTTAATATCGTTAGCGCCCATAAACATGAAGGCTTGTTGTAGGTTGGTAATGTCTTTATTCCCGCGTTTATAGGCTGGGCTATTCGCTTTTTTCATTAATTCTGTGGCTATGCTCGGCTCTTTTTCAACCACTTTAATAAAGGCATCTAGGTTGAAGTCAGGATCATTCAGCAAGTTAGTTAAAGCAATCACCGACTGCGGCAACACGGGAAAATGCGTCAGTACGCTCTGTGGGGATTTAAGCGCATGATTAACCCTAGTTAAAATATATTGTTCGATTGGATTAAGCGTAATGCTGGCTTGGGAAGGCCCAAGTAAATAATCATAGAATAAAAAATCCAATCGATTTAAGGAGGTAACACTAATTGTAATGGTACGAGTAGGCGTGGGAATATCAATACTTTCGGTTGCTTGTGGGTTGTGCTTACCACTGTCCTTAGGTGCTTCTACTTTGTCGGTTGCGACAAAATGAGTATTGGCTGCATTTCCTTCGCTGAGCTTGTTTTCTTTGTGTTGCGTTTTAGCTGGACTGTTGCGCCTAAAAAGGCGGGATATTAGTTTCTCAAACATAGTTCACATTTTTGCAACTGGTTTGAAACCTAAAATACCCCATCATCCATCTCAAGTATATACCCTATTTACCGCAAAATGCTCATCTCTCGATAATAATGAACAGCTTGTTAATTTAATCCACGCCACCAAGCAACGCGGCTGTTATTTTCTTTAATATCAATTGGTTCCCCCACAATTGGGGTAATAATATCAACCTGAAACTGTTTAGCTAAATCAACAATCCGTTCAAAAGGTTCGTGCCAAGGGTGAAACGCTAAGTCAAATGTGCCGTTATGTGCCGGTAACATTTTTCCGCCTCGCACATCAAGATGAGCTTGTAAGCTTTGTTCTGGTGTCATATGCACATCAGGCCAGTCTTTGTCGTAAGCGCCCGTTTCAATTATGGTTAAATCAAATGGTCCATATTGCTTACCTATTTCAGCAAAACCGTCAAAGTATCCGCTGTCTCCGCTATAAAACAACGAGTTGTCTTGATTTTTTATTACCCAAGAACTCCATAGCGTTTTATTACCATCACTCAGTCCCCTGCCAGAAAAATGCTGCGCTGGGGTGGATGTCAGTGAGAGTTCACCAACTTGTGCCGATTGCCACCAATCTAATTCGATAATGTTATCTGCTGCCACTCCCCAATCTCTTAAATCGTTACCTAAAGCTAGCGGTACAACATATTTACCTACTTTTCCATTTAGCGCTTTGATTGCTGCTTTGTCTAAATGATCATAATGATTATGGGATATGATCACGCCTTCAATATCCGGTAACGCCTCAATATCAATAGGCGTTTCATGAAAACGTTTTGGCCCCATAAAACTGAAAGGAGACGCCCTTTCTGAAAACACCGGATCGATCAACCAATACGCTTGTTTCACTTTGATCAAAAAGCTCGAGTGGCCCAATCTAAAAAGCGTAAAACTATTTTCGGGTAGCGTTGCCAACACCTGCTGTGTAATCTGCTGTACAGGGATAGGCTTTTCAGGTGAGATATCGACCCGTTTTTCACTGAAGTAGCGATGAATATAAGCTGGCAAATCTGCTAAGCCCATATTTTCGAATTGCTTCTTATTGTGGAATTTTCCGGCGTTAAATTGCTCAGAATGCAGCACTTCTGTTTGCTTTGGCTGCGATTGACAAAAAGTAAACAACATAACAAGCACTCCTAAACTAACTAACACTAATTTTTTCATAATCCACGACTCATAGGCCAAATATAAACTACACTGTACAGTGTAATTATTTTATTTGAAAAGTAAACTACTAAGTGTAAAAATAATATTTGGATCAGCATAAAATACAGCAATAGACATGGCGAAAAATAGTAAGAAAAGAAAAGCGATCATAAATTCGGCGATCAGTGAATTTAAGGCGAAAGGCTTCAAAGACACAAGTATGGACCAAATAGCCTTGACCGCCAACGTGTCTAAAAGAACTGTTTATAACCACTTTGCCAGCAAAGACATATTATTCGATGCCATTATCGATGAAATGCTGATGCTATTTAACGCTTCGATTAGCATTCAATATTCAGCAACTGAAGCATTAGCAAATCAATTACAAGATATTGCCCAACAAGAGTTGCAATTACTGGCTGACCCAGCTTTTGTAGATTTAGCTAAAGTTATCATGGCAGAAACCATACATTCTCCGGCGAGGATCAATCAGGCACTAGAGGAAGTTGAAAAGAGAGATGGAAATTTATCAGCTTGGATAATGGCAGCGCAAAAAGATCAGAAGTTAATAGCTGTGGATGTTGATTTTGCTGCGGCTCAATTTTTTGCTCTTCTGAAAGTATTTTGTTTTTGGCCTCAAGTCATTCAGGGCCAAGCATTTCCTGATACCGAACAGCAGCAACAGATTATTGCATCTGCGGTAAGTATGTTCTTAAAACAATATCAGCTGCACCACTGATGATTGTATTGCTTGTGATAAAATAGCGAATCATTCAAAATCACAGATTCAGCCACTAGATGACACAGTCAAACATTCACCACAACCAACAATTAGCGTCGCTAGCTGAGCAATTAGCCCAGACACAAACTAGTACTAAGCAAAAACTAAAATTACTCATCCATGTGGGAACGCCAAAAACCGGTACAACAAGTTTGCAAAGGTACTTAGATAAAAAGCAACGTAAACTCCGAGCCTTAGGCATTCTCTACCCACATAATCTAGACACCATGCCCAACCCCAATACACCTAAGCATCAATGGTTTGAAAAGAACTTGCTCACCACCCACACTGAAAACTTCGTTGCCAATTTTAGAAATATTATCAACCAAATTAAACCAAATACTCATACCATTATTTTGTCGTCGGAAGGTATATTCAATTATTGGTGGGACTTCCCTACGCAATCCAAAAGTATTTTGTCTGAACTAAATAGCCTATTCGAAGTTAACATTTGGGTATGGTTTCGTGAGCCCGTAAGCTTTATCGAAAGTTACTACAAACAATGTATCCGCAACCCAAAAGTAAGCAGTAATCCATGTTATGGCAAGGATCTAAGTGTGGCGCAAATGTTAGACATCGACTGGTTCGTACAACATTTAGACTACCAAGGTTTTGTTAATGACTGCCAAGGTTTATTTGGTGAAGACAGCGTGTATGCATTTGAATATAACGGTGATGTCGTGCAACAAGTCAGCCAAAGACTGGGGTTAGCGACGCCTCACGACAACCCTACCCCAAGGCAAAATCAAAGCTTAAATGCAGCCTCAGTCAACATACTTAGAGTTATCAATCGCTATAACCTCAAAGCTAAAGATAAGGAGCAATTGCTACCGCACATTAAACAAATGAATACGCTGCTAGACGGACATGCAAAAGACAACTTGCTAGACGAAGAATCTAAACAGCGAGTGTTACAATTGGTTAAACCGACAAATTTTGTCCACCAGGTAACAACATCAATGGGCAAAGATTGACTATAAAAAATGAAAATTAATGACGCAATTTCGCTTGAGAGCGCTTTAAACTTTCTAAGCGCAGATCCTGAATAACCATATAAATATTGTAAAGTGTGAGCAACCAACATGTAATGGCAATAACGGCAGAAGAGACAAATAAAACGACAGCAGATCCATAGGTATAAAAGGCTAAAGCAGTACAAATAACCCCAATGGAAAATTCAATAAAAGCAGATTCAACAATAGTTTTAACACTGGTAGCAATAGGTTTCGCGTAATGAATAATTTTGACAGACATACATACTACTCCTAGCTATTATGTTTCATACCCTACATACCCTAGCATAGTTTGAACACATCTTGGGAGAATATTTATCAACTATTATCAACAGAATAACTATAAACATTAACAATTCTCATTTACAATTAATGCATATTCTATTGATAGTATTGAAGTTTCATTTTGTTAAAATTGTGGTTACGTCGAATACACTTATTACTTGCCATTTTTTCTGGGCTATTTTTGATCAGTTCAAGTATTACCGGTGCATTATTGGTTTACGCCAAAGACATTCAACACTTTGTCAATCCAGACTATTGGCGAGTAGAACCTCAATCTAAACCACTGGATTTCTCTCAATTAATCAACCAAGTCGAAGCACAAACGTTACAGCAAGTGTCTAGAGTGGAACCAGCTCATGAGCAAAGCTTAGCATGGCAACTTGCCCTCGCTAACCAGCGTTATGTGAGTGTCAACCCCTATACTGGCAGTGTTTTGTTGGAATACGACTACTATGAAACATTCTATGGTTTCACTATGGCATTTCACCGCTGGTTATTACTGCAAAACAAAGACGGGAGTCACCCTTTTAAAGTATGGGTGTCAATTGCAACATTATGTTTGATCGTAGAAGTGCTACTTGGATTTTACTTATGGATAAGACCTAAGCATCGGCTCAAACGCCTAAAAATTAATAAAAAAGCCAAAGCCAGAACGTTATTTTATCAACTACATACAGTAATCGGTGTTTATCTGTGCCTTCCTATCGCCCTTATTGCTTTTAGTGGCATTGCATTTCATTGGCCAAGCCAAACCTCAAGTGTGGTAGAAGTGATTACCTTTAGCGATATAGAACAAAGGCCGCAAGCCCCAGAGATTACAGCCCAGCCCATCGCAACAAGGCAACTCACTCTGGCTCTGGAACGGGGGTAAATGCCTTACCTGAAGCAACCCTTTATAGGGTGTATATGGCAAAAGAGCCAACTGAGCCAATGGCTCTGAGAATGCAAATGCCGGGCGAAAGTCACGCTTATAGCTGGGTGTGGATTAATCCTTACACAGCCGAGGTGCTGCAAGTCTACGATGCAAGCCGAGCTTCTATCGCAACCCAAGTGTGGAATTTTAAATATAAATTTCATATAGGAGATTTTGCAGGACCCATAGTACAGATATTCTGGCTATTGTTAGCCCTAACCCCGCTGTTTTTCCTGCTATCGGGCATTTACCTTTGGTATTGCCGACATAAAACCACTAAAAGATAACCTAAAACACACTTGCAAATGAAACTCATTATCATTAAGATCCACAAAAAAATAAAGGATCTATGTTTCATCATGAAAAATACACAATTAACACTACTTGCCATCGCGATTTCTGCACAATTATCGACACAGGCTTATGCTCAAACCACTAAAAAAAGCACAGATAATATGGAAAATATTATTGTTACTGGCAGCCGAATCGTTGAAAGTATTGACGAAGTGCCAGCATCAATTACTGTCATAAGCAGAGCCAAAATTGAGCAACATTTAAAAGTATCACCTGAGCTACAAAGCTTGTTAGCTATGTATGTGCCAGGTATGGCGCCAAGCACAGGTACATCGAGTAACGCTGGTCAAACATTACGTGGCCGTGCACCACTAGTAATGATAGATGGTGTCCCCCAATCAACGCCTTTACGAAATGGATCCTTAGGCATCAAGACCCTAGACCCTAGCGCAATCGAACGCATAGAAGTCATTAAAGGAGCCACTTCCATATACGGAAATGGCGCTGCTGGCGGTATCATTAACTATATAACCAAGCAATCCACTGATAAAAAACTAGCCGGCGAAGTAAGTGTATCGAGTCGTTTTAGCTTGGTTGTTCCTGATGAAACAGCCGGTGCCCGTCTAGAAGCGGCAGTTAACGGCACAATTGATAAACTAAGTTATCTATTCACTGCGAGTTATGAACAAAATGGCGTACAACGTGACGCTGAAGGTGATATTCCAGGCTTGCAATATGGCTTGTCTGACGCAGAGACACAGAATTATTTCACTAAACTCGGCTATCAATTTGATCAAGATAAATCACTACAACTTAGTTATAACTTTTATAGCTCACAGCAAAAAACAGACTTAGGCGACGTATCTGGAGACATCAATCTGGGTGAAAAGACTTATGCTATTCATGTTCCCTTAGATCAACAAAAGAAGGGCGAACCTCAAGGGCAAGACGGCAACACTAACCTAATGGTTAAATACGTTGATGCTGACATTTTTTATAACAGCCAAATGACTATCGATTTTTACCAACAAGATATAGAGAACACATTTTTCTATTCGCCCACTTTTGCCAATCCTGATGAAGGCTATACGGGCGGTCAATCGGTTATTAAATCTGAAAAAATGGGTGGCCGGATCACGTTCAATACCCAAGTCGATTTTGACAACGTTGAAGCCTCGTTAATCTATGGCGTTGACTCACTCAATGATATTACATCACAGCCTTTGGTTGATGGTCGTATTTGGGTACCAGAAATGGACATGAAAAACCTAGCTGGATTTTTACAAAGTAAATGGGTGATCGATGACGACATTATTATCAAGTTGGGGATCCGCAAAGAAGACATTGAACTGCAAGTAGACGACTATCAAACCTTAAAACAGTGCAGATCAACTGACCAGTGCCAAGCCTCTATAGCCGTGACTGGCGGTACCATTGACTACAAAGCCACCACATACAATGCCGGAATAAAGTATAATTTATCAGCTTTATTTAGCCCCTTTGCGAGTTATTCACAAGGAGCGGATATCTCAGATATTGGTCGATTACTTCGCGCCGCAACCGTCACCAATATTACTCAAATTCAAACTGAAGCCTCGATCATAGACAATTATGAAATGGGATTTAACTCACAGGTTAACCAAGACTTACGTTTTGAATTCGCGGTTTATCGCAGTACATCTGAACTAGGTACCACTAGCGTATTTGACGAAACGACAGGGGTGTATTTACCGGTGCGAGCTCCACAAAAAATATGGGGTTATGAGGGGTTAGTTGACTACCGTATTACACCAGAATTGCAGATAGTGGCAACATACAGTTACGTTGAAGGTAAAGATACCGCCGCTGATGCCTCTTTGGGAGCGCGACAAATATCACCGCCCAAAGCAACAGTTAACTTAGCTTGGCAACCGCATGAAGACTTATCTATGAGCTTAAGTTATCTACATGTAGCTGATCGCAAACGTTTTGAGCCAAATAGCGAAGGTGTCTACGTTGGAGACCAAGGCCCAGTAAACAGTTACCAAATAGTTAATTTAAGTGGCCAATATGTAATTAGCCCTCAATTAAATGCATTTTTTGGCATAGAAAACTTATTAAACGAAGATTACTTCCCAGCCAAATCACAGTCTTATCGCTATGGGGGCTATAACGTAAAAGGCTTAGGCACAACAGCAAATGTTGGGGTTAAATACCAGTTCTAATACACTGATTGCTTAAACGAAACAAAACGCAGCCATATAGGCTGCGTTTTGTTTTTTATATTAAGCCTCATACTCGCTTTTATCCTATTCCATATTGATAACAGCTCGCTCAGAATGCATCGTTATTTGATGGAATTGTTATTACTTTTGACGTTGCCAAATGGAAGTTGACCGAAATTTTCTAGCATAGTGCGCAGTGCCCTTATTGTTCTATGCCTAAGCCAATAAGACATAGCCGGTCCAATAAGCAACCAAGGCAATATTGCGTTAAAATAATCATCACTAGCCCCACCGATAAAAAACACAAGTAAAGGGGGAAATAAACAAACAAAAATAGACATCCATAACACCCCGCCAAGGTTAGCATCCAGCTTTAACAAGCCTGCTTCTAATTTCAGAGCAATACGTGTTGCCCCCCGAATTGGCGCTTCTTTAGTGCTTTGCATCACAGTCCCGGTGAATACAATAGAATTTGCACTTTTATACAAAACTTTAAACCCATTAGGCAGCAAGGTTGATTCTGCCGTTGAAAAATCAATACTGTCTTCTGTGCCAATATAAATGCTGGATGTATATTTCATGCTATTCAATTCCCTGTGCTGCTTAATTTTATCAACATTAACATTAACCTTGAATTTGCTCCAGTATGCTCGCTGAGTCTTTTAATCGACAAATACGCGTAAACAATTCTTTGGCTTCTGGATATTCACGACTTAAATAACCAAACCATTGTTTAACCCGGTTAGGATAATATTTACCTTTGTCTCCATACAGCTCGTAACCTGAATATGTCACTAATAGCGCCTTAACTTGTTGCCAAGGCATGTGCCCTTGCTCACCTCTAATTACCCTAGCCAAATTAGGCAAAGCTAAAGCCCCCCTACCTAACATAATATTGTCGCAGGCAGATTGTTGTTGGCAATTGACAGCGTCGGCTGCATTCCATATTTCACCATTAGCAACAATAGGAATATCCACATGCTGCTTGATCTTGGCGATGCTCTGCCAATACGCAGGTGGTTTATATCCATCTACTTTAGTACGGGCATGAATCACCAACGAGCTTGCCCCCGCGTCGGCAATGGCTTGAGCGTTCTCGATGGCTAATGAACTGTCATCAAAACCTAAACGCATTTTGGCAGAAACAGGCTGCTCTTGAGGTACAGCTAAGCGCACAGCTTTGACAATTTGATGAATAGTTTCAGGCTCACGCAACAATATTGCCCCACCCTTACTTTTGTTAACGGTCTTTGCTGGGCAACCGAAATTCAAGTCAACACCATGAGAGCCTAATTCAACGGCACGTAGTGCATTTTCGGCCAACCACTGGGCATGTTGGCCAAGCAACTGAACTTTGACCGGTACACCGCTAGGCGTAAATCCGTCGTTTTTTAGCTCTGGGCACAAACGGTAAAACACCTTTTTAGGCATTAGCTGTTCAACCACCCGCACAAACTCGGTAACACATAAGTCAAAGCCACCGACTTGAGTCAACATGTCGCGCATTAGGTGATCAACTACCCCTTCCATGGGAGCTAGAGTAATTTGCATTGCAGAATAAGTACCGTTCAAACATTAAAGGCGGGATGGTAGCAAAACTAGCTAGTTGCTAATAGTGAGAAACAAGCTAGGGCCAAAAATAATTTCAATATGGCTTGTTGTATAGACTCTTATGCTCCAATCGGCGTTTTTCACAGGCATCTAACACTCTTTGCTTTTGTTCATCAGCCGATGCGGACCACTGTAAAATGTCGTCCAGCATACGAAAACAACCCAAACACATATCTTTTTCATCTAGACAACAATTACCGATACAAGGAGACACAATCTCTGACCTTTGCGTCATCTGTTCACGACTCGTTGTCTTTTTTTGTTAAAAACATCGAATCACCATAGCTAAAGAAACGGTATTCTTTTTCAATCGCTTGTTGATAAGCATTGAAGATGTTTTCTTTGCCGGCAAAGGCACTGACTAACATTAGTAATGTAGACTCAGACAAATGAAAATTAGTGAACATGGCATCGATTATTTGAAATTGGTAACCAGGATAAATAAAGATATCGGTATCTGCAAAGAATGGTTTTAGCTCGGTATTGTTCTTAATCGCATCTTGCGCGGCTGACTCTATAGAACGAACCGAGGTAGTACCGACTGCTATCACTCGTTTTCCTGCAGCTTTAGTCGCTAGAATGGCATCTACTACTTGTTGTGACACTTGCGCATACTCAGAATGCATTTTATGCTCAAGTATATTATCCACCCGAACTGGCTGAAAGGTACCAGCCCCCACATGCAAAGTAACAAACTCAGACTTCACCCCTTTAGCCGCTAATTGCGCTAAAATGTCTTCATCAAAATGTAAACCAGCTGTGGGCGCAGCAACGGCCCCAGGCACTTGATTGTAGACGGTTTGATAGCGCTCTTTATCAGAATCTTCGTCTGGGCGATCAATGTAAGGTGGCAAAGGCATATGCCCAAACTCTTCTAAAATAGATAAGACTGGCGCGTCAGCCAAAAATTTCAGTTCGAACAAAGCCTCGTGTCTAGCGACCATTTCTACTTCAACTTTACTCTCGAGAATTAATTTGCTACCGACCTTAGGTGACTTACTAGCTCTAACATGAGCTAGCACACTGTGCTCGTCAAGCACGCGTTCGACCAGTACTTCGACTTTTCCCCCGACTCTTTTTGCCCTAACAAACGTGCTGGTATTACCCGAGTGTTATTAAAAATCAGTAAATCACCACTATCCAGTAGCGCAGGCATTTGGCTAAATTGTCGATCAGTGATAACGCCTGAATTCCCTTCAAGATGCATCAATCGACTGGCGGTCCTTTGTTTGGTTGGGTATCGCGCAATCAGCGATTCGGGTAAATCAAATTGGAAATCGGATAACTTCATACAGCTCTCATTTAGGCCTAAATTTTTCAAAGGCATTTTACGTATATTTTTTAATACCTGCAATTCGCTCAGCATACTAAAGTAGCATTGCGACATGCATTTTACTGCCCTACTATAAATTCACAGTTAGATTATTGACGTTTTCTCCCAAACTGTATTGCCCGGAACATCCATTGTTACCGGGTTTTTTTTTGCTTTTTACTCACTTTGCCCAGCATTCACTCCAATGGACTGCCAAGGTCAGCAAAAATATCCACAATGTCATCTCGCTCAATTCTACGCATATTTAGCACGTACATGATTTGTAACAACAAATCTGCCCCCATAATTCCTTTATTCACTTTATTTCTGAGGTTATCTGCGCTTTGATAAATACCTATTTGGGCTAATCTGTCGCTTAGATCTTGGTATTTTGTGCCGCGCTTCGACATTTCAGCTTTTAATATACGTTGTACTAATTGTCTCCAATCTGCAGAAACATTGGGATTTACTTGATTAACTGATTTATTATCTGTTGTAGACATATTTAAGGGCCGCTATAAAACCAAACAAACGTGAAGTATAATTTACATTTAAAACATATAAATATCAAATGTTGAAAAAAATAAATTGACATTTTAACTTACTGGTGACTAAACTGTGTCACGTAATACGTTCATAGTATTACAACCCACTTATTATTACCTAAGTGGATGACATAAGTACCATTGCTTATTTAGTCATTAGCCTTACAGGAGAGAAGCCATGACTTGGGATCTTAACCAACTTGAGACCCTATTAGCGGATCACAACGATTTAGTGATCACACGAGAAGAAAACTGTTTATTGATTGCCAATGCCGATGGTATTGACGCTTGGTTAGCCATCAGTGGTGAACAAATTTTAGTGGAATCACTATTGTTTGCTAAGTCTGAAGTGAAAGACCAAGCAGCACTAAACGAAGAGATTTTAAAAACCCACATGATCTTCCCACTCACAACGGTTGGAATATCTCAGGTCGCAGGCGACGAGTATTATACGGCATTTGGTTCGTTAAGCTCACAATCCAAAGCTGAAAGTGTGGTCATAGAATTAACAACACTATTTCAAAATGTCGAAGCATTTTTAGATGCTTATCAAGACCATTTGCAATAGTCATTTTGTAAAATTAGGAGAAAGAATATGTCAGTTTGGAGAAAATTAGTCACTGCTGTAAAAGGTGGAGCAACAGAAGCGGCACAATCTGTAGTAGATAGCCAGGCCATTCGTATTCTCGAACAAGAAATTCGCGAAGCCAAAGAAGAGCTACGTAAATCAGATCACGCCAGAACACAAATTTTAGCTAAGTGTAAATTGGCTCAGCAAAAAGTAGATAGTTTACAAGGCTCTATTGAGCAGTACGAAGCTCATGCTAGAAAAGCGGTTGATACTGATCGCCAACTAGCTTTAGATTGTGCGCAAAAAGTCAGTGATTTACGAGCCGAACAAGATACAGAACAAAAGTACCTTGATCAGTTTAAAACGTCTGAAAAGCAGCTAGCGAGCAATATTAGCCAAGCTAAAAACAACCTAAAACGCTTAGAACAACAGGTTGACATGGTAAAGGCTACTGAGTCTGTGCAAAAAGCCCAAGTTGCCGTATCATCACGTCACTTAGGTGCAAACAGCAAAATGAAAACGGCAACTGAATCGTTGTCACGTATTCAAGAAAAGCAAAATTTACGCAATGCTGAATTGCAAGCGGCTGAAGAGCTAGCCACAGAAGAGTCTAGCGATGACTTGTCAAAACGTCTGGCGGAAGCCGGTATTGCTGGCGGCACAACATCTGCTGATGATGAACTGAGTCGTATTTTAGGTAAATAGCGGTAAGTCATAAAATAATATAAGGGGATGAGTGATCCATAAGTTTCCACAATTAAGAGCATTGATTGCCCGAGTATTTTCAGAGATGCGTTGGTACAGCATTGTACTAACGCTTCTGTTTTATGGCCTAAGTAGTTGGATTTTGTTGAATCTAGCAGGCGAAACAGATCTCACAGAACCCACAGAATTTATCTACTGGATCGTCGTCACTGGCTCAACAGTCGGCTATGGGGATTTGTCTCCCACCACCGTTGCCGGTAAATACATCGTATCGTTTTATGTCATTCCGCTGGGCCTCACAATATTTGCTTTAGTACTGGGAAGAACCGCCAGATGGGTGTCTAACCAATGGCAAAAAGGAGCAAAAGGTTTGAAGAATTTACACCTTGAAAATCATATATTGGTATTGGGTTGGAACGGCCAACGTACTATCCGATTACTCAATTTACTACTTCGCGAACGCGCATCAATCGAAGACAAACCAACTATCGTCCTCTGTGTTAGAGCCAATATATCTAATCCCCTGCAAGGCGAGATTGAGTTTATAAAAGTCACCACCTTTAGTAACGACGAAGATATGAACCGAGCTTGTATAGACAAGGCAAGCGTTGTGCTCATGGATAATCCTGAAGATGATTTAACCATGACCACGGCTTTATATTGCAGCCAACGTAATCCCAAGGCGCAAATGGTGGCTTATTTCAACGATGAAAGTTTAGTTAGCCTGCTGCAAAAACACTGTCCTAATGTTGAATGTACACCAAGCGTGGCAGTTGAAATGTTAGCTAAGTCGGCCTTCGATCCTGGCTCTAGCTTGTTGCATCATGACCTGCTTGACGTCAACCTTGGCCAAGCACAGTATTCGGTTCAGATCCCCGATCATCTGCCAGCCATGAAAGTAGAAAATCTTTTTGAACATCTAAAACGTCATTATCGCGCCACCCTTATTGCCACGGTTAAAGCTAATGACAAATTAAAAATTATCGTTAACCCAGATTTAGATATGTTGTTATACCCTGGCGATAAAGTGTTTTATATCGCAGAAAAACGCATTACAGACATACATTGGCAAGCGTTTTTAAAAGCCTGATTGGTGACTAAGGAATAATATGTTTAGTAAATTATTTGGTAAAAAAGAACAAAATAACAAACCCAAGTCTCCAGAAATTATGGGCTTATATCTTGGTGGTTCGTTTGAGCTTGATCCCTTAAAACTACGCTTAATTGAGCCTGAGTTGGTCATTGAAAAAGCCGCCAGCCAACACATAATTCAAGCCGTTGGTGAGGTAAATTTAGACTCTGGCGGAAAAATTCTACGTTTTTACACCGATGATGACGCATTCTTGCAAGTCATTTTAGACGGTGGCGATACCGAAAACCATATCACCGACGTCAAACTCTGGTACTTTTACGAAACCAAAACCATAGGCTCTGATGCACAATGGAAGCAAACCATTGCTAACGGCGTATCAACACCTACTTATAGCCTTGAAGAGAACCAATATCAAAGGGTATGGGACGCAGTTGGTGATGAATCTCCACCCGTGGCGATGACCGAAAGAACCTATGAAGAAGACGGTGATATAAGCGAAACCGACCAATTCGTTATGTTATACGAAAGACACTTAAGCAATGATGAAAATGAAACCTTACTGATCAGCGCTGAAGAAAAATTAGTTAATGATAACTTTGATCGTTGCTTAGTGATTAGTACAGGCTTTAACATTGGCCAAGCTGATATTACTATCAACGGTTAACCCAATACCAACATTTCACATTAGTTAGCAAGGAAAAAAATGGACGCCATTCTCCAATCAATTGCAGGTTTAAGTAATTTTGCTCTGTATTTTGCTGTTTCAATTATTTTATTGTTTGTATTCAAAATTGTTTACGCATTTGTCACACCACATGACGAATGGAAACTGGTTAAAGAAGACAAAAATCAAGCTGCAGCAATTGGCTTTGGCGGCGCGATGGTCGGCTTCAGTATTGCTTTAGCTGGCGCGGTATCCAATTCTGAGTTTTTGTTAGACTATATAGTGTGGGGGGTCGTAGCAATCATTGCCCAAACGTTTGCGTTTGCACTTTTGCGCTTTACCTTTATGCCTAAAATAGCCGACAGAATCGATAAGAATGAGGTTTCTGCTGGCACTATCTTAGCTGCTGTTTCTATTTCTGTTGGGCTGCTTAATGCTGCCTGCATGAGTTACTAGGAGGGCATATGCAATCCAATAAAAGTAAACGCACACGCTCAATAAATTTAGCAAGCATGCGCAAAGGCTTTAGCGTAAAACCTTTGGCCTTAGGTGTCACCGCTATATTTTTATCTTCTTGTGGCGACAAGCAAGATGCCATGGTTTTCACTAGCCCGGAGGAATGTACTAACGCCAACCCTGAACTAGCTGAAAAATGCAACTTAGCTTATCAAGAAGCCTTAGCAGAAGCAGAACGTACTGGGCCCAAATACAATTCACAACGAGATTGTGAGAGCGAATTCGGCAGCAACCAATGTCACGCCGTTAACAACAGTTCTGGCTCATTTTTTATGCCTTTCATGGCGGGTTACATGCTAAGTAATTTAATGTCTCCTAGGGGATATTATTCACAGCCCATGTTTACCTCCTACTCGAGGTATTCGCCCTACAGAAACCGCTGGATTGGTGCTGATGGTTACGATTTTGGTGATTATCGTCGCCGTTCTATGAAAGTCAGTGAAAAAGCCCTGAAACCTAAACCAACGGTAAATAAAACCATGAAGCGTGGTGGTTTTGGCAGCAGTGTTAGAGCCAAGTCCAGTTGGGGTAGTAGCAGTAAAAAAGGCGGCTGGGGTGGATAACCCCCATCCCTCACTGTTTGTGCAAACCCCGCACTTATTCAAACCAGCGACCTTATGCTTAGATTAGACATAAAAGAGCGCAACAATTGGCAGCGTAAAGCAGGCGATTATGGCTTTAAGTTTCATACCATGTACGGCGAACCCTATTGGGATGAATCGGCCTACTACCAATTTACGTTGCAACAAATAGAACAAGACTTAGAAGATCCTACCGAAGAAATTCAGCAAATGTGTTTGGCCGTCGTAGATGAAGTGGTTAAGTCGGAACAACTATTAGAAAAGTTTCAGATACCGCAACATTTCTGGCAACAAATTGCCGATTCTTGGCAGCAAAAACAGCCTAGTTTGTATTCCCGATTAGACTTTGCCTATCACGGAAAAGGCCCAGCCAAACTATATGAAAATAATGCCGACACCCCTACTTCGCTTTACGAGTCTGGTTTTTGGCAGTGGTTATGGCTTGAAGACCAAGTAAACTTAGGCTTACTGCCTAAGCAATCTGATCAATTTAACTCTTTGCAAGAAAAACTGGTGCACAGGTTAGCCCACATTGCTAAACACTATGATGTTCAACACATGCATTTTGCCTGTTGCCAAGACACCGAAGAGGATAGAGGCACGGTGCAATACCTGCAAGATTGTGCCAAAGAATCAGGTCTGTTGAATGACTTTGTCTTTATGGAAGATATCGGTTTAGCCGAATGTGGTAGTTTTAGTGACTTACAAAATAATAAAATTGAGACGCTGTTCAAACTCTATCCTTGGGAATTTATGCAAAGAGAAGAATTTGGCGAGTCTATTCGAGACGCAGGGGTAAACTGGATAGAACCAATTTGGAAATCCATTTTATCGAACAAAGCCTTGATGCCCATGTTATGGAAAATGTTCCCCGAACACCCCAATTTACTAGCTTCCTACTTTGAAGACGAACTTGCCAACGCAACAGAAACTAAATTAGTGAAAAAACCAATATTCTCTCGTGAAGGGGCCAACGTTAGTATCATTGAGCAAGGTAAAACCGTACTACACGCTGATGGCCCATACGGTGAAGAAGGGTTTATATATCAGCAGTTTTGCCCTTTACCAAAATTTGGCAACCACCACACACTAATTGGCTCATGGTTGGTAGGTGACAAACCCGCTGGCATTTCCATGCGCGAGGATTCATCTCTCATTACCCAAGACTCAAGCCGCTTTTTACCGCATATCTGTATTTGAGTCGTGCCTAGTGCCTAGCATCAAGGCACTCACTGTGAGTTAAGAACTCAGTTAACCCACAGTTTATGCCGTTAAGTCCAACACTTATTTTTAAAATTGCAACTTTATATCTAGAAGTTACCAATATAGGAAGGGGTGCTAATAGGTAATTGCATGCTAGTAGCAGACAACAAACCTGTTTCATTATTTCTTGCTAAAACAGAAATATCGCCCGATTTTTGATTCGCAATTAGCAAGTAGTTTTGGTCGGCAGATATGGTTATATCTCTAGGCCAGTTGCCTATAGTAGAATGCTGTTGTAGTAATTTTAACTTACCATTTTTTCCTACCGACAATACCGATATTTTATTTACGCCTCGTACTGCTGCATACACATAGCGGCCATCAGCCGACACTTTAATGGCAGAAGCAGTGTTGCCGTCAGGATCGGTGTCACGCAATAATTCCACTCTTTGTTTGGCGTTTAGCTTTCCTGAATCTAAATCTTGGTCGAATACAGTAATGGTATTCGACAGCTCATTTAAGCCGAATACCCATGCTTTCTGTGGATGTTGAGCTATATGCCGAGGACCATCACCCGCTTGCAACTTAGCCGCTACTTGCGCAGTAAATTCGCTGTCTTGGCTATCAAATAATTTTATTTCATCGGTCCCTAAATCCACTGCATACAAGAATCGACCGGTTTTATCCCATTCAACGTAATGCATATGAGGGGCTTCTTGGCGACTATTGTCTCCTTTGCCTTCATTCTTAAAATATCCGGCTTTACTTAGCGTTAATGATTGCGTATCGACAGAATACATAAACACTTCACCCGAGCCGTAATCAGCAATGGCGACTTTAGATCCATCAGGATTCGTCGCAATATGGCAAGCGCCACGCCCCAAACCTTCTACCTGTTGCACTAAATCAAACTTAGCTGTGTTGTTATTCCATTTAAAACTCGCAATGCCACCTTGTTGTTTCCCGGTTGCAGCCAAGATATTTTTCGTTTGACTATCGATACTCAAATAAGAAGGATTAACAGCACTGGCCACTAGCCCAATATTTTTCAATTCCTGCTTAGTATCGTCCAAAACAATGCGATATACCCCTTCGCTCCCATCTTGAGTATAGGTACCAATCAAAAATTCTTGCTGCGCCGCGAAGGTAGCCTGTGCCGCCAGCATTGATAACCCACAAAGTATTGCTTTTAATTTCATTTAGTTTTCCGTTTTTGATTCTATTCCGCTCAGTGCCCCCTACTTTACAATAGTTTAATATGTTCATACATATTTTTAACGTGTAAAATTATCTGATAGACTTACTTCTTTTTATCTGTGCGACTTGCATATTACCGTTGCAACTAACTACTCCTAGCCTTCACGGCCGTACTTAAGGTTTCAAAATCCATTTATGTCTTTAATTAAAATATTCATTATTAGCATAGTATTTTCCGGCTATGCCTTAGCAGATACAGACGCTAAAAATTGCGTATCATGCCACAAACAAGCGGTATCAGATTGGCAAACATCTGATCATGCCAAAGCCATGGATATTGCCTCTGCCAAGTCTGTACTCGGTGACTTCTCCAATATTACCGCAACCCACCACAGCCAAAGCGCAACCTTTTATAAGAAAGGAGAAGCGTTTCATATTCGCTTTACTGAGGGCGGTAAAACAACAGACTATAAAGTCACTTACACATTTGGCCATTACCCGTTACAACAATATTTAATTGAAACCGATGACAACCGATTTCAAGTATTCCCTTTCTCTTGGGATTCTCGCCCTAAAGAACAAGGGGGCAAAACTGGTACCCTGTTTATGCCGATGAAGATATCCAAGCAGCAGACAGACTGCATTGGAAACAACCTTTACAAAACTGGAATGGCATGTGCGCCGATTGTCACTCAGATGGATTAAAGCGTAAGTACACCCCAGAAACTAACCATTTCGACACTAGCTGGGATAACATCAATGTCGGTTGTTTATCTTGTCATGGTGAAATGAAAGATCACGGCAGTCCCAAGACAAATAAAAATACACTCAACCTCACAGCCAAAGAACAACAAGTCATGGGTCAATGGCTACTCACACTTAAGGTAAAAAAGTAGCCCAGTGGCAAGGTGAAAAACGTGACAATAGCTTTATGGACAACTGCTTTGCCTGTCATTCACTGCGTACCCCGCTGACCGATGGCATCACCCCAAACAGCGCATTTTTAGACCAATTTTCCCCCTCATTTCTGAGTCAACCTATGTACCATGTTGACGGGCAAATAAAAGAAGAAGTGTATGTTTACGGCTCATTCTTACAGAGTAAAATGTTCCACGCTGGGGTAAATTGTATTGACTGCCACAATCAACACACCATGAAAATAAAGGTGCAAGGCAATGGCTTATGTTTACAGTGCCACAATGCAGAAGTATACCAACAGCCTGCACATTTAAACCATCCAGAGGACTCAGCTGGCGGCCAGTGTATCAATTGTCATATGCCAGAAAAAACCTACATGGGCGTCGATGCGCGACGAGACCATAGTTTTAGGATCCCTCGTCCAGAGTTAACCCAAGCATATCAAGCGCCAAATACGTGTAACACTTGCCATCAAGATAAGTCTGCAAGTTGGGCAAAAAATCAAATTACAAAATTATATGGCAACAATAATCCATTAAGTAAAACCGAAGCGGATCTAATAAAACTACAGCATCAGTTTATGCTGCCACTAGATCAACACTTAGCCATTATTAATGACAAAAACATCAACGAAATTTATCGCGCCAGTGCTATTGCCCTACTGCCCAATTCCGCCCAAGAGCTGTCGGATGTGCAAATTAAAAACTGGGTGAATTCTTCAGAACCGTTAATCCGCTTAGCCACTGCACAAGTAGGGTTTTTGTTGCCAATAGCTGAACGCTCAAAGAGTTATTTAAGTTTGTTAACCGACGAATTTAAAGCGGTTCGCGTACAAGCTGCCAATCACTTGTTACAATTAGGGCTCAATCACTCAACACAGCTAGAACAAGCCTTTGACGAGCTCATCAGTTCTCATCAAGTAAGTATGTGGCGCGGAGAAGGTGGGTTAAACATGAGTATGGTTCAACTTAACTTGCAACAGTTAGACCCGGCCATACAATCTTTACAACACTCAATTAACGTTGACCCATACTTTCCGGCGGCTTACATAAATTTGGCTGATATTTATCGCCGTTCACAAGCCCCAGAAAAAGAAAGTGCAACCTATCAAAAAGGCATTGCTGCTAACCCTAAGTCAGGTATTTTACATTACAGTTTTGGTTTACATCAGATCCGTAACGGCGAAAAGCAGGCTTCACTAAACTCATTTAAGCAAGCGATTAAGTTTGAACTATAGGCAATATGCAATATGCCTATGTATATTTTATCGCACTGGATAACCTCGGCAAAACAGCACAGGCGTTAGCACAATTAAAAATGACCATTGGTAAGTACCCAGCACCCTTCCAGTTAGCGCAACTTGGCATGGGCTTCGCCCAAAAACTCAATGACCGAGCAGCCTATGATTTCTTCCAAAAGAAAATGGCACCATAACTCCGCCTTTTGGCTCGTGACTATCAGTTACGAGCCAAAAGGCTGAGCAACATATGGGACTACAGGTGATAATAATACCAACCCTTATTGATACGTAATCAGTTATTTAGAGTTAAAAAGACAACCTAAGGTCTGGATAACAAGTATCGTCGAAGCTAAACAATCCAACGCCGCTAGACACAAAAAGAGCGTTATCCAGAGGTTCGGCTTATCCAGGACTCAGGTTAAATAATTAAGTACTCAATACAGATTGCTGTGAAACCCATACTTACGCTTCAGTTGCTCATATTGTTTTGATTTTAGTACTACCTTTAACGCGGTATTAAATAACGCTACATTCTTAACTTCTTTAAATGCCATTGAGTAATCACTAACAGGAAAAACCGAGTGTATTCTGACTTTATCTAGCTCCCTGCTCCACTCAGATTGTTCGGCCAAGGTATAAAAAATCTGTCTTTCCATCACCACAAAGTCTATTCTTTTTCTAAACAACATTTCTGGTTGTTTAGATTGATCGCTCATTTGCACAAACATAGGACTAGACATAGCCGCTTCGTTAAACTCTGTCCCCAACACTTTATGTGCCAACTGAAAACTGGCAATACTGTGTGTACTTAAGTCGGAAATAGTATCTACCTTGAAATTATTTTCAGCTAGAGAAACAGCAACATTCTGATATTGAATATAAGGGTGAGTTAACACCGACCTGTCAGAAAAAACCTTATCATTGGTACTCATGACGCCATCAACGTCATTCATGTACAACATTTTTGAAGCGCGGCCATAATTCACGTAATGAAATACCGCTGTTTTTCCCATTTCTTTAACAATCATTCTAACCAGTTCAATTTCAAAACCGCTCTCTTTATCCTGAATGACATACGGCGGTTTATGAATTCCTGACATAATTGTCAGCGTGTCGGCACTTATTGCAAAAAAGGGAACAATTAACAGCAAAAGAATTCGGTACATATCACTACTACTTTTAATGAAACTTATATTTATCTTCACAATTTTTGTCATCATGAGACACAGCACTGAATGACAAAAAAATACACTATCTACTAATTTTATCTAACGCTCCCTGCCTTTTAGATTGCCCAAGCTAATACTCAAAAATGTATTGATCCAGTATTAACAGAGCAATTTTGTGCTAAACAGTCATTCAAACTATTTAGTGTGCTTATACATCGTTGAGTATTAATGGCTTAGTGTTTTTATTATCTAAGGCTTATAGTGCTGGTGAGTATGCTGTCGATTGCATAAACACTACATCTATTTTTTTCACCAAAGGTCCATTTACCTTCGAGGCTTTAGCCGCCAATTTCCATTCTGGATCGTTAACAAATGTTTGCCACTTAGCTTTTGCATCGGCCTCGCTATCGTGCTCTAAAATATAAATCAGAGTATTTTCTGAATCTGGGGCTTGAGTTGGCGTCCAATAGGCAATCACTTTCATGCCAAGTCGAGTAAAAATAGCATGAGTATGATTGTTAAATCTCGCATGCAGATCATTCAACTTCCCATCGTAGGTATGATACGTACGTAGCTCATACACTTTTTCAGGCTTTGCGTTGTGCTGGCCAGCGGCAGCATTAAAAATGCTGAAACACATAATCATGCTGATGAGCTGCAAAGCGCTCCTCATGGGTAATCCCGTAAACGTCTTCAAAATATACTTCCTTTAACAATTAGGTCGCCAAATACTACCCCAAACTGTCAAAAATACTACATTTTAACAAGATGACTATCGCCCAAGTAATCGACCACATAAATTAGACACTAGGGAGATGTTTCCCGAACCGTCGTAGTTGTGATAGCATTTTGTGACGCAAAACCAAGGTTATTAACGTGAAGACAAAAGCTACTTCCTTAGACATTGCCTATCAGGCTGGTGTATCCCAATCTACAGTCTCCCGGGCCCTACGAAATAGCCCCTTGGTAAATGAAGAGACCCGCAAAAAAATTCATGCCTTGGCAAAAGAGCTTAACTACAAAGTAGACAAAAATGCCAGCAACCTACGCTCACAACATACCGGCACCTTAGCTCTTTTATTGTTTGAAGATCCCACTTCTGACGACTCTATGATTAACCCCTTTTTCTTGTCAATGTTAGGTTGCATTACTCGTGCAGCCGCCAAAAATGGCTATGATTTATTGGTTTCATTTCAACAGCTCAGCGAAGATTGGCATGCCGATTACGAAGACGCCTCCAAAGCCGATGGCTTAATATTACTAGGCTATGGCGACTACGTAGATTATGAAGACAAACTCAAACAACTTAACGAGCAAGAAACCCACTTTGTACGTTATGGCACAATAGAAGAAGGTCAAACGGGGGTATCCCTCGGTTGTGATAATTTTTCTGGTGGCTACCAGATGACCCAACACCTGATCAGTCTTGGTTACCAGACATTTGCGTTTTTAGGAGGCGCAGACGAACACTGCCCAGAGTTTAAAGACAGATATTTAGGGCATTGTAAAGCACTACGCGAAGCCAATATAAAGATTGTCCCACACAACCAAATTGACGCAATTTCTACCGAAGGATCTGGTTTTAGCGCGGCCAACCAACTGATACAACAACACAATCTACCAGAAGCAGTATTTTGTGCCTCAGACATGATAGCTGTCGGCGCATTAACCGCATTTCAAAAGCAAGGCATTAATGTCCCCAAACAAGTCGCCTTAGCCGGATTTGACGACATCCAGGTCGCTCACCTTACCTCTCCAGAACTAACCACAATGCAGCAAAATACCAAGCTAGCAGCCGAAGTTTTAGTCGAGTCGTTGATCAAAAAGATCCACGATCTACCAGTAGAATCCGCCCTCATCCCCGCGAAGTTAATCATCAGAGAATCCTGTGGCGGCAAACCAAACGGATAATAAGACTTAAAACACTACCTGAATGACAGAAGTATGTAACGTCATTCCTGCATGTTGTTAGCAGGGATCCCAAAGCCCCCAACACAGTCATTCCTGCATGCTTTTAGCAGGAATCCACAGTACCGAATAAGTGACAGTAGTGACCAAAGCCAAACCGATTCCGGCTTAAAACACCACCGGAATGACGTAGGTGAGTAACATCACCCCTACCCCCAACACCGTCATTCCTGCATGCTCTTAGCAGGAATCCACAGTGCCGAATAAGTGACAGTAGTGACCAAAGCCAAACCGATTCCGGCTTAAAACACCACCGGAATGACGGGAATAGAGCGAGACCGATTCCGGCTTAAAACACTACCGGAATGACGAGAGTAGAGAACACCTGCATGACGCCCCAACGTCACCTCTGCCCCCAACAACGTCATTCCTGCATGCTGTTAGCAGGGATCCACACGGCCGAATAAGTGACAGTAGTGACAACCACAAAACCAAACCGATTCCGGCTCAAAACACTACCGGAATGACGGGAATAGAGCGAAACCGATTCCGGCTCAAAACACTACCGGAATGACGTAGGTGAGTAACATCACCCCTACCCCCAACACCGTCATTCCTGCATGCTCTTAGCAGGAATCCACATGGCCGAATAAGTGACAGTAGTGACAACCACAAAAGCAAAACCGATTCCGGCTCAAAACACTACCGGAATGACGGGAATAGAGCGAAACCGACTCCGGCTCAACAGACCACCGGAATGACGAAGGTGAGTTGCGTCATTCCTGCATGCTGTTAGCAGGGATCCACACGGCCGAATAAGTGACAGTAGTTACGTCGGTAAATTTTCTTTCATTTATGTTATTTAGTTACATATCAGCATCATATCGGATTCACGCAACCGTCACATAAATGCCATTGAAATGAAGTGTTACCTGTCTAGTCTGCAGCGATTAATCACGTACTTACTTGTAATTATTCTGTCAACTAAGGAAGCTGCCATGTCGCTCTCAAACTTAAAAAAATCAATTTTACCGCTTGCTCTTGTAGGGGCTTTAACCGCTTGTGAAGGTGACAAAACTTATGTTACCAATGTTGTAGAACAAGTCACAGAACCAGACCCGGTCCCTACTGAAACAGAAAAGCCTGCTTATAACCAATTCAAAATTGGCCTACTCCCAGATACGCAAGGAGGAAGTGATGCAGAAGGACAAGCCCATGTTTCGATGCACCCGATGTCTGAGTTATTAAAACATCAAGCGGCAGCCGGCACCAATATGGTAATTGCCGTAGGAGACTTGACTGACAAAGGATCAGACATTGAATTTGCCGAATGGCGCTCAGTAGCCGAAAGTTATAAAGAGCAAGGCATTGAGTTTTTACCAGTAATGGGAAATCACGAAACAAGTTACGCATATACCTATAACTGGATTGAAAATATGAAACATTTCATTCCTAAAGATGCCGTACACATGCCTAGCTACGAGTGGGTAAATTACTATGTCATACGTGAAAACGTGTTAATCATCGGGCTCGCTTATTACAACCTACCTATTGCTTTTGACTGGATCAAACAAGTCGTACTAGAAAACGAAGATAAAGTAGAACACATAGTGGTAGCCAGTCACGATGGCTTGATTGGAGCCAAATATGGTCAAACACGAGAGCAAATCGTCGACGGCACAAAAGAAGATAACTGGGTGTTTGATGTGCAACCCAAAATTCGCGAATTCTTTGCGCAACGTGATGTGATTTATGTACAAGGACACGAACACCAATATCAACGCTCATTAATCAGTTCACAATCTGCACTTACCACTTTGCCATCAAGCGCAACACCGACTGGCGGCAACTACCGCATGAACACTTATACACAAATCATGTCAGGTAACGCGTCATACAAAGGATATGAATTCCGTTACGGTGAACGCGACTTGGTTCAAATGATAGTGTCACAAAAAAATGCCACCAAAAGCAATGGCTCAACCCATTATGATGTGAATTCATCAATGCTTACCTTTAATCAAGATCGAATAGACTATCAATCTTACTATGCCCAACATACGGCGCAGTCAAACGACCAAGATCAAGGGTTTACCGCCGAATGGCATCTAGCTGATAAATTTTCTCGTACTACTAATCGTTGTGAAACCGTTGTTTACGCCAATTCATTGCTGCACGACACTCGCCCAGTATTGGTATTGTCTCCTGAATACAAAACCAACGACTGTTTTGCTGACGACGGCTCATATGTCAGTTTAGTAGGCGGTGAGAACAACACCTTCAACCGCACTGACACTCGCACCAGAGATATGGGCTTTACGCCTGGATTTAGTCGTGCCGAATCGTTAAATGACTTGATGCGTTTAGCTTATCAGTGGATCTTTCAATATCATGAAAGCTGGTCTCCAAACTTAAATAGTTCGGCTCGAATTATTCCTGACTATGCGAATGATGAAATGATCATTCCAGAAACTACAATAGATCTCAAAGAACACGTAACCTTGAGCTGGACACCTGCCGTGGATACAGCCTCTGACATTCTGATTGTCAGTGGTACGCAAAACCAAACGGGTGTCTACCAGGACGACTACGGAGTATTAAAAGACATACAAGCGGACACTGGATTAGCCATGTCGCAGACCGATTCATCAGCCAAACAAGCCATCACTTTACCCGCAACTGCTACTCAATCTTGGGATATTAGCAATGCCGTAGCCGATGCTTATGCTGTTAGCTTTACCGCCCCAGAAACGATCGACCCAAGCACAGTACAATTGGCCAGCAAAGATACTGAATGGACTGCAATCGCTCCAGATACCTGTGTAATAGATCAGGCATGGGACGAAACATTCTTAACTCAAGCACCACAGCGAGACGAAACTTGTAGCGAGTATCCGCTTGTAGGCTACGACAGTACATTCGGCAATCGTTGGTGGGTAGTACTAACTGCCGACGCTGAACTGGCGTTAATTAATAAATAAGCATACAAATCTACAATTAGTAATCGAATATCAATTAAAAACGGTGCGAGCTCAAAACTTGCACCGTTTTTTTGTTAGCCAAATAACCCTATTTTAGTCACATAAAACCGATCCCGGCTCATACGTCATTCCTGCATGTTGTTAGCAGGAATCCAAAAGCCTCCAACACCGTCATTCCTGCATGCTGTTAGCAGGAATCCACACGGCCGAATAAGTGACAGTCATGACCAAAACAAAACCGATCCCGGCTCAAAACACTACCGGAATGACGAAGGTGAGTTGCGTCATTCCTGCATGCTGTTAGCAGGAATCCACACGGCCGAATAAGTGACAGTCATGACCAAAACAAAACCGATCTCCGGCTTAAAACACTACCGGAATGACGGGAATAGAGCTAAACCGATCTCGGCTCAAAACACCACCGGAATGACGAAGGTGAGTAACGTCATTCCTGCATGCTGTTAGCAGGAATCCACAGTGCTGAATAAGTGACAGTCATGACCAAAGCCAAAACAAAACCGATCCCGGCTTAAAACACTACCGGAATGACGGGAGTAGAGCTAAACCGATCCCGGCTCAAAACACTACCGGAATGACGAAGGTGAGTTGCGTCATTCCTGCATGCTGTTAGCAGGAATCCACACGGCCGAATAAGTGACAGTCATGACCAAAACAAAACCGATCTCCGGCTTAAAACACTACCGGAATGACGAGAGTAGAGCTAAACCGATCCCGGCTCAAAACACTACCGGAATGACGGGAGTAGAGCGACACCGATTCCGGCTCATACGTCATTCCTGCATGCTGTTAGCAGGAATCCACAGTGCCGAATAAGTGACAGCAGTGACCAAAACAAAACCGATCCCGGCTCAACAGACTACCGGAATTACGGGAATAGAGCGAAACCGATTCCGGCTCAACAGACCACCGGAATGACGAGAGTAGAGCTAAACCGATCTCCGGCTCAAAACACCACCGGAATGACGAGAGTAGAGCTAAACCGATTCCGGCTCATACGTCATTCCTGCATGTTGTTAGCAGGAATCCACACGGCCGAATAAGTGACAGTAGTGACAACCACAAAAACAAAACCGATTCCGGCTCAAAACACTACCGGAATGACGAAGGTGAGTAGCGTCATGCCTGCCCCCAACACCGTCATTCCTGCATGTTGTTAGCAGGAATCCAAAAGCCTCCAACTCCGTCATTCCTGCATGCCGTTAGCAGGGATCCTGCAGTGCCCTCTTTCTTTTGTGGGAATAGGGTAAGGTTGTTACTTTTTCTTACGACTTCTTTACTAATTGTTTGCTATTTATTTGCCATCAACTTATCTAGCTCTTGATACAAGCTAGTATTGTTATTTTTTTGTGCGAAGCGCAGTACTTCTACACCGTTGGCCGGAACCGTAACCTCGATACTTCCGTTATTGACCGAATACCATTGGTCGCTTAATTGACTTTGCCATTTCCCATTAGAAATCCATTTATCTAGCACTATCGTTTTAGCAGTGTCTGCCTTATTCAACAACACCAACGCGGTTTCAGTATTTTGTTTATCTTCTAACACTCGTAGAAAACTGGCTGTGTCTTGAGTGAATTCAAGGTTAACCTGCAAACCACGTTGCAGCGCTGGCGTACTTTGTCTGACTAAATTAATGCGCTTAAGATTCTGATAAATAGCGTGTTTAGGTGCTTGGTCAACTCGCTCTTGACCGTAATAATTGCGATTACCTTCATGTTCGCTCAAGCCACGCATAAAACCAATTTCAGATCCGTAATACACCACGGGTATGCCGCGAGAGGTAAATAACCAGTTATTGGCATTAATAAACCCTTTGTCATCGGCATTCATTCGAGCCATGTCGTGATTATCATAAAAGGTCATCAGTTCGTAAGGGTTATAATAAGGCCCGTGAGTTAAATATAAATACGACTGAATGTCCTCGTAACTCGCATCTTGGTTTTCAAACACGCTTGTGATCGCCCGTTGCCCTGGAAAGTCTAATACACTTATTGCGCCATTTTTAGGCAAGGTATGCTGTGCGACCTTTGTGGCTTCATATTCAAAGCTTTCACCAAACATAAAGAAGTCAGGGTGAATTGCTCGAATGCGATCACTGAATTGTTTCCATAATTGGTGTGGCATATGGCGAATGGTATCGATTCTAAAGGCTTCTGCGCCTTGTTCAATCCAATGCAAATAAGCCTCCACAAAATAATCCAACACCGCTGGATTATCGGCGTTCATATCAGACAATTGTGCTAAGTCAGGTTTGTGATTATAAAATTGATGTAGAGGGTTACTGGCGTCAAGTTCACTGGGGGCGAGATTCTGATGATCCGCAACCAATTTGCCATTTCGATCATATATTTCACCAAACTTAGGCAGGTCAGTGGCCATGGTATAAGCGGGAGAACCATGATTCAAAACAATATCTAAAACAGGCTTGATGCCTTTATTTTTCAACGCAAGGTTAAGCTGCTTATAGTGCAATCCCTCCGAGTATAAATGTTCATCCTCGACAAAAAAGTTCACCCCCCAATATCCGTGATACCCCGTTTTTCCGCCATCTTTAAACTGCCCAGCAAATTTTATAGGCTCCCCACCATTAAAAGGTAAATCAGGGTTATCAACAATGGGGTTATCCACAACGCTGAAAACCCCATATCGGTTAAATAATCAATGTTATCGACAATGCCTTTGAAGTCGCCGCCCAAATACCCCACATTTGCATTTTGCTCACCTGCGGGGTTAAACATTTCGCGATTAAAAGTGTGGTGTTCGCCCCCTTGCTCAAGGTGGTTATTGCTTTTATCACCATCAACAAAGCGGTCAGTCATCAAGAAATAGACCGATTCTTTGGCAAATTGATCTTGTGTGCCGTAGTACTCTGGTTGTCCAGTTTTGACCTGTTTTATCGAAGTAGACTGACAAGCCGATAACACGGCCATACTTGCTAGGCTCAATGCCATTAATTTTAAAGGTTTCATTTTTAGCGCTCTCTTAAGCAAGTTTAATTTTAGTTTTCAGGGTAAACAAACCAGCCATTGCCAGACTGGCCGCTCCAATAACGAAAGCGGTAATGGGTTCTGCATCAAGTAGATTCAACAATAAACCTAATAAACTTGCGGCTAATATTTGTGGAATAACAATGAAGAAATTAAATATCCCCATAAATACGCCCATCTTATGGCCAAGTAAACTATTCGATAACATGGCATAAGGCAAAGACAAAATAGATGCCTATAGGCAAAACCTACTCCGACCATAGAAAATATCAATAAGTCAGGATCTGAAATTAACAGAAAACTCAAAAAACCAGCGGCTCCCAAAGCTAAATTTATAGTGTGGGCCATACGCACACCGAATGCTTGTACCATTTTGGGAATAAATATCGCTGCTAAAGCCGCGAACCCGTTGTAGGCGGCAAACAACACTCCCACCCAATCCGCACCTTGGTTGTAGGCAGCATCGTTTGCTACTTGGCTACCAAAGTGAAAACGAGTGACCCCAGAGGTGCTGTAAATCCACATGGCAAATAACGCAAACCAACTGAAAAACTGCACCACAGCTAACTGCTTCATAGTGCTCGGCATGTTCAATAAGTCATGCATCACAATAGCAAAGCCATGTTCATGTTTACCATTCAAAACCAACCGTTTGGCTAAAATAAAACATAAGCCTACACACACTAAACCTATGGATAAAATGTAAAGTTGCTTTTCCCAATCAGCTAAATAAATAGCGAAACTGAACGCCAATCCAATTGCGGTAAACGCCACCGACGGTAGTGAAAACTGAACGCTGTCTATCGCCGTGGCATGGGCAGTTTGCTCTTGCTTGTTATCAAAACTAGCCAGTTCTTCAGGCGAGTATTCCTTGCTACTAAAGGTTGTCCAACCCACCGCAACAAGTAACACCAAAGCCCCCCAATAAAAGGCATACTTAACCGAATCAGCAATTTCACCGACTGGCGCTTCGTTACTCACATCAAACCAATTGGTCATCATCCAAGGTAAAGACGACGCCACAACCGCACCAATTCCAATAAACAAGCTCTGCATGGCATAACCGGTTGGCCGTTGTTGTTCATTAAGATTATCACCCACAAATGCTCTGAAAGGTTCCCATCGAAATGTTGATCGAGGCATCTAAAATCCACAACATTCCCGCAGCAATCCATAAAGATGGCGAGTTCGGCATAAATATCAATGAGATAGAAGCCAGTACCGCACCAATTAAAAAGAATGGTCGTCTGCGGCCTAATCGTCCCCAAGTGTTGTCGCTCATGTAACCAATAATTGGCTGTACCACTAACCCAGTAACAGGGGCTGCAATCCAGAGCAAAGGAATATCGTCAATCTCAGCACCTAAGGATTCGAAAATACGACTGACATTGGCATTTTGCAATGCAAAACCAAATTGAATACCCAAAAATCCAAAACACATATTCCAGATTTGCCAAAACGACAACTGCGGTTTTTCGTTCATCTCATTTCTCTATTTTAAATTAAGGAGGCCATTCGCTCTAACACACAAGATCAAACCGAGCAAAATAACATTGGCGCCAATATATATCTCGAGCCAGCCCATTGACAAATTTATGCATACGTATTCAGCCCCCTTTTGCAACACGGTATTAACTTAGTCGTTACAACCACATAGTGACTTATGCATTTGAAAAATAAAACATTTATTAAGTTTAAGCTGTTTTACCGGCCAATACTTCTGTTAATACATACGATTGCAATCAATTGAAAGTTACCGCTAATATCCTCTACCCTACTCACAATCGAATACTATCTCATTTAAGGTTAGACATGAGTGATTTACCCTGGTGGAAAGGCGCAGTTATTTATCAAATTTATCCACGATCTTTCTACGACAGTAATCAAGATGGCATTGGCGACCTAGCCGGTATTACTCAAAAACTGCCATATATAGCAAGTTTAGGGGTAGATGCGATTTGGGTTTCGCCATTTTTTAAGTCACCAATGAAAGACTTTGGTTACGATATTAGCGATTACCATGCGGTTGACCCTATTTTTGGCAATATGCAAGATTTTGATCTGTTGCTAGAAACAGCACACCAATTGGGCATTAAAGTCATGATCGACCAAGTGCTCAGCCATACCTCAGACCAGCACGCATGGTTTCAACAAAGTCGACAAGACAAAACCAACGACAAAGCCGATTGGTATATGTGGGCCGATCCCAAACCTGACGGAACCCCGCCTAATAATTGGTTATCTATTTTTGGCGGTATGGGCTGGCAATGGGATTCAAGACGTCAACAATATTTCTTGCACAACTTTTTAAGTTCTCAACCCGACCTTAATTTTTTCAATCCTGACGTGCAAAAAGCAGTGCTAGACAATATCGAGTATTGGCTTAAAAAAGGGGTGGATGGCCTACGATTAGACGCCATTACATTTTGCTTCAACGATCAAGCTCTAACCGACAATCCAACCAAACCGGTTGAAGCCCGAAACGGCCGCGGTTTTTCAAGTGATAACCCTTATGCCTACCAGTATCATTATTACAACAATGATCGACCAGAAACTCGAGACTTTATGCTTAAAATACGCGCATTGCTCGATCGCTACCCCGGCACGGCAGCATTAGGAGAAATTAGCTCTGAAGATTCAATAAAATCAATGGCCGAATACACCCACGGGAAACGGCTACAAATGGCGTATAGTTTCGAATTATTGACCGAAGACTTTAACGTAAAACACATCACCGACACAGTTCAGCAATTAGAAGCACAATTAACAGACGGCTGGCCATGTTGGGCAATCAGCAATCATGACGTGGCTCGAGTGGCTTCACGTTGGGGTAAAGAATACGCACAATCAAAGCAATTAACTAAAATGTTTACCGCTTTAGTCACCAGTTTACGTGGCACTGTCTGTAGTTACCAAGGCGAAGAATTAGGCTTAGAAGAAGCCGAAGTCCAATATGCAGAGCTACAAGATCCATTCGGTATTGAATTTTGGCCCACTTTTAAGGGGCGAGATGGCTGTCGCACGCCAATGCCTTGGACCGCAACTCAACAACATGCTGGGTTTAGCCAACATAAGCCTTGGCTCCCGTTTGCCAATCTCACCAATCGTTAGCAGTGGATGTGCAAATAAATGATCCCACCTCAAGCCTAGTGTTTTACCAAAACTGGCTTAACTGGCGTGCTAAGCAAGATATTCTTAGATTGGGTGACATAGAGTTTGTCGATTTGCATCCACATGTGTTGTGTTTTTACCGCCGTTACCAAGGCCAAACATGGTTTCTCGCCTTTAATTTATCAGCAGAAACACAAAGCATCACACTAACCGAATCTAGCGAGCCGTTGCGTCTAGACTTCGATATTTTGCAAGGCCAACAAACGGCTAACGTGGTCAACCTGCCCGCTCATGGCATATTTTTAGCCGAACAAAAGTAATAATAACGACAGACAAAAAAATACGGCGGTAGCTCACAAATATCAGGCAACCTACCCTGCCGCGCGCATAAATCAGCCCCTACTCACTTTCAATGCTAAGTGATTAGGGACTAATCACGATACAAGCTATCAACATGAATGAAAAAAACGTCGTAGAAACCCCGTTAACTTGTTATATTGCACGGCTGTTATTGAGGTTTTATAGTTTGCATGGGTTAAGGTAAATTAACTAGTAAACGTAAATTAATTGGGAATCTGGTCGTATTAATAGCCACTCCAATAAATAAATGTACACTCAGTGAGAATTGAAAAGCACATGCTCAAGGCGCTTGAATGAGCGTATTGAATGACTAACTCGTTATTAAAAAGAAGCCTGTAATCTTTTTAGTTTTGAGCCATACAGCGTAGGTGCTTTTAAAACTCTCCAATAGGACCATCTCAGCGGGTTTTGTACGAGCTTAACGGTATTTGAAAGGGAACAATCATTCCTGCACGCCGTCGCCTTGTTAAAAACCGCGAGTTTGTTCAAAGTGCATAGGTATTTAATGGAATGGGTTTAACCAATACTATTCCAGAACTGTACCCGCAACTGTAATGAGTCATTCGGCGATCGACCTTTTATAGCCAAATTGACCTAAGTCAGATACCAGCCTCTTTATTGATACACGCGTCTTTTAAATTTTCGTGCGGGAATACACGGATACATAATCACTCTGCAGGCCTATGCCCGTAAGTTATGTACCTGTTCCTGCCATTCATAAGTTGAACCGTTATTACGACTATGTGGCACCTTAACACTACCCAATTTGGCTTGGTAACTAACTGATATGACAACGTTAATTGCCCAAGACTTGAATCTAAAAATTGACTCTAAATTTATTTTAAAGAACATCAACCTAGAGGTGAATTCTGGGCAGGTCATGGGAGTGCTTGGACCAAATGGCGCGGGTAAAACAAGTCTATTAAAAATGTTATCTGGTCAAACAGATAGCCAAGGCTGTGTCAGTTGGCAAAATAAGCAACTGAATACTTACGCCCCACAAGAATTGGCGCAACAAATAGCCGTCGTCAATCAACTTAACGAAAGTGTTTTTTCGCTTAACTTACAACAAATTGTGCGCATGGGATTGTTACCCCACAAATCGCTGCTGTCGCGGCAAACCGCCCGCGACGACCAACATATTGCCGATGCAATTGCCCGAGTAGGTTTAGCAGAGAAAACCTATCAAACTTTTAATTCACTATCTGGTGGCGAACAACAGCGGGGCTTAATTGCTAGGGCACTCGTTCAACGAGCGGCCTTTATTGTGCTCGACGAACCGGTCAACCATCTAGATATTTATTATCAACATCAAGTGTTAAGCTTGCTGACATCTTTAGCCCATCAATTCAACATGACGGTTGCAATGAGTTTGCACGACTTAAACTTAGCGGCAAATTACTGCGATCAACTTTGTCTGTTACATGACGGAAAAATGGTCGCACAAGGAACACCGTCACAAGTGCTGCAAGCCGAACGCCTAGAGCAAGTATTTAGAATTCCTTGTCAGGTTAAACACCACGCTGCACAACAACCAAACGCTTTGCGCATTGATTTTTCCCCCTCAAATAGCCAGCCATCAACTTGCGCAACCGCAACATGGCAAACCGAATGGTCGCCCCCCACATGAATAAAGTGCTATTACGCAGAAAATGGACCCTATTAATGTTAGCGGCGCTGTTATCGCCAATGGCCGCGCTATTTTTTGGGGCCGCTGATTTTAACGCCAAAGAGCTATATCAGTGTGTATTTGCCACCTGCGAAAAACCGGTCAACAACCTCATTTTCTGGCAAATTCGGGTGCCAAGAGTATTTGTTGGTTTTTTGGTGGGCGCAGGGTTAGCCGTCGCTGGAGCGACATTACAAAATATTACTCGTAATGGTTTAGCCGACCCCTACTTGTTTGGTGTGGTTTCAGGTGCAGGCCTTGGTGCCAGTATCGCCACGCTTTTGTTTGATAGTCGCTTTGCCGAAAAAGTCGGACTCGTTAATTTAATTCCCGATTTTTCCTTTACCCTAGCCCTGCCCTTCGCGGCGTTTTTGGGGGCATTATTTGCGGTATTTTTGGTACAAATTTTAGCCTCGAAAACTTTTGGTAGCAAAACCGAACACATGTTGTTAGCTGGGGTCGCGGTGTCTTTTATGCTCAGTGCCATGAGCCATTTTTTACTATTTTTAGCCGAGCCTTTTGCCGCCAGTAAAGTGATTTTTTGGTTAATGGGCAGCCTTGCCCGAGTTGAGGTGTGGTATGCGTGGGTTATATTGCCCATAGTATTGTGCAGCGTACTGCTGCTGCTTATTTATGGTCGACACATGGACGCATTGTTGCTCGGCGACGACAACGCCAAAACCTTGGGTGTACAAGTTACTCGCTTGCGGATCATGTCTTTAGCCATTTGTGCTGCGCTCACAGCCTGCATTGTGGCGTATTGTGGCGGCATTGGCTTTGTCGGTTTGATGATCCCGCACATAGTGCGCTCCTGGCTAGGAGTAACGAGTCGAGTGGTCATTATTGGTAGCGTATTGTTAGGCGGTGCTTTTATGGTATGGGTTGACGTTGTCGCGCGAGTCGCCTTGCACGATCAAGAAATTCCCATTGGTATCATCACCTCAGCTATCGGCAGCCTATTTTTCCTTGTGGCCATGAGCCAAAAACAAAGGTAATTCATCTTATGAGCAAACAAAATTTAACCGCCTTAGACGCTGCGTTTTGGCAGATCCCAACACTGGATACAAACCTGTTAGCGGCCATCCAGCACAAAATAGATAACAAAACCAAGCCGCTTGGTGCTTTGGGGCAACTAGAAGAAGTGGCCAGGCAAGTTAGCCCATATACAAAGCCAACCGACTAAACAGCTAACAGCGATAGAAATTGTCAAACCCAGCGTGCTAATTTTTGCCGCCGACCATGGCATTGCCAAACACCCTATCAGCATTGCGCCACGAGAAGTAACAACACAAATGGTGGCGAACTTTTTGGCCGGTGGTGCAGCAATAAACTGCTTTTGCAACAGCCTACAGATTGACTTGAAAATTATTGATGCCGGCATGTTAGCCGACCTAGATCATGCTAATTTAATTAAGCAAAAAATAGCCCCAAGTACCCACGATTTTAGTGAGCAAGCAGCCATGAACAAAGAGCAGCTTGAACAAGCTATAAACCTTGGAGCAAAAGTCGCAGAACAACAAATAAAAGCCGGGACTAATTTGTTAGGTTTTGGAGAAATGGGCATAGGTAACTCCACCACAGCAGCCGCACTATTAAGTGTATTAACCGATTTACCAGCGTTTGAAACGGCTGGCAAAGGCACCGGAATTAGCGATCAACAAATGGATATCAAAATAGCCTTAATCGACAGCGCAATAAAGCGTGTCCAAGCCAAATATGGCCAAGGCCCGCTGTCTGCTGAGCTTGCCCTGTTGGAAGTCGGAGGTTTTGAAATAGCCCAATTAGTCGGAGCCATGTTAGCCACAGCAAGGGCCGGCAAAAGCATAATCGTAGATGGCTTCACGGTTTCTGTGGCCGCCTTATTGGCAATAAGAATAGCCTCCAATGCGCAGCAATTCATGTTGTTTGCGCACTGTTCGGCCGAGCAAGCTCACTCAATGCTATTACAAAAATTGAATGCCAAACCTTTGCTTAACTTAGGATTGCGTTTAGGTGAAGGCACAGGTGCAGCATTAGCCACGCCTTTAATCAAAGCGGCGGCAGAATTTTACAACAACATGGCGACCTTAGAAAATGCTGAAATCAGTTTATAAGCTTGGTGTCATTGGCTTTGCAGCAACTACACCTATGTGGAGACCCAACCCACAGTGAAACGTTATTTTTACTATCAATGGAATTTGATGCTATTGGCCACCAGCTTTTTTACACGCTTACCCATGGCAACAAATATTCAATATAGTCCGTCTAAAATGAAACGTGCCAGTCAATACTTTGCTGTTGTGGGCTGGTTATTGGCCTGCATATTAGTCGGCTTTTATGCCATTTTGCTGCCCATTATTGGCCTGTTGCCAAGTTTATGTGTGTTGCTAATCTTAAGTATACTGTTAACTGGCGCTTTGCACGAAGACGGCTTAGCGGACACCTGCGACGGTTTTTGGGGCGGACACAGCGCACAACAAAAATTAGCCATTATGAAAGACAGCCGAATAGGCACCTACGGCACCTGTGCCTTAGTGCTGGTTTTGCTTACTAAATTTGTTGTGTGGTGGCAACTAGCGCAACAGCAGCAACTTGTTCTTGCCTTATGCATTGCTTACCCATTTTCTAGAGCGATGGCGATTAGCCATGTACAAGACATGGACTACGTGTCGCATTCAAAACCGGGGGCAACAAGTCGCAGCAAAAGTGAACCTGTGGCCAAGCCTTTCAACTCTAAACAATTGAGTTTTGTCTTTTTTAGCGGTGTGGCAGCGGCCCTTACTTTACCTTTGAGCACACTCATTTATTTGATTGTGGCGTGCACGGCGCTGCGTTACCTTTTTAAAGCGCTGTTAAATCGGCATATTCAAGGTTACACCGGAGACAGTTTAGGCGCAGCACAACAGCTTCAAGAACTGCTTATCTACTTGGTTTTATTGGCTAACGTGGTCACCTCTGGGGCCTCACAAGGACTCATCAAATGATACATCTGGTGTTAGGCGGGGCACGCTCTGGTAAATCGAGTTTCAGCCTAGAGCAAGTGAAAAAAGTGCAACAAGACACAGGCAAAGCGGTCACCTTTGTCGCCACAGCAACGGTCACCGACCACGAAATGGCCTCGCGCATTGCCCAGCATCAAAGTGAACGACCAAGCAACTGGCAACTCGCAGAAGTGCCACTTGCACTCGACACGTTTATCGCCCAGCAAAAAGACTCAATTTTACTGATAGATTGTCTCACCCTGTGGCTCAACAATCATTTGTATCAACGCCCTAAGCAAGATTTCAAAAAATTGATTGATAACCTAGTCTCGGCGTTAAGCACTAGCCAATGCCACATACTGCTGGTATCCAATGAAGTGGGCTTAGGCATCATTCCTATGGGTGAAGTGACACGTCAATTTGTGGATCAAGCAGGCTGGCTCAATCAAGCCATTGCCAAGGCTGCCGATCAGGTTACCTTTGTGGCGGCAGGCTTACCCATGATGTTAAAAGGTAACAGATAAATGTCAGCCGCCAAGCAAGTAACCCAAATAGATTTACTCAGACACGGCCAAGTTGATGGCCCAGCCGCATTATACGGAAGAACCGATATTAACCTAAGCGAGTACGGCTTAAAGCAAATGCATAGGCAAGTACAACAGCTTGAGTTTCCAGACAATATCATCAGCTCACCATTAAGGCGTTGTAAAGAATTTGCCGAGGAAATGGCAGTAGACCACAGACTTCCGTTGATGATAGAGCCCGGTTTCCAAGAGTGTAATTTTGGCGCTTGGGATGGCATACAATTCGACGATAAATCGCAACAATGGCCGTTAATGTCGTCGTTTTGGCAAGATCCTAGCGCTAACACACCGCCTCAGGGAGAGTCATTACACACCTTCCACACCAGAGTGATCAGCGCATGGCACACCCTTATTGCGCAATATGCCGAGCAATATAGTCTAGTAGTTTGTCATGGTGGTGTAATACGACAAATACTGGCCCACTTACTCCCCGTCGACTGGCAAGATGGTCAGTGGTACTCGCAATTAAATATTGGGTACGCGAGTTTAACCCGCATCACTATTCCCGCTTTTGAAGGGGCGCAGCCCATTGTCAATTTTATTGGACTGCCCGCCGACTTTGGAACAGACAATGACAACTAAACCAAGGCAATCTATTTTAGAGCCAGAAGCCAACGCAAGCCCCCCAATCAATTCAAAGGTTGAAGGTGCCACTTTGATGGTACAGGGCACCACATCCGACGCGGGTAAGAGCTTGTTGGTAGCGGGGATCTGTCGATGCCTTGTCAAAAAGGTTATCAGGTCGCGCCGTTTAAACCACAAAATATGGCACTGAATAGCGCGGTTACCGCAGACGGCGGCGAAATTGGCCGAGCGCAAGCATTGCAAGCACAAGCTGCGGGCGTAGCACCCAATGTACACATGAACCCCATACTACTTAAGCCCAGTTCAGATATGGGCGCACAGGTCATTGTGCATGGTAAAGCCGTCAATCACATGCAAGCCAAAACCTATCACGACTACAAAAAAGTAGCGATGCAAGCGGTATTAGACTCTCACGCCAAACTCTCTAAACAGTATCAAGTGGTGATGGTAGAGGGCGCGGGTAGCCCAGCAGAAATTAACCTTAGGCAAGGAGATATTGCCAACATGGGGTTTGCCGAAGCCGTAGACTGCCCAGTGATCATTGTCGCCGATATTGACCGTGGCGGGGTATTTGCTCAACTAGTGGGAACCTTAGAGCTGTTATCGCCTTCAGAGCAAAATCGCGTGGTTGGCTTTGTGATTAACAAATTTAGAGGTGATATCGCGCTGTTACAGTCTGGGTTAGATTGGCTCGAAGCCCGCACCAACAAACCTGTGCTCGGCGTTTTACCCTTTATCATGGACTTACAACTGGCAGAAGAAGACGCCATTCAAGCCAATCAGCAGCTCAACCTGCACGACATTCAACTACGTATTGCGGTGCCTGTATTTTCTCGGATCAGCAACCATACCGACTTTGATATGTTGCGAAATCATCCTCAAGTGGACTTAACTTTTGTTAGACAAGGTTCACCTATTCCCCCTTGCGACTTAATTATTTTGCCTTGACAGCAAAAATGTTCGAGCCGATTTAGCTTTAATCAAATCCCTTAGTTGGCAGCAAGACATAGCCAAACATTTACGCTACGGCGGCAAGGTACTAGGCATTTGTGGCGGTTATCAAATGCTAGGGCAAAGCATTGAAGATCCCACTAGCGTGGAAGGGGAAGTCGGCACTTCTCAAGGATTAGGCTATTTGCCCATCAACACGGTTCTACGCGAGCAAAAGCAACTCACTCATAGCCAAGGTAAACTGCTGTTGCCTGTGGACAAATCAGCAACAACTGGCTGCCAAATTAACGGCTATCAAATTCACGTAGGACAAACCACTGTCGAAGCCAACAGCCAAGCTTTTGTACAATTAGATACCGGCGGAACAGACGGCTGTATCAGTGCCGACAATCAAGTGGCTGGTAGTTACTTGCACGGCATGTTTGACTCTCCAGCAGCGTTACAACAAATACTAGCCTAGCGGGAGCCAATACCGCACTGGTCGACACTTATTTTCAGCAACAAGAACAGGAACTAGAACGGTTAGCCGCTGCTTGCCTGCAACATTTAGACTGGCAAAAAATAGAGGGCTTTCTCAACCCAATCAGCAACCATGGTGAGCATACGATATGACAGATAAAAAAGTAACCGAACAAGATAACGCACGGCATAAAGCGCGAATGCAAGAACAAAAAGCCAAAGTGGATCAACGTATTGCCGCAGCCCAGCAAGACAAAGGCTTATTATTAGTCATTACCGGCAACGGCAAAGGTAAATCAACATCTGGATTTGGCACTGTCGCGCGCGCGGTAGGTCATGGGCTTACGGCTGCTGTGGTGCAATACGTAAAAGGCACCCAGGCCTGCGGCGAGCGGGACTTACTAGAAAAAAACGGCGTACAATTTCACGTCATGGGCACAGGATTTACTTGGGAAACCCAAGACAAAGAAACCGACATAAAGGCCGCCCAAGCCGCTTGGCAACACAGCAAGCAGTGGCTTAGCGATCCCACTATCGACTTAGTGTTGTTAGATGAAATCACCTACATGCTCACTTACAAATATATTGACTTAGACGATGTATTAGCCACTCTAGCCGCTCGTCCTAAAGACCAACATGTGGTGATAACGGGCCGCGCTTGTCACCGAGCGATAGTTGAAATGGCCGACACTGTAAGTGAAGTACGGCCAATTAAACATGCGTTTGAAAACGGAATAAAAGCGCAAAAAGGAATTGATTGGTAATGATCCAGCTAAAATCACTACTATGTATGTTGGCGGCCACAATGTTTAGTTTGTCTACTCTCGGACAAACATTGACTAACCAACAAAAACAACAACTACGCATTATTGCTCTTGCACCGCATATTGTAGAATCTTTGTATGAGATAGGGGCCGGTGAGCAGATTATTGGTACGTCTAGCCACGCCGACTATCCGCAGCAAGCTAAAAATATTTTGCGGGTAGGCAACTATGCCAGCTTACAAATTGAGAAAATTCTACAACTGAAACCTGATTCAATTTTAGTCTTACAAACGGGCAACCCCATGAGCGATTTGGCCCGTTTAGAAAAGTATCAATTTAAGATTATTTACTCAAAACCTCGTAAATTATCTGATGTGGCCGACGAATTAATCATGCTAGGCGAGCTCACAGGTCGCCATGACCAAGGCCAAAGAAATGGCCGCTAATTATTTAGCCAAGCTGAATAAGCTAAAACAAACCTACGCCAACCAAGCTCCTGTCACGCTATTTTACGAATTATGGTCGCGGCCATTGCGTACGGTCGCGGCCCAAGCTTGGCCACAGCAACAAATTAATTTATGCGGCGCAGTTAACCCCTTTGAGAATGCAAAAGAAGACTATCCCGCCATTGGACTTGAGCAAGTGTTAGTGAGCAACCCGCAAGTGATCATTCAACCCAGCCAACATGGTAGCGAAAACCCAGACCGAATTAAGTGGAGTCAATGGCCTCACCTGCCTGCGGTAAAACAGAATTTTATCTTTTTGTTAAATGCCGACAAAGTACATAGAATGACCTCTCGCATGCTGCAAGAAGTCGAAGTGATGTGCCAAAAATCCATGAAGCCCGAGAGTTTTACCAAGGCAGCCAAAAACAGAATGGCAAAGCTGGCACTCAAGCGAGCATTAAGCAGCATAATTAACCCCTACTATGATGAATTATCCTCGCTATTTGTATTTATGTCGACATGGCCAAAGTCAGTGGAATGCCCAAGGATTGCTGCAGGGTCAATCGGAAAACAGCTTGTCACCTTTAGGCCAACAACAAGTACAAGAATTAGCCGCAAAAGCCAAACATTGGCAAATTCAGCAAATTTATCATTCGACTCTGGGCCGCGCAGCGCAAACCGCACAAGTCTGCGCCCACGCTTTACGACTTATCGCTCAGCCCCTAATTGGTGCAGAAGAGAGGCATTTTGGTGAATGGCAAGGTCAACCGATAGCCGAGCTAAGCCAGTATCAACACTTTACTCAAAGCCGCTATCAAAAGGTGTATCTAAAACCAAATCCAAGTGGCGAGTCGACGCAAACCGTGCAGCACAGAATGCACAGCGCCATTCGCCAAATAGTCAGTAACACTGACCAGCAGCCCATTACTAACGGCAACCGCAACATCATGTTAATTAGTCATGGTGATGCAATCGATTGTCTTTTAACTTTATGGGTCGCGCCCGTAGAATTAAAAAATTGCCAAGCAGTGAGATTAATTCAAGCTGGTAACACCTTTGTCTGGGACGGGTTAATTGCGTCCAAAGTATACTAGTTGAAGATAGGTCAATGCAGACAAAGCAAATAAACAGGATCACAAATGAATAGCTTACTTATCATTGCCTTACAAATGATAGCGGCTTTGTGTATCGATAAACTTATTGGAGAATTTCCCAAATACCACCCCTTGGTTGGGTTTGGAAACATAGCCAACTGGTGCGAATCTCGCTTCAATCGTGAAGCACACTCGCACCTAGCTAAACTCAAAGGCCAGCTTTGTTGCTTAGCCCTAGTGATGCCTCTGCCCATTTTTATTTTTTTAATCGCCTCCCCTTCGATTTTTTATATCTTACTAGAAACCTTTATTCTGTATTTAGCCATAGGTCAGCAAAGCCTAGCCCAACATGCTATGCAAATTTACCAACCTTTAGTTGCGGGTGATCTTGCTCAAGCTCGCCACTACACGGGCTACATAGTCAGCCGCGAAACGTCAGAATTGTCTGAGAACGAGATGGCCAGAGCCACAGTTGAATCGGTATTAGAAAATGGTCATGACGCAGTTTTGGCCAGTTTAGTGTATTTTTTAATTGGCGGAGCGCCCTTAGTGATCCTCCATCGGCTGGTCAACACCCTAGATGCAATGTGGGGTTACAAAACACCGAGATTCTTATACTTCGGCTGGTTTAGCGCCAAGTTCGACGACATTCTAGGATTTTTCACCGCAATACTAAGCAGCGTTTTGTATTCATTGGCACCCTAAAAAAGTGCCGACCCAACGCACCGCAACAACGACAAAAAACAACCAAACCGATCTCCGGCTCAAAACACTACCGGAATGACGAAGAAGGGAAGCACCGGAATGACGGGAGTAAGTTACCTCATGCCTGCCCCCAACACCGTCATTCCTGCATGCCGTTAGCAGGAATCCAAAAACCAGCCCCGTCATTCCTGCATGACACCCCCACGTCATGCCTGCCCCCAACACCGTCATTCCTGCATGCTGTTAGCAGGAATCCACAGTACCGAATAAGTGACAGTCATGACCAAAGCCAAAACAAAAACCGATCTCGGCTTAAAATATTACCAGAATGACACCCCCACGTCATGCCTGCCCCCAACACCGTCATGCCTGCCCCCAACACCGTCATGCCTGCCCCCAACACCGTCATGCCTGCCCCCAACACCGTCATTCCTGCCCCCAACACCGTCATTCCTGCATGCCGTTAGCAGGAATCCACAGTGCCGAATAAGTGACAGTCATGACCAAAGCCAAAACAAAACCGATCTCCGGCTTAAAATATTACCAGAATGACGAAGGGGGAAGCACCTGCATGACGAAGGCACGAAACACCGGAATGACGAGAGTATAAAACACCTGCATTCCAGTGTGTTTCGAGGTGATTTTTTCAGTGCTTGTTATCTTGCATGGCAACAAAGCAGCCAGTACAAAAGTAAAAATGGTGGCATGTGTATGTCGGCTGGCGCACAAACACTGGGCATTCGTTTAGGTGGCACCTCCTATTACCACGGGCAAAGAACTACCAGTGTCATATTAGGGAAAGGCGTACAAGTTACCGCTAAGGACATACCCAACAGTATTAAGTTAGTCAAACGAAGTGCCTATACCTTTGTCGCTATTATTTTACTGATTGGCGTCATCACTCAAATTGCGGAGTTGTAAAATACATGACAGGCAACTTAACACACGGTGTGGACAGCTAACACATATTGCCCAGCAATATGATATCCCCATTGCAAACTGGTTAGATCTTTCCACTGGCATCGCTCCCACGAGCTACCCAGTACCTCAGATACCAGAGGCTACTTGGCGACGACTACCAGAAAAAAGCAACGCCTTAATCCGCGCAGCACAGCAATATTATCAAGGGCAAAACCTAATGCCGATCAGTGGCAGCCAATCCATGATCCAACTTTTGCCAGAATTAATGACCAGCCAAAACAAAACAGTCAATCGCGCATTCATTCCAGCAATAGGTTATCAAGAGCATAAAAAAGCCTGGGCCAACAGTTGCGCCAAAGTATGCCTCTATCAAGACATCGCACAATTAAACGCACTCACAGCACAGGACCTTGTGGTAGTTATCAACCCCAATAACCCAACAGGAACACGCTACACCACTACACAAATTGGCCACTTATTTGAAAAAATCAAAAAGGTGGGAGCAATGTTAGTCATCGACGAAGCCTTCATGGACGGCAGCCCCGAACACTCGTTTATTCAACACAGTGGCGACCCACAACTAATGATTCTGCGCTCCATGGGCAAATTTTTTGGTTTAGCCGGGTTACGTTTAGGATTTTTGGCCGCCGCCCCTCTTGGCTAGAGCATGCCAGCCAATTGCTAGGCCCATGGAGCGTCAGCGGCCCAGCACAATACATAGGCGAACAAGCCCTGCAGGACACCGCTTGGCAAAAACAGCAAAGAGACAGTTTACAAAAACTCAGCTCAAAGTTAGCAGCGTTACTTGAAAATACATTCAAAACACCACCCACCGGCACCATTTTATTTCAAACCATACAACACAACCAAGCACCAGAAATATTCCAGCAACTATGCCAACAAGGGATTTACGTACGTTTATGTGACGAACAAAACGCCCTAAGATTCGGCATCCCCACAACAGAACAATTCAAAAGACTAGAAAAAGCCCTAAAGACAATCCGATTCCGGCTCAAAACACTACCGGAATGACGAAGGTGAGTAACGTCACCCCTACCCACAACACCGTCATTCCTGCATGCTGTTAGCAGGAACCACCGGAATGACGGGATTAGAGCGACACCTGCATTACACCCCAACGTCATGCCTACCCCCAACACCGTCATTCCTGCATGCTTTTAGCAGGAATCCACAGTGCCGAATAAGTGACAGCAGTGACCAAAGCCAAAACAAAACCGATTCCGGTTCAAAAGACCACCGGAATGACGGGAATAGAGGGACACCGATTCCGGCTCATACGTCATTCCTGCATGTTGTTAGCAGGAATCCACAGTACCGAATAAGTGACAGTCATGACCAAAGCCAAAACAAAACCGATTCCGGCTCAAAACACTACCGGAATGACGAAGGGGGAAGCACCGGAATGACGAAGGCTCAACAGACTACCGGAATGACGAAGGTGATTAACGTCACTATAAAATGGTGTGGTACAAGTCAATCCAATTGGGATTGCTTTTTTCAATAAGCTGGAGCTTCCAATCACGTTTCCATTTTTTCAACTGCTTTTCTCTGACGATAGCTGCATTCATATCGCCGTGTTGCTCGAAATACACTAAAATATGCACTGCATATTTTTTACAGAACCCTTCAACTAAATCGTTCTTGTGTTGCCAAATTCGTTTAACCAAATCACTAGTTACACCTATGTATAAAGTGCCACATTTATGATTAGCAAGTATGTAGGTCACAGGCTGTTTCATAATAATCCTTTAACGTTAACTATAAAGTAAGCGTATTCGGTAACTGCAATAAATCTAGTCCTGTTTAAAAAACCGCATTAACCAAACCGATTCCGGCTCATACGTCATTCCTGCATGTTGTTAGCAGGAACCACCGGAATGACGAAGGTGAGTAGCGTCATGCCTGCCCCCAACACCGTCATTCCTGCATGCTGTTAGCAGGAACCACCGGAATGACGAAGGTGAGTAGCGTCATGCCTGCCCCCAACACCGTCATTCCTGCATGCTTTAAGCAGGAATCCACAGTGCCGAATAAGTGACAGCAGTGACCAAAGCCAAAACAAAACCGATTCCGGCTTAAAAGACCACCGGAATGACGGGAATAGAGGGACACCGATTCCGGCTCAAAAGACTACCGGAATGACGAGAGTAGAGCACCACCTGTATGCCCCCGACACCGTCATTCCTGCATGCTTTTAGCAGGAATCCACAGTGCCGAATAAGCAACAGTCATGACCAAAGCCAAAACGAAACCGATTCCGGCTTAAAAGACTACCGGAATGACGGGAGTAAGTTACCTCATGCCTGCCCCCAACACCGTCATGCCTGCCCCCAACACCGTCATGCCTGCCCCCAACACCGTCATGCCTGCCCCCAACACCGTCATTCCTGCATGCCGTTAGCAGGAATCCAAAAACCAGCCCCGTCATGCCTGCCCCCAACACCGTCATTCCTGCATGCTTTTAGCAGGAATCCACAGTACCGAATAAGTGACAGTCATGACCAAAGCCAAAACAAAACCGATTCCGGCTCAACAGACTACCGGAATGACGAGAGTAGAGCACCACCTGTATGCCCCCGACACCGTCATTCCTGCATGCTTTTAGCAGGAATCCACAGTACCGAATAAGTGACAGTCATGACCAAAGCCAAAACAAAACCGATTCCGGCTCAAAACACTACCGGAATGACGAAGGGGGAAGCACCGGAATGACGGGAGTGGTAAGTCGCCATTTTGCTAAAATTTACATGCGCTTAATCAAGTCGTTTGAATAGGTGGTTGACGCTATAGCATGGTGATTCTTTGACGGCAGTCATAGTGTTCTCAGTCGTAAATCATTGAGGAATTTTTGATAACGTTCGTCCCGCTGTTTTCGCACCACTACACACTCACACAATAGCAACAAAACAACCACATAATTAACATTTTATTGACAAACACCAACAACCAAGCAATAAAATACTTTAAATGAATATTCTTTCGATATATCAATACTTTATAAAAATTAAAAAAGAAACTAAATGACAATTAAAAACAACAATAAGAGAAAGTGTCTATATATTTTACAACTTAAATCAACAGATTAGACCTAGAACCCGCTAAGTAAAATACTGAATAAAAATAACCAATATTTACAATGAGTTAAAAAACAGCATAGAGATGGTTCATTTATTGCTTAAATTTAATTTATAATGACTGATGGTATTTATTAGGTCTCAACACCATAATAGCGCCATACACCAAGCTTTTTTAATTAGGAAGTAACGACATTGAATTCTCAAACTAATGGATCGGTAAAAAATAATACTAATAAATTTGCCGCGTGTTACCGACTTGCAGACATAGTGCTAATTCAGACTCTACTGTATTGCAGTGTGCTTATTTACTCATTGGAGTATACCCAACAATATTTTACTTTGTCCCTTATTGGGTCAGTGGGTTTTGCGCTTATTGCTGAATCTTTCGCCCTTTATAGATCCTAGCGTGCAGGTTTTTTAATCAAATTATTTTTTACACTATTATCAGCTGTATCTTTTCTGGTTTATTTGTCCTCATTTATTTATTTATCTCAAAAACCACCGACGACTATTCCCGTGTAGCTCTTGTTATTTGGATGGTTTTAAGTATTGTTTCGTTATTAGGTTGGCGTTATTTGTTTCAATTGTTTTTATGGAATATGCGTCGTAAAGGCTACAACACCCGTAACATTGCTATTTTTGGTTTGTCAGAAAAAGGGATTCGCTTGGCCAAAGAGGTGATAAACAACCCTGAAACGGGCTACCGCCTGAGTTCTTTTTATGATGACCGAGACAAAAGCAGATTAGACGAGAACTACCATCATTATTTAAAGGGCAATACCGCTGAAGGTATTGAAAACGTGAAAAACCAAAAATATGATGTGGTTTACATCACCTTACCTATACAAGCAAAAGTACGCATTCAAGAAGTGCTGTATGCATTAGGTGATTCAACAGCTACCGTTCACGTAGTGCCAGACTTATTTATGTATTGCCTTATGCATGGAGAAATGTCCCATGTGGGCAACATACAAACCATAAGTGTTTACGACAATCCAATGAAAGGCGGGCTTGCCGTACTAAAACGGTTAGAAGATTTAATTCTAGCCAGCGCAATTTTTATGATCATCGCGATCCCAATGTTATTTATTGCGATGGCGGTAAAGTTCACATCAAAAGGACCCGTTATCTTTAAGCAAGATAGGTATGGCTTAAATGGACGAAAAATTCGCATGTGGAAATTCCGCTCAATGACGGTTACTGAAAATAGTGATGTAGTTACACAAGCCACTAAAGGTGACGCCCGTATTACAAAAGTAGGTGCCTTTTTACGCCGCACCTCGTTAGACGAACTACCGCAATTTATTAATGTACTAAAAGGTGACATGTCGGTAATTGGCCCACGTCCCCATGCTGTGGCCCACAATGAAGAGTACCGAAAATTGGTGGACTACTACATGTTGCGTCACAAAGTAAAACCGGGCATCACCGGCTGGGCACAAGTCAATGGTGCCCGAGGTGAAACAGAAACCGTCGAAAAAATGAAAGCCCGTATTGAGCTCGACCTAGAATACATACGTAACTGGTCGTTGTGGTTAGATTTTAAGATAGTTTTATTTACAATATTTAGAAGTTTTAATGATAAGAACGCGTACTAATTTAAAATAAGGATCAAAAATGAAAGTTACGTTTTATGGGATTGGATACGTTGGTTTAGTTCAAGCTGCTGTGCTAGCAGATGCAGGTCATGATGTGTGCTGCGTCGATATTGACGACACCAAAATAGAAAACCTTAAAAATGGCATAGTGCCAATTTATGAGTTAGGAACTAACCCCGTTAGTCGAACAAAACTATGCTGAAGGGCGTTTGGTTTTTACCACTGACGCTAAATTTGGTGTTGAGTTTGGTGACTTGCAATTTATTGCTGTGGGCACGCCACCAGATGAAGATGGTTCAGCAGACTTACAATATGTATTAAAAGTGGCCGAAACTATTGCCACACATATGCAAACTCCCAAAGTAATCATTGATAAATCTACAGTACCAGTAGGCACAGCTGATAAAGTGCGTTTGAAAGTGCAAGATGTATTAGACAGCCGCGATTCAAATCTAACTTTTTCTATTGTTTCTAACCCTGAGTTTTTAAAAGAAGGGGCTGCGGTCAATGACTGTAAGCGACCAGACCGCATCGTAATAGGCACAGATTCAAAGGACGCAGAAGAATTAATGCGTGAGCTTTATCATCCCTTTAATCGTAACCACGAAAAAATTATCGTGATGGACATTAAAAGTGCCGAACTTACCAAATACGCAGCTAACTGTATGTTGGCAACAAAAATAAGCTTTATGAATGAAATGGCCAACATTGCCGAATTAGTCGGTGCTGATATAGAGCACGTGCGCCATGGCATAGGTTCTGATCCTCGAATAGGTTATCAGTTTATCTATCCTGACTGTGGTTATGGTGGTTCATGTTTCCCCAAAGATGTGCAAGCACTCGTCAGAACAACAGATTCACTAGGTTACAACTCGGAAATTCTTAAAGCGGTAGAAAATGTTAACTTTCGCCAAAAGTGCAAGCTATTTGAATACATTTCAAAACACTTCAATCTAGCGCAAAATCCAGATGCACTAAAAGGTAAAACTTTCGCACTTTGGGGATTATCGTTTAAACCCAATACCGACGATATGCGCGCGGCTTCAAGTTTAGTCCTAATGGAATCCCTATGGGCTGCTGGCGCTAAAGTACAAGCATTTGACCCTGAATCAATGGAAGAAACTCAGCGTATATGCGGAAATCGCGATGACCTATCACTAATGGGTACAAAAGAAGCAGCATTAAATGGCGCCGACGCATTAGTCATTTGCACCGAATGGCAAAACTTTAGAGCACCCGATTTCGACTTAATTAAACAAAAACTCACAACCAATGCATTTTTTGATGGACGCAATATGTTTGAACCAGAACGAATGAAGAAAAAAGGTTTTGATTATTACAGTATTGGCCGTGGGCTTTCTGTAACGGCAACAGAGGTGAAATAATGAAATTTTTGGTAACAGGCGCAGCAGGCTTTATTGGTTCTTTTGTAGCTAAAAGATTATGTGAACAAGGCCATCAAGTCATAGGAATTGATAACTTAAATGACTATTACGACCCCAATTTAAAGCTTGCCCGCCTAGAGCAGCTCAAACATTTTGAAGCATTTACGTTTATTAAAATGGATTTAGCTGACAGAGATGGCATCGCTAAATTATTTGCCGATGAGCAATTCGAACGAGTCATTCACTTAGCTGCTCAGGCTGGTGTACGCTACTCAATTGAAAACCCAATGGCTTACATCGACTCAAATTTAGTCGGTATGGCGACAATTTTAGAAGGCTGTCGTCATAATAAAGTGCAACATTTAGTGTATGCATCATCTAGTTCTGTGTATGGCATGAATGAAAAAATGCCATTTTCTACCGAAGATGCAGTTGATCACCCAGTGTCACTGTACGCAGCTACTAAAAAGTCAAATGAGTTAATGGCCCATAGCTATAGCCACTTGTACGATTTGCCCACGACTGGACTACGATTTTTTACCGTATACGGCCCTTGGGGACGCCCCGATATGGCACCATTTTTGTTTACCGATGCAATACTCAATGATCGAGAAATCAAAGTGTTTAATCACGGCAAAATGAAACGTGATTTCACCTATATCGATGATATCGTTGAAGGCATTGTTCGTATTCAAGATGTCGTACCCGAGCGTAATCCAGAAAACCCAAATACATCTCCTTCTTCAAGTAAGGCGCCTTATAAAGTATTCAATATCGGTAATAATGATCCTATTGAATTAATGACCTTTATTAAGGCAATTGAAAAAGCCGCGGGTAAAGAAGCGACCAAAAACTACATGCCTATGCAGGCAGGTGATGTCCCTGCGACATTTGCTGATATTGATAGTTTAAAAGACGCAGTTGGTTTCAAGCCAGACACTCACATTGAACATGGAATGCAGCAGTTTGTGGCATGGTTCAAAGAATATTATGAACTAGCGTGATAAAGTAAAAAGGTGGCTTGGCATACAAATGCAAGTTACAGAAGTAATTGTAAACTCTATAAACATCAAATTGTGCTTAACCAATTCTGACCTAAGATGGAGATTAGATATGATTCACTCATGTAAGAACTTAATTTGTATGCCCCACGCCATTTTTATTTGGTTAACCATTGCACTGGTCAGTTGCGCTCAGTTTGACGCGCCCCCTATCACAAAAACTGCTACAACAAAGGGTCAACCCGGAGATTATTTTGTAAAGCAAATTAGTCAGCAAAAATTGATTCACCCAAAACAGGTAGTTGCGATGTTGCAACAGTCTGATATTAAGTCTAATAAAAAACACGCTTACTTAATTAAAAACCAACAAGACGCCGCAACATTATTACTAGCCGTTAGTCGCTCACGGGATGTTAGCTAAGGCAGTCATACAACTTTCTAAAACGGCTTCTGACAAAAATGAAACGTGGATAGCCTTAGCCCTAAAGCTTTACCCTATAGATGCATACCGTATTTTAGAGCAACTATATGTTGACTCATATTTCGAAGAATCAACATTAGAATCAGCAGCACTTATTGCAGGGCTGGAGCCCAATTTAATCTTTACAGCTACCGCAACTAACGATCTAGAGTATCGGGTTGTGCCTTTGATACACTCAGCGAGTTTAACCGTTTATAACCAACAACAAGATGCAAACACTCGCTTATGGTTTAAACCTAGTACATCTAGTGAATGGTTACCAACACTAGCTTTACAATGGGAGCCAATCTTAGGGGCTTTGTCTGGCTCTATAGTTCACTTACAACCCAACACTTCCTACGATATTAAACTTGAGTATTTAGACGATACACAAGTTATTGATGAGCGTTTATACAGCTTTCAAACCCGTCCAAACTCCCCTCCTATTGACCCCGAAAAAATCTATTATTTATCTGATATTTATACTGGCGGACAACTTAACTTAACCGATTTGGGGATTGAAGGTAGCGAAGACGGGTGGGCGCTGATTATTGGTGATGGACCTGAAATTATTGCCTCAGTCGAAGACTATGCAGCCATCGATATAGGCAGCCAAAGTTATATTAAGTTTGAAAACATAATGGTTAAGGGCGGGCAAAAATATGGCATTACCGCTAAAGACGCTCACCATTTGTGGATTGATGGTTGCAACGTATCAGAATTTGGTCGAGTGGGCGAAGATATACGTAATGGAGTCGCTTATGAAACAGCTGAAAGTACTAGCCCAATCAACTACGATTCAGGCATCTACCTCAGGAAAACCGGCGTAGTGACCATAGAAAACTGTGAGGTGCATAGCCCAAATGGCAAAGCGAATAGTTGGCAATATGGCCACCCGTATGGACCAAGTGCGATGTTGTTGTGGGCCTATCACTCTACTGAAGAGTACCGAGGTCAATATATTATTCGCAATAACCGTTTTTACGGCACACCAGAGCACCGCTTTAATGATGTCATTGAAAGCCGATCTAATTTTCGACCATGGGGAGGTTTTGTTAGAGACTCAGCAATTCATAATAATTACTTAGCTTACGCCAACGATGATTTAGTCGAGTTAGACGGTGGGCAAAGTAATGTCTTGTTTTATGACAATGAATTAACCCAAGGGTTTTGCGGTATTAGTGTTGCCCCTAATATGTTTGGCCCAAGCTATATTTTTAATAATTATATTCATGATTTAGGCGATGACCGAGATAAAGAGTGGGCAGCAATAAAAATGGGAGGGTTAATAGCCCGTCCAGCTGGCATAACCAACTTATTTGAAAACCTAATTATCATTAACAATAATGGTGTTGCTAGATCAGGGGTCGAAAACGACCGTACATTTTGGCTAAATGCGCAAAATAATATCATTATCTCCAAGAAAAGAGGCGGACGTGGTATTTATGACCAAGAGTTTTATCAAGGCTCAACATTTAAAAATAATATTATTTACAACACCTATAACGGAGCGCCTTATGTAGAGGCCACTATTGATGATGATTTTTATCACCCATGGTCAGAGCAAGCAGATAAAATAAACAGTATTGTTAATTCAGACTCTACATATTACATCGAGTCCGACACTCGTTTTAATATCCCTAATTTTTCAAGTTCCACCTCGGTTATATTTTCTCCCGCCGCCTCTACTCAACTTTTATCTCCTGTAACAACTGACTCAATCGAACCAATTAATTTCTATGACAAATCAATCACACCATTTGATAATCAGGATAAAAATGGAGACTACTTAATTGAAGATAATGGCTACACCATAGTGTTATCTGGCAATGCTTGGAAAAGTATAGATTTACCTTACAAAGTTAACCTTAATACGGTAATTCAGTTGGATGTAAAAACCAACGGTTTGGGTGAAATTATTGGTGTGGCAATTGAAGACGACAATAAATTTACCTCAAACAAACTATTTAAGTTTGCTGGTAGACAACCAACGTCTCAAAATCAATTTAGATCTGATTTATCTGATAGCTTTAAAACGTTGACACTCCCTATCGGAAAATTTATGGCCGGAATGATAGACAGGTTAGTCTTTGTCCTAGACGAAGATAGTGCTAGAAATACACTTCCAGAAGCACAATTCAAAAATGTAAAAATATATGACAAACCAGATATTTACACAAAAACGTTACAACAGTACGGTACAGCTCCAAGCACTACAGAAGTAGACTTTTCGAGTGCTCCTATTTCGTCATTTAGCAACCAAGACAAAGATAATAATTATGTAGTTACGGGTGGTGGCGACGCGCTTACACTTTATGGTAATACATGGAAGAGTGTTAAAATTAACCATAAGATAACCCCTCAAACTTTATTGGAGTTCGAGATGAAAACTAACGGCGCGGGCGAAATTGCCGGAATGGCTTTTGAAAATGATAGTCGTTTAACCAATTCAAGATTATATAAATTAGACGGCCGGCAAAAATGTCAAAACGACTTATTCGAGTACAGTAGTCCAGGGAATTTGAAACCATCACCCTACCTATTGGCCAATTTTCAGCTGCAGATATGGATAGAATAGTATTTGTGATGGACGACGATGCCCCTTTATCTAGGTCAGCCGAAGTGACATTTAGAAATCTAAAATTCTACGAAAATCAACCAGACAAACTCCCAAAAGGCTCTACATTATCAACCATCCGGGTAGGTCTCGCTAATAATTAGGTTTATACACTTGCCATACACAACTAGGTATCAAAATCTCAGCGATTTATAGAAGCGTGACTTAGTTAGTTTGCTTGGTCACGTTTTTATTGTTTAACCTGAATGCTAGATAAGCCAGCATAAGCGAAAGCTAATAATTGCAGCATCCCCTATCGTAAAAGGCAAACTTTCTGGTCTTTGAGTCTTTTTACCGCTAATGTGTAGATAAGCAGTGTAAAGAGATAACCCCATGAAAACGTTCCAATCTATGATTACCTTGTTCAAATCTATTAGCATAATCAAATCTATTATCTTAATAATCTGGGCAACATTAATTTGCTCCCCTTAGCGCAAAGTCAAAGCCACCAAGAAATAGCGCATGATCATAGAGTCATCAACAAAATATCAGCATTAACCATTAATGCCACTCACACAGCTAACCAGAGTGACTTTGATATTGATGTTTCTGCGGGCGGTAATACCTTTACTCTATTATTAAGGCCAAATGTAAAACTCACTAAACTGCTAACTGAAAAGCAACAAAGAAATGTAACGCTATTAAAAGGCAATATAAAAGGGATACCCAACTCATGGGCGAGACTTTCGTTAAAAAGCGGGCATTATACTGGGGTATTTTACGATGGTACCGAGCTTTATTTTATCGAACCTAAAACCTCGATCAGTAAGGTCGTAAAAGGTGATTCAAGAAATTTACTGATCTTAGAAAATGACACTGAACAAGTATTATATAAAGCATCAGACGTTGAAATGAATGCCAGTTGTGCCTTAGAAATACATAATCCACAAGCAAAAACCTTCGATTATTCAGCTTTACAAGACGAACTTTCTAGCATGACCGCCTCAATAGCTGGTAGAAGCATCAATCTAAAAATTATGGCTGACACCGAATTCAACTCAGCTAATAATAACGATGCACTGTCTCGAATGTTAATTGAAATGAATGTAGTCCAGGTGGATTTTTGCAGAGCAAGTAAACGTTGAATTAGACATAACTGACACCCTTGTACTGACCGATAATGGCACACTCAATACAACCGACTCAGTTGAGCTTGTTTATAACTTACGGACAAAAGTCGCGCAAAGTATTGGCAATGAAGGCGTGACACATTTATTCACAGGCAAACGTTTAGATGGCAGCACCGTAGGCATTGCTTTTGTCAATGCCATTTGTAGCTCATACGGGGTAGGTTTATCACGAAATTACGGAAGTCAAACCGCATTAATAGTTGCCCACGAAATCGGCCATAACTTTGGTGCTCCTCACGATGCAGAATCTGGCTCTGCCTGCTCCTCTACTAATAACTCTTTTTTAATGAATCCCTATATTAATAACAGCGACCAGTTTTCTGCTTGTAGTTTAAGCCGAATAGAACAAAGTATTGCCTACGCCAATACCTGGACTGGCAACACTTGTGTTGTCGATATTGCCGAACCGGGTCCTATTCCCCCACTGTTTACCTCTACGGCCAAATTAACGGCAACAGTTGAGCTAGCTTATCAATATGACAGCGACAGCACAGTAGAAGCAAGCGGCAGCACACCACTAACCTTTAGCTTAGATTTCGCTCCAGATGGCATGACTATAGATAGTAATGGGGTTATTAGCTGGACTCCTGCAAGTACGCAAACAGGTAGTAACCCTGTTCAACTTCGCGTTAGCAATAATGCTGGCGAAGATATTCAGGTCTTTGATATCAACGTTAGCGCGGCAACTGAACAAGGCATTGTTAATTTTAATACCGCTGCCAATTTTAGTTATGGTGGATCTTGGGGGATACTGCAAATGGCACTGTGGTAATTGAAGATAATGGCGCTACCATCCATTTAACAGGCAATCGCTGGCGGGCAATCAACTTTGATTATAATGTTACCCCTAACACCATATTGGAGTTTGATTTTAAATCCACAGTAAAAGGTGAAGTCCATGGGGTTGGATTAGATAGCAACCTAATTTTAGACGACCAATCCACCTTCAATTTATTTGGTACTCAAAAACATGGGATACAAACGTTTAGATACCAAGATAATGCTGAATATCAAAGCTTTAGTATCCCCATTGGTCAGTACTATACTGGTGCAATGAGTTATCTATTCTTTGCCACAGATCATGATGTATCAACCCCTACTGCACAAAGTTATTTCAGTAATGTACGTATTTACGAAGCAGCTTTATCTGTACCTGTAATCGATTCACAACCTAATTTACAAGCTCACGTAGGCGCTAGCTATCTTTATGATGATAACAGTACTTTAGAAGTTAGTGGCACGGCCCCTTTCACTTATTCTTTCAACTATGCTCCAGATGGTATGACTATTAGTCATGAGGGTAAAATTACTTGGACACCAAGCGACTTACAGCTTGGCGATCAGCCCGTAGAAGTTGTGGTAAGCAATGCCGAAGGATCCGTTGTACAAACCTTTACGATAAACGTAGCAGAACCTTTTGCCGATAAAATCAACTTAAATAATTACGAGTTAATCAGCTATGGTGGCGACTATGGTGATACTACTAAAGGCACAGTCAATGTTTCGGGATCAGGCGAAAGTATCACCTTAATTGGCAATCGCTGGATAGCGATTGATTACCCTACTCTGTTACTGCTAACACAATTATCGAATTTGATTTTAAGAGTACCATTAAAGGCGAAATTCACGGCATTGGCCTTGATAATGATCTAACTTTAGATGGCTTATCTAGCTTTAAATTGTTTGGAACACAGAAGTTTGGATTTGAAAATTATCCGTATACAGAGATGGGCGAAACAGAACATTTTGTGATCCCTATTGGTGAATATTTAAGCGGAGAGCAACAGTATCTATTTTTTACAATGGACCATGACGTTAATTCGCCCAATGCAACTAGCATTTTCAGTAATATCATGATTTATGAAAAACCTGCTAGTGCGCCAGAAATAACCTCTACCCCAGATTTATCGGGGTTTGTAGGCATACCTTATCGGTACGACACCGATTACAGAGTTAGTGTAAATAGTCAATTACCAGTGACCTACACCCTCAATAATTCTCCAGACGGCATGACTATTGATGAAGTAGGCCAAATCTATTGGACTCCAACTCATACACAAATAGGTAGTCATGAAATATCAATTAACGTATTAAACCAGTTAGGTGCAAATAATCAGCAATTTACCATTGAAGTTACTCAACCAGCAGAAACTATTATTAACTTTAGTTCTCTTACATTTCAAAGCTATGGTGGTAGTTACGGCGATACAAGTAATGGCATAGTGGCCATTGAAGACAATGGCGCAACACTTAAACTAGAAGGTAATCGTTGGCAGGCAGCGGCATTAAATTACATTATAACGCCAAACACCACCTTAGAATTTGCTTTCAAATCAACTTCAAAAGGGGATATTCACGGAATAGGTCTAGACACGGATTTACTCATGTCAGCTGATACAACTTTCAATTTATTTGGTACTCAGCAATATGGTTTTGAAAACTATAAATATACTGGATCGGGTGAATATCAGCACTTCAGTATACCCATAGGGCAATATTACACTGGCACAATGAATTATTTCTTCTTCACTATGGATCATGATAATGAGAAACCGAGCGCTAGCAGCTACTTTAGCCGCGTCCTTTTAATTAACTAATAGAGTATCTACGGTAAAGAATGCGAGATTGGCTAATTTCTAGCAAGGCGTTGTACTCATCAAAGAGTAAGCACTATATTAACTTGCTAGTTTTCTGTGTTCTCTGAGTTGTATTTGTAGTAGAGTGCAAGTATGTGTCAAAAAAACTTACAGTTACAATTTTATAACATCAACAAAGCTCTATATATCATACACTTAAAAATTGGCACAGTTATAGCATTATATTTAGCATCATTATTTTACTAGGAAGTTTTATGAAAAAATTAGTAACCCTTTTATCACTTGGATTAATTTTAGGTTTTACTAGTGCTGCAAACGCATCACTTATAACCTCAACAGACTATTCTTCAGTAGTTACAGCACCACCAGCCAACTGGACTGCGGTTGATACTGAAAGGTTGGTTGATGGTGTTACTGCAACTTCTGGTACAGGCCGATTTGTAGGCCGTATAAATAGTGGAAGTGCATTAACTAGCACAGACTCATATTTAATATCATTAAACTTAGCCAGTTTGTTTGATATTTCTAAAGTTACTTTGTTTAATGACTATGGAGTCCAAATGACTCATTCTGTCAGCACATTAACTCTTTCAGCTCTAGATGCTTTTGGTGCGGAATTATATAGTGCTGATTTAACAGGTTTGGCGACAGGTTTTACACCATCAGAATTGTTCTCTGGCTCTATAGCAGGTGTTAGTACCCTTAATTTTAATATCACGTCTACAAACGCTGATAGCTCATTTGAAATTAGAGAGATACAAGTAGAAGGTAAAGCATCAATGCCGAGTGCGGTTGCTGTGAGCGCACCATCGGCTTTGGGTTTATTAGGTTTAGCTGCCCTTGTACTTTTTAGAATCAGAAGAAAATAATATTCTTATAAGCATAAGCTAGCTGATAGTAAAGTTTTAAAAACCTCGCCATTGGCGAGGTTTTTTTATATAACTTATGTCAATAAACATAAAAATGGCCACGAGAACTTTAGATTAAGACTATTGCATTATTACTTTCAAGATTTAAAAAACGAAAAAATAGGATCTCGTTTTTGATGGAGATTATTAAAGACCTAGTTTTTTCAATGTAACGTCGGTATTTATAAGAAAGTCAGCTGAAATAGCCAAAAAAATAGTTAATATGACTAAATAATGCAGCCGTTACCTATTTACCTCACGAAAGCATAGAAAGTGGCTGGTTAGCTATCAATGATTTCAAAACCAAATGATGCATTGCCGAACGATTAAATTGATGTGATTTTTTTAAAAGCTCGGTGTTTTATCAGAATATAGAAAAGAAGAAATAATTCTCGCGAAGGTAAGATTTAAGATTCGTATGATTTTACATGAGCTGATTTGAGAGTACCATCTGGCTCTATAAAAATCGCTTCAGCTCTAAGAGCATAACCAGTATTTTCTATAACGCTTTCTCGCGCTAAATGAATCAATTCAAGTACATCTTTAGCGCTTGCCCCGCCGTCATTGACAATAAAGTTGGCATGTAACTCAGATATTAACGCTCCACCACGCCTAACGCCTTTTAAACCAGCATCCTCAATAACTTTCCCAAGGGGCCGTAATCCTTGTACATAGCAGGATCACTAACAAACACCGAACCACAATAAGGTAACTTATTGGGAAATTTCAATCGACGTGACCGCAAAATAGAAAGCACTTCACGCTTTATCTCTTTAGGTGCTTTTAGGGTAAGCTCAAGCTCGCAGCGTACGATGGTTTCATTCTTTTGTTTGAAATACTGAGGCACGATAGGCAAATTTGCACTCAGCTTGTGAATAAACTCTCAACTGGCCCGTATCATCAATGGTTGTAACATTTGCAATATGTGAGCCAATGCCTTTACGTTGACTGCCACCGTTCATATAAATCAGGCCACCTAAGGTACCGGGTATACCGCAGATATGTTCAAGCCCACTTAAGCCTTTAGACGCCAACATTCGGGCAAAGCCAGGCACCCAAATACCACTTTCACATACCACCCTATTACCTTTAAAAGTAACATTTGATAAGGCACTACCAATCTGAATTAAAGGTATATCCAAGCCTTCATCGGAAAAAAGCAAATTACTGGTTGAGCCGACAACAAGCTTCGGAATGTTATGGGAATGAAAGAGTTGAAGTAAGGTCGACAAGCCATCAACTGATTTAGGCTCAATAACCAGTTTTGCGACGCCCCCTATTTTCCAGCGAGTAACTTCAGAGAGCAGTACATCCTCTCTGAAATTACAATCGACATCTTCAAGTAGTTTAGAAATGCTTGAAATTTTCATTTAATGTCACTGCAGGCATCACTTTTTATAGGTTGGGCTAAGCGTTGCACCAAGACTGTTCATTTTGTCTATAAATTGATCATAACCACGAGTGATTTGCCAAGCATTCTCAATTTTAGTCTCACCTTCTGCAAAAAGTCCCGCCAATGTCAGTGCAATCCCTGCTCGTAAATCGAGCGCGGTAACTGTGCTTCCTGTAAGTACATTGCCACCATTAATTTTTAACAAATTATCATCAACTGTTGAGTCTAAACCCATTTTATTCAGTTCGGTGGCATATCCATATCGCCTCAGGAAAGCGCAAGTCAACAAATTTTGATTGCCCTAAAGCTTTAGCCGCGTATACCGCAAAAATAGGCTGCATGTCAGAGTTAATTCAGGATAAGGGCCTGTACTCATTTCAAGAGGATAACATTTGGATCCTCTAACGATTAGGGAGTTATCATTGCGATACAAATTAGCCCCTGATTCACGTAGAAAAATAAGGGGTATCTCTAAATGCTGATACGGAAAATCAACTATTTCAATTTCACCGCCAGTCACTGATGCGCCAACTAACCATGTCAAGGCTTCAACGTTATCAGGAATAACAGTATGTGAGGTACCTCGTAGTGAATCCTTACCCACAATTTCAATGTGCTCTTGACCAAATACGGTGATTTCGGCTCCCATTGAATTCATCATATCAATCAAGTCTAGGATCTCTGGGCGTACATGAGGGTTCCAAATACGAGTAATGCCTTGCGCCAATGAGCCTGCTATAATCGCATTCTCAGTAGCGCCAGTAGAACGGATAGGTAAATGAATATCGGCACCAACTAATTTTCCGCCTTTGGATTCTGCACAAAGGTTTCCATCTTCTTCCCATACCCTTGCACCCAGTTTTTCAAGCAACATAATATGTAAATCATAAGCTCGGTCACCACTTCCACCGCCAATACTACAACCACCAGGTAATGGCACAGCACCAAAGCCGGTACGCGCAACAAGCCCACCTAATATAAGCAGGGTATTACGAATAGAGCGTCCATCCCAGTTGAGTTTATTAATTACGCCTGCAGGCTCTTTGACAAACAATATATCGTTTTCAACAACACATTCTTTACCCAATACTTCTAGCATATCCTTGTGCACAATGGCATCTAACAGAGTAGCAGGGTAATTATGGATGGAAATGGGCTCGTCAGTTAATAACGTAGCAGCCATCAAACGAAGCACTGAATTCTTTGCACCACTAACCTTTACTCTACCTTCCAACCTAGCTGGCTTGGCAATTAACGAATCAATCTCTGTATTGCTTCCTACTTCTAACATTTCTACTTTCCTATAACTTTATTTAAAAACCACAGTTTTAATTTACAACTAATACTCTATACATGCCTTGCAATATTCTCTCCATATGGATATACAAACAAAAATGTCTTACATATTTTTAGACTTTTTATTAGCATCAAATAGCGCTAGTAACACCCATGGACTATCCCCTAGTTCAATCAAGAAAAAATAAGTAACGTTATCATAACCAGAACCTAAGAAATATGTAGTATTTTCAGCGATTACTTCATGGCAGGCGGCGTAAACAATAATACTACTTTTAACATTTAACGAATGCACTTTCACATCTTAGGCTATAGATAATTGTGATTAGCTCGCAGGCAAGCAATATAGCCTGCACTGCCCATCTGGTAACTATATAATGGTACTCTTTCTATGTTACTAAATCATTTAACGTCTAGAAAAAGATATTTTATAATTGGTTTTTTCTGAAAGAAATTTCGAAATCAAGCCACCTGCTACACCAAGTATAATGGCAACAATAACATTTAATGATAGACGATAATCAATTGTAGTTTTTACTTTCATCTATGAGCAGCTAGCCGTTACCAGAAACTGTAACCGTTGATTTCATTTACATATATAAGTCGCATTGGGTAATAATAATCCTTTCCTAAATTTAAAGAGAATGTCTAGTATATTTAGAATGCTATGAATAACTCGCTTTATACCAGCCAGCCATCCTTCCATCTTACTAGTTGAATGTCGAACCTATAATCCCTAGCATTTGGCTGACCATATAATAACTACCGGCTTTGGATAAGTGCGCTTCATCAGCTACCATAATTTCTTTATTTCGATATATTGCACACTTAATATGGGGGCAGAATAGCTCCTGAGGCTCAAACAAATTGTCTGCTGGTATCAGTGATTTAAGCTGCTTTGCCGCTCCGGTACCGTAATCAGGTGCTAAAAAATAGTCGGTGGGCCCTTCGTCAGAAGAAGACAACCGCATGGCTAAATATTGAGGATTCTTGACTGCGTAAATTGGTACTTGATTAACTACCAATGGATTGTAACCCCGTTCTTGTAAGGTGTTAAAGGTTGATTGAACCGCCGACAAATCTGCATTTTCATCTTCAACTTTGAACGCCCATGCCCAATTACCAGCCATGATAATGTTATCAATTTGATATTCTGACAAAATATCAAATACATGCTCGTTGTTAGCGCGACATTGTGGATTACGGGGTATATCAGTATTAAACAGTGGCGAGCAGCCCGCACTTGCATATACTAAAATATTCGCCCCAATCTCACGTTGATAGTGTTTCAAGCCCTTTAACAAGTGGAACGCATGTGAGTCGCCCCACAAAAGTATAGTTTTAGATGCTCCTTCTAGCGGAAAATAACACGCATCATGCTGCCACTTATCAAAAAACTGGTCTTGCTTGATAAAACAAGCTGAATCCACATTATTTTTTCGTTCGGCTTGCGCGGCTACTATTCTGTCTTGCAAATCAGGAAAACGCTGTGGCAAGCCCTTTTGCTGCCATATGATCAAACCAACTAAAACCGCTAAACCAGTAAACCCCGCCGTTAAGGTAAAAGCGAGTTTTGGCTTAAAAGGGCTACTTTTGTGAAACCTAAAAGGCACTTCAAACCAACGCCAAGACAGCCAGCTAATTAAATAAGTAAAAATAAGTAAGGCTAATGTATCCCACCACACTAGTTCACGAATTATCCAATAACCGTAAAAAACAACAACAGGCCAATGCCATAGATACATTGAATAAGAAATCTTGCCGGTAAACTGCATAATTGGCAGCGACAAAATTCGCCCCAAGATAACATTTTGATTATTGGCCCAAATAATTAATGCCGTACCTAAACAAGATGGCACTGCTGCCCAGCCGGGAAAAAGGCTGGTTTCGTCTAATAAGAATAAGGGGGCAAGGATCATAATGATCCCTATTCCTGACAAAAATGGTGCAACCTTTTCATTGGGTAGTTTTTTACTTTTCAACAATATGGCAACTAGGGTGCCTAACAACAATTCCCAGAATCTAAAAGGTGATAAGAAAAATACAGCGCTGGTCATTGAATCGATAAAATAAACCGCGCTTATAAACGACGTAATAAAACCTAAAACAATACAGTAAACAAAACACTTAAAACTTACTTTATAACAAAGCCAAACTACAAAGGGAAAAATTAAATAAAATTGTTCTTCAACAGATAAAGACCATGTATGTAATAAAGGTTTAAGCTCTGACGGTCCGGCAAAATAGTCAGCTTTCAACCAAAAAACACGTTTGATAGATATGTAGTAGCACCTACAACGCTTTGCCCAAACTCACGGAACTCCTCAGGCATAAATAGAAAATATGCAACGAGGGTCGACACAATAATGGTTGCAAATAGCGCTGGAAATAATCGACGAACACGCTTTTCATAAAATTGTAAAAAGGTAAACTGCTTCGTCTCAACATCTTTCATTAGTATCGAAGATATTAAAAAACCAGATATAACAAAGAAAACATCAACTCCTGCATACCCGCCCGATAAGGTTGATACACCAAAATGAAATAACACCACTGCCATTACAGCTATAGCACGCAATCCATCTATATCTTGCCTATACTTCATTTTTTTCCTTAGCTAAACGCTGCTTTACCTTCATAGGCTTTTATAGAACCTGTTGCTGATAGTGCCCACCCTATCTTTTTACAACACTCACTCATATTATCCCTAAAATTCATAGACAAATATCTACACATCATATTTGTGTTTCAGCCTACTTCGATAATACTATCACTGGCGTATAAGCCAATTAGATGATAATAAAAATAACACTTGCCGTAAGCGTAATAATGAACTTGATAATCAAAGAATAATGAACCTAGTATTAATGGGTATACTACCTAACTCATTAATAGTGTCATTACACTCATCCTAATTATCATCATTAAAAATTTTGTTCACTTACTAAAAAACCTTTTATTTCAGCTATTATTTTAGGATTTAATAATAAATAACTTGCGCAGTAACTGACGCCAGCTAACACAATAGAAAATAACATAGTTAACCAATTATCATCTATAGTCACAAAATGCATACCCGCCTTCACCGAAAGCCACATAACAACAGAGGCTATAGTGCTATATGTACAACTACGAATAAATGACATATTAACGTTAGACAAAACTTTGCTCATCGCGTAAAAATTAACTGCCATTACCACAAACACCCGAATAGCTAAAGCATAGATAACAGCAATAAGCCCTAAATCACGAATAGTAAAAACCAAAAAAGCAATGCCAGTATAGAGGTGCCAATTTGTCCTTTTAAGCCCAGCTTGGTTTGCCCTTTGGCGACGAACACGCTGGGCAAAAACATAAAATACATGTTAAACGCGGTTAATATTGCAATACCCGCCAAAATATCAATAGAGGGCATCCACTTGTCATCAAATAACTCGCTAATTAATGGCCCAGCAATTAGGCTTAAGCCAACGAACATAGGCATAGTAAATAACAGAGCAATTTTAGTACTGCTGATAAAAAATGATTCTAATGACTCGCCTCTGTTATTTTTGTCTGAAAAAACAGGGTGGGCATACCCCATTAGAGCAGTAACTATGGCCCCTCGAGGCAACTCTACTAATCGATTAGCAAAATTATAAAAACCAACCGCAGCGGTACCTAAAAACGATTCAATAATGAAAATTGTACCTTTAGTAAATAAATTTAAATTTGTTGCTTTTAACGAGGCGGGTAGTCCAACATAAAACTGCTCCTTCGCCCATTTTAAATCAATAATTAAAGGCAAAGGCCGCCGTTCGAAGTACATAAGAAATATTGTTGAGACTAAGCCCATAACAGCCGACTGCGATACAACGGCAAAAGCTCCCATTCCCGAAACGGCCAAGCAAATACCAACGGCCATACCACAGACTTTGCCAAATATCGTTCTATTCGCTAATGCCTTAAACGATTTTTGCCGTCGCAAGTGTACAATATGCACTCGGGTGACGGTTTGTATGGGCAGGTACACCACAGCAATTAAACCAGCCCATAAAGCAATATCATCATCAAAATAAAGATAATAGCCACCAAATGTTATAGCCGCTATCAGAGAACTAACAATTAACAATAACCAAAAAGTGGTACCGTCATTTTCTTTGGTGATTTCTTTTAGCCTAATCATCGAACTATCAACGATGGCAATTAAGAACATGGCCCAAAACTCAATCATACTCAAGAGCAATATCCCTAACCCCAATTCAGACGGAGTAAGGTATTTGGCATAAACTACAAATGAGATGATTGACAGGCCAATCAATCCAAACTTTTCAAAAAACACCCAAAAAAGCCGATTAAGTCGTTTACTAAGTAGACTCATAAATTATCTTCAAACAAAGGGGTTAACGTAAATAGAGAGAACGGCAGTGCGGCAGAACACAAGCGTGGCATCACCACGCCAATAAACTTTTTAAGAAATGGATACCTAGCACTGTAAAGAATAGTGAGAGCAAATAGATTATATGGCAAAATGGTTCTCTTATTAAAACTAACGGTGTAACCCACTACAAAGCACAAAATTACTTATTGGCTTTAAATGACAAAAATGCTATTTGACTAGTCATTTAAAATAATTTCAGTTGCTTTATTTCAACCATTTTTCAGACCTAGGGTGACACTTCATTAGACCTACTATTACTTTATGTAATCGTTCATTCAAGGCCAATTTAGCGACCATTAACACTAGGTTATTTTTCCAATAACTATGTTCTTCAACACTAAATTTCGATAATTTATATGCTGTTTTTTGATCGTTTTGATACAGAAAACACAAGGCTTTATTACTCGTGTAGATAGCCATCGCTTTAGTGCGTTGTCTAAATAAACCTGCCTGAGTACCATATTTCTCTACCAAATCGGGTTTACCAAGTTTTTTCTCTTCGTGTATCTGCATGGCAAAATTCGACAACAACTTTTGCACAATTAATTTATCTATATTGGTGGCTATACCGTCTGCTGCAAAATAACCTCTTTGATAAAGCACTTCCGGGACCAGCGCCATATCGCAGTGTTCGGCCATTCTTAGCCATAGGTCATGATCTTGAGCAAAACGAAAGAAATGCCTGTATCCCCCAACCCGCTCATACAGAGATTTGCGATACATCACCTCACCGTGACCAAAAGGTATCGGGTTTTTGGCAAAATCCTCTATAGTCAATCGAGTCTTCTCGCTGCCTTGACGGGTTTCTAATATTTGTGTGGTGCCGTTATCAAAATTACAATTTTGATAAAAAGCACCCACAGCACCAATATCGGCATGGGCATCAAGGTATGCCGCTTGGGTACTGATTCTTTTGGGCAGCGATACATCACCTGCGCCATGAATGGCGATATACTCACCTTTTGCGTTCTCTATAGCGCAACGCATTGCACCAACAAACCCAGTATTGGTTTGATGAATAACAGTCAACCTAGGGTCGTCGAATTTTTCTAACTCTAGTTTTACATTGGGATCGGGGCTGCCATCGTTGACTACAATGACCTCAAAATCAGTCATATCTTGATTCAAAAGTGAACGGATAGACTCAGGTATTCTTGTGGATCTATTATATTGAGCGACACAGATAGAAACTTTAACGATAGGACTAATCAATTTCAAACTCCTTTTAAGCCAATAATGATGTGTATGCAATTACTTTTGTAGCACAGTAACAAAGCAGCATAACGAATATAAAAAATGTCAAACCAGTTGAGCTTGAGGAGCTATTATCCAAAGTGATATTAAATGAACTATTAAAATTCCAAAATTTATTGAAACTTTACTGTTAATTTTTTATCGGTTCCAATTATTTTAATGACGACTAAAGATGTTTGCAAACAAAAGTTAGTATGAATACGTTTATCGTTTCAAAAAGAGTTAAAAATAATAAACTTTGTGCTTTTGACAAAAAATACTTCACAGATGTGTGTAAGTAATTAAAATACAATTAATCGTCCTTTTTGGCTTTACAAAATGATTACTAATAAAAACGAATATAGAGAGTATTTAAAATCCGATAAGGCGAAAGGTTACTTTTCGACGTCACTCATAAGTTATTTATTTAGCGATACGTGGCGGTTTTTAAGGTTGCTAAGGAGACTAGAATACATCAAAAATACCAAATCCGGTCCTCATTGGAAGCTTTTCATATTAATCAATAAATATAGATTTAATAAATTAAGTAAAAGGCTTGGGTATACAATCCCAATAAACACATGTGGTCCTGGACTATGCCTACCTCACTACGGAAATATCGTGATTAACCCTAGAGTAAAAATTGGCAAGAATTGCAAGATCCATATTGGAGTTAACATTGGCGCGGCATTTAACAATTCGGAAGCTACACCTGTAATTGGTGACGACTGCTATATTGCCCCCGGAGCTAAAATTTTCGGTTCAGTAACAATTGCAAATAATGTAAAAATTGGTGCAAATGCTGTAGTCAATAAAAGTTGTGATATAGACAACGCTACGTTACTTGGTATTCCAGCTAAAATCTATCCTTCATCTTAGGCATTTATATAGATATAAATTTGCATTGGTTACAATATCAGTAACTACATCTCTTTTTACTTGACCATGAGAAGTAGGAGAAAATACCATAGCTTAAAGTGAAATAATTGTTTTAGATTTACAATTAATTTTTAGACTTAAAGTTGTTAGTAATATCAATATATAGTTTTGCCCTAATTGTTGGCAGCCCCGATTAAATATGACCAGCAAAATTAGAACTTTATATTTATTGGGAACTTTTTGATTGACGCATCTCCAAACAGGATTATCCTATTCTTAGAACAATGTGATAGTCTTTTATTTTTGATAAATAGTATTAAATAGTCAGGCGAAGAATGAAACCAAAAGAATTGATTAGCTGCATTATAACTACCTTCAATCGGCCTGATTTAGTAGGCAGTGCGATAGACAGTGTTTTATCCCAAACATATGAAAATATTGAATTGATAGTAGTCGATGACTGTTCCAAAACGTCATACGATAGCGCCATGGCTAATTATAACAATGACCCTAGGGTTACTTTTATCCGCAACGAAATTAACATGGGCCTGTCTGCTAGCAGAAACAACGGTGTTAAACACTCAAATGGTAGCTACATAGCTTTTCTTGATGATGATGATATTTGGCTACCAAACAAAATTGAATCCCAACTTAAAATATTACAGAACAACTCCTCTTATATAGCCTGTTCATCAAGTCATATAGAATCTATCTCAAAAAATATCATAAACCACGAGGTACGTGAATATAAGTTGGCTGATATTTATATAGAAAATTTAATAGGCCCTCCGAGTAAAATATTAGTCAGAAGTGAGGTGTTCAACAAAGTTAGTTTTAATGAAACGGCTAAACATGCCGAAGACTGGGATTTTTACTTAAAATTACTAGAGTACGGCATTATATATTCAATTAAAGAGCCTTTGATTATTTATAATACTGGGCATTTTGAGAGAATGAGCAATGGTTTTGCAAGCTATACTGTCGAAGAAATTCAAAAGAAAGCATACATGACTTACGTAAATAAAGACAAAATTGGTGAAGCAAATTTTAATCTAAGACTAACGAACTATTATTTTTCAAACTTCAAAAAACGGAAGAATAAACTTAGCTTTTTGATCGATGTTGTAAAAGATGTTGGATTTATGACTATGATGTCTGTGTTTACCGAGAAAACTCTCATTATTGTTAAAAGAAAAGCGACTAATATCATCAAGTAATCAATCCTCCGTTCAATTGCGTTAAACCTATACTTAAGATCGACCATATCTTAGGTTTTTAAATGACGATAAATTTTACACCCAATAAAAATAGAGGGACTATATTGTTGTACGAGTACTCTAATAGCAAAGACAAAACAATCAAAGTTATGTACTTTCCTTCCGAGTTAAGAAATGGAATAAACTAAGTTCCAATGGCGCTAGTCAAACCTTATTACATCTCCAATTGTAGCGCCAAGTTAATTATTTTAGTTTAACGTTAATAATTTACTTAGCATGTATTCGATGTTGTAAACCTCCGATATTTTTTTCGTTATTGCTGCCCTTCCCCCTTACTTTTTATTAAACTTGCTTAAAAATAAATGTTAACTTAATCACAGTTTTATTTTTACTATCTTAAGGATGAATTTTGGAAAAGAAAAAGGTTGTTTTTTTGCTCAAGGAATTAATCCTAGATGGCGGAGTGGAAAAAGTCACAGCCAACTTGGGTAAAGCATTCGAAGGTTTTGGTTTTGACGTATATTATTATGTACTTTGGGATGACGAGAAAATAGTTAAAGGTTTGTACGGTGAGAATGTAATTGTTGAGCCGCGCAACTCAGATAATAAGCTTAAAAAGACCTTCTCAGCACTGGGTAAGTTTAAAGATTTTCTAGTAGACAAAGACATCGACATAGTTATTTCAGCAAAAGAAACAGCTAACATAGTGGCGTTTTTGGCTGCTCTCAACAAGTCTAAGACATCATTCATTTTGACTAGGCACGTGGACTTTAAAGGCAGCGGCCAAAAGTTAGGTGCACTCACTCTTAAAATGATGTATGCCCTCTATTCAATGGCAAAACTTAGCATTGTGTGTGTGTCAAATGAATTGGCAAATGAAGTAAAAGCCATACCACTTGTGCGACGGAATAAAGTAAGCTTTGTAGAGAACGCAGTATTTAATCAAGAGGTCATAGAACAAGGCTTAGAGCCATTAAACGATGACAACATTCAAGGCGATTATATATGTGGCGTCGGTCGACTTAAGCACCAAAAAGGCTTTGATATATTGATGAGAGCTTACTCCATATGTATTAAAGCCAAACAAGATATACCTAAGCTAGTATTAGTAGGTGACGGCCCAGATCACGATGCATTGATCAAATTAAGAGCTGAACTCAAGCTTGAAGACAGTGTGGTGTTCGCCGGTTACACCAACAATCCCTATAAGTACATGAAAAATTCAAAATTGTTTGTGCTTTCTTCTCGCTTTGAAGGCATGCCAACGGTTCTAGTTGAAGCGATTTCTCTTGGTGTACCGATTGTTGCAACCGATTGTCCAACGGGTCCATCAGAACTCATTGGTCATATTGATGGTGTGAATTTAGTGCCAGTTGGTGATCACCAAGCACTTGCTGCTGAGATTTTAGCCAAACTTACCGCTCCCCACACCATCGATAAAAAAGCCGTTGAAGGCTATGAGTTTTCTAACGCTGCGCGTTCTTACCTCAAACTTACCGAAGAGTAAATTATGCAAATTGTATCTAATGAAATAGTAATGGATTACCTCAATCGTTTTTATTGTGGTGATGCGCCTTTAACTACTAGTATTGCTGACAGAACCTTAGCGGGTGACTTTGCTTATAAAGACCATTATACAGACTGGGACTTTTATGGCTCTGTTGATATCATTTTCACTCTTTATGTCATGGGACTATTGTACCAATACACAGATGCAAATAGCCGTGCTCAATGGGCAGAAAAAATATTGTCCTGCCAAGATGAAAACGGCTATTTCACCAAAAAAATGCTACAGCTCATGGTAAAGAACATGCTACGGCTTATGCAATATCTGGCTTAATTTTGCTATCGCGAGATGAAAACTACATTAAAAACTTACGCCCTTGCGGCGAATATGTAGCGCTAATAAAATCCAAAGCAAAACTAGCAAAATTCATTGCCCGAATGGGCCTCAGGTTTCCCCAGCTCTACAAAGGTAAAGGGCTTATGGGTAGTATCAAAAAAGCTCTTGGCACTTGGGTTGGCATAACATTTGGCCAGCTTCACACATTGGTGGTGGAGCGCTTGCAGCCATCCAAATGTCGCAAGATATGTATATTCAGGAAGGGTTAGTATCAAAAGAACAGATGGCTACTTTTTTTGATAATGCGATGGAGGAGTTAAATAAACGCGTAGATCCTAATACCGGTTTGTGGAAAAAGGGCTTTCACGATCTATTTATTAAAAATGCTACGGTGAGAGATGTTGGCGGAGCCGCACATTTCTTTTGGATTTATGATGCCACCAAGGCCGAAAAACAATCAAAAATCGCCCTCATTAAGAGCTGCCTGCGTCATCAGACCGAATCAGGCCTATTAAAAGAAAAGCCTTATTGTATCGATTTTGACTTTGTTAATATCCTATGTCGTGCCTACTTTGATCTACCCGAGGACCAACAAAAAGAGGTTTTCGCAGACGTTAATGAGTTTATTGGGCGTAATTATAAGTCGGTAACCACGTTTTTTGAACGTAGAGAAAATCTCGCTCAATATGATAATTCTCATGGTTTCCCGGGTGCATTATGCACACTTGCCGAGGCTCAAAAGTTTGGTGTAGGCAGCAAAGACGAAATGGTTCACCACCCATTTGATAGTGTTTGTTGGTTATAAACTCATTGCTATAACCTTGTATACACACAAATCGTTATTCTAAAAGAAGTCGGCGGTATTCTTGCGCTGAATTAGCTGAGTTAAATCTAGCAACATCTTGGCTATAATCCACCGGCTTATTTTCCTTCAGAACAAGCATCATTGCCTTAGCTAAGGCATCTACATTCAAATACTCAACTAGTGGTGCCACCGTGCCATTTTTGAGTATTTCTTTAGGCCCATGAGGGCAATCATACGCAATTACCGGGGTATTAACCGACATAGCTTCAACAATGGCATTTGGACTACCCTCAAATCTAGAAGACAGTACGTATAAGTCTGCCGCTTTCATTTCGGCCAATGGATTTTGCGTATACCCAGAGCATATCAACGCTATCGTTTAGCCCTAAACTCAATACTTGTTTTTCTAGGTCAGCTCTCAATTCGCCTTCACCGTATATAATTAACCTGCACTTGATTTCGCTTTGCACTAGGCTAAAAGCTTCAAGCAACAAGTCAAAACCTTTTTGATGAGACAAGCGTCCAATACTCAATAATACCGGAATATCGCTGCTCTTAAGCCACTCGTGCTGAGGGGCTGATTGAGAAGCTTGTATTGTTTCATCTGTGATAACGGGGTTACATGCTGTTGTTACATGTTTACGGGTGACTATTGTGTGTTCTACTAAATCGTCTGCCACCCCCTGAGAAACGGCAATAACCGGCTTTCGAAGCGATTGGTAAACAAATGGGGCCATGAAATACACTAACTTCATGACCTTATCTGTTTTCAACGATCGGTCTAGTGAAAAGGCATTTCGCTCACTTACAGACAACTTGTTTTGCCAACCAAGACTAAAACACGTTATACCGGCAATAACGTTGATATGAGCAAGAACAGAAAGGATTGCGTCGGGTTTGATCGCTTTTAACGTTTTGCGTAACTTACCAAAAGATGAGAGGGTCCTTTCGCAACCCAGCTCAACTAGGTTAACGTTTTGATTAACAAACTTTTTGTTAACTCCGCCCTCAGCAATAAGCACCAAATGCACATCGTCGCCGTCGGCAGATAATTGATTAGCCAACCTAACCATCATTTTTTCGGCTCCGCCGCCTCTAAGGTCGTGCATTACGATTGCTATTTTTGCCATTTTTACTGTTACCTTTTAAATTTGTCATTCTATTCTTTAAGTGTCTATGAATAACTTTTGAGCTTATCAGAGTGAAATAGAGTTAGTAGCTAACGAAGAAGATACTGCTCTTTTGAAGAATAACTATTAAACTCGAAAACTTATTACTTATGCGTTTTTGTCGATGAAATTCCAACTGCATTCATACCTAATTGAGTCGTTAAAGAGGTCGCGCAAAAATAACAAAGTGTAAATAAAAACATATCGAATGAGTTATGGTTTAATATCACATAGCCAACATAATTGGTTACAGTTTGCACAATTAAAATCGATAAAAACAAAGCGGATATTTTTGCCGTACTGGTATTTAAAAATAGTTGTAACGCTTTCATAAAAAACGAAATTAGCAACAAAAACAAAGCAATTAAGCCTAGCATACCAGCGTTTAGTCTTGTTTCTACATAACCACTGTGGGCGTTGCCTAAAAACTTCCAAACATCCAAAAAATCCGCTTGAAGCATCGCTAGCCCAAAATGCACCAAAGCCATAGCCAAACCAATATTCTTTCACTAAATATGGGTCAAGCAACTGCCATATGATTGCTCGGTCAGTTAAATTTGCATCACGACCCATTAAGCCCAAGACGAATTCGTACAATACGCTAAGTAACCCTATACCTATTGTTGAGAATATTATGAGAATCATCAATCGATTAAAACTCTGTTGTTTCACCCTGCCTCTAGTTATGCGTATTAACGTTATAATGGTAATGCCTAATACAGCCATAACAATACCCGAAGCCGATTGCGACAATGACAGGGCAAATACAAAACCAAACAATTTCAAATAATCAATTTTTGTAAACTTTTCACTTATGGCAATAAAAATAATTAATCCGTAAGCATAAATACGGGCCGCGCCATTCTTATCGAAATATATGCCTTTAAACGCATTCCTCCTATCACCTAAACCAAAGGCTAATGACTTTCCTGTTGCAATTTCGTAAATAAGGCCAACTACAATTGCCACTAAAATAGCATTCACTAAGAATTTTAATAATGATTTAGCTGAATAAGTAACCGCTAAATAATAAGCAACGACCACTAAGGTCATAAAGGCAATAATTCGGCGAAAAGAAATTGACGGCGCATAGGACCATAAAACCGAGCAAGCTAATATGCTTAGTAAAACAAGCCATGGCCAATTTTCTAAAAAGTGTCGCTTAATAAAGGTATTTAATTGCCGGTATAAAATGAACAAACATAAGCCCAATAAACAAATACCGACCAACTGATTAACTATATTGCCTGATGCAGCACTCTCAAATGAAACACTGGAACCAGCACCAACCAACCTCTGAAAAAAGATAATAAAGCCTAAATAATAAGCAACACTTAGAAACAAAATAAATTTGTGTACAGAGCTAATTTTCATCTAATAGATACTGCCAATATATTTGCCTAAATTAGCTACTGTAAATCTACTGACGAGTCGACTCTCATATCGCTGATTTGAATATGAGTTAATGAAAACCATTTGTACAAAAAATAGAATATTGACTAACACGACTAATCCTTTGCTCTATCCGACTTTTTTATGTCTGTGTTTAATCACACAATAAATCGCATGAGGGTTAGTGGTAATGTATCGCCATAACAATTTACGAGGCTCGGTGAAAGCTCGGTGCAACCATTCTAAGCCTAAAGTCTGAAAAATTTCCGGGGCTCTTTTATAATCACCGGTGACAAAGTTATAACAGCCGCCGCAAGATATAATTACTGGCACGTTGAGCTTTTCTCGATTACGTATGATAAAAACTTGCTCTTTGGGTTTACCTAAACCAACCCAAAGTACATCAGTGCCAGATTGGTTTATTTTATCAACGATAGCTTGTTCTTCTTGCTCTGAAAAATAACCGTGCTGGGTACCTGATATTTTGAAATTACTATATTTAGCGCTCATCACATCAGCACATTTTTCAATTGTTTCTTTGCTTGCGCCTAGTAAAAAATGATTAAGCACTTCACTCGACATTGTAGGTACATCATGAATGGTATCTGTGGTTGCGCTGCGCTCGGGAATTGGGTATTCACTAAAATGCTTTGAAAAAGTCACCACACTTTGGCCATCAGCATGCAAAATGTCTGCTTGATTAAGCATATCCCCCATAACAGGGTCACTATTGGCGATGGAAATACTATGTCCATTAGCTGAAAATATAACTAAAGGCTTTACAGTCTGAGGTGTAGGTGACTGTTTATCCTGCTTTACTTTGGTGACCATCAAATTTACAAGGTCAAGTCGACTAATGCATGCAGTTATTAAACCTCCGACATTAGTCTTTCGTACTTCACTTAGATCCATTTACTATTCCTTTAAAACAAAATGACTTTTCACCACAAATTGTAATGTGCCCGAAAAATCCTTTGATTACGCGGTTATATCGTGACAACATCACTACACACTCGTGCAGTTAAGCAATATTGATACCAGAGAATAAAGTTTACAAAATTCATTAGGTGTTTAGTCAAATTTCTAAAATAACAATTAAAAAACACATCAAGATTACTCAATATATTTAAAAAAGCATCTTAGGGATTGAATTGTTACATTAAATGAACTCAAATAATATTAAATTTATATTACCTCAACCGACAGTTCTTGTGAGTGGTCATGATTTTAATTTTAAACTTAGACGCCTAACTTAAATGCGTATTGCTTTATTTTTTCTCACTCTGTGCATATCTTACGGGATTTTTCATCTAAGTGCGCAAGCCATGTTTGTATTTAATGAGGCGTTTTTTCGAAAGGTAGAGATAACTTTTGGGGATGAAGCAGTTGAAAGGGTCAGAAGTTGGCAAGAACTAATAATAGAGATTAATGATAATAGTGCCCCTGACCAACTATACGAAGTGAATCGTTTTTTTAATCAACTAGAGTTTATTGATGACTTAAGCCATTGGAACAAAAACGATTACTGGGCCACCCCGGTTGAGTTTATCGCCACTAATGGCGGTGACTGCGAAGACTTTAGTATTGCCAAGTATTTCAGTTTACGCGCGCTTGGGATCCCCAGCGAAAAACTCCGTTTAATGTACGTCAAGGCGCTCGATTACAACATGGCGCATATGGTTTTGGCTTATTATGAAACGCCTACCTCTATTCCATTGATACTCGATAATCTAAATCGTAATATTTTACGTGCAACCAAACGCCGCGACCTTCAGCCCGTTTATAGTTTTAACGGTGACGGTTTGTGGCTGGCGAAAGAACAAGGACAAGGTAAAAAGGTGCAAAAAGGCGGCAATAATAGCCTGTGGGAAGATTTAAACAAACGCATGATGCAAGAATTTAATAATAATGAGGATAAATAATATGCCCTTGTCGAGACAACTTGTGCTCAGCTTGTTTTCTATAATTTTGGCGATTTTCATTGGCGCCGTATGGATAAACATTAGCAATACAAAAAGTTTTATTGAACAACAGCTTACATCTCACGCACAAGATACCGCCACATCACTGGGCTTATCAATCACCCCTTATATTGGCGATCAAGATATTTCGCTAATTGACACCATGATTAATGCAATATTCGATAGTGGCTATTACAGTTCTATCGTGCTTAAAGATAATAGCGGCAACACACTAATTGAAAAACGCAATCCTGTTTCACTAGAACATGTGCCTAGTTGGTTTATCAACATGTTTCCTCTTTCTCCGCCAATTCGACAAACAGAAATAAACGATGGCTGGACCATAGCCGGTCAGTTGTCGGTACAAAGTAATCCAGGATTGGTTATGGGCAGTTATGGGACAATTCAGTTGATTCATTTAGACTTATTTTATTGGTGTTTTTGATTGGATTGATACTTGTATGGCTTTTGGTGCGTATGGTCACCATTCCAATTATGGCCCTTGTTAAGCAAGTAGAAGCTATCAGTCAGCAAAAGTTCGACAAGGTAAATTTAAGGCCAAAGACCTTAGAGCTTAGAATCATTGTTGATGCCGTTAACCTTATGTCAGAAAAACTCAGCAGTTTATTTAACAGGCTATCAAACCAAACTGAACGCTATCGCAATTTCGCCTATTCTGATGACTTAACTAAAGTAGGCAATAGACGGGCTTTTGACTTGGCTTTCGAGCAAATATTAGGCGATTCAGAACATCAATCAATTGGCTATTTGATGTTTGTACGATTAAGTAGTTTAAACCAAGTGAATCACACTCAAGGCTTTTTAGAAGGCGATGCCTACATAAACACTGTGCGTGATGTGTTGAGCGAGCACTTACATCAACAAAACATCGACTTTACCCTGTACCGGTTGAATGGTGCAGACTTTGCTTTGATTTTAGAGGAGATCGACAGCGTGACGTGTTTAGATTTGTGTCAACAAATCATTGACAAATGCAATGCATTTGAAAAATTTGAGTATGAATCAGGCACGGCGCATATTGGTGTGGGTAGTTTTACTTTTGGGGATAATAAAAAAGTCATTTTAGAACAAGTCGACAACGCCCTTAACCAAGCGAGTATTAGCCAGCTAAGATGGCAGGCAGTAAATCAATTGCAAGTCGTTAAAAGTAACGATACGTGGCGTCAACAAATTAAAAGTTTGTTGGCAAACAACACTGCAGACTTTATTGGACAACCTATTAAATCATTTTCGGGTGTTGAACTTTATCAGGAATGGCTAGCACGCTTTCCCGATCCTGATGGTGATGGTGATGGTGATGGTGATGGTGATGGTGAGCAATATTTGCCTATGGCAGAGTTAATTCCGGTAGCCATTAGACTCGATTTTTCTCAAAAACTAGATGAGTTGTTAGTGCAATGTGCGTTTAAAAAATTATCACAGCATAATGGTCATATAGGTTTAAATATTTCTCGATTATCATTACTAAAACCGTCATTTCAAACTTGGCTACTTACTCAACTGACGCAATTAGGTGCAAAACGCGCAAACTTAGTGCTCGAAATACCAGAGCGCAGTTTGTTCGGTGATACAACCAACTTTCTAGAATTTATTGCTAAGGTAAAAAAATTAAACGTAAAAATTACAATTGAACGCTTTGGTGCTCAAGTCGCTTCTATTACTCATTTACGCGCAATTAAACCTGATTATTTAAAATTAGATGGTCGGTTTACTAAAAACATTCATGCCGAAAAAGACAATCAACTGTTTGTGCATTCTTTAGTTAATATCGCTCATGGGCTTGATATTAAAGTCATTGCTGAAAAAATAGAAACACAGCAAGAAGCAAAAACCTTAGAAATGATGAAAGTAGATTATATTCAAGGCTACTTAGTAGGTAGGCCAGAAAGTATTGATAGTTAACCAATTAGCCAAGCTTAAAACCTATACTGACGCCAACCAAAGTCTATCGTTACCTGTCAGTTTATTTTACACTTGGATTTACCTCAAACAATTTAGTACTAGCTATTAGCTATTTATGTGCTGATATATAAAGATTTTATTTTAAATGACAAGATTAAGTAACGAATGGCATGTATAATGCTGTGTGTTAAATTCAGGTGTTACATACTAAATATTTTAGTCATCTATTTATTAAGGAAGTTATAGTGAGAGTATTTTCAACATTTTTAATTCTTTTTAGCATGTTATCGAGTGTCGCATGGGCTCAAAGCGCAGATGTGGTGGTTTATGGTGATCAAAATCAACTACAGGCACAAGATTGCATCAAGACATTCAGTCTTTAATGTTAAATGGTGAAACTCTGCTTACTTCTAGTGAGACAGCTATTGATAATGCTTTAAGCGAAGGCAGTACCATACTGCCAAGCAATGCAGTTGAAACGGTATCTGTGAATAAAGAGTCTACTTTAGAGTTTATTCGCAACATGGTAACCGTAAATAATTTATTTGAAGCGACCAAAATCACTATAGAGAATGCGCCTGAAAACATTATGAGCATTATCAACCTTACCGTTGCTTTGTATCCTGATTTTGCCCAAGAAGTTATCAATGCCGCCGTAATGACCGGTGAAATTAATTCAAATGATGCGTTGCTTGCAGCCATTACAGCGGGCGCAGATCCAACAACAGTTGGTGAAGCAACAGCTGCCGGTGGTCCAGTAGAAGTGGCGTTAGCCGCTCCAGTTGGTGTTGGTACTGGTGCCGGTGGAACGGGTGGTGGTGACGCGACAGCGTCGACCAACTAATTAACCTGTATTTGATCTAAAAAGGCCAGACTAATGTCTGGCTTTTTTGTATAGCAAACGATTAAAATCAACAGAAGTACTAATAATAGAGTTACTTTTTAAATTTGAAATATTCATCTCAATCCATCTTGTTTTTTTGCTTCTTAGCTATTTTATTTATAGCCCCCTTACCTTTAGGTTCAAATAGACCTTGGGCTTGGAGTATCTTAGAAATATCAATTTTTGCTTTGATGTTAGGCTGCATATATTTAAATAAACATGTAGCTTTTTTACATCTACATAAATTTAAAGCCGTTATTTTTATATGGATACTTTTTTTAGTGTTTGCCTCACTACAAGTTATTCCACTGCCCGAATTTATGGTTAATTTACTTTCACCAAAAGCACACTTTCCCTCTGATAGCCAATACATGTATCTAAGTAGTGACATAGGCCAAAGTAAAGTGAGTTTATTAAAATCCTTTGCTTATTTTTGTTTGTTTTTATGCAGCTTAATATTGATTAACAACGAGAAAAGAGTGAAACAAGTACTAACGCTTATGTTGATTGTTGGCTCTTTGCAAGGTCTGTATGGCATCCTAGAAATATTACTCGGTACCGAATTCAGTTTAATTTTTAACCTTCCTATTGCAGAGTCTGCCACTGGTAGTTTTGTTTATAGGAACCACTTTGCTAATTTTATTATGCTCTGTTTGTCTGCCGGCACTGGTTTGATATTGGCAAGTATCAATAACAACCAATCAATGTCTGGTCGAGATTGGACCAGAGCTATTGTTTCAAGTTTGTTAGGTAATAAAGCATTAATCAGAATTTGTTTAGCCATTATGGTCATTGCCCTTGTCATGTCGCGATCGAGAATGGGTAACTCGGCCTTTTTTATAGCCTTAACACTAGTCAGTATTTACGCTTTAGTTGTCGATAGAAAACGGTCCAAGGGTTTAAGTATTTTAGTGGTCAGTATGATCATTATAGATTTAGTCATAGTCAGCTCTTGGTTTGGCTTAGATAAAGTGCAAGAGCGTTTAGCTGAGACCAGTTTAGCTAAGGAAGGCCGTGATGAGGTGGTGATTGATGCATCAGTGATTATTGCCGATTACCCACTAATGGGCACTGGTGGCGGCAGTTTTTATAGCGTTTTTCCATCCTATAAAAAAGCCAATGTTTACCCTTTTTACGACCAAGCCCACAATGATTATTTACAAATGCTAATTGAATATGGCTTACTTGGTTTTTCATGTTTAGCTGCTATTGTGTTACTTTGTTTTTTAGTCGCTGTAGCGGTCATCAAGAAACGAAAAAATGCGATGTACAAAGGTGCTGCCTTTGCGAGTTTAATGGCTATCACAGGGATGTTAATTCATATGTCTGTAGACTTTCCACTGCAAGCCCCCGCCAATGCTAGCTATTTTGTTGTTTTTTTGGCTTTAGCTCTACTAAGCAAATTTAATTTAAGCGCAAAACCCTATTCCTCAAAGAGTGGTAGAATGAATCATGGCCATTAAACGCCCTATCTCAGTTCATGAAGATCCCGCATTGCAAAATTTACTCGCTAAGGTGCCCGACCGCGTAAAAGACTCTTTTAATGAAGAGCAGTTATCTCATCTCAGAAACGCAATTGTAAACCGGCAGTGGCGAAACCATGCGATTGATGTGAGAGGTACTATTCCTTGGTTTAAATATCGTTATTACTACGTTTTTATTGCCGGCAAAAATAAACGAGAGTTGAGTCGGGCTGAACAAAAAGCATCGAGATTAATAAATACCGTGTTTGTTGCAAGTTTTTTGGCTATTTCAGTCACCTTAGGCCTGATTGTTTTGTATTTAATAAAGTCGGCTTTGGGGATCAATTTATTTGATGGTTTTTCATTGGGGCTTTGGGGTTGGTTTAAAAGTATATGGGCTTAATCATAGCGCAGGGCAGAATGCTATTTATGGAAACGTTGTCAAACAGAATGCTGTACCAGTGCCAAGCCAATAAACTCGCTTTACCGGCATTTTGAGTCAAGCCATTTAGTGGCATTTTTGTCATCACGCAACCATCTGCAAACTAAATTCTCGGCTTGGTATTTTAAGATAATCTGTTTTACGGCATGGCGACTAAGATGATTTTTAAGCCCTTGAGCTAAGCGCTGATAAAACATAGGTCTTATTTTAAGCAGCATAACGTGATTACTCTTATATAAGGCAATCCCTAAATCTGTAAATAATAAATTCACTTCTGATTTTTTAGGGCCAAGTTTATTGGCTTGCTCTAAGAAAAAAGCATCTCCTCGTCAAACTCTTGCAAACGCCATTTAACCTTAGCCAGAGATGCCCATGTAACTGGCCATAAAGGCCGCAATTGGGTCGCTCGCAAGTAATGTTGCTTTGCTAAGTTTAATCCTTCTACGCTGCTCTCAAACTCAAATATCCCCCCACTCATATACTTGTGCCATAAGGTCTAAGTAAAAAGCATTATCTGGGTGATACTCATTAGCCAATATACTACTAGTTTTTAGCTTCAAGGTATTGTTGTAAATCAATATCTTGGGGATTGGAATGCCACTTTTCGACACTATTTTTAACATTGTAAAAATTTACGCTAGCGATACCATAACGATAAGCAGTGAATATTCCACAAACACTAACCACAACAAGAACAACTAAAAGTAAATAATGATAGCGACTCATTTCTACTTACAACCAGCCCAGTGTTTGGGTTATTTCTTTTGGGTTAGTCTCAACTAAAGTGGTGACATAATCCCTATCACAATGTTCCTGCAAAAACGCTCGACAACGTCCCATATCATTTGGTCTGCGATCTAGGTTATGAGAGTCTGAGGCAATCACTGTGATGGCCTTTTGCTCTAACATTTTCAAGGCTAGTGTTTGAATAGGTTTGGAAAATCGACCAATAACAGAGCCTGCGGTTAATTGAAATAAGCAGCCACAACGCTTTAACATTTCAAACTTACGATAGTCGGCTAAAATATCTCTGTTACGCTCTGGGTGAGCTATCAATGGCTGAATATTATGGTTTAACAACCATCGAATAAGATTATCGGTACCCGCTGGCACGTGACTGTGAGGTAACTCAAGTAAAATGACGTTTTTGCCCTGCCATGTTCCAAGGTATGGCAACGTATTATTTTTATACCAAAACATAATTTCAGGGCATATACGCAACTCTGCTGCACTGGCAATTTTCAATTGACAGCCAGCATCCGTCAGATATTGGGAAAAGGTTTTTGCAACTTCTATAATATTTTCTTGGGTATTATCAAAGTAGCCCTGGTGAATATGTGGTGTACACACTATATGCGTTACACCACACTCCATTGCTTGCTCTGCCATTTGTAAAGATGAGCTAAGCGATTTAGAGCCGTCATCAATACTAAGGCAGAATATGATTGTGTAGATCTATCAAGCTTTTTTAGTTTCGCTTTGGTAATTGTTATAGCCATATTGATCGTAAAATCCAGAATACTCACCTTGTTTCTTGGCTTTTTTCAAATCGACCTGATTTAACACAATACCATCGACCCTATGACCTAAGCTAATAAAGCGGCTTAAGCCACTATTTATCATCTTATGACTTGTGCTATCAGATTTAACTACATAAATAATTGAATCACAGACATTAGATACCACTACGGCATCACTCACAGCTTGAATAGGGGCACTGTCAACTACAATATATTCATACATAGCAGCAAAGCCTTTCATGATTTTCTTAAACTGCTCTGAAGCCAAAAGCTCTTGTGGATTATTCGGAATTGTTCCCGCACAAATTAGGTCAACACCAGAATATTCATCATGCACAATACATTCGTCTAACTTATGGGTACCAGCAATAAGGTTGGCAATACCAGGCTGAAACCCCGGTAAATCAAACTGCTTAGCTAGTGTTGGCCTACGCAAGTCAGTATCAACAATTAACACTTTGTGTAACTGACCTAAAGCAAAACCTAAATTAATAGCAACCGTACTCTTGCCTTCTTTAGGTACACTTGAAGCAACGAGAATTGTTTTCGATGGTTTATCAATATTCAGTAACTGCAAGCTAGTTCTTAAGGTTCTCACCGATTCACTGAATGTATGATGTTTAGAATCAAAAAAGTGGCGTAATGGAATATTCTCTTTTCGTTTGTGGGGCTCCCACGGAATAAGACCTAACATACGTTGAGATAATTTACGCTCTACGTCGTCTAAGGAACGAATACCACTATTTAGAGCATCCAAAACAATCGCTAAAAAGATGCCAAATCCAAGGCTAACTATAAATGCAGCAGCAATAATTAAACCTTTCTTAGGTTTAGCTGGGGCACTCGGTTTTTGAGCGACATCTAATAATCTAGCGTTAGCTGACTCAAAGCCACCTAACTCATTGGTTTCTTTTAAACGAGTAAAAAACGAGCTATAAAGCTGTTGATTCACATCAACTTCACGTTGCAACGTTTTGCTACGATTATCTAAATTAGATAGTTGGCGGAAACGTTGTTTTGCTCTTTCAACTTCTGCTTTTAACTCAACTACTTTTTGACTGGCGTTACGATAATCAACCGTTATTCCGGAAACCAGTTCTTTAATTTGCGCAGCTAAACTAGCCTGAATTGACTCTAACTCTGCGTTAGCAGCAATCATTTGGGGATGCTTAGGCCCATAAACTTTACTTAATTCTGACACTCGGCTCTGGGCAGTCACCTCAGATCTTTTAACAGATACAACTGATGGATGATTGATCACTTCTGTCAACGTTGAGAGCTCGGCTATGTTAGCTCCGCTTTGTTCGACCTGATTATAAATAACTTCATTTTGTTTGAGGCTAGTTTGGGCATCTAATAATTGCTGGCTTAGTTTTTGTAGCTCTTCAGATGCTAAGCCTACTACCCCATCAATATTAACCAGTTGCTCTGATTCGTAAAAATCAGACAATAACTTTTCAGAGGCTGTTAGCTTAGTACGTAAGCCCTCCAAACTTTCATTTAGCCAAGTCGTGGCTTTTTCAGTCATATCGAAACGTGCTTGCAGATAACTTTCTATATAGACATCACCGACAGTGTTAGCGATTAGCGCCGCCAATTCTGGGTCTTCATCTTCATAAGAGATATTAACGATTTGAGTATTAGAAATAGGTAATATTTTTAAACTCTTCATTACCTGACTAACCGCATAATTTTGCTTAATAATCTGCAATCGTTCTGGGGTGTAAACTACCGGTGGTTTTTGTGGCAAAAAAGGTAAAATGCTTGCGAGCTGTTCTTTTAAATTTCCCTTCCATTGTTCAAGTGTACCTACATTTCTTAGTTCAAAATTGTAGTTGGCTTGTTCTGATAAATTTAACTTGCGTACAACGTTTTCAGCGACTTTACGTGAACGAAGAATTTCGTACTGAGTTTGAAAATATTCCTTACGACTTGCATCTAAGCCATAGACTTCTTCAATTGATAAAACTTTGGCTTCATTTGATTCAATTAACAGTTTTGCCGTAGCAATATACCTAGGTGTAATTGTCATGACGATTAAGGCAACCAAAATCGTAATCAATACAGATAAACTGACAATTCGCCATTTAAATTGCATAACAATGCGCCAATATTGGCCTAAGTCGATAGTATCATTTTCAAACAACTTAGCTTCTATTTGTCCATCTCTGGTTTGAGCATTCACTTATTTATTTATCCCTACTTAAAAGAAACTTTGTTGAATTGTGATAATGTCACCTGGTAAAACTATATCAGTTGGTGTCGACTCAATGAGCTGAGGCTCACCAGAGATATCACGCCTTATCATAATTTTGGTACGCGAGGCTCTTTCAGTATAACCTCCGGCAAGGGCGGCAGCTTTATCTACTGACAAGGCGGGTTGGTATGGATAGCCCCCTGGTTTTTTAACTTCACCGTCGATAAAGAAAGGGCGATACTCTTCTACTGTAACCGATATAGAAGGTTCTACTAAATAGTCCCCCTTTAAGCCTTTATAAATGTTAGCTTCAAGTTCCGAGGCAGTTAGACCCTCAACCTGTATATCGCCCAAAAATGGATAGTTAATAACTCCCATATGAGGAACTCTGGTTGTTAACGATAAATTACTTTGACCAAACACAGAAATTTTAATCACATCTCCTGAACCCAAACGATATTGACTTAAACTACTTGTTTGCGAAAAGCTGGTTGCACTGAAACATACAGCACAGTATAAAACACCACATTTTCAAATTCATTTAATCTAAAACCTTCTATAACGAAATTTGTGCTGTAAAGCTAACTAAGCTTCGATTGTAATCAAAATTAGCATTTACACTGTCACTATTTCTATCAAAATAACTTACCGACGCAATCAACTTTATCCAACGTCTAAATTGGTAATTTGCAGCCACTTGAAATTCTTTGATTTTATCGTTTCTTGGAACGCTTCCGCCTTCATAACTATCATCGGAATAATTAATTGAGGCCTTTGTACCAAGACGCTCGAGCCACTCGTGTTTCCAATCCACTGCATAATCAACACGGCGAATATAGTTTCCTTGTCCATTAGTTTCTCGAGTATCACTGGCAGTTGAAAACTCGAAAATGGCTCGTTCAATTGGGCTCCATGTAACACCGGCATCCCACTTTAATCCTGAAAATCCAGCGCGGCTTGCAACATCAAAATCACGCTTTTGATAACCGACTTTAGCAAAACCTGAAGTCGCCGCTGTTGATTCCCATTTAGCCCCGACAAGTATCGATTTGGTTTTACTATCGAGTGATGCCACACCTACAATATCGCCTGTATAATCTGAGATTAAATAATTGGCATCAACCAAGAAGATCGGTTGTGGGAGAAATACCGTAATAAAAAGTCGAGCCTATGTTCTTTTCTTTTCTATCTCGAAGCCTTTCAGGGTTAGAGTCGAGAACATCGATGTCATAATCAATATCTCGAATTAATAAATTCACGTCAAGATTAGCGGATGCGCTCATTGCCCCATAAGAATAAGTGGCTGCAAGTGAATTTCTGGTGTACTTATCAACGCCTTGTAAAAGGTTTCCGGCACCAATTGAGTACACTGTTCCTCTACCATCGTGCCCAGATAAATGATTCAAAGACCCAGAAATGCGGTTACGCCTATCAAATTCAAACTCACCACTAGTAAAAAGTTGATAATCAGTATAATCATCATCTTCACTTGAGTGATAAATACCTTTAGTGGCATTTACCCCTACATACAGTTTGTTTTCACCAATTTGCTTACCTAATTTTAGTTCTGGATTTAGCACTGTAATCCAACTATCAATTTTACCAGTGCTTGAACGTGTAACATTACTGTCTTTATTTAGTGACACATTTAACGTAGGGGTTAATTCAAATGTTCCAACAGGAATACTTGCTTTTTCTTGTGCCTGAGCAGTAGCCCCTACAAGGCTTGATACACCTGCAGTGATAATAATTGTACTTTTTAATCTACCCATTCCATTGCCTCGTCATCTATATTTAGTTATATGTGTTGCTATTTAGTTATAAATTGAATAATTACACGTTGAAAAATTACTTACTGGTTTACTCTAATAGTCCACACTCAACCAAGCCATTTTCATGCCACTATTTTACTTAATCATATTTACCGAAAGTAAACGATTTAGTTAGAACAGCGGGGCAATTCTATACTTACTATTTAGGTGAAAAAACTAGCGTTTCTCAAATATCTGTACTCACGCACTAAAGTCGTGCATAAAACCGTTGGATTGTATCCCATCGAAAAAAAATAATCATTATTGTGACAGCCAAATTCATCAAAACATCATCTTTAGATCGGTGTTAATGATATACTCTAGAATCTCGGTCAAAAAACCAAACATAAAAATAACAAAACGAAAACAACAATTTAACCTTATTGAGAGTTGAACTATTCTATGAAACTCACAAAACAATAACGCATGGTATAAAGTTTGCTTAACGAAACCACTTAACTTGATAAGTCATACTATTTGCAATTGTTAAAACAGTGAGCAGGTTAGGGTTTTAGGTGAAACTTCAATAAAGTAATAAAGTAAATTTAGAAATAATAACTACGCAGTCCTAATAAGGGAGTTAGAGAAATGAGTGCTGAGAAGGTTGTAGGCATGGGTACAAAAGGTATCATTCAAAGTAACAAAAGTAGCTTCTCTACTGTATACCGATTGGTTGATATGATGTTGATTATTTCCATATACTTTTTGGTACTAACTATTTTAGGTCAAAAAGTTGGGGCAGAAGTCGTGATACTACTTTTGTCAATATAATTTGCTACAACATTTGCGCAGAAGCATTAGATTTGTACCGCTCTTGGCGCACAGCTTCGACTACTTTGATGATTAGAAGCGTAACAATTGGCTGGATGATCTCTGCTTTTGTCACAATTACTTTTGCCTATATATTTCCTAATTTAGTTAATATGGATAAGTTTGTCGTAGGCAGTTGGTTGTTGATTAGTATTCTTGCATTGACAAGTTGGAGAGTGGTATTTAGACAAATACTGTTTCGTCATAGACGTAAGGGGCATAATACACGAAAAGCGGTGGTTATTGGCGCGACGCGAGCGGGTTATAGCTTGGCCAATCAAATTTTCGAAAATGAAAGACTTGGTATCATATTTAACGGTATATATGATGATAGATCTCTCGACAGATTGTACTCCCAAGAAATCAATTATCAAATTGCTGGCAATATTAACGACGCGATAATGAAAGCCAAAAATGGTGAAATTGATTATGTCTATATCGCGCTGCCTATGAGCGCAGAGAAACGTATTTCAAAGATACTGACTTTATGTAGCGACACCACTGCAAGTGTATACATTGTTCCTAATTTCTTTATGTACAATTTAATTAATGCTCGTTGGCAGAACGTGGGATCTATTCAAACCCTCAGTGTTTATGACACACCTTTTCAAGGAGGTAGCGAAATACTCAAGCGAGTCGAAGATATTGTTTTCTCAAGCATAATATTAACCTTGATTGCTATTCCTATGCTTATTATCGCCGCGGCTGTGAAGTTAACATCTCCCGGTCCAGTCATTTTCAAACAAAATCGTTACGGACTTGACGGCAGAAAAATTACTATCTACAAGTTTCGTTCAATGACTTCTATGGACAATGGCGAAGTAGTTAAACAAGCAACCAAAAATGATGCCAAGGATAACACCACTTTGGTGCCTTCCTTCGGAAAACATCGCTGGATGAACTCCCACAATTTATCAACGTTTTGCAAGGTAAAATGTCAATTGTTGGCCCTAGACCACATGCTGTTGCTCACAACGAACAGTACCGAAAACTAGTTGAAGGTTACATGTTACGCCATAAAGTACGACCTATGATACCGGATTAGCTCAAGTAAGTGGCTTAAGAGGGGAAACGCAAACGGTCAATAAAATGGTAAAACGTGTAGAGTACGACTTAGATTACATCCACCGTTGGACAGTATGGCTTGATATAAAAATTATTCTCAAAACCATTACTAACGGCTTTCTAAATAAAAATGCCTATTAGATTTAAAAACCGATTGAAACATTACAAATGAAACTATTGGTTAGCTGTGGTGCTGCTTTTATAGGCAGCCACTATTGTCTAGCATATCCTGCGCTCAATATCCGATAAGTTGAAAATGAAGGCTTTTTTGTGTTTTTGCCCTGAATCAGCTAAAAAATTGACTTTCTATCGCCAAGCTGTTGCAAAACCACTACACGAAAACACCAACTTTATTTAGATAACCTATTAAAAAACAATCGATTAGAGACTTTAGTATAAGACTCTTTTAAGGTTGTGCGGTAAATACCACTTACTTATCTCAAGCCCTTCTTTTTGTCTGTATTGTATTATCAAAATCAAACGCTTACAGAGATTACCTATGGAGCAAACAGAAAGTTTTACTAACGGGTAATATTTCGCTAGATTACGTGACATAATATTGCACACTCAAATTACGTGAAAGGAAGTGTTGATGAAATTATTAGTGACGGGTGGCGCTGGATTTATTGGCAGTGCTGTAGTTAGGCATATATTGCAATCATCAGACGATACAGTAATTAATTTAGATAAATTGACTTACGCTGGCAACATTGAATCGATTCCAAAAGAATTACATTCAGATAGGTATATATTCGAACAAGTAGATATTTGTGACGCAAACCAACTAAAGCGCGTGTTTGCTGAGCATCAACCCGATGCCGTTATGCATTTGGCGGCTGAATCACATGTTGACCGTTCAATTGATGGGCCCGGTGAGTTTATTCAAACAAACGTAGTGGGAACTTATACTTTATTAGAAGCAACCAGAGCTTATTGGTCTGCTTTGACTGACGACAAGAAACAATCATTTATTTTTCATCATATTTCTACAGACGAAGTGTACGGTGACTTACCCCACCCCAACGAATTACCCGATGGCGCCGAATTACCATTATTTACCGAAGACACACCTTACGCACCAAGTTCGCCTTATTCGGCGAGTAAAGCGAGCTCTGATCATTTAGTGCGCGCTTGGCAACGCACTTATGGTTTGCCGACTGTGGTAACGAGGTGTTCAAACAATTACGGCCCTTATCATTTCCCTGAAAAATTGGTTCCACATATTATTCTGAACGCTTTGGCAGGTAAGGCATTACCCGTTTATGGCGACGGTAGCCAAATTCGTGATTGGTTATATGTTGAAGACCACGCTCGAGCGCTTTATTTAGTGGCGAAGTCGGGCAAAGTAGGTGAAACCTACAACATCGGTGGTCCATAACGAAAAACGCAACATTGAAGTGGTGACCACCATTTGTGCATTATGCTCGACGAACTGGTTCCTGAAAAACCAGGAAGGCGTGAATCTATATAGTGATTTAATTACCTATGTTACCGACCGTCCTGGTCACGATGCCAGATACGCTATAGACGCGGACAAGATCCAACGTGAATTGGGCTGGAGCCCAGAAGAATCTTTCGAGTCTGGTATTCGCAAAACAGTTGAATGGTATTTGAATAACAAAGACTGGTGGCAGCGTGTGTTGTCTGGTGCATATAAACTAGATAGGTTGAGGCGCCTTAATAACGAGACTGGTGGCTAGGAAAAGGGAGGCTGGGCGCGACTAAAAATCGAAAGATAGAAGCGTCGCAGAAGCGCTGGACGATAGAGGGATCCGGCAAAAGGTAAACAGGGATGAGCGTGGATCTGGTCCCGTCATTCCAGGCGGTGTTTTTGGGCCGGAGATCGGTTTAGCTGTAGAAATGACGCATAAAGCAGCGATGACAGGCTTGCTTTTGGATCCCTGCTGTTATCATGCAGGGGATGACGGCATTCAAGTTCCCGTCATTCCAGTGGTGTTTTTGAGCCTTTGCCGCTCCGGCAGTGTTTTAAGCCGGAATCGGTCTAGCTGTAGAAATGACGTATAAAGCAGCGATGGACAGGCCTGCTTTTTGGATCCCTGCTAAAAACATGCAGGGATGACGGTATCTGGTCCCGTCATTCCGGTGGTGTTTTAAGCCTTCGTCATTCCGGTGGTGTTTCTATGCCGGGAGATCGGTTTTTAAGTCTTTAATTTTGAGGCAGTTGAATAAGTAAGGAGATAAGAAGCGGTGGCCAAGTATAAAAAGGTATTATTTTAGCGGGTGGTTCGGGATCGCGTTTGCACCGGTATTACCCAAAGGTACATCTAAAACGGTTATTTGTGCCCATTTACGATAAGCCAGATGATCTGTTATCCGTTGTCGGTGGTAATGCTGCTGGCTGGTATTAAAGACATTTTGATTATTACCACGCCCGAAGATCAGGCGAATTTCTGTGGCTACTTGGCGATGGTAGTGCTTTTGGCGGTAGGTATTAGCCGAAGCACCATTCAGCCTTCTCCAGATGGCTCTAGCGCAAGCGTTTATTTTTAGGTGAAGAGTTTATCGGTGTTTACGACAACGTAAGTTTAGTGTTGGGCGACAATATTTTTATGGTCGGGCCTCACTTTTCAGACCAAACTAAAAGCGGCCACAAAAAAGCAGAAACTGGAGCAACGCGTATTTGGCTACCATGTTGCCGATCCTGAGACGTTTTGGAGTTGTAGACCTCGACGCAGATGGTAAAGCCATTAGCATTGAAGAAGAAAAGCCAGCAGAACCTAAATCAAACTGTACGCTGTGACGGGTCTATATTTTTACGACAATAGTGTGGCGCAGTACGGAATATGCCAAAAACATTAAACTCTTCTCCCCGTGGCGGGCTTGAAATCACCGATGTTAATGTCGCTTACATGCAAAAGAACAACTTAAATGTGTCTTTGTTAGGTCGTGGCTAGCACATGGTTATGACACGAGGTACGCATGTCCCATTGCTAGAAGCAGGACAATTTGTACAAACGGTAGAGCATCGCCAAGGCTTAAGAAGTGGCGTGTTTAGAAGAGATTGCCTACAACCAAGGTTGGATAAGCACCGAGCAGTTGATTGAACAAGGTAATAGTTTGAAGAAAACCGGCTACGGTCAATATTTGTTGAAAATTGTGAGAAGAAAAAGCACTGAAAAAGCTCAAAGCAGTAGATAGATACAAGTAAATCAACAAACAGAAACGGCCAGTTATTAACGCCTGCTAATAACATGCAGCTATGACATATTTGCCAGCCGTTTCTGGATTTTAGTATCTACAGTTCGTTGATCGCGTTCTTTATGGGCATCAAGAAGATTAACTTTGATTTGAATTTAAGGTAAGTAAATGCAAGTCAAGATAAAACTTAACGATGTATTAATTTTTGAACTGAAGGTCTTTGGTGATGAGCGCGGTTTTTATGCGGAAACTTTTCGCAGCGACTTTTTTGCCGAACAAACAGGTGTAACGGCTTTGGTTCAAGACAGCCACAGTAAGTACTGCACAAGGAATTTTACGTGGTTTGCATTACCAGCAACAGCAAACACAGGTGTAATCGGTCAGTGTCACTGAAGGTTGTGTTTTTGATGTTGCCGTTGATTTACGCCAGTCGTCTTCAACATTTGGGCAATGGGTTGGTGTTGAACTTTCAGCGCAAAATAACCGACAACTATGGGTTCCGCTGCCGATTTGCGCACGGTTTTTGCGGCAATGAGTGAGTCAGCAGAGTTTGTCTATAAATGGCTACGAGATTATTATCACCCGCAATCAGGAAGTGTCACTTCGTTGGGATGATCCTAGCGTAAATATTGAATGGCCTTTGGCAAAATGGACAAGCACCAAGCTTGTCAGCTAAAGATACGGTAGGACTGAGTTTTGGCCGAAACGCCCCCAAGTTTGACTAATTGGAAGTACGTTAATGAGAGTATTGGTTACAGGGAAAGGTGGACAATTAGCTTGGGAACTTGCGATTAACAAACCAGAAAATGTTGAAGTAATAAGTGTAGGTCGCGCCAGAACTTGATATTAGCGACGGCAACTTAGTGGAAAAAGTCATTGCCGAACATCAACCCGATGTGATTATCAACGCAGCGGCTTATACCGCAGTTAGACAAAGCAGAAACAGATTCGGCCATGACAGCCTATGACGTAAACGAAACTGGCGCTAAAAACTTAGCCTTAAGCTGTAAAACACATATTATTCGAGTTGTTACATGTATCTACTGATTTTGTATTTGATGGTACGCGCACCACACCATACCCAACCGACCAACAACCCAACCCTATTAACGTCTACGGGCGTCTAAGCTAGCAGGCGATTTAGCGGTACAACAAACATTAGCCAACGCAGTCATCGTGAGAACAGCTTGGGTATATTCTACGCATGGCAATAACTGTTGTAAAAACCATGCTGCGATTAATGGCCGAAAAGCCTCAATTAGGCATGGTTTATGACCGGGTCGGCACGCCAACTTGGGCTGCGAGGCTAGCCAATTGGTTGTGGGCTGTAGTACAAAAGCCGGAAGTAACAGGCGTTTACCATTGGACGAACGCAGGTGTAGCCTCGTGGTACGACTTTGCTGTGGCAATCCAAGAATTGGCCATAGAAAAAGGCCTGTTAACCAACGAAATAGCTATTTCTGCTATTCCAGCAAGCCAATACCCCACCCCAGCGAAACGCCCTAGTTTTTCTGTTATAGATAAATCTACCGCAGAAGCAGCAGCTAATGTAAAAACCATCCACTGGCGCAAACAACTATCAAACATGCTAGATGAGTTAAAAGGAAAATAAAGCAGACAAAAGCAAAGCAAAACCGATTCCGGCTCAAAACACTACCGGAATGACAGAAGGCTTAAAAGACCACCGGAATGACGGGATTAGATAACGTCATTCCTGCATGACACCACACCGTCATTCCTGCACGCTTTTAGCAGGGATCAAAAAACAACACCGTCATACCTGCATGACACCACACCGTCATCCCTGCCCTCAACTACCGTCATCCCTGCATGTTGTTAGCAGGGATCCACAGTGCCGGAATAAGTGAATGCAGTGACCAAAGCCAAACCGATTCCGCTCAAACACTACCGGAATGACGAGGGCTTAAAAGACCACCGGAATGACGGGATTAGATATCGTCATTCCTGCATGACACCACACCGTCATTCCTGCCCTCAACACCGTCATCCCTGCATGCCGTTAGCAGGGATCCACAGTGCCGAATAAGTGACTGCAGTGACAACCACAAAAGCAAAACCGATCCGGCTGAAAACACTACCGGAATGACGGGACTATATATCGTCATTCCAGCCCCCAACAACGTCATTCCTGTATGTTGTTAGCAGGAACTACCGGAATGACGGGGAGTGCGAGCGAAATCGGTTTCTGCTTATGCTCTTTAGCCTCTATAACCAAACAATTTATGTTCGATGATAGTCTCGGCAACTTGTGAGGAACCGATGATTCCCAGCCGCCTCGGCCCTTAGAAGCTGTTTCAATACTTCCCGTGAGTATAGCTTTTGAATAAGGCTTTATCACTACATTCAATCCCTGAAATAAAGCCGTTCTCCAATAAATGGCGATACAAAAAGCGTAAGTGGTCTTGCACTTTCACATCGGTAAACTCGCTAATTTCACCACTTTGATCAAGCTCTGGGTAAACATATAAACGGGTGTTATCTGGGAATAACTTACCAAAGCCTTCTAAAATCCCGCCTTCTACTCCTCGGTAAGAGTTTTCGTCAAATATCTGCTTGACGTTGATCATTCCTACCACAATACCAATTTGTAATTTAGTGTATTGGCGGAAATAGGCTCTGAGTGAGAAGTAGCGTGTGTAATCCGATATCATTACGTTGTAACCAAGTGAATTCAATATTTGAACCCTTTGCACAATGTCAGCTTCGGGAACATTGTTGTCATGGCCTTTGGCATCATTTAACGAAATTTCGGCGATAGCTACGGTATTAGAATCATCGACATCATTAACCGCATAGAATGACTTTTTGCCTTGCTCAATCATATCGATATTTAAATTGGTAACAGGTCTAAACGAGCCACGAATAGTGAGTACATTTTTTTGTATAGCATCTCAGCTGGCACCGCTACGCTGCCATCTGGGTCTGAACATCACCGCTCGGGTTTCCAGCCACGAATTAAATGTAGGTTAATCGCTCGGTTGTCAATATCTTCGAAATAAGGACCTTGGAAATCGATTGAGTCTATTTCAATGCGATTGTTTTTCATATTATCGGTTAAAGAGTCGATAATTTGTTTAGGGTTTTCGTAATAATAATAGGCGGCGTAAATTAAGTTAACGCCTAGTACACCCAAAGCCTGTTGCTGAGCTTCGGCGTTATCATCTAACATTCTTACGTGTACCACTATATTTAGGTTCGGCGCCTAAGGATACATTTGTACACGAATACCACACCAAGCATGACACTCGTTGTCACGATTAAAGCTTTTCGCCGCTACGGTTGCTGCATAAGCAAAATAGCGCGAAGATCTTGAACGTATTTCACCAACACGATCCACTACCAAATCAAATTCTTGTTCCATCATGAGCTCGAACCCGATTTTTACTTACGTAGCGTCGATCTTCTTGTACGCCATAAATGGCATCCGAAAATTTCATGTCATATGCCGACATAGTTTTAGCGATAGTGACCCGCGGCAGCACCTGCTAGGAAAATTGGCGAGCAACCTCTTGTCCTGCTCCAATTTCAACTATGGTGCCATACTTCTTTTCATCTAAATTCATACGCAGGGCTTTTTGACTAGTCGTAACGATGGCTGACGTTATTTTTTGTCTCGAGTTTTTTGTCCATGATTATCCCAGTAGAGTTAGTCAATAAAGAACATAAATTGTATCGTTTTTGCTAGCAGCAATAAATCTAAATTTGGACGTAAGATAAGATTAATACCAATTCGAATTGGTATAAGTGAGGAAAGGTATTGTCAATAATATTGAAACTGCACGTCAACTGGTGATATTCATTTTCCAGAGGCGCAGTGCCAATTTTTGCATAGATTTTATACCGGCATATAACAATAGTGATGATGTCATGAAGACTATTGCTTATAAAAACCGTTACCTATTTTAGATTGTCAGGCTAGAACTGATATTTTAAACCCACATGTGGTGCTTCACCCGAGGTATAAAATGCCGGTACATCTTGATAGTTGGCGTCAAACAAGTTTTCTACCCGTGCAAAAATTGACAATTGCGGGTTCACTTGGTATTTCGCGCTTACGTCTAGTACTTCGTAGTCTTCTAATTTAACACCGGCATCAATGGCATCTTTAACGATACGCAGATTAGCGGTAAAGGTTAACTTGTCTAACTGATAATGAGTGGCAATATTGGCAATGTTGCGTGGACGACGTCGACGCTGTTCGCCAGCGGTATCTTCGGTTTCGTTATAAGTGTAGTTGGCGTCAATGCCCCAGCCATTGCCTAATTCAATAGAAGCAATCAACTCCACACCTTTTTGAAAAAGACTTGCCAATATCTTGCAAATAGCCAGAAAAATTAGCTAGATCGAAATAGATACTGTCATCGATTTCTTGGTCAAAATAAACGATTTCGTAGTGCGAACCATTTTCGGTTGAATACTCAACGGCCAACTCATAACCTTGAGTTTCTTCTTGTTTTAATTCGGTTTCAGAGGCTGGCGAGGATGCCCATGGGCCTCGGTTGTACTCCACTTCGTATAAGCTTGGTGCTCTAAAACCGGTACCGATAGCGCCACGTAATTTAAGTTCGTTGTTACCGATTGGCCAAATATAGGCACTACTGAGACGATAAGTGGTGTAGTCGCCAAAATCGTCATTGTCGTCGTAACGTAAACCGGCAGTAATGAATAGATTGCTGACTAATTCGCTTTGATATTCAACAAATGCACCGCGATTGTGGCGATATTGCTGTGCTGAGGTAATCGCTTCTTTTTCCAGTCGGCTCCGTACACCAAAGTATGTTGTTGGTTAAAGTCGTTGTGCGCGACATACTCAACTTTTTCAGTACTGCCTTTAGTAAAAGTAGCTGGATGCTTGTTGATTGAAGTTTTCACGCTCAACTAGTGTTTTAGCGTAGGATATTTCATGCTCAGAAGTATCAGTAGTATAATTAACGCTGGTGCGTAAATTGGTTTGTTCAAAGTCACTTTGACAGTCATTGCTGGCACTAGCGCCAAAGCCACATTTATCGAATTCGCCTTCGCCACGGTTGTTTCGGGCCACTAATTGCACGCTAAGGTTTTCAGAAAACAGGTAGCCTAAACGAGTGTGGATCGTGTTATTACGGTAACCGTCGAGATCTTCTGAATTATCGTCTAAGCGAGAGTTAAAACCGTCAGTTTCGGAAGCTAGAACCGGCAACATAATAGTTAAACTTGTCAGACGTGCCGCCCAATGCACCGACTACATTAGTCGTATCGTAACGACCCGCTTCAGCTGACACACTACCTGCTAAAGGTTCGCTAAATTCAGTGCTATGAATATTGATCACACCGCCAGCATCGGCACCATAGGCCGGGCCTTGAGAGCCTCTTAGTATTTCACGCGAGAAACGTTAGCTGCTTGCAAATGACCTAATTGAGGTTGCACTTGCGTGCCAGTTGGGTCTGAGATATCTACACCATCAATACGCACCAACGTGCGATACCCTTCTTCACCTCTAACGCGCAGAGATGTACTAGAGCCTGCACCGCCACTATTGGTTACGCCAATTGCCGGTTGGGTTTTTAATACGTCAGCTAGGTTAGCATAACCTCGTGCTTCAATATCTTCTTGGGTTACCAATGACACAGACGTGGCAACGCTTCACGTAACGGCATAGCTACGCGGCTAGAAACCACAACAATTTTTTTCAATCGATTTTTCGTCACTTGGCTTAGCATCAGCCAAAGAATGAGTGGCGGTTAACGCCAGAGTAATAGCCGTTGCTACTGATGTGTATTCTCATAAAATCCTCAATCTAAAATAAACAAACGATTGAGAGGGGGATAACAGAGGATGCTTTGTTGACTAAACTTAATCAACTCAAAATGCTAAACGCACTTTGTTATTGCCCTATTTAACAGGCAAAAATTTAAACATTCTAATGAAGCCCGCCGCTCCATACGTACAGAAACTATTAATAGGCCGGTGTCGGGCTAGGCTTTCAAAAGCACATAGACTTCTTTTAGCTTACCGTTGCGGGGCAGCGGTGGAATAAATACAGACCATCAAACAGAATGCGATCAACCACACTTCCGCGGTTTACTCCTGTCCAGATAACAAAAATGTTACCGACAGGGCACCTAGAATAGCGGCGCAGAAGATACGTTTTGTCGCCCGCAATTGTCAATGTAAAAGCAGCCAACAACAGCCAAAAGCAAGGAAACAACATGCAGGCATGACGGGGTTGGTTTTTGGATTCCTGCTAACAGCATGCAGGAATGACGATATCCATTCTCGTCATTCCGGTAGTGTTTTGAGCTGGAATCGGTTTTGGCTTCACTCCCGTCATTCCGGTAGTGTTTTAAGCCTTCGTCATTCCGGTAGTGTTTTAAGCCGGAATCGGTTTAGCTTTACTCCCGTCATTCCGGTGGTGTTTTGAGCCGGAGATCGGTTTTCGCTTCTATTCCCGTCATTCCGGTGGTGTTTTGAGCCGGAATCGGTTTGCTTTTGCTTTTCGTCACTGCATTCATTTATTCAGCCTTTGGATCCCTGCTAAAAGCATGCAGGAATGACGTTACATACTCCACGTCATTCCGGTAGTGTTTTGAACCTTCGTCATTCCGGTGGTGTTTTGAGCCGGAGATCGGTTTGCTTTTGCTTTTCGTCACTGCATCCATTTATTCAGCCTTTGGATCCCTGCTAACAGCATGCAGGGATGACGGTGTGGTGTCATGCAGGAATGACGGTGTTGGTTTTTTGGATCCCTGCTAAAAAGCGTGCAGGGATGACGGTGTTGGGGGGCAGAAATGACGGTGTTGGGGGGCAGGAATGACGGCGGGGTGTCATGCAGGTAGTTTCCTACTCCCGTCATTCCTGAGGTGTTGGTTGGTTACATGTTTAGTTCTTTTAGCTTTCTGGTTAGGTGTGTTTCTGCCCCAGCCTAGTCGTTTCGCCGCGTCTTGTTTGTGGCCGTGAGTGTAGTGCAGGGCGCTCGTTCTAGTAAGATCCGCTCAAAGCTCATGATGGCGTCATCTAAAATGTTGTTATGCCCTGATTGCAACTGCGTGTCTGCCCAGTTGGCAAGTAGTGTTTGCCAATCACCGCCACTGCTGGCCTGTTCAGAGGCGACCGGTTGTTGGTGAATTTCTGGTGGTAAATCGCTAACTAAGATTTCCTTACCACTAGCCATTACAGTTAACCAACGGCACATGTTTTCTAATTGACGAACATTTTACAGGCCAAGGTAATTGTTGCAGTACTTTGCTGGTTTCTTTGGCTAGTGTTTTTGCATCAACTTCTAATTCGGCCGCTGCGCGTTGTAAAAAGTGCGCGGCTAATAGGAGTATGTCTTCTCGCCTTTCACTCAATTGAGGAATGTGGATCCGGATGACGTTTAGTCTGTGATACAGATCTTCACGAAACTTACCGTCTGCCACTCGTTGTTCTAAATTTTGATGTGTAGCGGCAATTATTCGCACATCTACTGTGACGGGGTTATGACCACCGACCCGATAAAATTGTCCATCGGCTAACACACGTAGCAAGCGGGTTTGTACGTCTAAAGGCATGTCACCAATTTCATCTAGAAATAATGTGCCTCCATTGGCTTGTTCAAAACGCCCTTGTCGCGCGGCTTGAGCTCCGGTAAAAGCACCCTTTTCGTGTCCAAACAGTTCTGACTCAATTAAGTCAGCGGGAATGGCTGCCATGTTTAGGGCGATAAATGTCTTGTCTGCTCTTGGGCTATGGCGATGTAACGCATCAGCAACCAGTTCTTTACCTGTACCTGATTGGCCATTGATTAACACGCTTATACTGGAACGAGACAAACGCCCAACTGCTCTAAAATACTTCCTGCATCGCCGGCGCTTCGCCAATGATTTCGGAAGCCGCTACCATTTCAGGTGCTTGATAATGTTTAGATTGCTCACGGGCATGGGTCAACGCTCGCTGCACTAAACTGACGGCCTCGTCAATGTCAAAAGGTTTCGGTAAATATTCGAATGCACCACTTTGATAGGCGTTAACTGCACTGTCTAAATCCGAGTGTGCGGTCATTATGATGATGGGAATATGAGCAAAGTTCTTATGCACTTCTTTCAACAACGTCATGCCATCCATTTGTGGCATACGAATATCAGATACGATCACTTCTGGTGGCTGCCCTGATTGCAACTGCAGTAATAAATCTTCTGGGTTTTCGAAACTAAAACATGGAATATTGGCCGCTTGTAAGGCTTTTGTAATACCCAGCGAATCGAACTGTCGTCATCGACTATCCATACGGGTTCTGCACTCATTTCTCTGGATCCTTTCTTTCAATAGGTAAATATAAAGTAAATTCTGTATGACTAGGCCAACTATCCACATCGATTTTTCCTCTGTGGTGGCCGATCAGCGTTTGTGAAATAGAAAGCCCTAAACCACTGCCTTCGTTTTTTGTAGTGACCATAGGATAAAACAAGGTATCTTTTAGCTCTGGTGGAATACCTGGCCCATTGTCAATAATGCTAATTTTTACGCACAATGGCACGCACACGCCTTGTACTATCACTCGTCTGTCTATTCGAGTTTTGATCCTGATAGCCCCCTCAACCTCAGGGGTCTGCATTAACGCCTGCAAACTATTACGCACAATATTCAATGTGGCCTGTTGCAGCATATCTTGATCTAGATAAATGTCGGGAATACTCGGGTCATAATCTCTAACGATAGAAATTGAGTGCCCGCGCTCTAAATTGACTAGTGTGCATATTTTCTCGAGTACCACATGGATATTATGCCAGTTAAATTTAGGTCTTATATTCGGTCCTAACAAACGATCAACTAAATTACGCAGTCGGTCTGACTGGTCAATGATGACACTAGTAAATTCTTTCAACTCATCTGATTGGAGTTCTTTCTCTAATAATTGTGCGGCACCACGGATACCGCCAAGTGGGTTTTTATCTCGTGAGCCAAGCTCTCGTACCAGTTCTTTCGCTGCTTGCTGCTGAGCCCACTGGTGATTGTCTTGGCTAATTTTCTTTTGTTGCTCTATGACTCTAATTTCCTAGTAATAGACAACTTTGTTGTCCTTGCAGCATGTTTGTTACCGATATATCGGCTTGCGTGTGCCGACCATCTAGAAAGGTAATTTTGGCTTCGCTGTCAGAGTAAGATTCTCCATATTTCATCGAATGCGTCAGACGTTCAATATCAATACTAGAGGTCGTAATGAACTGATAAATGGGATAATCGGTCAATAAAGCTAAGCTTCTCTCGAATAGTGCCTGAGCAGCATGATTTGCATATTGAATATGCATTTTTCCATTTAACTGCAATATTGCAGTTGAAAGGTTATCTAATAGGTTTTCTGTGGTGTTCGTTTCTAACATATTCCCAACAATTCAAAGCATTTACCACGCACCAACTAGGTGCATTCATAATATGCAGTATACGATTCATAGCGCGAAGAATGACACTAATTTTATAATTTATACCTAATTAGCATTAAACAGTGCTGTAGTTTTTTGCAAATAAAAAACCTGCTGTGGGGATGATGCAAGGATCTTGCCTGAATTATTAATGAAATGAACTTGTAGTGTATGCGCCCCTCTATTGACATTTTTGATAGAAAATAATGGCGAAGACTGTTCACTATGCAACCTATCATCAAGCATTAATTGAAATGCCCCCTCACCTTTTACCGATAGGCTTGCTCGAATATTTACCGCGCCTGAATTGTCTCGAATAGTTTGTTCGTCAGCAGGAGTCACAATAGAAACCTGGTATCGCACAGGGACGTTAGTGGACAGCGGAGCTTGCTGGCTAATGATTAATACATCGCTGGTTAAGGCTGGTATCACCGCGCGATTGCCTGTGCTTAAATCTACCCTTGTCGACCCTGTGACGGGCATATCAGAATACATTACAGTGCCGTCAGGCTGCGTGGTTTTATAGACATCCTTAGCCGCCACTGTGGCGCAGAATAATAAGCCAATCAAAAATACGGGTCTCACAAAACACTCCTTCAGACTAGCGATGTTGTTAGTAAGTGGAATTCATTGCATTTAGTCTAGCCTTATTCTAGCCAAAAAAAGCCCGCAAAAGCGGGCTTTTAAGCAATTTAAAAACGATTAAACGCTGTAATACATATCAAACTCAACAGGGTGAGTTGTCATGTTAAGTAATTCAACTTCTTGCTTCTTAAGATCGATGTATGCGTCGATCATCTCATCAGTCATAACGCCACCCGCCGTTAAGAAATCACGGTCACTGTTAAGTGCTTCAAGCGCTTCTTCTAGAGAGCTGGCAACTTGAGGGATAGCTGCTGCTTCTTCAGCTGGTAAGTCATATAGATCTTTATCCATAGAATCGCTAGGGTGAATTTTGTTTTTGATCCCGTCAAGGCCAGCCATAAGCATAGCTGAGAACGCAAGATATGGGTTACCAGTTGGGTCAGGGAAACGTACTTCGATACGACGAGCTCTATCGCTAGTTACATATGGAATACGGATAGAAGCTGAACGGTTACGCGCTGAATAAGCTAGCATAACTGGGGCTTCGAATCCTGGAACTAAACGCTTGTAAGAGTTAGTAGAAGCGTTAGCAAAAGCATTGATTGCTTTAGCATGCTTGATAATACCACCAATGTAGAACAAGGCTTCTTCAGACATACCGGCATATTTGTCACCAGCAAAGATGTTTTTACCATCTTTAGAGATTGATTGGTGAACGTGCATACCAGAACCATTATCGCCAACAAGAGGCTTAGGCATGAAAGTCGCAGTTTGACCGTATGCGTGAGCAACGTTATGTACAACATACTTATAGATTTGTACTTCGTCCGCTTTCTTAACTAAGGTGTTGAACAAACAAGCAATTTCGTTTTGACCAGCCGTTGCCACTTCATGGTGATGCGCTTCAACTGTTAGGCCCATTTCTTCCATCACTAAACACATAGCAGCACGAATATCATGAGCTGAATCAACAGGAGGAACTGGGAAGTAACCACCTTTAACACTCTGGGCGGTGAGCTAGGTTACCGTCTTCAAAATCAGCACCTGAGTTCCATTTTGCTTCAGAAGAATCAACTTTATAGAATGAACCAGCCATATCTGTGTGGAATTTAACATCGTCAAACAAGAAGAACTCTGGCTCTGGACCAAATAACGCTGTATCACCTATACCTGTTGACTTTAGGTATTCTTCAGCACGATTTGCAACAGAACGTGGGTCACGGTCGTAACCTTGGTTTGTCGTTGGTTCTAGGATGTCACAACGAATATTGATTTGTGTTTCTTCAGCAAACGGGTCAAGTACCGCAGTTTCTGGGTCAGGCATAAGAATCATGTCTGATTCGTTGATACCTTTCCAACCAGCAATAGAAGAGCCATCAAACATTTTGCCTTCTTCAAAGAAATCTTCGTCTACTTGATGCGTAGGAATTGAAACGTGCTGTTCTTTACCTTTAGTATCGGTAAAGCGTAAATCAACAAATTTAGCTTCGCTTTCTTTGATAAGCTCTAAGGCCTTTTGTGCTGACATAATGTCCTCCAGATTAATAAGTATAAAAAGAGTTAACTAAGCCAAATGACTCAATTAACCAAAAATGTTGCTGTGTAAACGAATATCATGCCACAAAGATTCCTTCTTGGAATGCCTTTTATTCAGTATTTTTACAGACAATGAGAAATGAAAACCAAAACTCATTGCACCACAAACAAGCATTGCACCACCACTTTGGTGCAAGCGCTCTATTATACGGCAAACCATAGGACATGAAGTAACGTAATTATTAAGCCAACGTTAACGAATTCTACCCTTTTAGTTTATTTCATCGCAATATGCATTTGTGATTCGCTTAATGGTTGATAAGGCTGTACAATTCGCGCCCATAAAATTTCAGTTAATTTTGCGGTCTGTTGATTGTTTTGCAACTAGCAGCATCCGCCATCACAGAGTAGAAACAATGAGTGCATCAAACACCTCTATAGAAAATTTGAGGAACATAGCGATAATCGCCCACGTTGACCATGGCAAAACCACCTTAGTTGATAAGTTATTACAACAGTCTGGTACATTAGAAAGCCGCGGCGAAGCCGAAGAGCGCGTGATGGACTCTAACGACATTGAAAAAGAGCGTGGCATTACCATTCTTGCAAAAAACACTGCGATTAAATGGAACGATTACCGTATCAATATCGTAGACACCCCTGGGCACGCCGACTTTGGTGGTGAAGTTGAACGTGTAATGTCTATGGCTGACTCTGTTCTACTACTAGTTGACGCCCAAGAAGGTCCTATGCCGCAAACACGTTTTGTGACGCAAAAAGCCTTCGCTCAAGGCTTAAAGCCAATCGTTGTTATCAACAAAATAGACAAGCCTGGTGCCCGTCCTGATTGGGTTATGGATCAAGTATTTGATTTGTTTGATAATTTAGGCGCGACTGACGACCAACTAGATTTTGAAGTTGTTTATGCTTCTGCACTTAATGGCTGGGCGACTAACGACGTTGACACGCCAAGCGAAGACATGACGCCATTGTTTGAAACTATCGTTGAACACGTTAAAGCGCCAGACGCTGATGTGAACGGCACTTTCCAAATGCAGATTTCGCAACTTGATTACAACTCGTACGTAGGTGTTATCGGTATAGGTCGTATTACTCGTGGTTCAGTAAAACCTAATCAACAAGTCACGATTAAAGGGGCTGATGGAAAAACTCGCAACGGTAAAGTGGGCCAAGTACAAGGTTACTTGGGGTTACAACGCCACGAAGTCGATTCAGCTGATGCTGGTGACATTATTGCCATCACAGGTTTGGGTGAGCTGAAAATTTCTGACACAATTTGTGATCCAAGTGCGGTAGAAGCCTTACCTCCATTGTCTGTAGATGAACCTACCGTTACTATGACTTTCCAAGTAAACAACTCTCCTTTTGCTGGTAAAGAAGGTAAGTTTGTTACTTCACGTAATATTCTAGAGCGTTTACAAAACGAATTAGTACACAACGTAGCACTTAAAGTGGAAGAAATGCCTGATCCAGACAAATTCCGTGTTTCGGGTCGTGGTGAACTGCACTTAGGTATATTGATTGAAAACATGCGTCGTGAAGGATACGAGCTAGCCGTATCACGTCCAGAAGTAATTTTAAAAGAAGTAGACGGCGAAACTCACGAACCTTTCGAAACTGTGACTATTGATGTTGAAGAAGCACACCAAGGTTCAATCATGGAGCAATTGGGTACACGTAAAGGTGAGTTAACCGACATGTCTCCAGATGGCAAAGGCCGTATCCGTATGGACTTCGTCATTCCTAGCCGTGGCTTGATTGGTTTCCAAACAGACTTTATGACCATGACCTCTGGTTCTGGTTTGATGTACCACACCTTCGATCACTACGCTAAACATAAAGGCGGCGAAATCGGTCAGCGTAAAAATGGTGTATTGATTGCCAACGCCACAGGTAAAGCACTAACTAACGCTTTGTTTAACTTACAAGAGCGTGGACGTTTATTTATTGGCCACGGTGTTGAAGTTTACGAAGGTATGATTATTGGTATTCACGCTCGTGAAAATGATCTAACGGTTAACGCCCTTAAAGGTAAGCAATTAACTAACGTTCGTGCTTCTGGTACTGACGAAGCACAAAGCTTGGTACCGCCAATCAATATGTCGTTGGAACAAGCACTAGAATTTATCGATAATGATGAGCTGGTTGAAGTGACGCCTGAGAGCATACGTATACGTAAAAAGTTACTTACTGAGAACTTGCGTAAACAAGCGGGTCGTGCACCAAAATCATAAGCCCCCCATTATGGGTGATAGTAAGCAATGATAAAAAATTGAAAACCGGCGCAAGCCGGTTTTTTGTTTACAGCGATCTGTCATTACAAGTCACCACTCAGCGAGAATTTAAAAGCACATAATCAAGACACTAGAATGAAAGAATAACTTGTTACTACCTGCAACAATCAGCCTTGCTATGCACGAAAAATTTCGTCACCGAGTGAACATTTAGCAGAGGTTATTTAGACAAGACATATTAAGCCATTGAATTATATTGATAGTGTTAGCTTAAACGATAATGCTTATCCAAAACTTTGGTTAAATAGCGACGACAACCTTTTACTTAAAATTTGTATTTTGATAACAATTTTTTGATGCTATTATAGATTCATTCTAGCAAACTATGTGACACAAAACATGAATCTATTGAAAACTTGGTTACTTGTTGTAAGTTTATTCTGTAGTTTTACTTACGCCAATTCAGAGCAACTATCGTTAAACGGCAACTGGCAATTTTCGAATGCGACATTCGATGATCCCAACACCTTGTTAGCTGCCAATTATGCCGATTGGGACATACTTACCGTACCCGGCAACTGGGACACCCATGCTAAGTACAGTGAATTTTCTGGCAAAGGTTACTATCAAAAAACCTTCACGCCCCCCGCCCATTGGCAAAATAAGCACATACGCCTTAAATTTTCTGCTGTATATCAAACTGCTAAAGTGTGGATAAATGGGCATTTATTAGGCAAACATGTAGGCGGCTACACCCCGTTTGAATTTGAAATTAGTCAATACTTGCGGTTTGGAAAAGATAATTCCGTCGTAGTGATGGCCGATAATACCTATCACCGAGGCGCTTGGTGGGCTTGGGGTGGAATTAGCCGTGATGTCACGTTAATTGCCGAGCAAGACACCCGTATTGTGTATCAGCACATTAGCTCGGGACCAGATTTTGCCCAGCAAACTATCAAGTTTACGATTAAATACAAGATACAGAACTATACAGACAAAGCGTTATCACAGACTATTCACAGTGAAATTTTAGATGCTAAACAACAGAAGAAAGCTTTCAGCTTACAAGTAAAACTACCTGCCAACCAATCTATTATCCGAACCACCTCTTTTGTTGAAAAACTGTCGGCCTATAAATTGTGGGACTTACAACAGCCTAATTTATATACGTTGGATACAAAACTGACTGAGCAATCGAAGGTAGTCGCGGCGCACAAAGACTCTTTCGGTATTCGCAAATTTGAAGTAAGAGGCGAGCAGTTTTTCCTTAACAATCAAGCTGTACGCTTAAACGGTGTAAACCGAGTACATGACCATCCTGACTTCGGTAATACTGAACCAGACGAATTGGTGCTAAAAGACTTGCAAGATATTAAACTGCTAGGGGGAATTTCTCGCGGCTAATGCATGCTCCTAATTCGGAGAACTTGTTGGCCATGTGTGATCGATTAGGCTATTTGATCATAGGTGAAATACCAGTATGGGGGGATGATGATCCACAGGCTTTCGCCGATAATCCGCAAACCAAGCAATGGCTAAATGAGATGGTTGAAAGAGATTTTAATCACCCGTCTATTGTTGGCTGGAGCGTTGGCAATGAGTTAAGAGATCCCGTTGCTGAATGGGGCAGTAAAACCCTCACCGCAGAACAGTATGCATACGTCAACTCGATGTTAGATCACTTAGCCGTTATTGACCCTACACGATTGAAAACCTATGTTTCTATTACTGCATACGGCAGCCAAACCAATTTAACCAATGAACCATTTGAAAAATTAGATTTTATGTCGATCAATAGTTACAGCAACGCCGTGAAAAATGTCGAGAAAACTCACAAAACATTTCAGGAAAACCAATATTTCTATCAGAAGTGGGGCTTAAGCAAATTGGTGGCGGCCCGTCAGCTAAACTCGATGACGCCCTAGTGGGCTATCTTCGCACGTTAAAAGATCACCCTTATTTAACCGGGTTTTCTATTTGGTCTTACAACGACTATCGAAGTAACTATAAAGGCACACCTGAGTCAGGATTTCGCGAATGGGGGATTGTTGACCAATACCGCAACAAAAAAGCCGCTTACTATCAACTACGGGATATTTTTCAATACTGGCAACAAGAATAAAGCGACGAGCGAAACAATAGTAGATTAAAAAAAACGGCACTCGCCGTTTTTTTTACCGCTAATTTTAGTCATTGAGCGGAATTAAACGCCAATTTTTTTGTCTATACCTTTGTTATTTTCAAATAATCTGCAATGTATAATGCAGACATGAACAAAATCATTTACTGGTTTTTGTGTATTCATAAGGTAAAGTGTAAATGAAGTATTTAACAGCGATGACTATGCTAACTTGCATAGCAGCCATTAGTTTCGCCACATCAGCAAAACAGCTAGCATTAACTTTCGACGATGCCCCTCGACCCGATACCAGTTATTTCGATAGTGCAGAACGCAACAAACGCTTATTAAATGCGCTTAACAAACATGATGTTAGCGCGATGTTTTTTGTGACCACAAAACATTTAGAAAAAGGCCGAACCCAACGATTAGTTGAATATTCTGAGCATCATCAACTATTGGCCAATCATACTCACTCGCACCGTTCGGCAAACAAGATAGATCCCGTTGAGTTTATAGCGGATGTAGCGAAAGCACATCAGATATTGCTACCCTATAAAAACTATCACCCCTATTTTCGTTTTCCATTTTTACATCATGGAGACACCGATAAGAAAGTCGCGGAGCTAAGGGCCGGTTTGCAGAAAATAGGCCTTAAGCAAGGTTACGTTACAATTGAAGACTCTGATTGGTACTTAGACTCGTTATTTCAAAAAGCCGTGCAATCTGGTATGCCAATAGAATTAGAAAAATGGCGAGATGTGTACGTGTCGCACTTATTAGCTTCGGCTAATTACTACGAGAAACTTGCTGTAAAGAATTTAGATACGCCCGTTAAGCAAGTGATGCTGTTACATGAAAATGATCTGGCTGCATTGTTTATCGACGACTTTATTCAAGCACTCAAAAAAGACCAATGGCAGATCATCTCTCCACTTGAAGCCTATCAAGACAACATCGCCAGCAGGTTTCCAAAAACACTGCACAACAATCAAGGTCGACTGGCTGCCATCTTGGCAGAAAAAGGCATTCCGCCTATCTCTATGGTGTTAATTAATCAACGACCCGAAGCCTTAAAAAAACGTCTACAACGTTTAAATTTGCTGCCCAAGGCCCAATAGTTTATTACTTAGCTAAATATATAGAGCAGCACACTATGCAAATTGAAGTTATCCAAGCAGATTATCATAACCCTAAGCACGCCAGCGATCTCACTCAATTGTTGAACGCCTACGCAAATGATCCAATGGGTGGTGGTCAACCATTAGCACACACTACTCAGACACATTTAATTGCAGAGTTGGCTAAACGCAGTCATGTATTTAGCATCATCTGCTACGTTGACCAGCAACCAGCAGGCATAGTGAATTGTGTTGAAGGATTTTCAACATTTGCCTGCAAGCCTTTGATTAATATTCACGATCTGGCGGTAAGCCAAGAATTTAGGGGCTAGGCATAAGCCAACGATTGCTCCAAAAAGTTGAACAAATTGCGCGACAAAAAGACTGCTGTAAAATCACCCTTGAAGTACTTGAAGGAAATGAAGTCGCCAAAAATGCCTACCTGAAACACGGATTTGCCGGATACGAGCTAGATCCAGAACAAGGCAAAGCTATGTTCTGGCAAAAAGTGCTAGCCTCGTAAGTAATAGCGAACGACGGGGGATTCCACATACCAATTAACCGTCAGTTGGCCTTCTAAAACTTGTCCATCTAAATAGCAGGTCAAGCCCTGATTAGCTTGCTGAAAGTGAGAAAACTGATGCGACGCTTGCTGTTTATTATTTGCATAAACGTGAGAAAAGCCTACCAGCTCTTGTGAGTGGGCCAATCCTAAATAATTTGGACACAGCCAAGCTAACGATCCGCAGAACCAGCTATCTTGGTCGATTAGCTTAAGCAATTTTTCTGAATCAGCGAAGTTACCTGATACTGATAAACTATTCTGCTTTAAGGCAATTTTAAAATTTTGCCCGTTACTGAGCGAAAATTGATGACACAGAGTCTCAACCTTATTTAACAGTAAAAGTGTTTCTGCAAGCATATAACTATCTATGTTTTTCAATTGTTGTCTGGCTTTAGCCGGCCTTTGCTGGTCGGCGCACAATTGCGGTAAAAGCAATTCAAGAACGGGGCTTCGGCCAATTGAAGAGGCGATAACACCTTGAAAGTTTGGCTTTTTTGAAGGTATTACAATAGGGGCTGAACTGAGTAATGACACTAGGTACCTCTTCCAATTAACGGGTTTAAGGTATCTACAGCAGTGTTTATGCCAATATAAATTTATTACTTAAAATCAATAAGATAGGTTTTACAGAACGGTCGTAATTAGATAACGACAAGTTTTTGACTCGATAATCTGCATGCTGCACAACCCCCTACGCTCTCGGGAAAAAGCTGCTGAGTTGGGTCAGCAGCCTTTAGCTTTTGTAAGGGCGATTACAATTAAAACCCCGCTTCTTCGCATTTGGCTTTTCTTTTGTTTAAGCCTTTCAGACGCTTCTCATTGTCAGCTGATTTTTCAATCATCTTTACTACTTTGGCACAACGTTTTTCGCTTGGTTCAAACTCTTTTTTGTCTTTCTTATCAGCGGCCATGGTTAAGCTAGAAACAGTTACCAATGCAGCTAATGTCATCATTTTTAAAAACATACTTAATACCTCAAACGGGTTGCTATGATTCGCAATATCCTATTGCTTTACGCCGTAATCAAGACCCCCTGCCTTGCTTAATATTACGTTCGAACTGTATATTGGCAGAAAAAATAAAATCGCCTATCGACTTTACGCATCTTTACATTTCTTTAAAAAAGATTACAAAACTCGCAAACTAGTAAGCCAATAAGTTTTATGTCTTCAACTAAGCTGGGTATACTGAGCAAGTGAAAATTAAATCGTATATTCAATTAGTTATTGCCACATTATGGAAAGTTCATGCTTAAAGAAGTCGACATTAATTGTGACTTAGGAGAAGGAAAAACGCTGCAAGACTGCGAGCTCGACGCCCAGCTTATGCCTTTTATATCGCGCTGCAATATTGCTTGCGGTGGCCATGCCGGTAACCCAACCACCATGTTAGCGACTCTCAACCACGCTAAACGGTCTGGCATTCAATGTGGAGCACACCCTAGTTACCCAGATCCGGCTAACTTTGGCCGTCAGTCGATGCACATTCCTCTTAAAAATTTGCTCGATAACCTATTAGCACAAATCGCGCAACTCGACGCTCTTGCTTCTAAAACCCAACAATCACTTAGCCATGTTAAACTCCATGGTGCGCTGTACAATGATGCGGAGAAGTCTCCTCAAATGGCCCACGCTATCTGCCAAGGGCTCGCACAACACTATCCGCAATTAACCATATTGGGACTCCCTAACGCCGCAATGCAGTCGGCGGCATTAGCGCAGAAGCTGCCTTTTATGGCAGAAGGTTTTATGGACAGAGCTTATTTGGCGACTGGGCATCTGGCACCAAGAAGCTTAGCGGGCGCGGTTTATCAACAAGTTGAAGTGTGTATCGAGCAAGTCATGGCGATGCTCATGGGCAAACCGCTTAAAGTACTGCAGGCGCAACCGCATTCAAATACTCAGCTTTCAGCCGTAATCATTAGTCCAGACACCTTCTGTTTACACGGCGATAGTGTGATTGCTCATCCTTTGATTGAAGCTTTGCATCAAACCTTATCTAGACATGGTTATGCTGTAATATGAAAAGCCATCAATTTTCGCTAGAGAACAATGGCGACAGCGGTATCAACATATTATTCAAGCAACCCATTAGCCCCGCACTATCTCGAAAAATAATAGCGCTAGCGGACATATGCCACATACACTTTGCTGGTCAGGTAGAACAAATTGTTCCCGCTTATCAAAGCTTGACGTTACGCTATCAACCTTTAAAAATTTCTTATGCACAATTGACTGAGCAACTGCATGAAATATTGCGCTCACCACTAGCTGAAGGTGATTACCAGTCAAAGAAAGTAGTTATTCCAGTATGCTACGAAATGCCATATTCATTGGACTTGGCCAAGGTGGCAGAACACTGTAAATTGACCGAGCAGCAAGTAATAGAGCGTCATTGTCACAGTGAATACTTTGTACACATGTTGGGTTTTTCTCCAGGCTTTTTATATCTAGGAGGCTTAGCTCATGAACTGGCTTGCCCAAGAAAGGCGTCACCAGATCTCAGTGTGCCCGCAGGAAGTGTAGGGATTGGCGGCTCGCAAACGGGTATCTATCCGCAAAACTCCCCCGGTGGTTGGCACATTATAGGTAGAACCCCTATTTCTTTATTCGATATCGAGAAACCTTATCCATGTGTGGCACGTCCTCTCGACACCCTTGTATTCGCCCCAATTAGTGCCACTGAATTCGAACAGATAGAGTCAGAAAAATCATGAGTATTGAGGTCATCAAAGGGGGAATGCAAACCTCTATTCAAGATCAGGGACGACACTTGTGCATGCAATGGGGCATTGCCCAAGGTGGAGCGATGGACACCTTATCTATGTCCATTGCCAATTTGCTATTGGGTAATTGCCAACATCATCCAGTATTAGAAATTTGCCTTATGGGCCCTAGCCTTCACTTTACCACCGCCATTTCGATAGCAATTTGTGGTGCCAAGTTTCAACTTACTGTGGAGAATAAATCTGGGCAACGGCCTGTGTTTAACGATCAAACCATCAACCTTAGCCCCGGAGATACCTTACATTTTGGTAAGCGAATAGAAGGCGCTAGAGCCTATTTAGCATTTGCTGGGCAGTTAACGGTTAGTAAAATACAGCAAAGCTATGCAACGCATTTTTTGGCAAAGTTTGGCGGCACACATGGCCGAGCATTGGTTGCTGATGACCGCATAGAGTTAACAAACTGTGAGTTACGGGCAGCCAAACAACTGCAGACAAAGCACCAACAGCACTATTCAGGCAAGTACTTATTGCGCTGTATTGACGGGCCGGAGAAAGCGCTATTCAACAAGCGGCAAGCAACTGCTTTTTATCAAACTGATTATAAGGTATCCAATGCGTCCAATCGTATGGGCCTGCGCTTAGATGGCTTAGCCTTAGAAGATATGAATTTTGCTGATATGACTTCAAGTGGATTACTACCTGGCAGCATTCAAATTCCGGCCAATGGATTACCGATTATTTCCAGCGTAGACGGCCAGACTATTGGCGGTTATCCAAGAATTGCGAATGTCATTCGTGCCGACTTATTTGCCTTAGGTCAATTACTGGCGGGTGACAGCATCAGGTTTGTACAGGTGGATCTTGAGCAAGCCAGTACCTTGTATATTGATCAACAAGACTGGTTAGCAACAATATGCAGCTAACCCTGCTTGTGCTTTAAACGGTTAAATAGAATCAATATTATAATCGCCAGCACAGTGGCGACCGCAGAGCCCAAGGTAGCATATTGGAAGCTGCCAAACTGCGCTATGACACCAGCGGCTGTTGAACCAAACATTAACCCTACTTTCATACCATTCGAGTAAAATGCCGACGTAAAGCCGATTCGATTGGGCAATTGCTCTTGCATCAAGGTTAAACCAATACCGGCATATAAACCGTAAAAAATCGCGTTAAACAATTGCAAAAGAACAAAGTGCCAGAGCAAGTATGCATTGAAAATACCAATATAAAAAACCAAACCAAATACAAATGACACAGCTAATAGATGGGTTTTATCAAACCAACGACTCAACCTATTGGTAAACAGCATGACTGGGATCTCAATACAAGCAACAAGGCCCATTAGCAAGCCCGGCGTGTAACTAGGTAAAGCTAACTCATTCAGTGTATAGAGCGGTAACGCTGAGGTATACATAGTGTTAGCCATAGAGCCCATTACCACACTTGCCCCTAACAACCAGAAGGACAAAGGCGCTTTATGCTGCGTAGTAGCATGCTGGTGATTGTGCTCGATTTGCTGCTCTGGAACAAAAAACATCACAAATAGCATACCCAACACCGCAAAAAAGATTGCCACCGAGAACGCACCAGCAAACCCTATAGACGCCACCAGCATAAACCCCAAAGGAGGACCTAACATCCAAGCAAAAGAAAAACAGGCTCTAATTCGTGCATTAAACTGCAGAATATTCACCTTGTTATTGCCTGCCCATTGCCTACCTAAGGTCAACATTTGTGGCGTTGTCGCATTACCCAAAGCCATAAGTGTCACGCCGGCGGCCAACACCCATAAAAATGACTGGGTATTGCTATAAATAACCAATGCAGCAATAGTCCCCACAGTCGCCAATATATATAACTTACGCGAACTACTCCCTTTATCAGCGAGATTGCCTAACCACTGACTAATGATTAGCCCAGATAGTGTGAGAGAAATAGTATACAAACCAATGTAAATAGGCGGAACTGCCAACCCATCCACCAAAAAATAAGTCATCAGTGGATTGATAAACGCCCCCACTAAGCCGGTTAGTATGCTTAAGACTATGAATAAATTAGCACTCGCTAACTGTGCTGATGGTGAAGGTAACATGCAAATAACTTATTTAAGGGACAAGGAATTAACAAACGGCTCAATTTGAGCCGTTTAGTGTTGAGGTACGCTTTAATCAAGCCACCTAGATTTGTATATCGACTAGTGAAAGATTAACTATCGACCAACAAATGAGCCAATGCCGAAATAATAAAGGCAGTGGTTTCCTGTGGCAGCCTCTCGTAGAAACACCCCCAAGCATCGATTTTATGTTCATGATAGTCAGCTTGTCTGTCAGGATAGGTTTCAATGTAAGCCAAATTCACTGCATGACCAATGGCCACATCTACCACTATCTCTTCATCAATGATCAAACTAGTATTTTGTTCAAAGTAACTCGCCAAGGCATTTAATGCTTCGATACTGAGCTGACGATATTCAGCAGATTGAATATTATTTAGCATATGCTCAGTTAACATCGCAAATGAGGTTTCGCCTGGCGTCATATCACTCAACACAAGATCACTACAGATACGATTTCGTTTATCCATTTTACTACCGATCACCAAGCCTTTAGTGTGATGCAGTATTAACCATATGCGATTATTGAATTCGGCAGAACGCCTATCGATTATACCTTGGTGTTGACGCCAAGCTAGCCACCCATCGCTAGGTGCTTCTAGTGCCTCCAGCCCAAGGTTTTGCTTCCAGCTAAGCTTATCATGGTTGCCTTTAACATGCAGCTTCTCGATACTTTGCGGCAAGTCAGACAATGAGTGATAATCTTCCATCACCTGCTCTAGCCTTTTTTGAATAGTCGAAGGAGACATTGCCATTAAGGTGTCATATGCCATGTCTGCAGGCACTTTTTCAGCTCGGACAATTTGGCTGGTTAATAACACAATAAAATGACTCACTCTTATAGTAAGCAGCTCACTAAACAGCTCTGGCTTAGATTTAACCAACAAACCTAAACACAGCAATACTTCTTGAGTCAGTATTTTGTCTCGTACATCTTCACGGCAAAAAGTTTGGATTTTAGCTAATAATTCAGCGTCAGATAAGGGCCGAGTAATCAAAGAAGCTTCACTATATGACTGGCCAACTTGAATAATTTTCTGTGCCACAAGCAGCGCACTGACCGCCAATCCTAAGTCACCATCTGCTTTACCCAATAACCCCGAAGCTTGACGTAGTACCGACCAAATTCGTAAATTACCCGCGTTACGATATACCTCTTCGGTTAGCTCTCTTAATTGATAGCTATTGCCCTTGATAACGACGGTATGTTGTAAACTGTGTAACTTGATCAAGTGCGTTAGTAACGCAATTTGCTCGTGCATATTGCTACTAGTGCTTAACCGTTTAATTAACTGCTCGCTATCATTATTCAATCCTATTTCGACACTTTCTAGCTGACTAATAGGTAATTGTTTACCTTTAGTCACTAAGCATCCAAATTCAGTTCTTAGGCAAGCTAACGGAGTGCTAGGTAAAGAATAGCCATGAAGCTGATCAATTCGTTCGTGGGCAGCCGTAGCACTTAATTGCGCTACCGTTCCTTGCAATACTGGTGTACTAGCAATTTCACCGTTGTCGATTTCTTTCATTAACTGATAAAACGAAGTGCGATCTGTGTCTAACAAACTATGAGTTAACAATACTGTCACTATGGGTCGACCAAGTTCAGTCCAATTACGATGTAAATAATGAAGTTCACTTTTAAAGCGTCTTATTAAAAACTCTAAGTCATAGCTTAGGAAAAACGATTGCTGTGTAAAAGATGGCGTTAAACACAAGACTCTTGATTGTCCCAATACATATATGCGACTAGTAGTGAGACTTTTAGGCATCCGATTAGTACGGCCAGATAAACCTAAACTGTCACAACGACCAATTTGAGCATGCACACTGGCAATGTCCTCTGGTCGACATACTTTCACCGGGGCAATACTGTCGAGACTCTCTGTTCTAACCCCATGATCCATCAACTCTTGCTGTAGCGCTTCATCTTCAGCCAAAAATACCAGTTGAACCACTGGTGGAGAAGACGGCTTAATATGTCTCCTACCTAGGGGATCTAAGTCATCAGGAAGTATCAATCCGTCTTGTAACATTTTACCAAGTAAGAATAAGCTCTGCGCCCAAACTAATGGCACATTTTCATTTGGTACACGATCTTGAGAGTCAGGATTCTTACGCTCTAACTCTATGTTTTCTTTTGGCACATAATAAAGCTCGGGCAATAACAAGTCGCCGTTTTGCTCGACCAATACCGAATCCAGTTTCTGGCGATAATGCAGAATTTGCTCTTTGTCATCACGAAAAATGGCATCTAAATATAAATACGAGAAAAACAGCGGCCATTCAGATTCAATATGTTCGAACTGTTTTAATTCTTGCTCTTCGTAATGTAAACGCCCTTCATCTTCTGGCTCGGTTTGATGGCCATCTCGAAGAAAACGCTTTAAACCATAACGCCCCTCCAATTTAGCAATAATTTCGTTGCGAACTTTGCCAGACTGCTCTGGATCAGCCACGGCAAAGGCTGGGTAACCCACCACACTCAGTAAAGCGGCATCAATTTCCTTGGTATTTGACTCCCGTGGTAACAACGCCTTCAAGGTAATATTGGCTTGCGCAATATTGTCGGGTACCACATGGATCACTGAACTTTGGCCCCCTTTAGCACCATACAAGTTAAATCCAGACAAGGCTTCTAAAGCGGCTTTGGCCATCCCTAAAGAGCTAGAGTTTAACTCGACATTACCGCTGTTGGTTTTAGCGCCTCGCTCCCATATTCCAAAATCAGGCGTACGATATGCTCGTTCAATGTAATACACCAAATTTTGAATAAAGCAGACTTCTTCGTCGGTCCAAATTAAATCAAGTCCTGAACCTATCATTTGCGTTAAGGTTAGTAAGAATACCGAGGTTGCATCAATCTGTAGATGCCCCCATTCGTGATCTGCCACCACGCTATCACCTGTAGCGGTATCATATTTGGCGTGCAATGAATCCATTGGGTTTCTAGATTTTTTAAAGGCCTCTACTTTGGCAGACTGAGTCATCATAGAGCGTAACAAAGCCCGCATTAATTTAACGGTTCTCTGTTCTAATTCGTAACCACGACCATTGTCGTTATCTAATTGACGATAGGCTAAAGCTAAGCCCCATACGGCTAAAATACTGTATACGTTATCTCTGACCCATGCATCTTGGTAGTTACCATGGACGGTGATTGCGGTACTCGCAGGCAACAAGCCCGATAATGGATGTTGTTTGTCAATAATAACGGTTTTAATTTGTTTATAATATTCTTCTAGACTGGTGTGTAATTTAAGATTTTTCACAGTAGATCCTTGTATAACGTAAACCCTAGTTATGCGTGCTGGCGGTGACTCACAGCATCGCAAGATGTAAAATCAAAATCACTTTCAGTGTCTCTGAGGTTTTACGGTAATTTATATAATATGTGTCAACTCGCAGCAAGGTTTGCGCCAATTGACTGAATTTCATGTAAGCAAAGGAGAAACATTCATAGGTGAATTGTATCCCTGCGTATTTATTGAGCTAATAGGTCTTATTGGCAACTAAAGCACCTTGCCTCGGGTAAAACCAAATTCAGCAGTTTACCCTTATCGCTCCAATTGAGGGCGATCATGCCTATAGTTCCCCCATAATGTCTACGAATAATTTGGACTAGGTTAAAACATCTCAGATTTCATCCAATCATCATAAAGCTCTGTAAAAATATAATAATATTGGGCGACATCTAAACCGAGGTTTATCGATGTCACATCAGAGAATAGAAAATTAGACTAGTTGGTATGAAAACAATCGTAACAAAATCTGGCATCAGCATAAATTATCAAGCGCAAGGTGACAAATCTGCCCCCGTTATCATCATGATCATGGGCTTAGGTGCACAAATGACCATATGGCCTGATGAGTTGTATTTAGGCCTAGTTGATAAAGGTTATAGAGTCATTCGTTTTGACAACAGAGACGTAGGCTTATCTAGTCAATTAGAAGAATGGGGCAATCCTAGCCTATTAAAAGCATGGCTCAGTAAACGCTTACCCAATCGGTATTCCACACCCTACAAGCTAGAAGATATGGCCAAAGATGTTCTCGAATTAATGGCCGCACTGAAAATAAAGAAGGCCCATTTTGTTGGCGCATCCATGGGAGGCATGATTGCACAGATTTTAGCCTCTCAGCATAAGAAAAAAGTACTCAGTTTAACCTCTATTATGTCGGCAACCTCTCCTATTGTGTCAGCCTCGAATCTGAAGATCATGCTAAAACTAGGGAGTCGGCCACGGATGACCAATAGCGAAGCAGCTATCCGTTACAATATCAGAATGAATCAATTAATCGGCAGTCCTGCATATCCCAGAGATGAATTAAGTTTACACAAACAAGCTAAACGTAGTATCGAGCGAGCCTATAATCCGCTAGGGGTTAAAAGACAATTAGCCGCCTTAACGGCCAGTGGCGACAGACGAAGCAGCCTGCACATGATAAAAGCGCCAACCCTAGTTATTCATGGTGCAGATGACCCAATTATTCCACGTCGAGGCGGGGAACAAACGGCTGAGAGTATTCGTAAGGCTAAACTAAAAATTGTACAAGGTATGGGGCATGACTTTCCGCCAGAATTGATGCAAAAAATGACTAAGTGGATTGCTAAGCACGTAAAAAAAGCAGAAAAAAACACAAGATGAAAAAACAACAAAAGAAAAGCCGCCCCCTGTCGGCCTGCTAACTCAACCAAACCAATCACTAGACTGGATTAGTAGAACAGTGATGCCCCTGCTCTACTGTCTGCCTCGCAGTATTTGAAAGGGAGCAACCATTCTTTCATACTTAGGCTTTGTTCAAGAAACGCTGGATGCATGCAAAGGGAGCATTTATCAATATGGCTTAGTAAAAGTTACGAGTCTGACTTTTCAGGTTTAGGATCTAGCGTATAGTCTCTCAACTCTGGGGCATAGGTATCTCGTAATATTTCAAGCACCGGAGAATGAAAGTCACGCATATACAAAATATAAGTCACCCAAATAGTCGCCACCATAAACACTACCGGATGTAAGAACCAAGTAGAGGCAGCTATACCATAGTAATAAGAACGAATACCGCGATTAAACTCGTTACCGGCGCAAGAGTTCACTCGCGCCATACGTTTAGCCGTTTTTAATCTAAATTCTTCAGAAGGCATGTTGTCACGAAAAGGACTACCGCCAATCAGAATACATAAAAAGTTGAATTGTCTCAGAGACCAAGTGAATTTAAAGTAAGCGTTTACGAAAATAAAGATGAGTAACAGCAATTTAAGTTCAATCAAACCACTCGACACTTCTTGCGCAAATGGCATATCTTCAGAAAAACTCAACAAACGTTCTACCGAGCCAACTAAAGCAAATAAACCAGCGATAATATAAATGGTAGTTGAAGCATAAAATGACACACTGGCCATTAAGTTGCTGACTAAACCAGCACACGCCACCGGTATTTCTCTAGCAGCCGATTCCATAGCCCACTGTAAACGATACTCATGGGTTATACCTATTAGTCCTTTTCGGCCCATTTTTCCGCGTTCTAAAATAAAACGATAGCCCATCCAGCAGCTAAAAAATAACGCCAAGCTTAAATAATCTACCCATGATAAGAGTAAGATAATGTTTTTCAAATCATCCATATTTTTGTGCGCCTTATACCAAAATATATGTCAGGTGTTTATTTGGCTAAAGCTTACAAGCAAATTTACTAGCCGTGAAATAATCACGCCATTAAATACGAAATAGGTTTTATTTTCTACGCTTTAATTAATGTAATTTACTTTATAATCCGTCTATTACAATGAACAGTATGATTTAACGAACATCATAAATTGTTGGCTACTGTGATGAAACGCATTTCTAATGCTCTAGTTCGGCTTAGTTAATGCTAAAATTAAAGCATAAAGTTTAGCCACTGAGAGGGACACAAATAGTGAAAACCTGCAATACTTGGACATGGCCGACATTAATCTATCTAGTACTGGCTATATTCTTTAGTCAGCCTAGTTACTCCGCCTCACCATCTATTAGGCCAATATCCATAGAATCGGATCATATTTATGGGTCTATCGAGGCGCCCGTCAGCATCATTATGTATTCGGATTTCTTTTGTCCTTATTGTAAAAAATTACGTTTAACCTTAAAAAAACTAGTCAATCAGTCCTCAGGAAGAATTAACTGGGTATATCGACATTTTCCATTAGAAGGTGATGATTCAACAAATCTGCGTCAGGCCAATGCAATTGAATGTACTAGTAAAATGTATGGCAATGAGCAATTTTGGACATTAACCCAAACTTTATTCAATTTACCTCAATAACAGATCAGAAAATGTAGATAATCTAATTGCCTTGGCGGCTCAAAAATCAAACATAAATGCCGAAAGTTTATTACAGTGTATAAACAGTAATAGATACAAAAAGCTTATTCAACAAGATCAACAGGAAGCAAAAAAACTAGGCTTAACAGGAACCCCTGGAGTGGTTTTCATAAACAATAAAAACAACAAAACGATAGTGAAACAAGGCGCTCTTAGTTATGCAAACCTCAATAAGTTTATTCGTTCAGTTACTGATCATAGCATTCTATTAACCCATTAAATCATGATTTAGCTGTACAGTTATATCATTCTAGCTAACCTGAATTAGGGACTGCAGGAACTCGTTTGAGTAAGTAACTCCAGGCATAAAAAAGCTCGGAGTGAATACGTTAAAGCTTAAAATTCGTGCAATAACATTTCAATCCGAGCGATTACTATTCAATAATTACCGTTATTTCTGTGCTCGTAATTTAATTTTTTCAACCGCTTTTTCACGACGCTCTTTTTTACGGGCCTCTAACAGCTGCTTTTTATGCGCATTAGACTTCTTGAGCTGTGCAAGCTGCTGTTTTTTAACTTCTTGTATGACTTCAGCGTCTGCTTGAGCGTTTACGTAGGTACTGGATAGCGCCAAACCTAGCACCGTTAACAAGGCAATTTTAAATTGTTTGTTCATTTTATCATTCCTAATCATTCTGTAATCGCCGACCAGAGGCCGGCGAAACGTTAAACACCTATTGTGGGATAGCATCCCATGACCATTCAATCAACACTTCATCGTGGCGAATAACAGGAGATTGGCCTGCAATTGGACGACAATTGTCTACATACGCATCACGATAATAATTGGTCTGGTAATTAGCACTTGAGAAATAATAATAACCATAGGTACCACGGTAATACTATAATTACCATTTTCATCGGTCATAAAATCGATCGAATTAGAATTGTAATAAGTAGTAAATTCTTCATTGGCGATAGGTTCACCAAATACATCGACAAATTTCCCTTCAACTACACAACTTAGGGTACTGTCTAAATCGATATATTTAGTACCACTAACACTTGAAACATTGCCGTAAAAATAGTTAGACGGATTGGATGAAGATACATTCAAATACCCTAAATAAGCGTCAGCCATAAATTCGCCATTGCTATCTGTTGTACCAGATAAATCTATCTCGCCACCATCATTGTTATTCCAAAAGCGAGAAGTAAAACTAATATTAATATCAGGCAAAGGGGCGTTATTAACATCAAATACAGTAACCACGACCGGTACGGTAGTTTGCAAGTTACCTAAATCTACTACACTGCCATCGGTACTGTAGTTATGTACATTATTGTTTTGATAATTCCATTCATCAGCAATTCGATAACTATGTCCAACATGTAGGTCACCTACAGGGGCCATGATTGGGCCAAATGCATCGACTGAATTCGTCAGGTCTAGCAGATTATTCCCTCCAAAAGAAGAATGCGCACCGAAATCATAGAAACTCGTGTTCATGTAGAAATAAGATATATCTGCCGACTCTATATCATCTGGCATATATACCTCTCCACTCACGGGCCCCCAAAGAACCGGTAAATGCAAATCAAACTCACAGACAGTTGTACCATCAGCAACAACTGAGCATTCGGTTAGTGTGCCATTTTCACCTTCTCCATAATAAGAATTATCAATCCTAAACTCAGTACTCCAAGGACTACCAAAGTGCTCATAACTAACTAATATCGCGCCAAAATCGCCGTACCCTTGAAATTCATCAATACAGCTGGCTAGATTGATATTGAAACGATAATTACCACTTGCGTCGGTCACAGTACTATCTTGAAGATCTACGCCATCCATACAGTTATAGTTAACGTAATCCAGAATTTGATTGGCGTAAGGTAAACCATCTGTATCATATAACACGCCACTTACTTCAAACTCAAAACTAGCTGCAACAGGCACCCAGCGGTTAGCAGTTGAAAATAAGCCTTCATCGTCCATTGCTACCAATTCAATTTTACAATATTCAATTGGATAGCTGAGCGTATCTGGCGCAGTCATTACCGCAGTGAATTGCTCACCAGAGGGACCGCTGTCACTAGCAGGAGTCATAAATTCTGAACCGTTGGTGTTACCGTAATATCCACAATTTACCGACCAGTCTAAAGTTACGACTGAGTTTTCAGGATCAGTTACCGTCGCTTTTACGTCTGCTGTTTCACCCGGTAATAATGTCCCACTGCTCACACTAAATTCCATGATAACAGGCGGTAGATTCACGTCAGCCGTTAGAGGCAAAATGCCGTTATCATCAGACTGATGATCGAGATTCATACATGTACCAGATTGAGAATTACTCAAACAGCTGCCTTGTACACTAGGCGTATTGAATATTGCGGCGTCGGCAGTAAGTTGAGTCAAACTATAAGTATTATCTCCATCGTCTGACAAATAGAATTTACTACCACCGATATTGGTATAGACCTTAATTTGTTCGGGGTTATCTATATCAGTCGTGATCTTAACGGTAAAGGAATCAAAATCGGTATTTCCACCATCATTTGAACAAACTCTAGAAGGCGAAGTGCCATTGTAAGTCACGCCTTCAACATACCAAGCCAAGCCGTCTAAGTCGGCATCATTTGATTCAGACTCAATGCTGTACTTCATGCAAGAATGAGTAGAGATGGGTTGATCGTAGTTCCACCAAGTAAAGTGCGCGACTCGACCACAGATTTGCAGTTCACCATCACGGTTTTCAACCGTACCTTGGCCTTCTTCCTTCCAAAGGCCGGCCTGCTCGTCGTAATACCAAAGAGGAACAACATTACCAAGCTCTAAACCAGATGTGGCCTTCATACAGACTTCTGCGGTTTCGCTAAGGGCAAGCGCGGTGATTTCATTACCGTCTTGATCCACTAGATCAAATTCCATCATACCGAATGTTTCAAGGGTAACCTGTCCATCATTCGGATCGGCATCTGCGGGTAAGGCTAATAAATCACCTCCTTGGCGCTGACAATATATCGTCGGTTTCAGGATCTAAATAAGTGATTTCGCCGGTGATACTAGACACTCCAGCTGGCAGAGCTACGGTTGGAATAGTTAACGAGCCAACAGGTGCGCCATCTTTATCAATGTCGACACCTTGCGTGACATCGTCTTCTTCTGTAATGACTTTTGATACTTGTTGTAAATCAATCGTCACTTGATACTCGGTTTTACCTGTTTGCCAAATGACTTTTGGATTGCCCGTGGCAAACCCTTCTGCCACAACTTCGACTGGAAAGAACTTATCGATACCGTCAGAAGATAACTCACCGTTACCCACATTAGCAGTAAACTCTCCACTCAAATCAGTATTGGTATTGACTGTGTTTGTACCTACCTTAACAGCAGCTAAATCAACGGCAGCACCATTACCATAGACAAGTCCCACAATAGTAATACACTCGTTGTTTGGATCTGTGGGGCAAATATCGTCTGAGTCTGGGATCCCATCATCATCGGTATCTGGATCGGTTTCTTCTATATATTGTTGAACTTCTAGCGTGTACTTAAAGGCTCCACGTTTTCTGGCAAACCAAACACGTGTTGTGTCCTCTACTGACGCTAGATCGAAATACGGGTAGCCATTGCTATCAGTACCGGTAGCATTCATCACATCCATAGTGGATGCAGTAACCACTAAACGTAGCATACCCGACAAATCCTCTGTACTGGCGACAGCCATGGTATTGTCGGTGTAGTAACCGGTACCGCGAATATAAAAACGCTGACCTTGTGTAATTGTAACCTCTTCTACTTTTTGCCAACTACCACCGACAGCGATAACAGCAAAAGCACTAAAAGAAATTTGACTAATTAAAGCGGCAAAAAGACAAAAGAGCCAAGCACGATTGCTTCGCCCTTTGGCTTGATTAAAAAAACCTAAACTTACCATTTCCCTTCTCCTTGTCTTAACGACAGGTCCGCCAACAGACTTCAGACTTGTTAGTCAATCCAGCCGGTAAGAAATAATAATGTAATTCTTAAGCGCGAGTACGCTTAAGCCAAATTAAACTTGCTACAAATAAAAATAGTGTCGCTGGTGCAGGCACCGTAGTTATTGGCGCGAAAACTTCTGTAATGTCGATATTAGAAACGGTAAGCGTATCACCAAGAACTAAATCTCCATCTAGCACACCAAATTCTATTGACACGTTGTCGCCAGCATAAGCCGTAACATCAAAACTTCCGCCTAGGGTTAAATCTTTTAGGATGATATCCATATCATCTTTAAGGTAGGCAAAAGCAAAATCATCAAGCGCATCAGTAAGATCAACTAAAATATCCAAAGACAACCACAAACTACTGCCCATCAAAATGCTATCTAACTGAAAATCTTGAAACATGACAACTTCCCAGACTTCACCTCCAGCCGCATCTAAATTGGTGGTTAAGGTGGCACTATCTGCAGCGGTTGAATAGCTATCTGGATAAGTCGAAAATAAATCTCCAGAAGAAGAAATATCGTCAACTCCATCATAAACAGTCACCGCTGCCTGCCAATTATCAAATCCTGAGCTGAAATCTGAATTTAACAATGTAGCATTGGCATTCAAACCAATACACAAACTAGTAAGCAATAAAAACGATTTTGCGAGGTGTTTAAAATTTGTACTCTTACACATATTTTTCTCCATAAAAAACAACGTAATTTCATTAAAAACTTGTCGATAAGACCTGACTTACAGCCAAGTTGAAGTTGAGCAGCAAGAAGTAGACCTGCAAAAAACTACTGTTTATATTTCAACCAGTTACTGAAATCACTCGATATGAATGTAAATACAATGACAACAAATTGTAAAAAATACTGACGATTTTTACTAAAAAATTGCAAGAAGGTGTGACCGTATTATAGAAGAGAATTTTCACCCATAGGCAGCCCATCCATCATAGTGGCTAAGTCATTGTCGAAACACCTGTAGGTGAAAATATCGCTTATTGTTTCGCTACCTTAACCTGAGTCCATACATTGAGCTCAGGTTAACTTATGTGCTTGAATGGCTAACCCTTCACACACCGAGTTAAATGCATCTCCTTCAAGCAAGGGTAAGTCTGGCAACATCACCTCCTGTAGTTCCTTTTTGACGATGGGCGACAAGCTCATTCCTCCGGTAATAAACAACATTTCTGGCTGTTCGGCACTCTTTTGCAAGCACTCGGTGACTAAACTTTTCACTCTACGTAACCAAGACAACATAGAGCGATTTAGGTCATCAAGGTTGATGTTTACATCATAATCAGCCTCGATATAGTGCAAAGGTAGGGTGATTGCATCTTTTGACGAAAGCAACTCTTTCGCTAAACGCGAAGAGTTAACCAGCCTAGCCGATAGTTTTTCTTCTTGCACCGTTTGTAGACGTAAAATCAAACTAGGATCTTTTACCATACATCGGGTTTGCGCTATTTCGAGACCATAATCATCTGAGAAGAAATGATCAAGTTTAGGAATATTATCCACTGCACACATATCCGAATAATAGGTGGGAGGCACCGGTAGGCCATTAAACATCAACTGCCCCAAACCCATTGTTGGCGCAATAGATTTAACAATTAAATTTTTGTCGCACTCCATGCCGCCTAACCGAGTCCCCGTCACTGACAATACATCTTGCTGCCTGTCTAGATCCCCTTGTTTGTCTGGCGATAAGCGAATACAACAAATATCAGTGGTACCGCCCCCAATGTCCACCACTAATGTATTGGTGGCTTTATCTAAGGTTTGTTCGATTTTATAGGCTGCAGCGATGGGCTCTTCCAAAAACTCAACATGCTTGAATCCTGCTTTGTGAGCAGCCTGTTGCATAATGTCAATCGCTTGACTATTACCTTCTTGACCTCGAGTACCGTGAAACTTAACCGGCCGACCAATGACGGCAGTGTCAACTGTTTGTTGCAGTTGTTGTTCGGCACTTTCTCGGAAAAACGCCAGTTGTTTAGCAATCATGCCAACAAAAGCTTGTTGTTGTCCTGCAACTAAGCTGGCGCCCAAAAAGTTTTTAGGCGAATAAATCAAACGACCTTTTTCAGGTGTTTTTAGGTACCGTTTAAACCCTTCTTCACCAAAGGCAAACTTGCCCGTTTCCACCAGCTGTTGCAAAGACAGGTCTTGCACGGTCATATCTTTCAATAACAGTTCTATGGCTCGGCGTTGTAATTCAGGCAGATTATGAAATTGAGATCTTAATTCAGATATCTTATCGCTATAAACTTGCTGTTCACGTGGGTCTTGCGCTTCGTAGTAGCTTTCTTTAGCTTTATCTATTTGTTCGGTAATAGCGCGTTTAATTTGCGCCACTTTCGCTTCAATGACGGGCACAGGTGGTCTTGGCAGTTCGTGCTCATAGTAAATAAACACAGATGACCGGATTTTATTCGCTTCATGCATTGCAGGGTCAAGCTTTATAAAATGATGCTCTTGACCATCAAAGTAAACCACTTCGGAGTTTGAAGTGCCGTAATCTATACCTATTGCTGCCATTATAACCGTAGACGAATGTTGTAAATAAAGTCGCGGATTGTAATAGAAAACCAACCAGCATTCAAAGCAACTGGCTTAAAAACCAGTAATGTAAATAAGCAGCCCCTGCATAACGCTATTTGCGCCTGTTGGATTGAATTTTAAAGAGAGAATATGTCTAAACAACATGTCTGCTGCAAAACGCAGCTTTACAGATAAAAATTGGTAATAGAGGAGGGCTTACCATCAACTTAATTGTTAAACCAATCATAGATTTCGTCCACGTTATAAACCGCAAGGTGAATCACCAGACATCAACCAACTACCTAGCTATTTTCGCTGGCATTATTTGTTAGCGCTGATTGGCATTCATTAACATACTATTCCCCCAATTATTCTTGCGCGCATTTTTGCCCCTCCATTGACAACCATTACAGTCCCATTCGCTAGTGATGTGACGTTGTTTACACGCAGCAAGATCAGAGCAACCATTGCTAGAGAAAATTCATTCGTTACCTGTAAGAACAGAAAAACCTGTCCATTGGATCGTAGCACAGACGTTGGATTTATTGGTTAACCAATTTCAATTAAATGATTCATTTGTTGAATAGCCAATAGCTTGATGTTAAAACTCTTAATAAAAGTTAAGAATACAAATTAGTAGCTGTAATTTAAGCGGTAAATTACCCACCCACTGATATAAAGTGATTACGATTGAATGAAATACCCGATAGTTAAGTTCATAGCCTGTTTATTTTTAGTATTAACCTATACAAATTTATTTGCTGCCACTACTAACAATGCCTGTAAAATTGAGCTTATTGTTAATGGCCAAGTCACTGCGACAGAACAACTTACCCTCAATGTAGATAGCCAGCAACTTATGCCTTCAGGGAGTAATAAACTAAAATTAACCTGCTCTCTTATCGAGCAATCTGTATTTGGTTTCAACAAAGATGAAATACTTGATGTCATTTGGGACAAGAACTCGAGCAATATTTTACAACTTCCCGCCAGTCACCCTTCTTATTTGCTCCCTAGTGGCAATTTCTCGGTACTTTTTACGATTGACACCCACACAAAGTCAATGCAACAAATTTATTGGCAAGACGTGGCCATTTACTTAAATGACAGCCTTGTAAACAATACCACTATGGGGGCTTTTTATGGCCTTTGCCTCACCCTAATTTTGTATGTATTTTTTATGGGCCGCACACTTAATGATAACCGTTTTCAACTATACAGTGTGTATGTCTTTTGCGCCGCGACATTTTTTCTTTTGCAAGAGGGACAGCTAAACATAGTACTGCCCAATCATTCATTCTTACTCAGCCATCAACTGTATTTAATTTTCGCGGGCTTAACTGTTTTCAGCGCTACGGTTTTTATTGTTCGGTTGACAGACTTACACTTAACTTGGCCTAAAACATCACATTATTTCTTGACGCCTAGTGCGGCACTAGCGTTAGCCTTTTCGGTCATTATTCCATTCCTTGAACACAATGCTATCGGCAGTTTTTTCAGTCAATTGATGGCATGGCTGACCCTTTTAATAATGCTAGTCATCTTACTATTAATTGCCATCCAATCGTTTCGCAAGGTGGCAATAGCCAGATTAGTATTTCTCAGTTTGTTATTAATGGTCGCAGCTATGGTATTTCGCATTGCTTTTCATGATTTCAATCCATTTCTAACCCGTTATGCCTTGATCATTGCTTTTGCTATTGAGGCTTTTATTTTTGCCATTGCCGTGTCATCACGAGTAAAGAATATAAACTTGCAAAAAATTAAGGCCGAAAAAGACGCTAACACCGATGCCTTGTGCAAGGTGTATAACCGTAGGGGCTGGGATGTAAAAGCCAATGCGCTGCTAACCCAACACAAACAAGGCGCGGGTATTCTTAGTTTGCTATACATAGACATCAACGATTTCAAAATTATAAATGACACTCACGGCCACGATAGTGGAGATAAAGCATTAATTATCATCTCGAAAATAATAAAAAAACAAGTGAGAGAAAATGACATAGTGGGAAGAATTGGCGGTGACGAATTTGTCATAGTTGGGCTTTTTGAAAATGAAAAACAAGCCAATAATCTGGCCCATAGAATTAAAACACGTTTAAGTAGTCTCACGCTCAGAATTCAAGGGGCAGCGGATATTAGTGCGAGTGCCAGCGTTGGTCAAGTTAAATTCTCTACCTCCCCTGCGTCTGTAACGGCTATGTTAGATTTAGCAGATAAATCAATGTATCAAGCAAAACGAGAGAAAAAGAACGAACGTCAGGGTAACTTGCAAATCGACTAATAGTCAGCCAACTGCGCAGAAACTAACATGACAATACTCACTAGTGGCCAATTACAATCAATGATTACAATCAAGACACCCATGATTACAATCAACAATACAATCAAGACATATATGGACGCTCCGCTATGGTCAAGGCAATATTTGCCTCCATCTTCAATTTGAAGATGTTTACTTCTTTATTTTTATTAGCACATCAACTCTGACGATAAATAATTAATAATACAATCAAGACACCCATAACTAAATTCAATGGTCATCCTAATAAGATTTGCCTTTATGGGTGTCTCGATAAATTCCTGCTTTTCGTTCCTGCTGTCACTTATTCGGCACTGTGGATTCCTGCTAACAACATGCAGGGATGACGTTACTCACTCCCGTCATTCCGGTGGTGTTTTAAGCCGGAATCGGTTTTGCTTTTGCTTTTCGTCACTGCTGTCACTTATTCAGCCTTTGGATCCCTGCTAAAGCATGCAGGAATGACGATATCTATTCTCGTCATTCCGGTGGTCTTTTAAGCCGGAATCGGTTTTGCTTTTGCTTTTCGTCACTGCTGTCACTTATTCAGCCTTTGGATCCCTGCTAACAACATGCAGGGATGACGGTGTTGGGGGACAGGAATGACGTTGGGGTGTCATGTAGGTGTTTCCCTCCCTCGTCATTCCGGTAGTGTTTTAAGCCGGAATCGGTTTGCTTTTGCTTTTCGTCACTGCTGTCACTTATTCAGCCTTTGGATCCCTGCTAACAACATGCAGGGATGACGTTACTCACTCCCGTCATTCCGGTGGTGTTTTAAGCCGGAATCGGTTTTGCTTTTGCTTTTCGTCACTGCTGTCACTTATTCAGCCTTTGGATCCCTGCTAACAACATGCAGGGATGACGTTACTCACTCCCGTCATTCCGGTGGTGTTTTAAGCCGGAATCGGTTTTGCTTTTGCTTTTCGTCACTACAATCAAGACACCCATAACTAAATTCAATGGTCATCCTAATAAGATTTGCCTTTATGGGTGTCTCGATAAATTCCCTCGATGAATTCCTGCTTTTCGTTCCTGCTGTCACTTATTCGGCACTGTGGATCTCCTGCTAACAACATGCAGGGATGACGTTACTCACTCCCGTCATTCCGGTGGTGTTTTAAGCCGGAATCGGTTTTTGCTTTTGCTTTTCGTCACTGCTGTCACTTATTCAGCCTTTGGATCCCTGCTAACAACATGCAGGGATGACGGTGTTGGGGGACAGGAATGACGTTGGGGTGTCATGTAGGTGTTTCCCTCCCTCGTCATTCCGGTAGTGTTTTAAGCCGGAATCGGTTTGCTTTTGCTTTTCGTCACTGCTGTCACTTATTCAGCCTTTGGATCCCTGCTAACAACATGCAGGGATGACGGTGTTGGGGGACAGGAATGACGTTGGGGTGTCATGTAGGTGTTTCCCTCCCTCGTCATTCCGGTAGTGTTTTAAGCCGGAATCGGTTTGCTTTTGCTTTTCGTCACTGCTGTCACTTATTCAGCCTTTGATCCCTGCTAACAACATGCAGGGATGACGGTGTTGGGGGACAGGAATGACGTTGGGGTGTCATGTAGGTGTTTCCCTCCCTCGTCATTCCGGTAGTGTTTTAAGCCGGAATCGGTTTTGCTTTTGCTTTTCGTCACTGCTGTCACTTATTCAGCCTTTGGATCCCTGCTAACAACATGCAGGGATGACGGTGTTGGTTTTTGGAGCCCTGCTAACAACATGCAGGGATGACGTTACTCACTCCCGTCATTCCGGTGGTGTTTTAAGCCGGAATCGGTTTTGCTTTTGCTTTTCGTCACTGCTGTCACTTATTCGGCACTGTGGATCCCTGCTAACAACATGCAGGGATGACATGAGAGTGTCATGCGGATGATACGAAAGATCAGTGTTGATTCAATAACAGATAGTACTGTTGATCAATTAACGCCCTTTCGCCATTGTTGTTAATAATGGTCAACGCATTATTAAATTGATCCATCCAAGCTTGTGCGTTTTCTCGGCTTTTATTGATCACTAAACTTAATGGCACGGCCACTATTTGCTTTGGAAATATTTTAATTAGATTATTATCTAACGATAACTTGTCTGCGTTTATATGGCCATTGATTAGCCCCGCATCACTCCAACCTTTATGGACATGTCTAATACAACCTGTGCTGTCTTTAACACGGTTTACCGTCATAGATAACTTATCTACAACCTCTTTTTCCAGCGTACTCAAGGCATAATCATAAGGAAAGCAAAGACGTTTGTTTGTTAAAGATTCAATATCACTAAAATCGGCATGTTTGGCGACATACATATGAACCGGAACAAAGTTGATGGGATTCGAATATAGCAGCGTTTTAGCTCTTCGCTCAGAATAGACATAAGGAAAGGTAGCAAATAGCTTGTCTTCCCGCGTCCACTTCAGCGCTCGCTCCCACGGTAAAATGGTCAAAGAATACGACAGAGACATTTCTTCCAACACACCTTTAACTATGCTCACAGACCACCCACCGTCCGGTAAACTAGCGTCCACAAAAGGCGAGTAGTGTTTTCCAGTTGCTAGGGTTACATCCACAATTGGCTGCGCATCATGCTCGTCTGCGGCCTTTGCAATTGAGAGCATGGCTAGCGACAATGAAAGTACAATCAAGCACCTAATAATAACAACGTTAATTGGTAATAAAAACGTAGCCACACTTCATTCCTTTAGATTTATATTCCACATAGCACGCACTTTTTCATCACAGTACCCTCACTAAATACTGTGATTATTTAGCGGCATGCTGATCAAGCATTCACTACCAATCGGTCAAAGCAGCCATTGAAAACTCCTGCCCCGAAGTTTCTAAAACTACATATTGTGGCTCTATCCTCACTATTTTCACCTTCTGTGCAATGACATCCCCTTCTACCATTTTTGTACCATTTACTCTCACCCACCTTTGTTCTGGCTCAGATGCATACATATGGGCTGAGAATGACATGCTGGGTAAAGTTGTCATCACCCAAGCTGGTAATTGATCTATACGCGGAACGTCGCCTTTAGAGGGATGTTGTTGACGATCGCTAGCGACAGGTTCATCGGCAACCTGAGCGATAGCTTGATTAAACTTGTTAAGTAGCTCAGCTGAAATTTGGGGCGGCGCTTGCTCAACAACAGGCGTAGTTGGCTTCAGGTCGGCTTTGACTACTTCCGTTGGCGGCCGTTCAACCGTAACTGCAGGCGCAACATTCTCTATTTTTTCCATTGCGCTTTCATCTAGCTTGCTGCCTTTTAGTGGCTCAACGACTTCTGCACTTGGCGGTTGTGTTTTCTCATCTAGCCTGTCTTTAGCTGCGACGGGCTGATTCGCCGTATCTTCTGGTGGGGTTTGATAACTGTCACTAGGCTGCGCCAATTGCGCTGAGAAGAAGGTCAGCACACGTTGATAATTGTAGGTACTAAAACCTAGGCCAAAACCAATTAAAAATACGATTACAATTTGTAGGTAACGTTTGGCATAATATTGCCAAGCCGATGGAATATCTTGTACTGATGGTAAAAATAAACTGCGATGAAATTGATCAGACAAACTGTCGTCAATTCTAGTATTCGTCACCGCGTTACTTTCTAGCATTTTTCTGGTAGTCGATTTTGTCATCACTGGTGGCGCTGCAGATTCTATTTCTACCGTTTGTTCGGGATCAATCTCAACTTGTTGAATTCCCATTTCAAGCAGACCTTGGACCATTTTATGGCTGCTAACTAAACCGGATTTTTTAATTTTAACTGGCCCATTTTGTTTGACCACACGCACAATCACCATGCCTGACTGCAATTCTTTTGTGGTGATGATATTGCTCATATCTGAATTAGCCATTGAGTGCTGCTACCCCATAACCCGCCGCTAATGCAGCGACAAAAATCGCAAACAAAGTATAAGTCCACACTTTCCCCTGACGCTGCTTAACCACGTCGTCACCCAAAATTTGCTCAGCTGCAGCAACAAACAAATGCTGAGGAACAACCGGTAATTGCTTAGTAAAAGTAAGGGTTAAGGCACGGTCACATAAAAGATTAATGACCCTTGGAATACCGCCAGTAATATTGTATGCCGCCTTAATTGTTGCTTTAGAAAAAATACTGACGTCTCCGTTTGCCACTTGCAATCTATGACCGATATAGGCGGCGACTTCAGACTTAGACAAGGGTAATAGGTGATAGCGAGCAGTTATTCGTTGTGCCAATTGTCGTAACTCATTGCGTTTTAACAATTGTTGCAATTCAGGCTGACCGATTAGCACCACTTTTAGTAATTTTTCACGGTGAGTTTCTAAGTTGGTCAATAACCTCAATTGCTCTAACACTTCTGGCAGTAAATGCTGAGCCTCATCCACAATCAATACCGTGTTAATACCTTGTTCATGATTCTGCGCCAATTTAGCTAGAATTTGATCTGTGAAATATTTTAAACTCGCATGCTTGTCTTTGTACTCAATGCCGAGTTCATTACAGATAGTACCAAGTAGCTCTAGTGCAGATAATGTGGGATTGAGGATCATGGCGACTTGTGTGTTCACCGGCAATTGCTGCATTAACTTACGAGATACCGTGGTTTTCCCCGTTCCCACCTCCCCTGTTAACATGACGAAACCGCCGCTTTCTCTTAATCCAAAGATCAAATGGGCCAGCGCCTCTTTATGCCTTGGGCTCATGTACAAATAATCGGGATTAGGGGCGATTGAAAACGGATTATCATTTAATCCAAAATAGCTAAGATACATAAGTTAAAGTGACACATCCGTTAATAATAAAACAAGATTGAGAGGGCGCAGATAAACTAACCACTTAAGCCATTTTTGTCAAAGATATGATACAAAATATCCCTTAGAAAACCTTCTGCAATTCCTGACGATCATGCATAATATCAATTCGAATCAACAAGGTGACATATGCAGCAATATTTAGTTGGCGGAGCCGTGAGAGACAAATTGCTCAATTTACCCATTAAAGACCGAGATTGGGTAGTGGTAGGCAGTACACCAGAGCAAATGATAGCCTTAGGGTTCAAAAATGTTGGCGCCGACTTTCCTGTATTCTTACACCCCAAAAGCAAAGAAGAATACGCCTTAGCTCGAACCGAACGAAAAAACGGGACGGGGTATTCGGGCTTTAGTTGCGATGCATCGGCCGAAGTAACATTAGAACAAGACCTAATGCGGCGCGATCTTACTATTAACGCAATGGCTATGGATAAGAATGGCGAGATTATCGATCCCTACTCAGGGCAAGTAGATTTAGTCAACAAACAACTACGTCATGTATCTGCAGCTTTTGTTGAAGATCCGTTACGTGTGTTGCGGGTGGCTCGCTTTGCCGCTCGTTATCATAAGTTAGGTTTTAGCATCGCTCCCGAAACCATGGCTTTGATGGCACAAATTGTTGAAAGTGGCGAACTAAACGCCTTAACCGCAGAAAGAGTGTGGCAAGAAACCGCTCGGGCACTATTAGAAGCACACCCCGAAGTATACATTCAAACCCTACGCTCATGTGGCGCTCTCAAAGTTTGGTTTCCAGAAATAGATTTACTCTGGGGCATTCCTAATCCAGCCAAATGGCACCCTGAAATTGATACTGGCATACATGTGATGATGGTACTGCAACAGGTCGTTACACTCTCCGACAAACTGTCGGTACGTTTTGCCGCCTTAGTCCATGATTTAGGCAAAGCGCTAACCCCCATAGACAATTGGCCGTCTCATCACGGTCATGAAAAGCTTGGCCTAGACGCCATTAAAAACCTCTGCGCTCGACTCAAAGCCCCTAATGATTGTCGTGAATTAGGTTTATTAGTGAGTGAATATCATAGCCATGTGCATCGTGCGTTTGATTTAAAACCGAGTACCATTTTAAGCATGCTAAACCGCTGTGATGTATGGCGCAAACCTGAACGCTTTAAAGATTTATTGCTTGCCTGCAAAGCCGACGCACGAGGCCGAACCACCTTTGAGAGCATTCCCTACCTGCAGGCAGACTATATATGGCAAACCTATACAAATGCAGTAGCAGTGGATATTAAAGCCATTATCGACAAAGGCTTTACTGGCGCCGATATCAAAGAGCAACTGAATCAACAACGAATAAAAATCATTGCTGAGGTCAAATCGACTTACTCAGCCTCAACTCATTAGACACAGGAACTTCTATGTTAACTTCAATTCAACTCTCCGCCATGTTAACGCTACAGGATGGCATGAATACTAAGGTCAACCCTGCCTGGCTAGGCGCAGGATACGCCTATTTACGGGCGGCAATGATCGAATCTGTCGAAGGTATTGAACACCACGGCTGGAAATGGTGGAAAGCTCAACATAAAGACTTAGCTCAATTGCAAATGGAGTTAGTCGACATTTGGCATTTTGCTCTATCCGACATATTAATAAATTATGCAGGTAATATTCAACAATCTGCTGACACCATTGCAAAAGAATTAGCCTCTGGTCGCAAGCACGTGACCTTTGATGGCAAAAACTATGATTTTACTCAACAAGACATTCTCGATAATTTAGAACTAATGGCTGGATTATGCGCAGCTAAACGTTTTGACGTACCACTGTTCATCCAAATTGTAGAGCAAGCAGAAATGGATTCTGACGAGTTATATCGCCAATATGTAGGTAAAAACGTTCTAAACTTTTTCCGCCAAGATCATGGCTATAAAGAAGGTAGCTATATAAAAATTTGGCAAGGCCAAGAAGATAATGAACACCTAGTTGAAGTATTAGATAAATTAGATATCGGCTTGGCCGATTATAGTGATCAAGTATATCTGGGATTAAAGGAACGCTACCCAAATTAACTCTGCTATCTAATGTGAGCGATAAAACCAACAGTTATTCAAAGTATAATGAGTAACTGTTGTTTGTTAAAACATAAAACCACAGTAAGTACCCACTTACTTTTTGCTAAATGCAACTATTCTATTGCCCGTTAACAATGATATTACGACTAATTTAACCTTTACGCTCAATTGTACTTATTATTTTTCATTCAAATACGATAACCTCTAGGAAGATTAGGGAAATTATCACGCAATGAATTCGCAACTGGCAAAAAATACAAAAGTACTAATAGTCGATGACCAAGCATTAGCCAAAGGATATTTAAAATACTCTTTGGAAGAGCTTGGCTTTAATGACATCACTTACGTCGATAAAATAAACTTGGCATTGAATACCATCAGAAACAGACGTTACGATCTGATCATCTGCTCGTACAATTTGAAGCGGGAACAAGATGGTTATTACTTTTATGATGAAATAAAAACGAATGGTGAACTCCCTTAAGTACCGCTTTTGTGTTTATTAGCGCAGATACCAATTCAGATTTAGTGCAAAGTATAATTGAACTGCAACCCGACGACTTTCTAGCCAAACCTTTTACCGTGAAAGACTTAGATAGAAGATTAGGCCGCGTATTGGCGCGCAAAAAGCCTTGAACGATATTTACTTATCGATAGAAATAAAAAAGTATGAAGATGCCCTTGCGCAAGTTGAGCTATTTTTGGCCACTCCTAAGAACGCCGAGTTTTTCCCAATCGCGCTAAAGATAAAAGGCGAAATGTTATGTGCTGCGGGGCATTTTAAACAAGCAAAAGAATTTTACTTGGCAGTGTTAAAAGTACAACCTTTTACTTGGGCACAATTGGGCTTAGTAAACAGTTACCTAAGATTGGACGAAGACGAATCGGCTGAAAAGCTAGTTTTGCGTTTAGCCTTTAAACCCGAATCTCAACTGGCCGCGTACGACCTATTAACCGCCTTACAAATTAAACAAAATGATTTCGAAACGGCCTTAGAATGCGTATTAATGGCCACCGAGATATCACCTCGAAGTATCCGTCGGCACAAAGCCGCCATGGACTTATCACGCATTACCCATGACTACGAAATACAATTCGAAGCGGCAAAAAAGATCGTTAGGTTTGCCAAGAACTCTATTCACGATAAACCCGAGAATTACTTAAACGTTGCTCGTTCTGGTATTGATTACGCCATGACAACAGATGCAGCAGATACAGAACGGTTAATTAAACAAGCTAAAGAATATGTTAGGCAACTAAAACACGCTTTTCCAAAGGCCGAAATGAATGATCAGTTACAGGTTATTAGCGCGCGCCTATTTTATTTAAACGATGAAAAAGACAATGCGTTAGCACTTTTGGAAAAACTTGACCCAGAAAACTGGGATAACGATAGTGTTGACTCATTGTTAGACAAAGCGAAAATATTTCATGATTTAGGCTTGTATGAACGTTCTCAAGCCATGCTTGAGCAAATAGAAAATAGGTGCAAAAGTGGCGCCGAGCAAGGGGAAATATTTCTTCACTATATCCATCAAGAGAAAGATGAGAAAACCTCAATTAAGCGTAGCTCTAAAGAGCTGAATAACACAGCGGTTGGCTATTATCGTCGAGGTGATTTGGACAACGCTTTAGAGACCTTTACTCAAGCTTTTACATTGATGCCAAAAAGCACCTCTATATCTCTCAATTTATTACAAGTTATCGCACTGAAAGGGAGTAAGCTAGGCTTAAATGATAACACCACCAAATTACTCAAAAATTGTATTAGAAACATTGAAAACAGTAACCTAGATGAAGAACAACAAGAGCGTTATCACAAAATTCGCTTAACCTTAGATGAAGTCGCCAACAATTGAGACAACTAAATTGAACAAACCACAAGCCACCATCCCTGCCAATGTACGCGTAATGATAGCCTTAGTTGCCAGCCCAACATTGATGGTGATAGGCATGCTGTTTTATACACTTTTTACTAGCGGCTGGCGCAGCATATCAATCAGTATGCTAATTTTTTCCCTACTTGGTTCTGTTTGTTATTACATGGTGATTACTGGCAAGCTGCCCTAGGGCGCAAAGGCTAACTAACCTGAATCCTGGATAAGCCAAATCTCTGGATAACGCTTTTTTCGTGTCTAGTGGCGTTGGATCGTTTAGCTTAAACGATACTTGTTATCCAGAAATCAGCTTAACTAAACAGTTTAATTCTTACAATTTTCCACTGTTAGGCTTTATTCTATCGGTTACAATAGTCTCACTTTTGAGCATATACGCACACTTACAATAAAAGGTTAAATCTAATTCAATGGAATACTTTACGTGGAATGTAGATCCGGTACTGATCTCTATTTTAGGGTTAAAAATACACTGGTATGGGGCACTGTTTGCTGCCGCTATATTATCTGGCTTGCAAGTAATGAAATGGATTTTCAAACAAGAAAAAGCCAATCTTGAATTGTTAGACTCATTACTCGTTTATTGCGTTATCGGTATTATTCTTGGCGCAAGATTGGGCCATTGTTTATTTTATGATCCCGCTTATTATCTAAGCAACCCGTTGAAAATCATTGCTATTTGGGAGGGTGGTTTAGCTAGTCATGGAGGCGGTTTAGGGGTAATTATTGCCGTATACCTATTCCAAAGAAAATTCAATGTCAGCTATCTTTGGCTATTAGACCGCTTAGCCATAGCCACAGCCTTGTTTGGTTTTTTTGTACGTTCAGCTAATTTTATGAATTCTGAAATTATTGGAGAGCCAACAGACGTGAAATGGGCGGTGATATTTGAAAGAATCGATTTATTACCCCGACATCCAGCGCAACTATATGAAGCGCTGTCTTATCTTGCCATTTTTATCCTCTTGATTAGTTTATATAAACAAACAAAAATCAAAGATTACGGTGGCGCTTTGTTGGGAAGTTTCTTGAGTTTAGTATTTACCGCTAGATTTATGATTGAGTTTGTAAAAGTAAAACAAGCGGCCTACAACAGCGATATTTGGCTAAATACGGGACAACTACTCAGCATCCCGTTCTTTCTAATTGGCATTTACTTAATCTATCGCTCCCGAAATAATACCAAACTAAGCAGCAATTAATACGCTACCGGCACCTTGTTTTGATGGTTAAATGACAACCGACATAAATAAGGTGCAAATTAATCAGAGTTCTGACTTATCTGGGATTCAGGTTGGTTATAAGCGACCATCTGCAAGACTTATCTGCTTGACCAGCCACCATGTGGCTTCCTCTTGCTGTGAGAAAAACTCGAATTCACAGCCGGCTTTTTTATAAATCTCACTAAGGTGGCGTTTGGCAAAACTAGGAGTATTTGCTTTATCTACCATAATAGCGGTTGCTACCCTACCCAATTCTCGTTCTCGTTTAATTGCTTCGATTAGATATTCGGCAGCTGCAGGTACATAAATAGGGTCGCCATGCAAAACAACTAACACAGCCCATGGCTTGCCAGATAATTGACTGATCAAAGGATTAAATGTTTCACCCGCCTTTTTAACCGACTCGATATTCCACGGCCCAGACCCTTCTACATACAGAATTCTATCTCGGATTTGAAGGTCTACGCTGCCATGTCCTGCAAATAAATCCATACTATATTCAAATATCCAATTGAAAAACTAAAAAGTGCTTATCTAGAAAGGTAATTATATTAACCTTAATATCAATATCTAACAAATCTAATGACGTCATTGCCGATTCCGAATCGAATAAACCAACATCAATTTACAAATTAAATGTTATAAATAATGTTGAATATTTATATTATTTGCTCACGTTAAACTGGGCTTGATACTGACTTGGCGCCACGCCAACAAATTTATTAAAGTTGAACCTGAAGGTTATACTGTTTTCATAGCCCACTCTTAAGGCGAGTTGATCCACCGATAAGCTTTCAGTTTCCAACAATTGTTTGGCTAAATTAATTCTTTGCTGATTTAGCCATATTTTAGGACTCGTTCCTAAGGCATTTTTGAAGTGCCGATCGAAACTTCGTCTGGACATATTTGCTCGCTCAGCCATATCATCAACGGTCAATACCGCATCCATATTTTCGATAGCCCAATCTAATGTGCCGCTAAATGCACCGTTCTGTTTGATAATAGGCGTTTCTATGTATTGTGACTGTCCACCGCTTCGATGCGGCGATACCACCAGCCTCCTAGCAACCTGGTTAGCTATTTTATGGCCAAAATCTTGGCGAACGATCTCAATACCCAAATCTAATGCTGCTGCACTACCTGCTGAACAACTCATATTTCCATCTTGAGTATATAAGACGTCATTTACGTAATTCACTTGGGGAAATCGTTGTTTAAAAATATCCGCATAGCGCCAGTGAGTGGTCGCCTTCAGATTTTGCAAGAGGCCCAGTTGCGCTAGCAAAAATGCCCCAGAGCAAAAACTTATGATACGTTTGCCTGATTCAGCAAACTGACTGATTTTTTCCGCCATATCCAAACGAACATGCTTATTGTGAATATTCCAGCTAGGGATGATCAAAGTGTCGTAATCGACTAATGAATCGATGCACTTAGTATAAATTGAAATGCCGCCTGTCGCTTTTATCGGTTGAGACTCAAAAGACACCACTTCTGTTTGATACCAGTTTTCATATTCAGGTCGGGATAAAGCAAAAATCTCAATTGCACAAGATAACTCAAATGTAGCTAATTTTTCATAAGCTAGTATGGCTACTTTATGCATCACTTCCCCCAAAGCTAAACAACCAATTATTCATCATAATGACCACTAAGGCTAGAACTAATTAAAGGATTAAAAATAATGTAAATAACTGCTATGCAGTCAATTGAATTAACTTCATCCTCGTGTAAACTCATAGTTGCAAAGACGTAAAAGAGTTATAAATAAAAATAATTTAAGCACTTAACTTTTAAGGGAGTACGGATTTATGGCAAAGCAACCATCTCGCTATATCAGTAATTTAACGCGCGATACTTACGCGCTAATTTTAGCTGGCGGCAGAGGGTCACGACTCTATGAATTAACTAATTGGCGAGCAAAGCCAGCACTTTATTTCGGTGGAAAGTTTCGTATCATCGATTTCCCACTTTCCAATTGTATCAACTCTGGTATTCGTAACGTAGGAGTAGTAACACAATACAAATCTCATTCACTCATTCGACATCTTGTCAGAGGTTGGGGTCATTTCAAAAAAGAACTAGGTGAGTCGGTAGAAATACTACCTGCCTCTCAAAGGTTTTCGGACAACTGGTATGAAGGTACTGCCGATGCGGTATTCCAAAATATCGATATTATCCGTGACGAACTTCCCAAATATGTAATGGTGTTATCTGGTGATCACATTTACAGAATGGATTACGGTAATTTAATCGCTAAGCACGCTGAATCAGAAGCAAAAATGACAGTTTGTTGTATTCCAGTTCCACTGGAAGAAGCTGCCGGCCAGTTTGGCGTTATGTCGGTAGATGAAAATTACAAAATTATTGGTTTTGAAGAAAAACCAGAAAACCCAACACCTTTACCCAACGATCCAACCAAGTGCTTAGCTTCTATGGGCAACTATGTTTTTGATACAGAGTTTTTGTTTGATCAATTGAAGCGCGACGCAGAAACCTCTGGATCGGATAGAGATTTCGGCAAAGATATTATTCCTTCAATTATTGAAGACGGCAACGTCTATGCCTTTCCGTTCGGTAGTGGAGACGACGAAACCTATTGGCGTGATGTGGGTACATTAGATTCGTTCTGGCAAGCCAATATGGAACTGGTAGCCCCGGTGCCGGCTCTTAATTTATATGACAAAAGATGGCCTATATGGACGTATCAAGAGCAATTGCCGCCAGCTAAGTTTGTCTGGGAAGAAGATAACAGACGAGGCACAGCGATTAACTCTGTAGTCTCAGGCGGCTGTATCATCTCAGGCGCAACGCTCAGACGCAGTATTTGTTTTTCAAATGCTAGAGTACATTCTTATAGTGAAGTGGAAGATTCGGTATTATTACCAGATGTTGAAATAGAACGAAATTGTCGTATTCGCAAAGCCATTATTGACCGCGGCTGCGTAGTACCAGAAGGTACGTCTATTGGCCACAGTAAAGAAGACGATTTAGCTCGTGGGTTCAGAGTAACAGATAAAGGTGTCACTCTGGTCACTAGGGAAATGTTAGGCCTCAAGGTGGGTTATTAATTAACCTCAGCTAAATGTTACTCGGTAACGAAATTTTTCGTGTTTAGCAAGGCGGATTATTGTACGTAATAACGTGTTATTGCTAAACAATCCTACGCAACTAGACACAAAATAGCGTTATCGAAAGATTTAGCTTACCCAGGGTTCGGGTTAAATAACAAACTCGCCCCTCTTTACATCATGTTAAAGGCCGCTTTCTAAGCGGCTTTTTTATACCCTCAGCATTTATCGACTAAAAAACGCGCAGTCAGTCTACTTTTACCCGTTTCAGCATAGACATCTGACCAGTTAGTGCGTTATAACTACCCCAGCCTTAAATATCAGGATGAACAATGCATATTGATCAACTCTTACGCTCGATTGATGAACAAATGAGCCAACAAGCCAAGTTAACGGCAACCCTATCTGTGCCAGAATCTTGGTCTCAAGGTCGTACTTTGTTTGGAGGCCTTTCGGCTGCACTGACTTTCCATGGAATGAAACATGCCATATCCCATGAGCTAAAGCTAAGAAGCTTAAATACAAGCTTTGTTGGGCCAATTGAAGTTAATACACCATTTGAAATTGATATAGAAGTGTTGCGAAAAGGTAAGAACGTCACGCAAATTTTAGGGAAAATCACGCAAAAAAATAAGAATATGCTAACTGCAATCGCCAGTTTCGGCATTGCCAGAGAATCAAAAGTAGATATTAAAAACAGTCAGCAACATTGCATGCCCTTGCCAACTAAAGCTAATTTCTTACCACAAATACCTAAAGTGACTCCCAAATATATGGCGCAATTTCAATTAGCAAAAACACAAGGTGGATGGCCATTTACTGGCAGCAAACGCTCAGATGTACAAGGTTGGATGCGATTTGATCACCCCCTGAATCATTTACTGACACTCACTTAGTCGCCATAATAGATATTTGGCCACCGACAATATTGCAAATGTTCAGATTACCTAAAATGTCTAGCACTATGAATTGGAGCCTTGAGTTTATTTACCCGCATAATCCGATGAAAAACGACGATTGGTGCGGCTATCAAGCAATCACTAGGCAAGCCTCCGATGGATATGCTCATACAGAAGCGAATGTTTGGGACAGCGCAGGAAATCTGATTGCTATCAGCAGACAAGTTGTCACTGTATTCGGCTAACGGCTATAAAGCATAGCCGATTCGGTTTTATGCTGTAGTTTCAATAAATAGCAAACGTCGATGGACTAAATAAAGCTAACGCACTCATTAACTGTAAATTGCTAAAATCTAACGCATTATCGACACTTTCTATTTCGAGCCCTAAACTTTTATACATGTCAGGAGTTACCCCATCATATTTAGAATAAAAATCACCGTATACGTTATTTAGCGACAGTAAATAACTTAACTGAAGGATCTTCTTTTCTTCGGTGTCAGCTGTACTTTCACTAGCATGGATATTTGCGATCAATTCAGATATGTCTTGAGGAATACCCCATTGCTTTAATAATTCGGCCGATATAGTAGAATATGAAAACCCTAGATTTTTTTCTGCAGACTTAGCGGTCTGTTTTTTTCATCCACTTCAGCCCCCTTTCGAGCGACCTCCGGGTTAAGTTGAACTAGCACTAATTCACCTAAATTATGCAATAAACCACAAACAAATAATTTCTCTGGCTCTTTTACTCCAATCTCTTCTGCTAAATACTTGGCTAACAAACCACAGTTGACCCCTAACTCCCAAAATTTATCTAAATTCACCACACTCTTGTCTATGTTCTTAAACGCGTGGGCAACGCCATAGGCTAGGACCAAATCATAAACCGATCGAGTACCAATCACTTGAATGGCCTTACTGACTGTTGTGATAGTACTGGTAAACTTATAGAGAGCGCTGTTAGAGATCTTTAAGACTTGAGACATGATAGCGGGATCAAAATTTATCACCTCAGCTATGTCTTCGATGGACGATGAATCATCATCAATTAGTTGTTTAATTTTGATTACAGCTTCAGGAAGAACAAAAACGTCATCAGCTTTAATCACATAATCTTGTACTTTCATCAATTAAACTCACCTCAGCGTCACTTGGTATTGGCTGAGTGTAATCGATGAGCCAACGAAACGCATCGATAATCGACTAAAAATAGAAAATTAATAATCTCCCCACCCGAGACTATGCACTCAGAACAACTCAAGGCTTTTTGCGCAGGGCGTAAGTGTGCGGGAATGGTAGTTCCCTCTCAAATATTGAGAACACAGAGCAAAAGCCGCTGTAGCATACCTGTTAGGCGAGATTTATTTATATGCGCTTACCCTCTGTTGCTCAAACGGCAAAGAGTACTGGCTGTTTTTAATAACGAGTTATTAATTCAAAGTCTCACGTTAGCGCATTGCTTAAGTCCATGTACCCCCTCGTAAAGTGGCTACTTTACCTTTGTCATTACTGAACGTTATCAGCACCCTCCACAAGCCATACAAGGCGATTTAGCAACTCGTTATTCATTTAACACACTCATTCATGGGTCTTAACTATGTGCTGTAAACGCTCGCTGAATGCACATTTGATGATTAGAGTTAATATTAGCTAATAGTATGCTCGACCATAATAACATTGCTAAGCCCAACGATATGCCACAATGGTCTTAATGAAATCTAAAAATTCTCTAGGGTACTAAATAATCTCAACGCTGGATAAATCAAACCTCTCGCTAACGCTCTTTTTCTGTCTAGCGGCGTCGGATTATATTGATATTACTCAGCTTAAACGATAGTTCTTATCCAGTACTCAGGTCAGATATTTTGCAATGTACTCTAACACTGGTATTCAGATAAAATAATGAGTTGGATAGCTATAGAGTGAACTAACTGAATTGTTTTATTGGAGCTGACTGAATAAAGCTAAAAACCAGAACGTACAATGATTGGGATAAATATAGACTGGGCTAAGTAGCTGTTCAAAGATGGTGGGTCGTGCTGGATTCGAACCAGCGACCAATTGATTAAAAGTCAACTGCTCTACCAACTGAGCTAACGACCCGCTGTCTTTGATTTATACTTTATTCACACCCTGTGTTGTAAGAAAAATGGTGGGTCGTGCTGGATTCGAACCAGCGACCAATTGATTAAAAGTCAACTGCTCTACCAACTGAGCTAACGACCCTTTTTCTCTTCGCCTCACTGCGAAGGCGGCATATAATACTCAATTCTAATTTCAGTGCAAGCTTAAAAACAGATTATTTTCATAATTAAAACTGTTTGGCGAAAAAGCACACAAAACGGCGATTTTAACAACAGTTTTAACACTGAAAAAGTCGCCGTCCGCGTTAATTAAAGATTAGCAATTCGTTTGGCTGCGAGTTTTGCTGAAGAAGAATCTGGAAATTCTCTTACTACTTGTTCCCATAATTGCTTTGCTCGAGCAATATTTGAACGTTCCATTTCTGTAATACCCAATTTAAGTAAAGCATCAGCTCGTTTGCTTGAATCAGGATAATTAGACACCAATGACTGAAATTGCTCTCCTGCGCCGGCCCAATCTTGTTTATTAAATAATAGCTGCCCTAACCAGTACCTAGCGTTCGGCACGTAGCTCGAATTAGGAAACCGTTGTAAAAAGGCTTTAAATTCTGGAATGGCTTGATCGTAGAGCTTTTCTTTTAAGATTAAATTAACCGCTTTATCATAAGCTTCACTCTCATTTCCCGACATTTCTACAGGCTCGATCAATGGCGTTGTATTTTCCGTGGCTGCATACTGCGTAGATGGCGCCGCCATAACACTTTCCATACGTTTATCTATCTCGAGATAAAGCTCTCTTTGTCGCTCTAGTATTTTTTCGAGTTGATAGTTTTGCACTTCAATAGCACCACGAAGTTCATTCACTTCATTTTGTACTATGTCAAGTTGCTCTTGTTGCCGATGTTGGGCTTCTGTGCGAGTCTTCAACAGTCTTTCTATTTCATCAAGACGTTGTCCATTACTGCCAGTAGTTACGTCTGTCACAGGCGCAGGAACCGCATATACAGCGGTCCCATATAGCCCTAGCAAACATAGCGCTAAGGTGCGTTTTTTCATATTAATTATCTATTATTGATAAACCAATACACCACGACGGTTTTCTGCAAACGCCGCTTCAGTATTGTAGCTATTGATTGGTTTTTCTTCACCGTATGACACGACAGAAATTTGTGAAGCACTCACACCAGCGTTTAGTAAATAAGTCTGTATTGATTTAGCACGAGATTCGCCCAATGCAATATTGTATTCTGGCGTACCACGACTATCACAATGACCTTCAATCACCACAGATTTATCTGAATGTTTGGTCAAGAAGGCAGCATGTTGATCTAACACACTATAAAATTTAGAACTAATCGATGCACGATCGAAATCGAAGTAAACCACTTGATTATTTTCCAGAGCAGCTAATTCTTTGCGCATTTCTTCAACTGGCGTCAACATACGGTTAACTGAACCAGCTTGAATTTGTGCATCTTTAGCTTCTTGCGCTTTACGATCCGCTTCAGCTTGCTCTTGAGCAACTCTGTTACGTTCAGCTTCTAGCTCTGCTTCCGAAGGTCCAGATGAACAAGCCACCATAGTGACAACTGGAAGTGCGATAACTAGCCCTTTAAAAATTTTATTCAATTGCATTCTTCTATTCCTGTTTTTTTCGAGTTCGATTTAAAAGTTAAAATTAAAGTAAAAACGGTGACCAATTAGGCGCTTTAACTTGCCCATCAGCTGCTGGCAATAGCGCTTTAAACCTACCATCCAAAGACACCAAAGATAAAACTTGTTTACCTTGATGTAAGGTACTATAAATAATCATACTGCCATTTGGTGCAATACTTGGCGATTCATCTAAATCTGTCTTAGTTAACACATGTAGACGACCCGTAGTCAAATCTTGTCGAGCTATATGATACTTACCTCGAGTTCGATTGACCACTACCATTTGTTTCCCATCCGGAGTAATGGTTCCTCCAAGATTCATTTCGCCGTCAAAAGTCAAGCGACGGACTTTAGTCGTAGCTAAATTTACGCGATATATTTGAGGTTTACCACCCCGTTCTGAACTAAATATGAGGCTCTTACCATCTGGCGCCCAACTCGGCTCAGTGTCTATGGCACGATTGTTAGTTAATCTGCGAAGACGTTTACTGGCAATGTCCATTACGTACAGTTCAGTATTTCCATCTTTAGATAAAACCAAGGCTAAACTCTTTCCATCAGGGGAGAACTTTGGAGAGCCATTAATGCTAGGAAAATCGGTCATTTGCGTTCTACTCATTGTGTATATGTCTTGAATGAAAATTTGTGGACGCTTATTTTCAAAACTAACATATGCGAGTTTAGTGCCGTCGGGTGACCAAGAAGGAGACATCAACGGTTCTTTAGAACGCAGCAAAACGGTTTCATTGGCACCATCATAATCAGAGACAACCACTTGAAACGGAAAATCGAACTTGTTTTTGTCGCGCACAATGACATAAGCTAAGCGCGTTAAAAACGCCCCTTTTTCACCGGTTAACTTTTCATAAACCACATCGCTGATACGATGCGCATGTTGTCTAAAGCCTTCTGCTGATATCGTCACTCGACTCACCGCTAATACATGTTCATCACTGTCAATTAATTTTCCATTACTTAACTTTTGAGATTGCCCTCCGGTAATCTGCCCCCGTAATACATCAACTAGTTCATAAGACACTTTATATTTATCAGCGCCAACTGATTCAATCGTCCCCACTAACAAGGCTTCAACCCCTTTGAGGCCCAAGCACTGAAATCGACGTTCTGAGCCGAGTTCGGGTATTGCGGCATGCTAGACGCATCTATAGGGTTAAATTTCCCACTACGACGTAAATCATTTGCAATAACGTCAGTGAGATTTTCTGGCATCACGCCACTGCCAATCCACTTAAAAGGCACAACCCCAATCGGACGAGAAGTGTCGACTCCTTCCGTTATTACTATTTCCAAAGCGGCAAAACTTTTCAGATTAAAGGTCAACAAGGTCACAAGGAGAATACAAATTTTATACATTATAATTCGGGCTCAACAGTTAGATTAATATCACGTAATTTCTGATAAACATCAGGTTCTTTAGAAACAGGTAAGGTATCAGCTTTAAAAACCGCAGCTCTTGCTGCTCGACATAGAATGGCATTACCACTCAATTCTTTTACTTGGGTCACCAAACCGTTTGATGCCAAACGAATATTCAAACGGCATGATTTTCCCTTCATAGCATCATCAACAATCAAGTTGCGCTGGATTGTTTGTTTAATCAAGGATTGGTATTTTTGCACCTCTGTCAACACTTGCTTATTTCTGCGCTGCTGCCGAGCAGCTTGCTCAGCTTGTAGCTGTTCTTGTAAGGCGGCATCTTGTTTCGCTTTTTCTTCCGCTTCACGTTTTTTACGCTCGGCTTCTTTACGGGCTTTTTCTTCTCGTTCCCGTTTTTGTTTAGCTTTTTTAGCCAGCTCTTCTTTCTTTTTCTTCTCAAGCTCTTTGCGTTTACGTTCCGCTTCTAGTTTTTGCGCTTTAGCTTTAGCAACTTTTTGCTTTTCTCTGGCCACCGCAGCCGCTTGTTCTGCCTTCTTTTTATCTCTAATTTGCTGCTCGGCTTTTCTCTTTTGTGCCTCAGCTTCAGCCGCTTTACGTTCTAATTCTTTGACACGGCGTTCCTCGTTTAAGCGTTTCTGCCTTTTCTCATCTTCAACTTTTTTTACCTGCGCTTCATATGCACTGCGATCAATCACCACCGCTTCAATAATTGGCTGAGGATTGGAGTATTCTGGAGTAGGTTTAGCATTGGATAACTTACCGCTGACGATCAAAACAATGATAGCCAACAAATGTAAACTAAATGAAATGACCAATGTAGTAGAAAACTTCGACATTATTTTGCCTAACTTTCAGGAGGAGTGGTCATTAAACCAACAGACGGCGCACCGGCTCTTTGCAATAACACCATAAGTTCAACAACTTCACTGTAGGGCACGGCCCCATCACCTCTGACAACCACGGGTGTTTCAGGCTCCTTTTTAAGATGCTCCGCCACCAAAACGGCCAAATCGACGGCTGACATGGCTTCATCTTGAGTGTCTCCAACATTCAAATAGTACTGGCCATCAGCATCAACCGAAGCGACTAAAGGTGGTTTTGATTCTTCATCTAAAGGTTGAGCCTCTGCCTTAGGCAAATCCACCTTTACGCCTTGGGTAATAAGTGGAGCGGTTACCATAAAAATAATCAGTAACACCAGCATGACATCGATATAAGGCACCACATTAATTTCAGATACCGGGCGGCGGCGTTTTCTTACGTAATGGCTCATGACTTATCCAGCTTTCTGTGCAGGATTAACGCTATCCACATTCGCCGCTAAAGCTTGTCTATGCAGAATACTTGAAAACTCTTCCATGAAATTGCCATAACTATTTTCTAGTTTTTCCACTTGATGACTAAAACGGTTGTATGCAATAACCGCTGGTATCGCTGCAAATAAGCCCATAGCTGTGGCAATTAGTGCTTCAGCAATACCCGGCGCCACCATCGCTAAGGTAGCTTGTTGCTGCCCCCCTAGAGCCACGAAAGAATTCATAATTCCCCACACAGTACCAAACAAACCAATATAGGGGCTAATGGACCCAGTAGTTGCCAAAAATGGTAAGCGATTTTCCAGACTATCTATTTCTCTAGATAAAGACACTCGCATCGCTCGTGAGGTGCCATCTACTAAGGCCTCAACCGGTGTTGATGAGCTTTTTCGTAGTCGCACAAATTCTTTAAAACCAGCGGCAAAAATACTGGCCATGCCTTGTACCGATTGCCTAGCGGCAAGCTCTTGGTAAAAGCGATTCAAATCGACTCCTGACCAAAATTTATCTTCGAATTTCTTCATCTCTGAATTAGCCGAACTAAGCACACGGCTACGCTCTAGAATAAATGCCCAAGAGGTAATAGATGCAGCTAATAAAATTAGCATAACAAGCTGAACAAGAAAGCTGGCTTCTAGAACCAGATCAACAAAAGATAACTCAGATGACACGTGTAAATTCCCCTAAAATCATTTTTGGAATTGCTTGTGGTTTCATATTTGACATATTGACACAAGCGACTCTGATTAATGCACTGACCAAACGTTGCTCATTTGGACCTATTACTATCTGTTTAAATACTAAGCTAGCTCGCTTTAATTCTACTATTTCAGATTCAATTCTCAATAGTTGATTAAAACGGGCTGGCGCATGATTATCCATTTCCACTCGTTTGACGACAAACCCTACAGAATGTTCCAATAAAATATCTTGTTCTGTTCCAAAGCTCCTCAACCACTCGGTTCTCGCCCTTTCAAAAAACTTTAAATAATTTGCGTAATAAACAATTCCACCCGCATCAGTGTCTTCGTAATACACACGAATATTGTGAATGTGTTGCTTCATTTATAATAATTCTCGAACATAGCCGGCCAACTAGCGCTAGCTGTATTTGGATATTTACTTGCCGAGTACTCTCAAACTGCCTATCTCATCAAGAACGTCAAATTGAGGTGATTAAACTATATGCTACCAAACCCAATTGAATTAGCACCTTAATTTTTAAGTAAATTTTATGTAAAGACAAAAATATCAAGTTTTTACATAAAAAATTTAACCATAAGAGTAGCAAGAAAAAAGCAAGCCTCTTTTAATCAACAACTTACAGCAGGTGTTTGCGTTATTTAATTGTTAAAAAATATAATCGTTCATTTTTGCAGCGAAAAATAAATAAACCAAAGAACAAGCACTTATGCTTAAATTTGGTTAATAAGAACATGTGAAGTGAGGCAATCGAATAAATGCATTAGTTTTACTAATGCTAAACTTCAATTAAATTCAATTGTGCAATTTTTTAGCTTGGTTAAAATTACTGCGTTTTCGAAGTAGTACAACCTTTACCGACAATCGGTAAAAATTGTATTAGTTTGTTTCAATTGTACATCCCTGGATTTATTCCCTTCAACAATTAGTTGACTTAGCCCATATCATTGATATGGGCTTTTTTTTATCTGCGGTGTTAATTTTTTCAATACCACCATTAATAAGTGACCACTAGCCACTATGAACTGCTTGAATCGGAATAATCTAAGCCAAAGTGCAAGAATGCTCTTTGTGAAGCTATACGTCCTCTGGGTGTGCGTTGTAAAAATCCTTGTTGAATCAAAAAGGGTTCGATTACATCCTCGATAGTATCTCGCTCTTCACCTATAGCAGCAGCTAAATTGTCTAAACCAACAGGTCCCCCCATGAACTTTTCAATTATCGCGAGTAATAATTTACGATCCATATAATCAAAGCCTTCCTTGTCTACATCTAGCATATCCAACGCTTGTCTCGCCACATTGACATCAATGCGTCCATCAGCTTTCACTTCTGCAAAAATCTCGTACTCTGCGCAGTAACCTATTGCTAATTCTTGGCGTACCACGAGAGCGACGTGCTATTTCAATCGCGCCTTCTTCATGCATAGGTAAATCTAGGTAACTTGCCGACCGCTTAACAATTTGAGTTAAGTCTTTCACGTTATAAAACTCAAGACGTTGCACTATACCAAAACGATCACGTAACGGAGAGGTCAAAGAGCCCGCTCTTGTCGTCGCGCCAATTAAAGTAAAAGGTGGAAGCTCCAATTTTATCGAGCGTGCAGCTGGTCCTTCGCCGATCATGATATCAAGCTGATAATCTTCCATCGCCGGATATAGAATTTCTTCTACAACTGGACTTAGGCGGTGTATCTCATCAATAAACAATACGTCGTTTTCTTCTAGATTAGTCAATAGCGCCGCCAAATCCCCTGCCTTCTCCAGCACTGGACCGGAGGTCGTTTTAATGTTCACCCCCATTTCATTTGCTACAATATTAGCTAGCGTGGTTTTTCCTAACCCATGGAGGACCAAAAATTAACAAATGATCTAAAGCATCATTGCGTTTTCTAGCAGCTTCAATAAATATTTCCATCTGCGAGCAGACATGTGCTTGCCCGGTATAGTCTGCCAACATTTTTGGCCGAATAGCGCGGTCAATTACGTCGTCTTCTTTACTAGCTGTGGGTTGTATTAATCGGTCTGCTTCTATCATTTTTGTGGTTCAATCAATCAGTAGGTAGTGTTTTTTTATACAGTAACAGGTTTTCTATTCTGGATCGTCAGAAATTATGCCATTGCTCGCAATGCCTCACGGATCAGCTCTTCACTGCTGACACCTTCTTTGTATACAGAGTTGATGACTTTACTTGCTTGCGGTGGTTTATACCCCAAGGCTAATAATGCACTCAATGCTTCTTCTTTGGCATCTGTACGTTGGACAAAAGTATTTTCTACCGGCAAGTCTGGCGTAAGGTGGACGGTGTCTGCATAGCCCTGATCTTTCGCTAACTTGCTTAATCTATCACGCATTTCAATGACTAAACGCTCAGCGGTCTTTTTACCCACGCCCGGTAACTTGGTTAATCCGGTTACGTCTTCCATGCTGACACATTGCATAAATTGCGCTGCGTTCATGCCAGACAAGATGGTCAATGCCAACTTAGGGCCGACACCACTCGCTTTAATTAATTCGCGAAATACAGCTCTTTCTTTTTTATTTGCAAAACCAAAGAGTAACTGAGCATCTTCACGAACCACAAAATGAATACACAAATTTGCTTCTTGGCCGATGTCGGGTAATTCATAAAAGCTAGTCATCGGCACTTGCACTTCATAACCTACACCTCCCGCCTCAATTAATATTTCGGGAGGTTGTTTTTCTAATAAAATACCGCGAATGTTGCCAATCATATTTGTACCTTTGACTTATGTTGATAGGTTATAGCGTTAATTATCGCAGTCGACCACGAACGGTTTTGGAAGCTTGACCTGACATTTTAATTAAACTTTGCTGAGTATGGTTATGGCATAAAGCCACAGCTAAGGCATCTGCCGCATCCGCCTGAGGAGTGGCACCGAGTTTTAGTAAATAGGTGACCATATGTTGCACTTGAGATTTGTCGGCGCTCCCCTTGCCGACAACGGATTGCTTAATTTGCCTAGCTGAATATTCTGCCACCGGCAAATCAAAAGTCGTCGCTGCAACAATTGCCGCGCCTCGGGCTTGTCCTAACTTCAAAGCTGAATCGGGGTTTTTTGCCATAAAGACTTGCTCAATTGCAAATTCAGTAGGTTGAAATTGATGAATAATTTCACTTACACCATCAAAAATTTGTTTCAGCCTGCCAGCCAATTCCGTGCCTTGCACGCGAATACAACCGCTGCCTAAGTATTCAGAATGGCTGCCTACTTTTCTAATTACGCCATAACCTGTGATCCGGGAACCAGGATCGATCCCTAATATAATCGCCACTTAGTCAACCAACCAAGTTGGCACGACGAGTAACAGGTTGCTACCCATCGGCCAAATACCACTACACATAAATAACCAATTACATAGCATCGGGAACGTACAACTCAATAGCTTGACGATTTGTCTCAGACCACACCTTTTGCATAGCGGCAGTTTTATCTAACCAAACGTAAGCTGAATGCTCGGTGAGCGTCACCACTTCATTATCGGCAACTTCAACGGCAAATACATATTCAGTATTGAAAGGGGTATTAGGCGGATAGCGATGTTTCCACATATCACGAATTTCGTAAGTATTAACTTGTTGGCAATCTTGTAATCGATAACCACGTTTAGCGATATCAATGCCAGTTTCTTCAAACACTTCACGCATAGCCGTATCCCTCGGTTTTTCGTCAGGTTCAAGAGTTCCGGTCACTGATTGCCAAAATTCAGGGTCGTCATTACGTTGCATCACCAACACCTGCCCCGTTTGGTTGTAGACAACCGTAAGGGCAGATTTTGGGATGCGGTAGCGAGCTGTCATCGAAGGAGTACTTAAACAGCTTTATCTTCTGATTCTTTTTCTTTCTTTTCTATTACCGTACGGACAGACAACTCTTTAAGCTGCTCTGGATTAGCCTCACCTGGGGCATTAGTTAACGGACATGCAGCAGTGGTCGTTTTAGGGAAGGCCATTACGTCACGAATTGAAGTCGCCCCTGTCATCAACATTACCATGCGATCTAAACCGAAGGCTAATCCTGCATGTGGTGGCGCACCAAATTTCAGCGCTTCAAGTAAGAAACCAAACTTCATTTCGGCTTCTTCATCACTAATCCCAAGTAACTTAAACACGCAAGCTTGCATCTCTTGGTTATGAATACGAACCGAACCACCACCTAACTCACAGCCATTCAAAACCATGTCATAAGCATTAGACAATGCACCGGCAGGATCTGCCGCTAGCTCTTCTGGCGTCATATCACGCGGCGCAGTGAACGGATGATGCAATGCATGAAACTGCCCGTCTACTTCTTCAAACATAGGGAAATCAACAACCCATAGTGGTTTCCACTCACCTTCTAACAGCTCTAAGTCTTCACCCAGTTTCAACCTCAGTGCACCCAACGCCTCGGTAACAACAGTGTTACTGTCGGCACCAAATAACAGGATATCACCAGATTGTGCTCCAGCACGCTCAACAATAGCTTTTGCTACATCTTCGCTTAAGAATTTAAGGATTGGCGACTGCAAACCTGCCATGCCAGCATCAAGATCGTTGATCTTCATCCAAGCTAAACCTTTAGCACCATAAATTCCGACAAACTTACCGTAGTCATCAATTTGCTTACGAGACAGTTTAGCCCCACCCGGCACTCGAATAACGGCTACACGGCCTTTCGCATCATTTGCCGGACCTGAAAATACTTTGAATTCTACCTCTTTAAGTAGATCAGCCACATCCGTTAATTCTAACGGGTTACGTAAATCAGGTTTGTCGCTACCAAATCGACGCATAGCGTCGGCATAAGTCATACTTGGAAACTCACCCAAATCAACATTCAGCATTTTTTGGAATAAATCTCGGATCAAACCTTCAGTAATTGACATGACGCCTTGGGCATCTAAAAACGTGGTTTCGATATCAATTTGAGTAAACTCAGGTTGACGATCAGCACGTAAGTCTTCATCTCGGAAGCATTTTACGATTTGATAGTACTTGTCCATACCCGACATCATTAACAATTGCTTAAACAACTGGGGCGATTGAGGCAATGCAAAAAATTGACCTTTGTGTGTACGACTAGGAACCAAATAATCACGGGCTCCTTCAGGCGTAGCCTTGGTCAAAATGGGCGTTTCAATATCTAAAAAGCCATCTCCTTCCAGATAGCTTCGCACATTGCTGGTTACTTTCGCTCTAAACTTAAGACGATCACTCATCAACGGGCGTCGCAAATCTAAATAGCGATACTTTAAACGTTGCTCTTCAGAGTTTTCTTGATTCCAATCTAGTGGCAAAGGTGCTGCTTTATTCAAAATCGTTAGAGACTTGCCAAGTATTTCAATTTCACCCGTGGACATATCTTGATTAATTTGTCCTTCGGGGCGGGCACGGACTAACCCTGTTAATTGCACACAAAATTCATTACGTAAACTATTGGCTACGTCAAATACACCGGCTAAATCAGGATCGAAAACCACCTGCACTACGCCTTCGCGGTCACGCAAATCAAGAAATATCACACCGCCTAAATCGCGGCTACGGTTTACCCAACCACACAAGGTGACAGTTTGTCCTACATAAGAAGAATTGATGTTGCCACAATAGTCTGTGCGCATGAAAAACGACCTCTAAAAAGCGTAAATATTGATAAAAATTAAGGTCGCGCAGTATACACCAAAATAGGATTCCATTAACAGACCTATACCGAAACCACCACAAAATGTTGGCTGTTATGAATGCGTTCCTTAGCCTGACTTAGGCTACAATATGTCACCTTCATAGGATACACATGAAAATCCCCCTCATTAGCTGCCAAAACACCTAGTTACAAACAGCGCCTTTTGAAGTACTTTGGGTATAGACAATTCGGTAGGACAATATTAGATTAGCAATTGGAATATAAATTGTTGGTTTTAAATACAAGGAAATAAGTTGATAGAAATCCCCCAGCAAAAGCCTACATCTGAGTTGAAAGTACTTATCATCGATAGTCAGCCCTTAGTGCATACCGTCATTAAAGGCGCGCTATTAGATATCGGCATAAAAGATGTACAAAGTGCACATGATGCATATATTGCACTAAAACTCTGCGAAGACAGCCAATTTGACATGGTTCTGATTGCTTTTGATGTGCAAAGTGACAAAGATGGATTCAACCTGTTTGAAGAGATGAAGTTTAAAAACTACATAACTAAAACCACCTGCGTCATTTTTCTAAGTGCAGATACCAGTGCAGGGTTGGTTAATTGTGTAGTTGAAATGGAACCAACAGATTTTTGGGTTAAGCCTTTAGACAAATCAAGAGTATGTAAACGTCTACAGCAAGTTATGCTCATAGAGAAAAAACTCTATGCTCTGAAATATTGTTTTGATCACAATGAATATCCAACCACTATTTACTATGCAGAGCGACAACTCCTTGATTCTACACTTAGCCATTACCATCCACATATCAATAGATTAATTGGCCGTAGTTTATATAAGCTAGCTGAATATCAAGATGCTTATAATTTTTATTATAAATTAGCCGAAGTCTACGACTATGCATGGGTACAAGTAGGGCTAGCAGCAACGTTACTTAAACTAGATAGAGTGCAAGAAGCCCTCAGATTGACAAAGGTTTTATTGGCAAGGGACGATACAAGATTCGCAACCTATGATTTATTGGCAGATTACCACATTGATAAAGAAGAGTTTCAACAAGGCTACGATATTATTCAACAAGCAACATTACTTGCTCCTAGAAGCATTGAAAGAAATAAGAAATCTTGGAATTTAGCACGCCTCAATCATGACAGAAAAGGCCAGTTTCTGGCGACCAAGAATATGGCGAAATATGCTAAAAACTCGATTCACGACTCACCTGCGCTGACCATGAATATCGTACGCGCTTCAATCGACTTGGCGACCACATTATCAGAAAGTGAATCAGCAAAAGTATTGCTGTCCACAGAAAAGACCCTTGCAAGACTTCATCACGAATATAGCACTGCCGCCGAGCTCAAAGAGCAATTGGGTGTTATACAGGCCCGCATCTTAAATTTGCGAAATAACAAGAAAGACGCTGAATCGATTATGCGAAACAGGGTAAAAGTAAAAATAGAAGCGTCGTTTGAAGACACCCTAGATAAGATAAAAGCCTTTCATGAAGTAGGGTTATGGGAAAGTTCAATGGACCTACTCAATCAATTGAAAAGTAACTTCAAGCACGATTCATTTACAGGAAAAGTGTTGGCTGAGTATTTAGAGCAAGAAACCAAAGCACGGCAAGATGTTCGTTATACACCTAAAGAATTAGGTGAAATGGCCTCAATTCATTATAAGAATCGACGTTACAAGCCTTCCTATAATTTGTTATCTCAGGCCGCACAACTCGCTCCGAATAATACCAATATTGCCCTTAGCTTACTTAAGGTGCTAGTCAAACTCACAGAAGATATAATGCTTAATGAAGACGAAGACAAGCAAATTAAGGAGTGCATACTTTTACTCGAGTCGGAAAAACTCACCTCCACCCAGCAACAAAACTTATCAGAATACAAGAGTATACTGGAGGAAGCTGGGATACTGCTCGTGTAATCCGTAAGCGTTGGCTAATCACAGCGCTAACAAAATAGGAGTTTTGCTGCATCATTCACTTTCACTTATTTCCATTTAAATGGTGATTTTCATATACAAATAAACTAGCATTAATTATTGTTAACAATTATTAATGGTGCTTCTACATGCTAAAACGATCTCACGCTTTCTTACTAATACTATCTACCACAGGATTGGGCGCGTGCAATACCTCAACTCCTGTCGCCAACAGCCCATCAGAGACGCCCCCGCAGCAAGGCTCCAAGCAAATAGTGTTAGCTGATTTTGAAGAGGCTAAATTACCTAGTTTAGTCCGCCAAGAATTTATTAATGCCACCCTAACCAAAGACACTGGCGTGACGAGTGGCAAGCAAGCTATTCACTTAGCGTTCGACTCTAGTCATGAATACTCGACTTTATTTTTGCAACCAGAGCAGCCGTGGAATTTTTCAGAACTAGGTGATATGAACTTAGCGTTTGATGTGACCAACAGTAGCGACGTATCGGTGCATTTATACTTGCGGGTAAATAGCAAACAACAAAATCAAACCAGAAGTATTTCCATCCCAGCGAACAGCAGTGCAACCTATTATGCTGATTTAAGTGGCCAACAAATTTCTGTAGATAGTGGCTTACGAGCCGATCCACCAGCTTGGCAATCAGCTGAGCATAGAATGCCCTACATGAATGGCAACAGATTATTAGATACCAAAGCAATTAGCCAAATCAGTTTTTATATTTCATCTAATATTCAAGACAAAGAAATTACCTTAGACAATGTCAGAGCAAGGACAAATCCAGCAATTGACCCTAATTATTTAGTTGGCTTAGTGGACGCTTTTGGCCAACCCGCCAAGTCAAATTATGCAGATAAAGTAAAATCTGATAGTCACCTAAAACAGCTGGCCAAAGATGAACTAGCCGATTTGGCGGCCAACCCAGTGTTAACGGATCGTTCCAAATTTGGTGGGTGGAAAAACGGCCCTAAGCTTAAAGCGACAGGCTTTTTTAGAACAGAAAAAGTAAATGGTGTATGGTCATTAGTGGATCCTGAAGGTTATCTCTTTTTCTCATCTGGTATAGCGAATATTCGTATCGCAAATACTACCACTTTGACGGGCGTTGATTTTAAAGACGACTCAGTGCGCTACATTGATCCTGAAGACGTAACTCCAGAGGATTCTTTAGGAATACGCCCTGTCTCTAGCGAGGCCCAAAAAACCCGTTATGTGTCATCCGAGCTAAGACACAATATGTTTAACTGGTTGCCAGAGTATGATGATGCACTAGCCAATCACTACTCATATCGCAGGACTACCCACAAAGGACCATTGCCCCACGGCGAAACTTTTAGCTTTTATCAAGCCAACTTAGAAAGACGCTATGGTGAACGCTACCCCGAGTCTTTTATTGATGATTGGCAAGACGTCACCATAAAGCGTATGCGCAGTTGGGGCATGACCTCCTTCGGAAATTGGGTTGATCCAGATTTTTATCAAAAAGATCAATTTCCTTATTTCGCCAATGGCTGGATTATAGGTGACTTTAAAACCGTCACAGCCGACGGTCATGGCTGGTCGCCGATGCCAGATCCTTACGATCCAGAATTTGCGCGTCGAGCCAAAGTGACCACGCAGGTGATAGCCGAAGAAGTGAAAAACAACCCTTGGTGCATTGGCGTATTTATTGATAATGAAAAAAGCTGGGGTAATCCAGCGAATATAAAAAGTCACTACCGCATTCCCATTCAAAATTTTAAAATGGATGCGTCTCAAAGCCCAGCAAAAGCGGTATTTACCCAGTTGTTACAGGATAAATACCAAGATATAACCGAGCTGAATAAAGCTTGGCAAACAAACATTCCTTCATGGCAGTCATTTGCCAAAAAATTTGATGTAGAAAACATCAACGATGCCATGATCGAAGATATGTCGATGATCCTCGAAACCTATACCAGTCAGTATTTTAAAGTGGTAAATAGTGCCCTTAGAGAAGTGATGCCAAATCATTTATACATGGGTGTACGAATGGCTGCTTGGAGCATTAACCCAGAAGGCGTGCGTGCTGCCAAGAAATACGTAGATGTGATGAGTTACAACTATTATCGAGAAGGTATGCATGGATCCACTTGGAATATTCTGCCTGAAATTGATATGCCCAGCATAATTGGTGAGTACCACTTCGGGGCTATGGACACAGGGCTATATCATCCAGGATTAATTCACTCTTCCGATCAACAAGATCGCGCCAGAGGTTACCAAGCTTATATGCGCAAGGTAATAGATAATCCTTACATGGTGGGCGCTCACTGGTTTCAATACACCGACTCGCCAGTCACTGGCCGTGCTTACGATGGTGAAAACTACAATGTGGGCTTTGTCTCCAATGCCGATGTACCCTATAAAGAAATGGTTGAAGCCGCTCGAGAAATAAATCAGGAGTTGTACCCTCGTAAATATAAAAATGCGCTGAAATAACCAATTAGGCCAACCTACCAACAAAAGACGGCCCATGTGCCGTCTTTTTGTTTACTTGATGGCAAACTATTCTTTATACCAATAGGGATTAGTATTAATGCTCAGCGTCTGGCCATTCTTCTATTGCCAACAAGTTATTGGTAATTAATTGTTTCCTTAGTTCATTGATATGCTGTTTAAGCTCGTCACGTATCAGCCGAATGGCTGGGGAAATTAGCTGGCGGCTGGGCAGCACTAACCACATTTCGGTTAACGGAATTTTATAATCTGGCATCAACCTTTGCAGTTTTCCCGAAAGTAAATCTTGGCCCACGTCTATGGCAGATTTTTTAGCGATACCCACGCCATCAATACACCAACGCCTAACTATGTCACCATCATTGACTGCTCGGTTACTGTTCATTTTAATTTTGTATTTTTGCTCTTGGTGATACAGCTCCCATCCATCGTGCACCACTTCATAAAGCTTATACAGTAATGCATTGTGTTGAGGCAGGTCGTCTGGGGTTCGTGGCTGACCGTGCTCAGCGATGTAATTGGGCGCAGCACATAGCACATGGGGAATATTGCAAATTTTAAAACCGTATAAATTAAGCTCTTTGGCAGCATCTTTGGTGATGGCTCTTAATGCCACATCTACCCCATCCCGATAAAAATCGGCACGACTATCACTGGCATGCAAGCGCAATGAAACCGCGCTGTACTTATCCATAATATTATTCAGCAATACCCGCATCAGATTACGGCCCATTTCTGAAGAAACGGCAATACGCACTTCACCACTGATAGACCGCTGTTCTTCGTTAATTAACACCTTAGCCTTGTTGTAGCAAATCTAATGCCTGCTGACAAAGTGGCAAATAGCGCTCACCTTCTGGCGTAAGGCGCAATTGTCTGGTTGTACGCACAAATAACTGAGCGCCCAATTCTTGTTCGATTCGCTTAAGGGATACACTAGCTGCTGATGAACTCATATCTAATTTATTAGCAGCTGCGGTAATGGACAAAAGCTCAGCAACCTTGAGTAGTACTTGTAAATCCGCGATTTTCATTTAGGCCTCTTAGGTTCGAACCAGCTCAGTAGTGGGGAGTGTAAATCTATTATCCACGTTTTCGCGAAAGTGTATTAAAGATTTGCCCATTTATCGAATGAATTATACGCCATAGGATAGCTACATATGCAACTAACGGAGATTTCCAAATGAAACGATTTTTAAAGGCCCTCACTTTAGCCCTAGCAACTGCTCTACTATCCTCACCGACTTTTGCTGCAGATACAGCGTCCAAAGTTGTGGCTGCTAGTGATATTAAATGGGGCTATCTAAACCCACTGCGCGGTGACAAAAGCCCAGGAGCAGCAGATCTTTGGGGCGATCGCACTACAGATACCGCCACGGGTATGTTAGTACGTTTCAAACAAGGCTTTGAGTCTCCCCCACATATTCACAACATCACTTATCGCGGTATTGTGATTGAAGGGCAAATGCATAATGACGACCCCAATGCGGAAAAAATGTGGATGCCGACAGGCTCATTTTGGACCCAACCGGCAGGCGAAGATCACACTACGGCGGCTAATACTGCCACTAACTTAATCTACCTTGAGATTGACTCTGGCCCATACCTAGTGAAACCTTCAACAGAAAAATTTGATAATGGCGAACGCCCTTTAAACCTGCATCGAGACAATATTGTTTGGTTAAACGACAGCGACTTAAACGATATTAATGTTGATGGCGTACAGACGACTTATGTGTGGGGAAGTACAGCTAAAATGAATGGTTCAATGCTTAAACTCCCCGCTGGCTTTGCTGGCAAAATTACCACTGATGCCAAGGAATTTCGTGCAGTCGTGATTGCCGGCACCCTTGAATACCATTCAAAAGAGCAACAAAAATCACAAAATCTCAGTCCGGGCAGCTACCTAGAATCAACGGGTAAGTTTACTCACAGCTTTGCAAACCAAGGGGATACTGCAGCCACTATTTATATTCGAACCAATAGTAAGTACCAAGTAGACTGAAGCTCGTAGCGCCCTTAGTAATAAAACTGAATCCTGGATAAGCCCCATTGTCGATAGCATGATCTATCTAAGCTGTTGACAATGCTGTAGAGATGTTTGAAATAATCCTTTTTCTTCGTCTGTTAAGTGAGATAAAGCGGGCTCATCTGGCTGAAAAACAAAGTATTCAAAAAATGCCTGCCAAGCTTCTCGCTCATTGTCAGGTAAGCTAGAAATGCTGTAAAAGGCATGTAATAATGCTTGCATTGGTGACTCGATTCTTTTCGGCGCAGCATTCCACCAACAATTAACTAAAGCACACAAAGAGCCTGTTGATTCAACATTGTGCCACTCTTGCACTGTCTTCATTCGCTAACATCCTGAGATCTATTAATATTGTTTAAGTTTAACTCGATAAATTATTCACTTAATACCGCTGTCGGTTACAAATTTTCACTTTACAGCTTGATATCGGAATGTAAGGATATAACCCCACAAAATTCAACAAAAGGGAAATATAATGAAGAAAGTGATCGCATTACTATTGGTAAGTTTCGTTGTTATGGGTTGTGCACCAGAAGTAGGTAGCCCTGAGTGGTGTGCCGATATGAAAGAAAAGCCAAAGGGTGATTGGACGGCTTCTGAAGCAACCGATTTTACCAAACACTGTATTTTTTAACGTTTTATAATACTAACTCCAATAAATAAACGTGCACTTAGCAAGAATTTACTGGAATGGGTATAGCTAACCTGAACCCTAGATAATCCGAAGCTCTCGATAACGCTCTTTTTGTGTCTAGCGGCGTTGGATTGTCTAGCAACACACGTTATTAGGTACAACAATCCGCCTTGCCGTACACGAAAAATTTCGTTACTGAGTAACATTTAGCTGAGGTTATTTAGCCAAAAATATATTAAACCATTGAATTATATTGATATTACTTAGCTTAAACGATAGTTCTTATCCAGAACTTAGGTTAGGGTTACCGTAGTTTTATCCCCCAAATGATTAGCCACACAGCTAAACTCACGGCACTGAGTTGATACTTGTAGCTCGATGTAAAACCTGAAATGTATTACTTTGTTGAACGGGAGCGATATGCCCTAACACACTGAGAGTTTGAGATTGGTTTTCTGCATTTTTCCATGAAAGATTCACTGTCACTGTTTTCATATCTGCATATAAAGGTAAATCAGTTGGCATTAACACATTGCCAGAACTGACCCAAGTATCGGCTATGTTATCAAGGTCACTATCGACATAATACAAATCGATCACCTGCCAATAAACGTCAAATTCGTGAGTGTCACCTTCACTCAGAGACAGTACGACATTCTTTCTTCCCGGCGCGATTTTACCGCCTGTATTACTGCTAATATCATTAAAGCTGTACATGCCTTGGGTTGTCATTAAGCACTCAAAAAAGCGTAAGTCTTGTATTTTATCGGTCGCTAACTGAGAGGCGAGATTCCTTAGGTTCAAGTTTCTATCAGCAATCACATATTCAGATTGCAAAGAGACATAACCCGTCACCCCTAGCATAATAACCGCTGACGCGACCAAAACTTCAACTAAGGTAAACCCTTCACTCTTATTAGAGTACATTCAAAAATCTCGCCAACTACCTTAGGCACTTTAGCTAAGCGTTGCAATGTCGTTTGGCCAGTAAGTCGCGTTAAAATTGTTTGGTCGTATACAATTCTCAGCATGCTATCTAGCTGCCCTAACTTATGATTTGATAGCAGCGCTCCATTTATTGCCGAGCCAATATTCATATCAATAAAATGCTCTTGGGTGGCGTTCATTGTCTGATATGACAGTAACAGCCCGTAAAACCTGACATTATCGGCAAAGACTACATTGCCGTCTTCTACCACTAAAACAACAGGTACTGCGCTTGTCCCCACTTGGCCTGCGGTATCAATAACACAATCTCCTTGGACCCAAATAAGGCCTACACTGTGACTGTTGAGTAATTCACAATCTTCATACTGAAAATTGGCTTGCGCTTTAAATTGCTCTATCCCACTAACTGGCGTGTTAAATAAATAACCAAATAAGTTATCAGGAAAGCTGCCAGCGTTATCCAAAATATCCGCCCCTTTATACTGATCATTTGAAATGAATTTTACATCGCACTCAGCATTGTGATAATCGACAGGCTTACATGTCATACTGCCAACTTTAGGTAACAACACTGCTTTGTCCGACCAAATAGACAAGGCCCCTCCTACACCTAGTCCGTTTACATTGGTTACGATCTCCAAACTTCCTAGCGATCCCATTCCTCCTTTTACCATTAAAGGCGCGACCGGAATATTCTGCAAAACCGGGTATACAAGAATATGTTCTGTCAGCGTTACAGTTGCCAATTCATCAGCAGACTTGCCCACAGAGTCTAGTGTGATAAATAACCGCTCGCCGTAAGAGGTATTCATTAGCTTACTGGCTGCGTTAGCCTCGTAGCTGTTTTTCTCAGACTGCAAGCTAGTTACTGCTTGTAACCCATTGCCTTTAGTAACAAGCAAAGCCGCAATTTGTTTTTGTAACCCATTGTCAGCCGCGATTTGGGCCATTCTATAGTTTTGATTATTGAGCATTATTTGATGCTCAAAAGACTGATTTCGCCCTGTGTATAAGGTGGTAAGAGTAACGATTAGCAACAACAAAATCACCGTCATTAACACCACGGCTCCCCGCTGTACACCTCCATGGACAGAAAAGGGAGCCGGCGGACTGTGCCAACCACTAATCATAATTGTTGACCACAAATTGTGTACTGATGTGCCTTGAATGCTCTGGAAATTTAACCAGCTTTGCTTGCAGTACCATTTCAATTCTTACTTGCGCAACTTGCAAGTGTTGTAGCTTTTCAATCCTAAATAGAAGTTGAGTAATCTGCACAACTTTCGTATCCGTTAGATCCTGCCAATAACCATCGGCACATTGATGTCCATCTACTCGTAATTCAACGGCTTTATCTCGCAAACGAAAACCAAACTTTTCATTCACTCCGGTCTTTTCGAGAGCACCATCTTTATCGCGGTCGTAAGCAAACGTAATACAGCTATTCTTATCTTCCAGCCCATATTCAGAAAGCCGCAAACTATCACTAAAAGGATGAACAAAAACCTCAGGCGTAGTGACCATTTCTTCGGCAGCAGCCACAAAGCCAAGTCGTGAAATATCTTGCTCTATAATGGCCATGACAGCATGTAACTCTTCATCTAAACGAGACTTTTCCATCAAACTATTATTCAGTGCCATTCCATGCCCAACTAACGAAGACATGGCGGTCAACGAGGCAAAGCCAAGAGCCATTGAAATCAATAATTCAACTAAACTTGCACCGCCTGCATTTCGTTGATCTAACATGCTTTGTAGCCTCCAATGTCCTTATCTATTGCGCAAATCCTCACTCTTCCCATATTACTTAAAATGAGTTTTAGTTGACGAACACCATCAGAGAAAATTACCGAACCGGCGTGCCCAACCGCCAGTCCCCGCACACCATCAAATACGGCGATGTTGTCCTTGCCAAATCTAATGTCGGTTAAAGTAATAAATGAATAGTCACCAGCATATAACCTTTGCTCTACACCATTGACTGTGCAGCTATCAACAATATTGCAATCACATATCCCCAAGTCGCTGGTACCAACGCACCACGCCTTGCCTTTTGTAAAGGAAGTGGTAACGGGAACTTGTCGAGAAATTGCCACAGCGCGTGACTTTTGTAGGGAGTAATACAGGTTTTCAACCACGCTTTTTAGTTGAATATTTCGCTGAACCGAATGAAAAGCTGGAGCACCTATACCTAACAGTATGAGCGTAATAGAAATGGTAAATAACAGCTCAAGAATGGTTAAACCACGCCAAGTAAACATAACAAAAGTCCCTATTTCATTTTGCAACAACAGCGAATACCTTGCATATCTTAAAGCCATATACTTCGCTACAACCCTGAATTGCAAAGCCAATGCCGCTGGAGCATTCCCTTTAAACGAGCTATAAATTTGCCTACTTAGTGGTGCTGCAGCTCAACACAGCACCTGTTAGTCGGCAATTGTGCGCGCCATTCACGTACTGTGATTAAGCCCAAGTAAACGCTCGCTGATTGGTTACTTATCAATGATGATTGGTATAATTAAATCCCTTAGCTAAAATATAGTGTAATTTAGCCAAAAGACACAAAGGAACTGTGTATGAACATTCAAGTTAAGCATCCGCTAAACTCTAAGGTAACGCATAGCCCAATAGGCATGACCTTAATTGAATTGCTATTCGTCATTGCCATAGTGGGTTTGTTAGCTGCGTTAGCCATGCCTTCTTATCAAACGCAAGTGCTCAAGTCTCGCAGGGGGGATGGAATAAACCAATTACTTAGGCTTAAGTTACAACAAGAATCATATAGAAGCGTCCATCCAACTTATGCCTCGACCGAAGATCTTGAACTCCCCCGTAGTGATTATTTTACCTTTTCAATTAGTGACGAGTCTGCTACCACTTACACCCTCATCGCCAAAGCAAAAGGTGGCCAAGTAAATGATAAGGCTTGTAAGTTACTGAGTATTAATCAATCTATGCAGAGAGCTCCGCAAAAGTGTTTTAAATGACAAATCGCAGTTGAGAATGCGGTAAAGATAGATTTATATGCACTGGATATTAGCTTGGCATAAAGAGAAAACGCTTTTGAATGCGTTTCGAAGGGTAAATGCACCCGAGCATTCGATAACAAGGCAGTCGCTAAGTAGGAGACCGACCAAGAATAGCCCGAGTTTAAATAATGCTAGACCTAATTAACCTGAGTTTTGGATAAGAAGTATCATTTAAGCTAAACAATCCAACACCGCTAGACACAAAAAGAGCGTTATCGAGAGCGTCGGCTTATCCAGGATTCAGGTTAATTATCCATGGTAGCGTAAAGGTAACGCTTGCTTGGCCTAAAAGACTTCTTTCACCCGTAATTCTTTCGGCACCGCAAATTCGATATTCTCTTCTCGCCCAGCTCGTTCAATTGCAGCAGTAGCGCCAAGTTCTTTTAAGCGTTTAACCACCCCTTGTACCAAGACTTCAGGTGCAGAAGCGCCCGCAGTCACGCCAATATTTTTAGCGTCAGTTAACCATTCTGGCTGAATACAATTGGCATCGGCGATCAAATAGGCGGTGGCACCAATCTTATCTGCTAATTCACGCAATCGATTTGAATTAGAGCTATTTTGTGCCCCAACGACCAACAATAAATCACAGTCGCTAGAGAGTTCGCGCACTGAGTCTTGGCGGTTCTGAGTGGCGTAACAAATATCATCTTTACGCGGACCTTCAATACTTGAAAACTTCTCTCGTAAGGCATCGATAACATCGGCAGTGTCATCCACCGACAAGGTAGTTTGGCTACAATAATAGAGTTGAGAATCATTTTTAACTTCTAATTTAGCCACATCTTCAACTGACTCAATTAGGTAAATTCCACCCTCTGGGTTGTCATACTGCCCCATAGTGCCTTCGACTTCTGGGTGGCCGTTGTGGCCAATCAAAATACACTCAATGCCTTTTTTACTGGCTCGCATTACTTCCATATGGACTTTAGTCACTAATGGGCAAGTCGCATCGAATACCTTTAATCCGCGAGAATTGGCCTCTTCTCGTACTTGCTGAGACACCCCATGCGCTGAAAAAATCACAATGCTGTCATCAGGAACCTCTGCAAGTTCATCAACAAACACCGCGCCGCGCTCTCTAAGGCCGTCTACTACAAATTTATTATGCACCACTTCATGGCGCACAAAAATAGGCGCAGGAAAGATTTCTAACGCACGCTCAACGATTGTTATGGCTCGGTCAACACCGGCACAAAAGCCTCGTGGATTAGCAAGATGAATTTGCATAGGTATTCCTCAATATATAGCTAATTAACAGACAGAATTTCCACATCAAAAGTGATGACTTGACCGGCCAATGGATGGTTAAAATCTACCGTCACAGAATCGCCAGCCACCTCACGCACAATACCTAGCATTTCGCTGCCATCTGGTTGCGAAAAGGCCAATATCATACCGACTTCTGCTGGCGCTTCCGCACTAAATCGGCTGCGTTCTAAATGATGGAAATTATCAGGGTTTGGCATACCGAAAGCGTCTTCCGGCTGCAGAGTGAAAGATTTCTTATCTCCCTGCTTTAATCCTAATAAACAGGCTTCAAAGCTCTCAGTTAGATTTCCGTCACCTATTACCAGTTTTGCAGGTTTATCATTTACCCGCGTGCTATCTGCTGCCGACCCATCTTCTAATTTCAAGTCAAAATGCAATACCACTTCGCTATTTTCAGCAATAATATTGCCAGTAAGATCAGTCATTTGTTTGCTCTTTATTTTTAAACATATCTAAAATTAATAATGCCGCGCCTAGTGTAATTGCTGCATCTGCAACGTTAAACGCGGGCCAATACCACGTTTTATAATAAACCACTAGAAAATCGATTACATAGCCATGTATCAGGCGATCATAAGCATTGCCTAATGCACCACCAATAATCAAATTAAACGCTACCGGCAATATCACTTGCTGTTTAGTGGTTTGCTTAGACCACCACAGTATCAACGCCGTAACGAGTAACGCAATCGTGGTGAAAAACCAGCGCTGCCAGCCACCAGCGTCATGTAAAAAACTAAAAGCAGCGCCATAGTTGTAGACATGGGTCAAATTGAAAAAGGTAACACCTGAATCGCTTGGTAAAGCTCAATATTATTAACAATTTGTATTTTGCTATATTGATCTAACACAAACACCAAACAAGCTAACCATAAAAATCGCCAGCCTGTTTGAGTCAATAAATTAAGCATAGGCGCGTTGTTCGCCTTCACCGTCAACGTTATCAACACAACGTAAGCACAGTTCTGGATGCCTATCATTGGCTCCAACATCTTCTCTATGATGCCAGCAACGACTACATTTCTCGGCAGTTGATACTGTCACTTCGACCCATAAACCCTCTACTTCCGTAGTGCTAGCCGTATCTGGGGCTTGCTCAACTTCAACTACCTCAGCTTTAGAGGTAATCAACACAAAACGTAGCTCATCTTCAAGTTTGGCCAATAAGCTTGCCAGTGCTGGTGTCACATATAATTTCACTTCAGCTTGCAATGACCCCTTGATCTTGCCTTCTTTACGGGTGGCTTCGATACAGCGATTCACTTCATTTTTAACCGCGAGTATTTGCTGCCAAAACTCATTGTTAAACTCTGGTGATAACTTAACCTCGTCTAAACCGTCATACCATTGTCCAGTAAAGACAAACTCATCATTTTGCCAAGGTAATTCTTGCCACAATTCTTGGGCAGTAAAACTGGTAATAGGCGCCATCCAGCGAACCAAAGCTTCGATGATATGATACAGCGCACTCTGACAAGAGCGACGAGCATGGCTATCACCTTTGGCGGTATATTGACGATCTTTTATGATATCCAAATAAAAGCTACCCAATTCGATTGAACAGAACTGCATTAACTTTTGGGTAACCACTAGCATGTCATACTTTTCGTAAGCGGCGATAATTTCTTGCTGAATAGTGTGTGCACGACCTACCGCCCATTTATCTAACTCAACCATATCGTCAATGGCAACCAGATCGTTCTTTGGATCAAAACCCTTTAGGTTTGCTAACAAGAATCTAGCAGTATTTCGAATACGTCGATATGCATCTGCTGAACGGTTCAAAATCTCATCAGAAACCGCTATTTCGCTACGGTAATCGGTAGATGCCACCCACAAACGTAGGATATCTGCGCCTAGTTTTCCGGTAACTTGTTGAGGTGCGATAGTATTACCCAAAGACTTAGACATTTTTTTGCCTTCACCATCTACGGTAAAACCGTGCGTTAACACTTGTTTGTAGGGCGCATGACCTTTAGTGGCAACCGATGTCATAAGAGATGACATAAACCAGCCTCTGTGTTGGTCTGAGCCCTCTAAATACAAATCAGCAGAAGCAGGAATATCGTCTCGCTTGTCTACTACGAAATAATGAGTAACGCCTGAGTCAAACCATACGTCTAAGGTATCCGGCACTTTCACAAACGTTTCAGCATCAGCCCCTAAGATGGCGGCGGTATCAATATCCCACTCAGGCTTGAATACCTTTTTGCTCAACCAATACGGCCACTTCTTCTAGCAACTCGTCAGTTCTCGGATGAAGGTCACCTGTGTCTTTATGCACAAATAATGCAATAGGTACGCCCCACGTTCTTTGACGTGAAATACACCAGTCTGGTCTACCTGAAACCATAGTTTCGATGCGGCTTTCGCCCCATTCAGGGATCCATTGGGTTTTATGAATTTCTTGGATAGAATCTTCACGTAGGCCATTTTTATCCATGCTAATAAACCACTGAGGAGTGGCGCGGAAAATGATAGGCGTTTTATGACGCCAGCAATGTGGATAGCTATGACTGTATACATGATGATGTAACAACGCGCCATGCTCTTTTAGTACTTCAACCACATGATCATTGGCTTTAAATACGTGTTCGCCAGCAAATAATTCAGTCCCTTCTAGATACACCCCATTGGCGCCAACAGGATTAGCGACTTCTAAACCATACTTTTTGCCCACATTAAAATCGTCTACGCCATGACCTGGCGCAGTATGTACACAACCAGTCCCCGACTCTGTTGTTACGTGGTCACCCAATATAACAGGGACTTCGAAGTCGTAGAAAGGATGGCGTAAGGCTAGGTTTTCTAAGGCCGCACCTTGGCTATTGCCTAACACGGTGTAATCTTCAAAACCAAAGCGATGCATACAATCTTTAACCAAATCAGCAGCAACCACTAAGCATTGAGCTGCTCCGTCTTTGCTGACCTGTACTAAACTATATTCAATTTCAGGGTGCACACTTACCGCTCGGTTAGCTGGCATTGTCCAAGGTGTCGTTGTCCAGATAACGAGTGAGATATCGCCCTGAGCGTCGCCGCTAGCAAAGCAAGCCGCTAATGCTTGTGCATCTACCGCTTTAAAAGCCACATCAATTGACGGAGAGTTTTTATCTTGATATTCCACTTCAGCTTCGGCTAGTGCTGAGCCACAATCTGTACACCAATGCACTGGCTTGAAACCTTTTTCCATATGGACCTGAACGAACGATATGCCCTAGTTCACGAATAATGTTAGCTTCTGAGGCAAAGTCCATAGTTTTATATGGTTTGTCCCATTCGCCCAGCACACCTAACCGAATAAAGTCGGCTTTTTGACCAGCGATTTGTTTTTCAGCATATTCACGACATTTTTGCCTAAATTGTGCGGCGGTCACCTTTTTACCTGGTTTACCCACTTTTTTCTCAACCATCAATTCAATCGGCAAGCCGTGGCAATCCCAACCTTTAAGACATAAGGCGCATCAAACCCCGATAAGGTTTTCGATTTTACAATAATGTCTTTTAGTATTTTGTTGACTGCATGACCAATGTGAATATCACCATTTGCATAAGGAGGGCCGTCGTGCAAAATAAAAGGAGTATTACCTTTTTTAGCGTCACGAATTTGCTGATAGAGCTTTTTCTCGTTCCACTGTTGTAACATTTTAGGCTCACGCTGGGCTAAATTTCCACGCATAGGAAACTCTGTCTCAGGCAAATTTAAGGTATGTTTATAATCACTCATTGTTGGTTAAGTCCAAGTTGGTCAATGGTTACAGTCAAAATCTTAAGTTACCGCTAGAATAATTTTAGCTTCTGCAGCATCTTTTAATATTTGTTGATGAAGCAATTCAAAAGAATCAAACTTCATTTCTTGTCTAATTTTTTGCTTTATGGCAACGGTAATAAATTGCCCGTATATATTTTCGTTAAAATTAAAAATGTGTACTTCTAATTGTGAACGTTGGCCGTTTACGGTTGGCCTATGACCTATGTTGGCTACACCAAAATAGTGTTGCTGCCCAACCTGCACCTCAACTGCAAACACGCCATTTACTGGAGCCTTGCAACGTTTTAATAAAACGTTTGCGGTTGGAAAACCAATCGTTCGACCTTTTTTATCGCCGTGCAACACTTTACCAGCAATGGTAAATGGTCGTCCCAACATCTGTTCTGCCAAAGAAAAATGATTGTTGCTCAAGGCATCTCGTATTGCTGTAGAGCTGATACGGCAACTTTCCAATCTAAAACTTTGGGTACTGGCAACCGAAAAACCACCCCTTTGCCCAGCTTGTTGGAGCATGGAAAAGTTTCCCACCCGACCTTGACCAAAACGAAAATCATCACCGACAACCAAAAATTTAGTGCCCAATTTATTGACTAATAAGTTCTCAATAAACTGATCAGCACTAAAATTAGAAAAAGCACGATCAAACTTAATACACAGTAAACGATCGACCCCCAATTTTTCTAGTTGGCTATATTTATCGCGCAATAAACTGAGCCGTGCGGGAGCTTGGTCTGGTGTAAATAACTCTTCTGGCTGGGGTTCAAACACCATCACGGTAGCCGGAAGCGCTAAACTTCATAGCTTTTTCAACTACCTGCCTAAGTACCGCTTGATGACCAAGATGCACACCATCAAACTTACCAATTGTTAATACACACCCTCGATGTTTATTTCTTAGGTTATGTATACCGCGGATCAGTTCCAACAAAGCCCTCTATTTCTCAAGGTCAGTCAATATAATTTGAATTCAAAAAAAGTCATTTTACAGATTTTAGTAAAATTCAATCAAAGGCGCGGATTATAGCGAACTCCAGCATGATTGAAAGTAGTAATAATCGACTAGCAAAATTGAGCTAACTCATTCAATTGCAGGTTCGGCCTGAAACGAAGATTTTCTAACCCCTAAAACTAGCAATACCACTACAAAAACAGAAGCCCCTAGTGCGATTAATTTCGCCAATTCAATCACTTTGAATATAAAGCTAAATTCTAGCCATACGCTCACTACCGGATTAAAGTAATAAATTGCTCCCGCCATGCATAAACTAGCAAGCACAATTTTGCCAAGCATCCAAATAGTCTGAATTGACGCTTTATAAATATTACGTTTACGTAAGGTGACATAAAGCAACAACGCATTCATAGTGGCCGACAACGAAGTTGCCATGGCTAATCCAACGTAATCAAATGGCCACACTAAAATCAAATTGAACACCATATTGGCAGCCATGCACCAAATACCAAACTTAACTGGTGTTTTAGTATCTTGCCGAGAAAAAAGCCTAGCGCCAATACCTTCACCAACATAAAGCTCAATAAGCCAAATGAATAAGCCTGTAAACTAAGTGAGGCAAACTTAGCATGTTCAGGTGTAAAAGCGCCCCGTTGAAAAATAGTTAACAACATAGGCTCTGCTAACATGAATAAACCGGTCGCAGCTGGTATACCTAAAATGCATACCATCTTAACTGCCCAGTCGACATTACGACTAAACGCTGCGTCATCTTTGGCCACATGATTACGAGAAAGTGTAGGTAAAATGACAGTGGCAATCGCTATACCAAATAAACCTAGAGGGAACTCCAGCAATCGGTCAGAGTAATACAAATAGGATATTGCGCCAGTTCCCAAAGCCGTGGCAATCATGGTATCTAATAATAAATTGAGTTGCCCCACCGATACGCCAAACATGGCTGGTATCATCAATGTGCGTACCTTAACGATATCGGGGTCAGACCAACCCCACTTCGGTCTAACTAACAATCCCGCTTTCATCAAAAAGGGCAATAAAAAAGTAGCTGACATATACCTCCAATAAAGACTCCCCACGCCAAAGCAAACGCTGGTTGCTCAAAATGTGGGGCCATAAATATTGCGCAGCTAATAATGGCAACGTTCAAGACCACAGGCGTAAAGGCGGCCATTGCGAACTTATTTAATGTATTGAGAATTGCCCCCGCTAAGCCCGCTAATGAAATAAAGAATAAGTAGGGAAAGGTAATTTTAAGCATCAGCGAGGCAAGTACAAACTTATCGCTTTCGGGTCCGTCGTTTAGATAATCAACAAACCACCCCATACCAAACAACGCAGCAATAATTGGCGAGCCTATCACGCCGATAATCGTCACGATAGTGACAACCAAACCAAGAGAGCCAGATACTTTGGCAATAAATTGCCTTAAATGATCTTGATCCCCTTCATTTTTCACATCAGTTAACACTGGAATAAAAGCTTGAGCAAAAGCCCCTTCTGCAAAAAGGCGTCTTAAAAAATTAGGGATTTTATTGGCAAAAAGAAACACATCCGCGCTGGCCCCCGCCCCCATTAAGTTGGCGATTACCGCATCTCGAATCAACCCCAGTATTCGGGAAATAAACGTCATCAGACTGACAATCATCCCCGATTTAAATAACTTACCAGACACGCTTCACTTCCATTAAACTAAAAAACAGTATTATGCTCGAAGCATAGGTGAATACCAATTGAAATAAGTCTTTGAAATATAGATTTAAAAAGCATTAAATAATATTTATGTTTTGTGACTAGGTGAACGGCATATCGACTTTAATATTGTTAAGTGATTAATCTTACTAGCTAATTTAGCCCTATCTGAAGTTTTGCTTATAAATTCCACGAAATATATTGACATAAAGCCATAGATCAGGATAATTCGCCCCCTTGAATTTTGACTAGAATTTTTTGGGAGTTCCAACTTGGCTAACATCAAGTCTGCTAAGAAACGTGCACTACAAGCGGAAAAGCGTCGCCAACATAACGCTAGCCGTCGTTCAATGACACGTACATCTTTGAAAAAAGTACTTTCTGCAATTGCCTCTGGCAATAAAGAAGCTGCTCAAGCTGCATTCACTGCAGCAACACCTATTTTAGACCGTATGGCTACTAAAGGTTTGATCCACAAAAATAAAGCTGCTCGTCATAAGAGTCGCTTAGCTGCACAAATTAAAGCGTTAGGTTAATTTTTGTAGTTATTAGAAAAAAGCGCCTTAGGCGCTTTTTTTATGTCTAAATTTTACCTTATACCCTAAACCCAAACGCAGGCTTTGATTTTCAGCCAAATGACTCGTTATCAATACAAATGAGTATTACAGCAATTTTTCAACTATATCTTCAACCCAAGCCACGACTTCAACTTCTGGCTCTAGTGTTTCACAAGCATCCACTTCTAACAAATCTGCCACCGAGTTACCTTGAAGTGCTGTTAGCAGCTCAAAAATTTGCACGCCAGCTCCACAAAAGCTCTCTCCATAGCTACTGTCCCCTAACGCAGCCACTGCAAATGGTTTACTTTGCATAGAAACAGAGGCATCTTTTAGGTCCTCCATAAAGAACTCTAAGTTTGGCGGAATATCCCCCTGCCCAGTAGTAGAACTAATCATCAACACGCTTGTGGCCTGTTTGAAATCATCAACGCTAGGATCCATGAAAATCTCTGAGGCAATGCCTTTGTTATCCAGCATGCTACTTACATCCTCTGCCACGTGCTGGGCGTTGCCGTATACCGTACCGACAAAAATACTAACTTTACTCATATGTGATTGAATCCGATTTAGGCCAAATATTTAATATTCTGCATTTACAATTGATTGATCTGTTGTTGTTGATGGTGGCTAAGTTGCCACTTTTCTAGTAGTTCGGCCAAATTATTATCTAATTCGCATGATAATGTTAAAGGTAAGTCAGAAATTGGATGTACAAAAGACATCGATTTACAGGTTAAAGCTAATTGATTTAATGCATACTGCTGGCGAATAAAAGCGTTATGTTTGCCATCACCGTGGGTCGTATCACCAACAATCGGATGATTAATATGAGCCATATGTCGACGTAATTGATGCTTTCTGCCTGTTTTAGGCATTAACTTTACTAGCGAATAACGGGCAGTGGCGTAACGCCCAACAGCAAAAGGTAATTCGAAGGTAGCCATCGCGCTAAATTCAGTTACGGCTTGTTGAGCCGGTTTATCTTGTTTAGCCATTTTATCGGCAATCTTGTCTAACTTTTCCTTCAGTGCATAATCAATTCTGCCACTTTCAGGAACATGCCCTCGTACAACAGCTAAATAGGTTTTGCTAATCGATTGGCTAGCAAACTGCTCATTAAGCTTTCTAGCTATGTCTGCAGATAAAGCAAAAACCAATACTCCCGATGTGGGTCGGTCTAATCTATGAACAGGGAACACATGTTGGCCAATTTGATCTCGGACCATTTGCATTGCAAACTGAGTTTCATGTTTATCTAACATACTTCTATGAACTAATAATCCAGATGGCTTATTAATGGCCACCATATATTCATCTTGATAGACAATAGGCAACTCAGTCATTAAAGCATCCATCAATTTTGGCAATGACACTCAGCAAATCCTAGCTATTTTGAACCTTCGAGAACTGCATTTCGGCCATAGGGTATAAAGCCATGTCATTGGGCAACATTTGGTTAGAACGAATTAAATAGCGAATTTGGGGAATAAATATAAATTGCAACCAGCTTTCTAACGCCATTGTGTCATAGGCAAAGGGCACTTTGCTGGCGAGTGCCTCTTCTGGAGGTACAATATCTGACCAAATCTGCGAATTTTTTAAGCAGGACTCTAATTTTATAAGTAGTGTTTCGACTTCTTTATGACTACGTGGCATTATCGCTCACCATAATTATTGAGGTTATTAAGCCTCTTCCATTAAATTCATTCATCATTAAGAATACCATGAGTAATATAGATACAATCAGTGAATTTTTATTACATGCAGGCACCGACTATCGCATTTATGATATGGCGAGAGGCATTAGGCCTGTTAGCTCGCAAACTTTTTTGGACATTGAAAACGGTTTAGTGCCAGCGCCGCTGCCAAGACAACAACATGCTTGGTTCGGAATTTTATTTTTCAATAAACAAGCCAGCAAAGAGCAATATATCTGGTTTGTTAAATTGCCATTGGATGAAAAAGGTTTAGTCATACCTGCCGGAAGACAGCAATTCTTGCAAATAGTGGTTGAAGCACTAGGCCAGTATTTAGAAAATGAAAACAACCCTAACAACCAATTGCCAGAAAACCCATTTACCTTTGTACCTAATCAAAATCAGCTGGCAGACTTTAATAGTATTTGTCGAACGTCACTAGAACTGCCGCCTTCAGCACATTTTGAACAGTTTAAGAATTATCTTGAACAACCTAAAGAACACGATTGGAAAAACCTTGCGATACAAGGCGTTGCCGATTTTTGCGCTACGATATCCACCTCTGATTCGACTGAGTTATTGATCAATACATTTAATGATTTAGCGCCAGAAATACAGAATGCATTGTGCTCTTCATTAGAAAACCATGAAGTAAACTCCAAGTTATGCATGCAACTAATTGACTGGCAACAAGAGAAAACGAATGATCTCCAACGTTTAGCCGCGACCTTACGAGGATTGTGTCAAGGAGTGGATAAACCAGCTATCACCTCTTTTTTACATCAGGTTTTAACCTCTTCTCAGTCTGAAAAGTTAGACATCTTAATTTTAATTGCCGCGAGGCATTGGTCGTACTTAAATGATCAGAGCATTCTAAAAATGTTCATTCAACGGCTAGCAGACTCCGGCTCAGACACGTTTGTTAGTTTGTACTCCGACCTAGTGCAGATACCTGAAATTAGAGTAAGCATGTTGAGTATTCTCAGATGGCCTGACAAAAGCCCGCAACTAACTCAAGCTATTGGCCTATTATTTGGACAAGAATCAGCATGAATTTGTATGACCTAATTCTATTCATCGTTATTTTAGTCGTAGTCGCAAGCTTTTGGCGATTAAGAGCAATTTCTGAATCGGTTAAAGAGTACCTTGATAATTATTGCGAACAACGCCAGTTGCAGTTGATTAGTGTTGCCCGAAATAGCACGCGAATAGGTAGTTATCGAGGAAAATTAGACTTTCAGAGTAGTTTCGTTTTTGAGTTTTCTGGCAATGGCGAAGAGTGTTATCAAGGTAAAGTAACTATGGCTGGGCTGACCGTGCTTGATACCGATATCCCCGCTTACCGAGTGCAGTAAATCACAAAAAATAGACCACTGGCACGAGCACCACCTAGCACATCGCAAAAGTAATCGAAATATATCAGCTAAAAATGAAAAAGGCGTGACTTGACAAAACAAGACACGCCTTTAGAAGAATTCTGAGGGTCCTTCTCTGCATTCCGTCGCAAATCCATCTTAAGCAAATCCAAACTATGCTCTTCCCTCCAGTCTCATTCATCCCGATGAGCCACTCATCCTGAGTGTGTCCTTTGTCCATTCATCTTGTTTCCAAACAAGGCACCATCCCGGTGTGTCCTATATCCCTAACTTGCTTATCCTTAACAAGCTGCACATCACTGTGCTTCCTATCCCTTGGCTTTGTCATCCAGACAAAGACACCATCTTGGTGTGTCCTATATCCCTAACTTGCTTATCCTTAACAAGCTGCACATCACTGTGCTTCCTATCCTTTGGCTTTGTCATCCAGACAAAGACACCATCCTAGTGTGTCCTATATCCCTAACTTGCCTATCCTTAACAAGCTGCACATCACTGTGCTTCCTATCCTTTGGATTTGTCATCCTGACAAATGCTCTCCCTGAGCTCCTTATATCCTTAGTCTACCCGTATTCCTAACGAGGCAATTCCATATGAATTCCAGTCCTGACAGTTTGTATCCTTACAAACTTGTACTTCAATCCTGAAGCCGTCCTGTGTCATCCTTGTGTCTTCCTGACTCGTCGTGTTTCCTTGTGACGGATATAAAGATAGTTGAATTGAAAGATAAAGCGACAAGCAAATTTTGCAAAAAATAGAAATAAATCGACAACAACAAGAGTGTGATTTTAATTTTCTTTTTAATACATAGACTTAAAAATAGTGTAGGTATAAAAGCAGATGAAATTAAGGTGATGACTTACAGCTTTGTACGAAATGTCTTACAAGGAATAGGCGATAAGCTTACATTAGACTTTAGTCTAATTGCGATGCTTAAACATTAAGTGCCCATTAATTCTTCCCACTTGCAATTCTTCAACCAATGAGTAGTGACTATTTTCGAAAAAAGACAAACATTTGGGCAAGGTAACAAACATGGCAACTCCTTCACTAGCAGGATCTTCAAGCATAATGCTATCAATTGCGCCCATTAACACATGACCCAATCCATGGTCTTGTTGATCAGGGTGTACACCTATCAAAGACAACATATGATAATGCTTAGCAGGAATGTGTTCGCGAACTTTAGTTTCCTTTTCGACCATTTGTTTGGTTCCCAAATAGCCAGCAGTTAACAACATTTTAAGCCGCCAATGCCAAAACCTATTTGGGCCTAGAGAGGTATCAGGGCTCAATACACACGCTACAGCAAGTAACCTACTGCCATCAAATAGTCCTATCATTGGCTGTTTTGATAACCAGAACGCATTTAATTCTTCACGAATAGCAGAACGTAAGCGAGATTCATAACCTTCTTTTTCGTATTGAAAAATATCAATAAACAAAGGGTCGTCATGGTAAGCAAGATATAAAATAGACGCCGCAATTTTCAAATCTTCAGCCGCCAAATAAATGGCTTTAATTTGTGAAGGGTCAACTAAACAGTCATCATGTAAATCATTCATAAACGTTGCTCAACTTAATTTTATAACCACTCTACCCTATGATAATTCAGTTGTTAATCTCGAATTCAATGTCAGCCATCAAAAATGTATATTTTATGTTACAAAAACAATTAAACATTCAAATTTTATCACTTGCTGCCATCAAGTTATTGTTAGAATTGGCGGCATCACCTACTTAGCAATAATTTCGAGCGTTTAACGATGAGCAATATCGACTACATTTTGAACCTTTGTCATGACATTAAACATAGTGGAAGAACTCCCTCTGTAGCTTTAATCAAGAATGAAGCGCACAGGCCTATTGCCTTGCCAGAAATAATCAAAGGCCTACAACACTGGAAGACAAACCCTAATCAAGCAAGAAAAAGCCTGGTTGATGCCAAGGTTGAAAAGCAGCCATCGTCATTGGAGCAGCGCGTTGAATTACTCGAACAACAATTAGCCAACGTTTTAGAGCAAGTGAATCGGTTACAAAAGCACATCAATACCAGTTCCCATTGATTACGCGCATTTAAACGCTCCCTGAGTGGCTACGTATCAATACTGATTGGCTTAATGGCTAATCATTTCTGGCTCAAGCAGATCAATAAATTGAGCCAAGTTTGGTGCGAGTATGTCATTTGATTGCAACCCGACTTGTTCCAATAAAACCTGTCCAGTGGAATTATCTAAGGTCAAAATAAAATCTTCTTGATCTGTCACACCAAAAAATAAGGTTTCAGGCTGTCTTAGCCTGCGTTTCATCAAAATATGACCAATAAGATTTTGCTGCAGGCGTTCAAAATCTTGCAGATTCCATGCTTGGAGTAATTGCAAAGCGCCGTTTTTCGCCTTTGCGTTTAGATTGTCACTCCAATACCTGAGCGTAAAACGCTTTTAAATCGGGATGAATAGTCAGTTCCATGGCTTTTTCAAAGCCACTAAAGTCAGCCTGATCATTACGTAATTTTGGACACCATTTAACCCAATCTCCAGCACTGCCACTTTCCTGATAGCACTCAGATGGCCAAGTGGGATCGTACTCAACGGCTAAGCTATTGCTATCCTGCTGCGCCAACAGAATAAAATTCTGAATGAACTTGTCTAACGCTTCAACTACATCATTTTTCATTGTTATTTCTTATTAAATTAAATTGAGTGCTAGTGTATCTTTATGTTTATAAATGAAATACCTAGCCTATTGAGTAAAGATATCATAGGGTAAACTGTCGTATTATAAAAAAGATTGGAATTAATTTAACGTGGACAAAAAAACTGAGGCGATTACTTCCCTTAAAGAATTAAGTTTGGGTAAAGCAACTGAATACAGAGAGACATACACCCCGTCTTTGTTGCAAGCTGTACCAAGAAGTATGAATAGACAAGAAATTAACGTACAAGATAACAATCTGCCTTTTCATGGTTGCGATCGATGGAACGGCTATGAGTTGTCATGGTTGAACCTCAAAGGCAAACCGCAAGTAGCAATATTACAATGTGAAATACCCGCTTCGTCAGCCAATTTAATTGAGTCAAAATCCTTTAAACTCTATTTGAATAGCTTTAATCAAAGCCAGTTCTCTGATTTTACAGAAGTAGCCACATTACTCACTCAAGATTTATCCGCCTGTGCCGGTGAAACGGTGCAGGTTAAATTAGTGCCACCAACAGATTTTGCTCAACAACAAGTAGCCCAATTTGATGCGCACTCAATCGATTCCCTAGATATTGATGTCAATAACTATGCACTAACGCCGGCGCTATTGAGCACAGAAAACGTGGTTGTTAAAGAATCACTTTGCAGTGACTTATTGAAATCCAATTGCCTTATCACCAATCAGCCAGACTGGGGGAGTGTATTCATTCGATACGAGGGCCAACAAATAAACCATGAAAGTCTATTGCGTTACCTAATATCCTTTAGGCAGCACAATGAATTTCATGAGCAATGCGTTGAACGCATATTCTGCGACCTCATGCAGTATTGCAAACCAAGTAAATTGACGGTTTACGCAAGATATACTCGCCGTGGAGGTTTAGATATCAACCCTTTCAGAAGTAATTTTGAACAGATTTATTCTGAAGTAAGACTCGCTAGACAATAGCCGACTCAATACGCAAACGTGCGGTTCGTCGCTATTTGTCTGTCTGTAAGAATAACAAAAGGTCATTATTAACGATGCAAAAAATTCAGCTTAACCCAGTAGGAACCATGAGCCTGTTGTCGCAACTGGAAGTAGATTTACTCAACCAATCTGCCAATGGAGAGCTTCACAAGCTGTTTCGAAATTGTTGTTTAGCCGTTTTATATAGCGGTGCAGAAATTGACAATAGCGAAAGCATTTTCGCTCCTCACCGTGATTTTAATATCAACTTAATCATACGAGAGCGCGGGGTCAAAATAGAATTACTCAACTCTCCAGACATTGCATTTGTAGATGGGGAATTAATACAAGGTGTGCACGAACACCTATTCTCGGCGCTGCGAGATTTGCTATATACCGGGGCAAAATACTCAGCCCAGTCACTGAATTTTCCATCTGACTCCAATTTCATCACCCATAGCGTATTCGATATGTTGCGCCATGCTCAAGCCATTACCTGCTCAGCAGAACTTAATATGGTGGTTTGTTGGGGCGGGCACTCCATTGGCAGTACCGAATACAAATACACCAAAGAAGTGGGCTACCAATTAGGTCTACGTCGTTTAAATATTTGTACAGGATGCGGCCCAGGTGCCATGAAAGGTCCTATGAAAGGTGCCACAATCGGTCACGCTAAGCAACGATACAAAACAGGCCGTTACTTAGGGCTGACAGAACCCGGCATTATTGCCGCAGAACCACCCAATGCCATAGTTAATGAATTGGTCATCATGCCGGATATTGAAAAACGCCTTGAAGCATTCATTCGACTCTCTCATGCCATTGTCATTTTCCCGGGCGGAGCCGGAACAGCCGAAGAACTATTGTATTTAATTGGCATAATGCTAGACGAGAAAAATAGCCAGCAAATACTGCCCATCATCTTAACTGGACCAGAGCAAAGCAAAGCCTATTTTGAATCAATCGACCAATTTATCGGCGCGACACTTGGTTCAGAAGCACAAAAACTCTACGAAATCGTAGTCGGTGAGCCCAGTAAAGTCGCAAAAATTATAAAGAGTAAGCAACAACAGATTCGCGACTACCGAAAACAAACCGGTGATTCATACGATTTCAATTGGTCGTTGAAGATCGCCCCTCAATTTCAAACGCCATTTGATCCAACCCATGAAAACATGGCGCAGCTCAATTTGCATTTTGATCAACCCAAAACCGAATTAGCAGCGGCCTTACGACAAGCATTTTCGGGAATTGTGGCTGGAAATGTAAAAGCCGACAGTGTTAAGCAAATTGAACGAAACGGGCCTTTTCAGCTAAACGGAGAACCCAAGCTAATGGCAATGATGGACAATTTACTTGAGTCATTTGTTGAACAGCAGCGCATGAAATTGCCCGGCAGCAACTATGTGCCCTGTTATCAAATCAGCAAGTAAATCAACACTGACTTAACCAACATTGGGCTTAATAAAAAGCGCTAAGACAATTGAACTTCACTATGTGATGACGTCAAAATTGCTCGTTATTTATCGTGAACAGGCTATTTCGCAGCGACAGCTCCTGGCCACTCGTTCATTCTGTCTTGGCTTATTCAAACTCGCCAAGGCAGAGCCTGATCTGGTTTTTGCTCAACCTCAACTATACAAAGCCGAATATTCTTATATCGAAAACCTCACGTTCAACGCTGCGGTTAATGCCCTGCTAATAAGTGTTCGCAATAACCTAAATGACGCCATTAGCCTGCAATTAATGTGTGCCTGTGTCGGATTAATTGCCGTCGATCAAGATAACATCGCTAACCATTACGTCAAGCAAGGCAAGACTCGTGCTCCGGCACCACTGTCAACCAGCCATAACACGCTGTTACGCAATATTAAAAAGAGTAAACACCATATTTGGTCGTCGGTTCATTTTATTGGGCCTTATATTCACCAAGCTAGTAGAACCAAATTAGCACAGTTCACATTGCTACAAAGTATTGCATATATTGGGCTTAAACTGACTTTGCTGTGCACACCCAACAAAAAATACAAGACACCCAAGTATGCATTTGCTTTTAAACAGCTTTGCCTGCTAAGTCCGGAACATTGGTCTAGGTGCCTCACCCCACTTTTGCCATACCCAAGTTTAACGCCACCGGGAACCTTTGTTAGAGTTAATAATGCCGAACTTTACTTAGTTTTGTCCATTAGTCAGTTGGGCGTGACGGTCAAACGAATAGGTAAAAAATCAGAAGAGCCGATAGTGACTAACCTAAAGCTCACTAAAATTGAAAGCTTAGCTCAATGCTACAGTAACCAAACAGTGCAGAAAATTTCCATGTTAGACCAATGGTGGGATCGATCACTACAGCGTTTCTTGCAAGATCAGCAACCTCAACAGTCCGTCTCACCTTTTGCCTCACGCTCGCCTATTCAAGCAGCCCCTTCTTCTTTGTTGGTTGTGCAAGACCAACTGAATAACACTGACACTGATGTGTCAATCATTGCAAAAGCCATGGCTCAGGAGCCGACTTTCATTAAGCAGTTACAACAGTCTGCCAGTAAGAACAATAGACATAAACAACCCATAACATCGATACAGCAATGTTTGGCGATGCTTGGATACGAACGAGCGAGTAACGTGTTGTTAGAAAATGCCTTGTTACTAAAGTTGAACCAAGAGTATTTCCCACTTCAACAAAGATTATTAATTTTTACCCAGTTAAGTGCTTCAATCGCACAATTCTTAGCTTCTAAAAGCAATCGACAATCGCCCATTCTAGCTAGCAAATCGATGCACTTTTTGCTCTCGGGCCTATTTACTTCGGTAACAATAAAAACACTCAATAGTTGGCCATTAGGCACCGCCCAAGCGTTGAAATTATCTAACCTTATTGCGGTGCCACACAAACAAGATCTTAAGAAAATTAGCCTGTTGCTTGCACAAACTTGGCAACAAAACCAATCTATATTGACTGACCTAGACGAATACGATCTCGCTAACCTGTCAACTGAAAAGCAGACTATACAACCAACCAGTTACTTACTAGGACTTAGCCTTGTAATTGCCAAAAAGGCGTATTTTTCACAAAGTATCGACTCTGTAGAAACAAAAAACTATATCGACTTAGCGCTCAAATCTCTTGATTTAGCACCTAAAATACTTGAAGAAGCCGCCAACACTTGTTTGTGCCTTACCGCAGCCTACTCACCACTTTGTCATACGGAGTCGGCTGCTCGATAATATACTTCAATCATCGCCATGCGAAGCATCTAAGAATTTTTGAAGATAATTTTTTACATTTCTTTACCAACCAAAATCCCTCAACTACATTTATTTTGAAGTATCAGCATTACCATGGAATCAACTACAAGGAATTACCCAATGAAAAAATATACTCATGTATTTTTGCTCTTTATTTTGATGTCTGGCCTGTTTGCCGTGCAATCCTTAGCAGAGCCAACCAAAATAAAAGCTTCTTCAAGTCAGATGCAGTCTAAGACATTTAACTTAAACTCAGCTTCTTTAGAACAGCTAGTAACTTTGCTTGGAGTAGGTAAGAAGAAAGCTGCAGCCATTCTTGAATACCGTAAAAAAATGGAAAATTTAAAAGCGTTGACGATCTAGTCAAAGTGAAAGGAATAGGGAAAAAAATGGTGAATAAATTCAGAAACTTATTAACAGTAAGCTAAAAAGAAAGGGAGTACCTTATGCAGGTACTCCCTCTATTTCATTTAAACGATATTTAATTTAGAACTAAAGCTTTAATTCTTTTAAAAACGTCTTAAAGTCAGCACCTAATTCAGGGTGACGTAAAGCATATTCTACGTTGGCCGTCATATACCCTAATTTGCTACCACAATCGTGGCTTACGCCCTTCATGTAATAGGCGTCAACTTGCTCCATGCTCATCAAAGAAGCAATAGCATCAGTTAGTTGCACTTCATCACCGGCACCTGGAGGAGTAAACTCTAACAAGTCCCAAATGTTTTCAGACAGAACATATCGACCGACAACCGCAAGATCAGATGGCGCATCCTCTATAGCTGGCTTTTCAACCATACCGTGAATTTTGCCAGACTCACCAGATGAGATCTCCAAGCCTTCTAAATCAACCACGCCGTATTTATTAACGTCTTCATGGGGAACTCTTTCAACCATAATTTGACTAACACGACTCGTGTTAAATTTAGACACCATGTCAGCTAAGTTGTCTTTCTTCAAATTACTAGAGTATTCGTCAACAATTACGTCAGGTAATACAACAGCAAAGGGTTCGTCACCAACCATGGGACGTGCACATAACACAGCATGTCCCAAGCCTTTAGCAACGCCTTGGCGCACATGCATGATAGTTACGTCTTTTGGAATAATAGCTTGCACTGCTTCCAATAATTGACGTTTAACTCGTTTTTCTAATGTAGCTTCTAATTCAAAGCTAGTATCAAAATGGTTCTCTATACTATTTTTACTAGCATGGGTTACCAAAATAATCTCTTTAATGCCTGCATTTACGCACTCACTTACCACATACTGAATGAGTGGCTTATCAACCACTGGCAACATTTCTTTAGGAATTGCCTTTGTGGCTGGCAACATTCTTGTACCCAGTCCAGCAACTGGAATAACTGCTTTTTTAACTTGTCCCATCTTACTTCTCCTTAACCGATAAACCTCTACCAATTGCATAGTACTGCAATCCGTATTCCATCATTAATTTTGGCTCAAACAAATTTCTACCATCAAAAAGAAGTGGTAAGGTTAACTTTTCTTTTATCAATTCAAAATCAGGCGCTCTGAATGCTTGCCATTCGGTGCATATCACCAAGAAGTCTGCCCCTTCTAGTGCGGCCTCTTTTGTTCCCATTAATGACAAATCATCTCGACTACCATAAATTCGTTGCGTCTCTTCCATAGCCTCAGGATCAAAGGCTTTTACCTTAGCCCCTGCTTTCCATAATGCTTCCATTAATACTCGACTAGAAGACTCACGCATATCATCGGTATTTGGCTTGAAAGAAAGCCCCCATAACGCAACCGTCTTACCAGCTAAGTCGCCAGAGAAGTGACTAGAAATATAAGAAAATAGTTTTTCCTTTTGCTTATAATTTACTAATTCAACAGATTCTAATATTTGAGCGGTGTAGCCAGCATCAGATGCACTACGAGCGAGCGCTTGCACATCTTTGGGGAAACATGAACCACCATAACCACAACCAGGGTAAATAAACTGATAACCAATGCGCGGGTCTGAACCAATCCCTCTACGTACGTTTTCGATATCTGCACCAAAAACTTCCGCTAGGTTAGACATTTCATTCATGAAACTAATCTTTGTCGCAAGCATGCAATTCGCCGCGTATTTAGTTAACTCGGCACTGCGAATGTCCATGACAATAATTTTGTCGTGATTACGATTAAACGGAGAATACAATTCTCGTAATTTTTTCTCTGCGGTCTCGCTATCTGTACCTAAAACAATACGGTCTGGGCGCATACAATCATTAACGGCCGCGCCTTCTTTCAAAAATTCAGGATTAGACACCACATCGTAAGTAACAGACTTATTAAATTTAGCCAGTGTTTCAGCCAATTTTGCACTGACTTTATCTGCGGTCCCAACAGGAACAGTAGACTTATTAATGACAATTTTATGAGATTCCATATGAGTGGCAATGGTTTCTGCCACGGCCAATACATATTTTAAGTCTGCCGAGCCATCTTCATCTGGCGGTGTGCCTACGGCAATAAAAATCACTTCACCATGTTCGATACCCATTTTGGCATCTGTTGTAAAATCTACCCTTCCAGCCTCATAGTTAGATGTCACTAAAGGTGTTAAACCTGGTTCGTAAATAGGGATGTGACCTTCTTTAAGCCTATCTACTTTATTTTGATCGACATCAATACATACAACATCATGACCTACTTCAGCCATAACAGCGGCTTGTACCAAACCTACATATCCAATTCCAAAAACTGTTACTTTCATTTAACAAACATTCCTGTATTTTTTACAATTAAGTTCTCTATAACCCCGTAAGCACAATATATCAGTATTATTTTTCATTTCTATGACTCACTCAGAATTAAATTATTTAATTTAGGTCGAGTGATTATCAAAATCGAAATGCACGGTCAATTTTTCAACCTAATAACGTTAATTATTGGCAGAGAATTAAGTCGCGTCTATTACTAATAAATGGCTCAAGACTATGACACGACTGCCAATTAAATAAAACCCGCCATGCAGTTAAACATACACCCTACACTTACCAGCCTAAGTAGTGACAATTGTTTAATAATGTTCCGGTTATTCGGTTCCCACCAACATATGAAAATGAGATGATTCGAGCGGCAAAATTTAATGCCCAAATAATGAATAATTATTGAGCTTGGTAGAGTATTCAATTAGACTGTCGACATTACTGTTAATTTACATCTAAGGAAAGTTTTATGAAAAAAGTCCTATTAGCTACTCTTGTAGCCTTTTGTTTTGCTGGCCAATCGTTCGCTCAACAAGAACAAACTGGTGGTAACCAAGCTACTAATTCAGCAACGGGTAACATAGCTAACACTACTATTGTTGCAAGCGCTGTTGGCGTTGGTCTTGTAGCCGCTGTAGTTGCTAACAACCGTGGCAATGTTAAAGCGGAAACCGTTGAGCCGATTGAATGTGGTGCGGGTGAAGAACTAGTGAACGGCGTATGTGTTCCTGTTTCTACTTCAACAACAGCAACTTCAACCGTAACTGCAACTAATACTGTTACTAGTACAGTTACAAATACTGTTACAAGTACTATGACAACTCCGGTTACAGTAACAGCAACTACTACCGCGCTATAAAAATAGAAAATATTTAAAAGCCGCCTCATGGCGGCTTTTTTATTGCAACATTGTCAGAATGTCTATCTGGATAACTCCTTTATGAAAGTGAAAACTTTACTCCTTTACTTGGTTCTTTGTATTGTAACGAGTAGTTGTAGTGGTACCTACCATGCTTATTATCAAACGTTAAAAATTGCATTTTCACAAGCACAAGATGCTCAAGTTACATTGGCAGCAGTCAAACAATCAAAGGTCGATTTAATTGCCGTTAAACGAGGTGAGCGAGCTACCGCCACCATGGCCTTAGCGTATCTTGAAAATAATCAACATAAATGGGTATCAAACGACAATGCAATGCTGGTTATGGAAAAAGGCCGAATCATTCGTACTTTAGGGTTTAAAAAAACCTGCTCTTCATGGCTAATACTAAGAATGACCCTTTGAAATCACTACCACAAGAGATAAATTCAAAATCCAATACTTCACTATGGTCAACTGCAATAGATCTAAATCATGATGAGTATAGCCATCCAATTGAGTCTACATTCGGTCCCCCATCACAACAAACGCTAGTGATATTAGGGCAAAATATAGCCACAAGAATGTATGTTGAAAACTTGAGTTATCAAGCGCCAGCAAAATATATACAGTTAACTAGTCAATGGCAAAACTACTTTTGGTATGCCGAAGACGGCACTCTGATTAAAAGTAAGCAACAAATATCGCCTATTACTGACGCGATAGAAATCACCTACCTAAGCAGAGCTGCACGGATCAGCCAAGTCGCAGTGGATTGAACAAAGCCCATGATTAAACGAACTATATTTTACATAACCTTACTAAGCGCCATTACCTTAAATACTGCTATGGCTTCGGTAACGGTTGAGATTAACCAGCAACAGTATAAATTTGACCATTCACCTAGCGTTGCAGAAGTATTGGCTCCTGTGGCGATGCAGCAAAACTGGTACTGGCCTGCCACGGCTTTATTTGAAATAGGAAAAAGCACACAACTGGAAGAGACACGTCAGCTTGTTGTCGATACTTTAACAAGACTGATAAAACGTCATCAAAAAAGTCAGCCAGAAACAAGTTCACCATTAACAAACCTACGAGATAGTATCGCTAATTGGCGCTTAGCGAGTCGACTCCCGACTAAAATTGACTATGATTTGGCACGATTATTACCCGCCCAAAACCCTCAAATGCCAGCAGGTAATTACCTGCTAACACTAGCGCCTAGAAAAAACTCAGTGCAACTATTTGGTGCGGTCAATAGAACCAGCAATGTGCCTCACCTAGCCCACACTGATGTTAGTGAGTATGTCGCTAAGCAAGTCAAATCAGATTTGGCCAACAACGATTACGTTGTGATTCTTCAAGCAGACGGGCGAATAATAAACGCCCCCGTAGCCTATTGGAATAGGAACCACCAAGAAGTTATGCCTAGTAGCCAGCTATTTGTGCCATTTAAAGAAACGTTATTTTCCCCAGAGTTCGCTCTTCTCAACCAGCAAATAACAACATTAGCGTTACATAGAGTACAGTCATGATATTGAAAAGATATAAAACAAAGGTGACGTGCTCTTCCTTTGCACTCCTATTTGCAATGACGACAGTAGGTCAACCTGCACAAGCACAAGATGCTCCTTTGGCATGGAACATATCTCCTTTAGGTAGTTCATTAATGGTGCATGGCGGTACTGGCCTCATTCAAACGCCTACTTCGCGTATGCTACAAGAAGGAGATTTGCGAGTCAGCTATACCGACAATGATCAGTATCGGTTTTGGTCGGCGACCTTACAATTATTCCCGTGGTTGCAATCTACGGTGCGCTATACAGATGTTCGCACCCGTTTATACAGTCAATTTCCAGGATTCAGTGGTGACCAAACCCTAAAAGATAAAGGAATTGACGCCAAATTTCGCTTACTAAAAGAGAGTTTTTACTTACCCGAGATGGCAGTAGGATTCAGAGATTTTGGTGGGACCGGTTTTTTCGAAAGTGAATTTATCGGGGTAAGCAAGCGCGTAGGAAACTTCGATCTCCATTTAAATATTGGTTGGGGCTACTTAGGCACTGATGCAAATATTACTAACCCTTTCTGTGAGATCAACGACGACTTTTGCAATCGACCTGGTGGGTTTACTGGGCGAGGTGGGAAAATAGACTACCAACGCTTTTTCAAAGGCAGCGCTTCTTTATTCGGTGGAATTGAATATCAAACTCCTTGGGCGCCTTTACGGCTAAAGCTAGAATATGAAGGTAATAATTACCAAAGAGATCGCGCTGGTGCCCTAGAGCAAGACAGCAATTGGAATATAGGTGCCAATTATCAATGGAACAATTTAGACTTTAGCCTCAATTTTCAACGAGGCAATACCATTGGCTTTGGCATTAATTACAATTTCAATTTACACAGCATTAAACAAATTAAGATTGACGAGCCACCAAGAGCGTTAACAAATAAACCAAATGACTTTGCCATTCAACAAGTGAATAAGAGCAGATTAGCGAGAGACTTATATTATCGCGCGGGTTTTGCACTTGACTTGACAACATCTACGTTTAATCAAGATGAAGTAACCTTATACGGTCAACAAAGTAGTTACCGAAACGATCAAGAAGCCATTGAGCGAGTTGGACGGATCACTGCATTTGAACTACCCGATACAGTCAAAAAATATCATATCGTTAATACATTAGGCTCAGTCCCTCTAGTAGAAACGGTTGTCGATGCGGAGGCTTTTAAAACAGAAGCAACCTATCAAACTCTTACACCAGATTTAGCAAGCAGTTATCAACGTCAAGATCTCAGTAAAAACACTATCGAACAGTATAACCCTACCAATACAAGCGGATTTTTTACTGGCCTTGAAACGTTTTGGATCCAAACTTTTGGCAACCCTGAAGATTTCTATTTGTATCAAGGTGGCGTGCTGGTTAACGGAGGCTATAGCTTTAATGGCAAAAGTAGCGTTGCAGGCACAATAAAAGTTAACTTATTTGAGAACTTTGATAAATTCAATTTTACTACCGACTCTGCAAATAGCACGTTGCCTAGAGTTCGTTCCAATGCCAGAGAATATGTATCGAATCAAGATGTCACCTTAGAAAATCTATTTTTGCACTGGAATGATCGTATTGCGCCAAATTTGTATGCACAAGCATATGGCGGATATCTAGAAGCCATGTTTGCAGGAGTGGGGGCTGAATTACTATATCGACCAGTCGACAGCAATTTAGCTTTTGGATTTGACCTAAACTACGTGCGACAACGTTCATACGAAAATGATTTCGATCTTTTTGACTATAAAGTTGTCACCGGTCACGCCAATATTTATTGGCAGCCAGCATTTTTACCCGACACTCAATTAACCTTCAATATTGGTCAGTATTTGGCTAAAGACAAAGGTGTAACAATAGACTTCGCCAAGCGTTTTGATAGTGGTATCGTTATTGGAGCTTATGCGGCGTTGACCAATGTAAGTGCCGAAGAATATGGCGAAGGAAGTTTTACCAAAGGCTTCTATTTATCGATCCCATTTGACTTGTTTTCTTTAAAACCAGCTAAGGGACAAGGACGTATACCATGGGTACCAATCGCTCGCGATGGGGGCCAATCGCTAATACGCCCAATCATGCTGTATAACACGACTCAAGAACGCTCGCCTTTTTTTAAGTAACGAGTATATTTTAGCCAATTACCAATTCACTTATTGTAGTGAATTGGTAATTTTGCCTTATTTTGACAATAACAGTCGATTGCACCACTGGGTATAATTAACGCTTAACTTACCGAATAGTTTTTAACCGCTCGCAGCCTTAAACAACTAGAAAGCAACTACATAAGTTTTCGATTCAACACGTTAAAGCATAATGAAAAGTCGGCCCGCTTAGTGAGCAATAAATTGAGCCTACCCTCGCCTGCCCAGTAAATGTAACAAAGTTATATACAAAAACTTACAAGGTACTAATATATACCGCGCAGCAAAGAAAATTAACCGCTCAATCTAGAGCAAATATTCGAATTGTAGTAATGGCTTCTCAAAAAGCGTGTTATAATTTTTTGGTTTTTTGGATTCATCTTGGAGAGTGATATTTAATGGATGCAATGTCGAGCAGTTATAATTATGTGTTCATGTGGGCATTCGCTGTTGCATGTTTAGCGATAGTTGGCCTACGCCCTATAGCTGCAAATGTTGGATTAGTAGATAGACCTAATGCTAGAAAAAAGCATTTAGGCGATGTGCCGTTAATTGGCGGTATAGCAATTTATTTTACTATGTTAATAGTCTCTCAAGTATTCTTAGAAAAATCTCAGTTAGTTAACCTTTATATGATTTCTTGCTCATTCATGGTGCTTATAGGCGCTTTAGATGATTTTTATGATGTTAGTGCTAAATTGCGGCTTCTGGCTCAGTTATTAATTGCGTCGATTCTGGTTTTAGGGGCCGGACATGCACTATACGACATGGGTAACATTTTAGGTTTGGGTAATGTCAACTTAGGCATAGTGGCAATTCCAGTCACCCTATTAGCCGTAGCAACCGCTATTAACGCTTTTAACATGACAGACGGTATTGACGGTTTAGTTGGCTTTTTAGGCATAGTTACTTTTTCAAGCTTGTGCATACTATTTTATTGGGCAAATAATCAAGAATTATTTGTTATGTCAGCCATTTTCGTGGCTGCTCTCTCAGCCTTCCTGTTATTTAATTTGGGTGGTTTACGTAGAATTTTTGGTAAAATATTCATGGGCGACGCTGGCAGCATGATGATTGGCCTCACTGTAGTCTGGCTACTGGTATTAGGCACCCAGAACGGAGAAGCTAGTTTTCGCCCTGTGACCGCATTATGGATCATTGCTGTGCCATTGATGGATATGTTTGCCGTTATGCATAGACGAGTCAAAAAGGGTAAATCTCCTTTGTCTGCCGACAGAGATCATTTACACCATATATGTATTCGCTTCGGTTTTTCTTCAAAAAGTTCTCTAACAATCATAACCTTTTTTGCCATGCTCTTTGCAGGATTCGGGTTGCTAGGAGAACATTATAAAATTCATGAAGGAATCATGATGCTGAGCTTTATTGTTGTATTTATTATTTATGACTATGCATTTATCCACATTTGGAAAATTTCAAGATTACTGCGCCGATATAAACGTAGACTTTAATTCAGGCAGATAAGTTATCTACAAAAGCTCTCTAACAATAATAACCTTTTTACCATGCTCTTGGCTGGGTTTCAGTTGGTAGACGAACATTATAAGATTCATGAAGGAATCATGATGCTGAGCTTTATTTTTGTATTTAATATTTATGACTACGCATTTATCAATATTTGGAAAATTTCAAGGATATTACGTAGTCGTTATTAGAAGTCTCTTTACTATCGCCTCTCATATACTGTTGGCTAATACAGCCGGGCCACATCGGTGCACAGCCGGTTTTAAGCTTAAATCAGCCAGTAAGCATGCACTAGCTGTACTATAAAACTGTGTTCGGTATTACCTAACCACTTCAATATCTAATTAAAATATCCATCAATTATGTTATACAACTTTTTGACATGATCGCCACTTTCAAAGCTGTCAAGTTGAACTCCTCTTGTATAAAGAAAGCCTTCAGAAAAGTGCATTCCATTCTTAACCGCAACAAAAGCTAATTGGTCAGAAATTTCATAATCTGACACCCCATCTCCAACCAAAAACGTTCCTTTAATTTCTTTAGGATAAGTTAAAGTAACAAATAAACTCTTTCCTCTATTATCAATTTCGTTAAAAATTTTAATTCCGTCACTTAGTGAAATTAACTTACTTAAGTATGCCTTAGCAGAAGATGCATCTTCATTACTTGCAAATTCAATAAGAAAATCACGGGTCATTCTAGGGAAAACTTTTGAATAATTAATGTTAAGAGTAGATAAGAAGTGTTCGTGATCCTTAATTCGCCAGTAATATTTCTCACTTGTGAAAGGAATCTGAGTAAGCCCTGTAGCTAAAACAATGTCGTAATCTAGCGCTAGATACTCCCCAATAATTCTATCGTATAAATTTAACAAATCTAAAAGTGGATCTTTTTCTTTCCCGACATACCAAGAAGGATTTTTGATTGCTTCTGCTTTATCTATGACTTCATAAACTTTTGAATTAAACATATAGTGGTGTTGTATGTGGGCTCCAGCATTTAAGAATACAGTTGAAAAGTTCGTCTTATATTTTCTTAAGAAAGACATATGTATATCATGCAGTAATAAGTCTAAGACCATTGCTTTCGACCATTTTTTGCTCAATGAAGAAATTATTAATTTAAAATATAGAGAATAATTTTTCACTCTAGCAAAACGCAACAAAGCAAGTACAAGAATACAAATGCTATCAACAGAAACCTTACTTTGTGCGTTGTCATTGACAGTCTGCTGAATAGCCTTAGTTAACTTTCGACTCCAAAACGAACCGTCACTATGCGTTTTAGTCCATGGATCAGGCACAAAATAACACGGTTTTTTCAAATTATTAGAGGCATTCATTGGTGATATTGCACCAACTGCATACCCTTTCATCTCTACTTTTTCAAAAATCTGTGGGATTGAACTGTATACTATATCCCCAAGACGAAATATTTTATGAGAAGAATAATCAAGCCCAGTATGAGCAGAAACCCACTGTATCCAAGGCTCAAGCTCCTCATATTTATTTTCTGAAGACGTTCTACAAACTCCTGATTCTAATAATTTTTGAAAATTAGGTAACTTGGCAAGTTTTATGTATTTTTCAACAAACTCAAAGTTAATCTCATTCAACTCTATCAAGAGTAAATTTTTCTTAGCCACCTATATCCCTCAATTCTTTTAATTTATCTGTGTCCAAATGATAAGATAGCTCGATTTAACCAGCTTTATTCGACACATGAATTTTACACTAAATACTAAATATTCTGTACTTGAACTTTATTTAATTATATATCCCATCAATTTAGATGGGTACTTAGATAAAATAGAAAACCAATTAGCCCTGATACCATTTTCTTTACATGATTCAAGCATTTCTTTATTGAGAACATAGTTTGACATCAGACCTGAAGTACTGACACCTCCAAGCCTCATTTTTACAATTTCTTCTTGTAAATACTTGAAAGAAGTATTCGGCAAATAAAAAATACGAAGCAACATATCGAAGTCGGAAGCAATCTTAAAGTCAGTACGATATAAGCCAGCATCGAGGTAACACTGCTTTCTTACATATAAGGAGGGATGAGCAGGCATCATTCCTCGAGAGAATTTCCTTTTATCAAATCCAGCAGACGAATAGTGCCTTTTTTCTTTGAAAAAGAGGATTGCGCGTAAAACCCCACATCGCCATAGATTCCATCATCATTACCGATTCCTCTCACCAAATTTTCGATTGTATTCCTGGAAGCTAATATATCGTCAGAATTAAGAATACCTATAACATCCCCCGTAGCGATCCTAATCCCCTTATTCATAGCATCATATAGACCGTTATCCTTCTCACTTACATGATGTGACACCACATGTGGGTATCTAGAAACGATATCATTTGTACTATCTGACGAGTTCCCATCTACGATAATATATTCTATATTTTGATACTTTTGAGATTGAACAGATATTATCGTCTCTTCAATTGTTGAAGCTGAGTTAAAACAAACTGTGATGATTGAAACTTTCATATATCCTTAAAATATTTAATAAATTAAACAATTAAATTATGATTCTAATGCAAAGACAAAGCACGAATATTTTTTTAGAAATGCCTACCCAATCAGCTTTATTTACAGGCTTTTTTTTCGAATGAAACATAGCAAAAAGTAAAAAGGCAACTATAGGTAAAGCAACTGATAATGCCGAATTTAAAAGAAGAAACAAAAAGATTGATTCGAAGACTCTACGTAATCGTCCATTTTGAATCGCCCCAAAATAATAGGTGCAAAGAATAACTCCCAAAAAGCCTAACTGATATACAAAACTGCCCATATAAGACATAATTTTAGTATGCCCTCCATACCAAAAATATCCTGAATAGTTTTCTTTTAATATCTGTGCAATAGACTGAAATGAAGTCGCCCCTCCATGAGAAATAGATTTTCTATAAGTCCTTCATATGGAAATATAACGCTAGAAACTCTAACATTTATACTCGCATCTTTAAATACAAGCTCCCCAACACCAACATTACTAATCAAATTTAGTATTTTAGCCACACGTATATCAGGAAAATAATTCATTACAGCAGTGCCTGCAAAATACACTGATAATATAATTAAAATAAGATATATAAAACTAATTCGGTATAGGGTTATAAGTGAAACAGCTATTAGCAAAAACAACACCGTCATACTCGATTGGGCTAAAATCATTATAGAGAATAAATTTAATATAATTAGAAACCATAACTGTTTGCTAGGCTTATAATCTGTATAGACTAAATAAAGCCAACTAAAGATTAAAAGTACTATTCCAAAATTGGTAGGCTCGACGGCTAAACTAGTTACACCACGTCCTTCTGTTGTCCTAATAGGTGCAATATAATTAACTAGTCCTTCTCCAATAACAATTTGACAAACCCCAAAAAAATATAAACCAAATTAATAGCCACCAAAGTGCTCATTGGGATTCCATATTGCTCGTAATACAAATAGCAGGCAAAAAACACAGTGGAAAAAAACACATAGGAGAGTAAAACTCTAATAATTAAAAATGAATCACCGTCATAATAAAAGCAAGATACTACTAGCGAGAATATTGGAGCTAAAAACACTAAAAAGATATTTTTGTTTAATATTTTGTGATTAAAAAAAATATATAACTAGATGCAATTAAAAATGCCCAAGGTTGACTATCCATATTATTTGTACGAAAAGATACCCAAGGGAAAAATGTTGCTACGATAAAACATTGGGCAATAATATATTTAATTGATAATTTACCCATAAAAATTTAACTAAGTATAACCTTTCGCATTTTTTGATAATGACATTCCCAGGTGAATTTACTATTAAACTTTTCTCTAGACCACTTACACATTGAAGCTAACTCCTCATTATCTCTAATCAGAAGCTCCATTTTTTGAGCCAAATCATTCACATTAGCATATTCAACGTACTTAGAATTTTTATCATCAACTAAATCAGGGATAGAACGGTAATTCGTTGCAATAATTGCACACGAATATGCCATTGCCTCAATAATACTAACAGGCTGCCCTTCCACGTGATAATTTGTAGGTAGGACTAAAATATCAGCCCTATTTAAAATATCTTTTTTTCGCTCGCCATCAACTGTTCCGATGTAAGAGATCTTACCTTTATTGTTTTTTCGGACTATATTTAGGAACTTGTCTTTTTGTTGTTCTACATCATCGGGGTCATCTGGGCTTTGCATGAAATCACCAGCAAAAACAACCTCAAAATTAAAAACGTTAGACTCAAGCAGTTTGACAGCAGCTTCAGCCAAGTGAGTATATCCTTTACTAAATATCAAATTAGACAAAAACAAAAACGTAACACAATCACTTTTATTTATTTGCTTATTCGGTTTTACATTAAAAGTTAACGCATTCTCAACAACGATTATTTTATTAGCTATCTCTGGCATAAAATCGTACATTTTGGTAAGCGAATCACCCAAAACAATGATTCTACTAGCAGACGACAAAAAGATTCTCACCAACCTTTTTAGCCACGGAGGGCATGAATCATAAAAATGATCATAATTACCCCCTTTCAAATGTACGATGAATTTTGTTCGAGGAGAAAACATGTTTCGCAGCACTACTAATGTAAAGTCTCTCAAAAAACCGAATTTTGTAGAGCCTTTCGTCAAATAAATTGAGTCAGGTCTTTTTACAATTAAAAAATAGGCAAATAGAATAATTATCCGCAGAGTATCCCAAACCCTGTTCCAGCCAAGCCTGCCAGTTATATGGGCCGATTTACTACGGGGGAAGTTTCAACATGAAACAACTCTATATTTGGCTCAAGCCGAAATGTATCTCTTAACTTTTGAAAGGAAACTGATTGACCAGTGAATGGCTCTGGTGTAGGTCCAACCATAACTAACTTCATAATGAGTCTTCTTTTGGTTTATTGATTACTCTTGCTGGTACGCCTACAACACTTACATTCTTTTGTAAGATAGATTGAATAACCACTGAATTTGCCCCAATAAGTACGCCCTCCTCAATATCAATATCTCCCAATAACTTCGCACCAGTACCAACTATTACGTTCATTTTTAAATTTGGCATTCCATCGTTGGTCCCTACATTTTTTTTACCTATAGAAACACCATCAAATAGGCACACATTACCCCCTAACGTGGCATCGGCACCAATAACTACGTTAAAACCATGTACCAAATGGAAACCAGATTGAATATTAGCTGCGGGATGTATATCACACTTAAAAACAAACTTTGCTATTTGGTAGATAATCAATCCTATAGGCCTTAACAATTTTATATGAAAACATTGTGCATAGATTCTGAAAATTAAAACAACCCAAAATTCAAATGACATTAAAGTTGATAATTTTCTTGTCATGGAAAAAGGGGGCGACACTTGCCTACAACTTCCCCCAATGCGGCAATGTAATCAGGTTTAATTTTTTTAATTCTGAAAACATCAATCCCCTCCCTATTAACAGAAAAACCTTCTAGGTTCATACATTTTGAAATGTCTTCAACTTTAGCTCTAAATTTCACTGTAGAAATAAATGGATATTTTTTCCTCGCGTAGCAATGTCTTAACTTCAAGTTAGATAATAATAGTTTGATAATTTCTCTTAGAAAAAAACGTATATTCTTTGAACGTTTACTATTAGTTTCATTAGTAACTGTTTGCACCCCATCATACAAAGACTTGGCAATTAACTCACTAGCGTTGCATTCTGGGTCATACTTTATTATTTCATTCAATTTAGATAGGTTATCTGCCATTAGATACAACCCCTCTTTGTCTCGAATAATATCAACAACTTCTTGAATATTTTCAGCTTTTTCTCCTAATTCGTTTGCTTGCACCAAGTCATATTCGTCTGAAGTAGCAGGTACAAAACTAATAACGGGGACTTCCATAGCTGTAGCTTCAACGCTTGTTGTACACCCATTATGTACCATAACCTCCGCGCAACTTAACCATGAAGCGATATCAAACTGACTAGAAACCAAAATATTTTCAAACTTATTGAAAGTTCGCCAAACACTGTCACATTCGGACGGGTGCGGGCGAACAACAATCATATGTTCAGGAAACTCCCGAGCCAAAGTTGTAGGCAATTGAATAAATTCTTCAAATATTACTTTAGAGTGTTCATAAAAGCCTTTATGAAATGCTCTAGATTTCTCTGTATTCATATATCCATTATCTTCAAGCAATTTAAAGTAATTGATATTCTTTGATAAGTTAACATCTCCAAAACGAGAAACTAACAAAATAATTTTCTTTCCTTTTACCAAACTGTTAATTTTATTTTTATTATTATTATAAAAGCGCCGCTTCCGAGGCGCATAAAAATCAAACCTTGGATTTCCAGTTATAATTAATTTTTCAGATGACTTAACCCATGAAGGAAAACTCGATAGTTCAAGATTTCCATTTACAAAAACGCCTGACAGCATGCTTAATAAATCTTTAGAAAAACGTGTATTTATTGATGAGTCATTTAACGGTGGGAGAATACCTTCTTCATCTAATGAATATACTTTATGCCCCTGAGACAACAGCTTTTCTACGAGTTTAAACTCGAATGACGCCGCACTTTTTAGCAATACAACACCGGGCTTCTGAATAGTATTGAAGACTTCTACATCCCGACCAATAATAACATCAGAAAACCCAATATCTAAAGAGTATAAAGCTACAGCAATTCTGGATGCTAACTCTCTGGACTGAGATTCAACGGGAATATACAATCTGGACATAGTAATTAACCTAATAAAAATCCAATTCTAATAGAAACGCTTTCTGTAGAACATTTAACTAAATAGCAATTAAAAGTGACATAGTAAATCTTCACTCGCTACCCTTCGAAAGCGCATAATTATACATTTACAGGTACTCAAACAAAAGTTTAAATGGTTTTAGTTAAACATCAGTTGTGCGCAATAGACTTGGAAGTAGTTATCGCTAGAAACAATAAAAAAACGTTCGACACTACCGTAGCGTAAGGTAACGCCCACAAACCAAATATTGAAAGCACAAAAAGCAAAATTAAGTACAAAATCATGGATGATACGCTTATCATTGCCAGAATTTTTGTTTTACCAAAATATGAAATATACGAAGAGTAAACGAAATACAACGCATTAATTGAAAACGCCAAAATAAAAGGTTGTACGTATATACCTACATTGGGATAATCTTTACCTAATAAAAATTCGTAAATATCACTCGGAATACAAAGCGATATTCCATAAGGTATTAACCCCAACCCACCATAAGTGACAACCTTTTGATTAATGAATTTTAATGTTAGACCTGATTGTAATTTCGAAAAATATATCGGCTCCACAGCTCTATATATTACAAAACTAATAATAAAAACTATTGATGCTATTTGATAGCCTATAGCGTATTCGCCTAACTCTAAAAGAGAAAACCTATCTTCAATAAAAACCCTATCAAACTGCCCTTTAAAAAAGGAAGCCAAATTATTTGCAAGTAACGGAGTACTAAACGTTATCAAATAGACAAACGCTAACTTGTACTGCCTTACACTATAACTAAATAACTTTCTGCGAAGTCCAAGAACGCAAATTATTGCAACAATTGCATTAGAAATTATTAAGGCATACATTCTACCACCAGCAGACGCATGAAAGTTCTCCAAAATAATAAGAGTAAATAGCACAGATAAAATGCTAGTCACAATTTGAATTACCACATATTGATTGGGTTTTTTATTTGCTTGCCTTACAGTTAGTTCAATTTTAACTAGAGTCTGCGTAGCAGTACAAAGACTCACTATCAGCATAAACTCACTTTCCAAAACCAAACTTATTAAACACAAACCTACAGTAACAGATATACTGTAAAAATAACCTACGCCTACTAAAACGTCTAAAGAGCGTCGTCCATAAAAATACGCATACCTAATAATTGCGGCGTCTTGGGCGTAAGAAACGATTATGATAAGCAGTGAAATCCATGCTTGATATAAAGCTAGTTCACCATACCCTTCAGCACCGAGCTTACGGCTAAGATAGGGCATCAATACAAAAGGGAGTGCCCTAGCAATAAATTCGCCAAGCATGTACACCGAGGTACTTCTAAATATTTTCACTAAGACTCACATGAACTTTGATAAAAGAAAAACACTACCAAGGCTAAAACAGTTAACCGTTGACAAGAAAAAAACAATTTAATTAAACTTCTTACCTGTTATCGCAATGGTCATTAATTTTTCTAATTATCTTTGCAGGACTGCCAACAGCGACACAAAAATCAGGGATAGATTTTGTCACTATACTCCCAGCCCCCACAACAGAATTTTTCCCTACAGTAACACCCGGCAATATAATTGAATTTGCACCAATCCAAGCCCCCTCTCTTACGAGGATGCCTTCTGATGGATAGTACCCTTGCTCTATTAAAGGTATATCAACTCGATCAAATTTATGGTTATTTACATAAAAATGAACTCCTGCGCCCATCATAACGTTGTCTTCAATAATAATTTCGGCAAACTCATCGGCAAATAACATGGTGTTTGGCCTAACGATAACATTGCAACCTAAAGAGATATTTGAACAATGGACCGCATATGCTCCAGCTCGAAAATCTGCAGTTTCATGAAATTGCTTAAACTTACTTTTGCAAAATTGAAGCATTCTTGACTTAAAGTGAAGTCGCCAATGGGTAAAAGGTATATCGGGACCGATACGATCCGTACCTTTACAAAACAAATATTTGTCATATATTTCTTTAATTAACACATTGCCACCTTGCCAAATTCGCATTATTTTCTAGCATGAACTGTCTAGCGTTAGGCAAGCCATTACCAATAAAGTTAAACAAATTCGCTGTTACAACAGCCGAAACCCCTCTTTGCCTTAACCCATCAAGTAAATGCTCTTCATTACCAGCCCCCCATAATTAAGAGTGGAACAGTTACGGATTTTTCGTATTTTTGTAGTGTTGAAAGGTCGTAGCCAAAACCTGTACCATCTTGGTCTATTGAATTAAGAACGATCTCTCCTACTCCTAATCTACTAAGATATTGTAAGTATTCCCCCATACCTAAAGGAATTGCTAGTGTTCCATCTTTAATATAAATGACGGGAATATCTTTTTCTAATCGATAATCTACAGAAGCAACTAAACTCTGTGACCCATAGCGATTAACAATTTCCTTAGCTAGCTCTGGATTCTCGTATAAGGGAGTATTTAAAATCACTTTGTCGGCACCACTTTTAAATAGTAACTCCGCATCTTCTATTTTACGAATTCCACCACCAGCCGCTACTGGAATAAATACATCATCGACCAGGCGTGTAACCACTTTTGCAAACTCTTCAATATTCTTCTCTGTTTTAGTTGCATTAAAAACAACTAATTCATCTAACGAAAAAGAGATTTTTTGAAATTTATAGTTTTTTTCCAACCAATCAATATTACCAACACGCTGCAATCGAAAATTTCGACTTTGCATAAAATAGCCATTGCTGTATATCAACCCAAAAATCAGTCTGTTTCTCAACATCAAAATAACTCAATAAAATTTTTTAGCAGATTAAGTCCATTGGTTTGACTTAACTCTGGATGAAATTGAACTCCAGCAATATTACTGACCTCATAACTAGCAATAAACTCATCACCATACAAACATGGAGTAATACCTATATTAGACCTAGATAGCATCCTAAAGCTATGGGTAAAATAATAATCTGGTGTACCCGTTATATTTTTATAAAGTCGACTACTTTCAAACGGGCGAACCTTAGTTGTACCCAACATGAGGAACAGTCAGTTTATCCACATCAAAAGCTTCAACAACTCCATCAACTAATCCTAGTCCCGTATTTAAACCACTCTCAGTACTAGACATTCCCATAAGCTGCATTCCAAGACAAATACCTAATATCGGTTTCTCATCTCCCAAGACTACATCTTGAAGTTTAGCTGTAAGCTCCAACTCCTTAATTTTACTCATAGCCCTAGCATAGTTACCCACCCCAGGCAAGATTAGTTTGTCAGCGCGATGTAAGACATCAGCGTCGTTAGACAACAAAATGTCATCATAGCCCAAGTAATGCAGAGCACTTGTAACGGACTTAATATTTCCCATTCCATAGTCGACAATTACTAACTTCATATTTCGAAATCTTCACCAACGGTAAATTTAGGTTCCCAAATACCTTCTACTTTTTCAAACAAATCAGTATTTGCATACTTATCTAGTACTGCGTCAAATTCCTCTTTACTCATTTCGTAATAATCTAAATACAAATCAATAAAGTCATGAGGGTATTGATTATCATAAGCCATAACTAAATTGAGAGCCTGCTCTCTTGTCATTGCACCGCGTCGTATTTCAATGCCTGCATCTTGCGTTGCCCGACCAAAACCAAATTTTAGATACATTAAGTAAGCATGAAGAGAATACAAAGCCTGATCATTCTGTGAGAAGTTTGTAAAAGTACCTGCGGTACCTTCTTCCTTTTCTTTTAAACCACAGTGTTCTTTAGCCACGACATAGTTGCGGTAAGAATCCCAAGCTTCAAAATAAGACCAATGGGTAAAGGCTAGCTTGGATTCAGATACTTGCTCATCACTAGGAAAGTTCCAAAAAGCTAGGTCACCTTCTTTCACATCTTCTTGTTTAAGCACCTGTTCAAATACTTTATCGTATCCCCCTTCAAAATAAACACGTTTCATATAAGCTATGTCATACAAAGGGTTGTTCTTACTCTCTGTTGAGCCCCCATATTCCACTTCACCGTCTTCTCCATAAAAGATGAGAGGTATACCAAAATTCATTGCCGTTTGAATAACAGCAGTTTTGATGGCTATTAGCCAACCATAATACGGGAACCCCTTTTCAATAAATCCTAACTTATTGAGTTTCTGCATAATCTTAGCGTCAGGTGAAATATGAATATGGTTAAACCCAGATGCTATGAAATTTGACAGATTTTCATCACCAAGATCTAAGCTTAACGCTGGTCTTATGGTAACCGCCAACGGGTTCATTCCATATTTATGTTTTAGCGTGTAAGCAACATAAGAACCGTCTTTTCCACCACTTACAGGCACAATACAATCAAACCCTTTGCCGTTAGAAGATCGGTACTTATTTAGTAATACATCAAGCTCTTTTTGTCTTGATGTCCAATCAAGCTGTTTTTTCTCTTCTTTCCAATTACAAGCATTGCAACTACCGTTTTCATCAAATGAAATACGAGGCCTCGTCGACATGTTAAGACAGGTAGAACACCAAAAATTTTCTTCATAATATTATCCAAATAAATTTATAAACTAAAACCATCATCAACGATGATATTTTGCCCAGTAACAAACCTTGCCTCTGGCGAAAGTAAAAACATAATTGAGCCGATAACGTCATTTACATCGAGCATCCCTTCTCCGTTCGTTAATGATTTATAAGCCTGCAAAAATGAGTCTGGCTGACTATCAAAAATCCCGCCAGAGCTCACACTATTAATTCTAAACAAACTATTGTTCACATATTTAATCGTGTACTTTGTTAAGTGAAGTATGGCTGATTTAATCGCAGCGTATTCTACCGGCATTGTCATATGGGTGTTTTCGTACACTTCAAACTTAGGCGCAATCACTCCATATATTGATGAGATATTTACCAATGAGAAAGAATGCCCATTTTCTGAGAAGTACTTTGCACACTGTTGAGTAAATAAAAATGCACTACCTAAATGAAGTGCTAGATTTTCGTTAAAGTCGGCGGTTTTCACATCAAAAAAGTGTGCACCATATGCTTTATTTCTAGGATAAGTACAATTGACTGCGCCAGTGATTTTTTCACAGCTTTCAAAGAATGCAATGACTTCATTTTCAACTGTAATATCAAAAGAGTGGCAACTAATATTAGAGTCATTTATATCAACCCCTGCCCCGATTAGTCGAGACTTTAAATTATCAATACCGATATCAGCCGCAATAACTCTTGCGCCTTGAGATAAGGCATGCTTTGTAACTTGGCTTCCTAACAGACCTCCTGCACCCGCAACTAAGATGCACTCACCGCCTAATAAATGTTTCACTTTTGCATCTCCAGTCACTATGGCTTCTGCTAACAAAAAATCGTAAATATCATCAATATCAACAGCTCTATTTTTCGGTATTACTACACTAGTAACTTTTCCGGAAAACAAACTATTGTTTGAACGTATGAAATTTGGCGTACTTGTATACACAACAGTAGTAATATCAAACACATCAGGCGCATCTTGCCTTCTTGTAACCGTACCTTTTGGCTTAATAACTAGCTCACAACTTTCATCATCTAAAAGTTTAACCATGTTAAAATACGGGCTTCTTGAAGCTGGAGTAACTGATATACAAAAGTCAGCTGCACTACTTTCCAACTTAACAATTGAACTCTCTACATCTTCAACGCTCCGAAGAGGACTAGTAGCAGGCAAACTAACAAAATATTGAAACGAGCCATAATTATGTTCAACCCAATTAATGGCGTGCACCCAAGAAAGCCACTCCGGGCTAGTGTCGCTAGCAAGCTCATCGGGGCGCTCAATAATAACAGCCCCCGCTTGTCTAGCAACTTCAGCTATGGCTGTATCATCAGTAGAAACAAAAACCTCATCAATCGATGGGCAATTTTTCGCAACTTCGATTGAATAGTTAATTAATGGTTTTCCTGCTAAAGGTTTTATGTTTTTACCTAGCAAGCCTTTTGAACCACCCCGCGCGAACACGAATGCAAAATTTTTCATTTCACTTCTCGACTTTTGTTGGATTGCAGCTTTATTTGCTCTATAAGGTGAACTGTATTTTCAGCCTCAATAAATGGGATACACGTATGAGGCTTGTTATTTATCATTTGAATAAAATCACTTATCATCTCCAAATACATGTTGTTTCTGTCCCATTTATCATCGTCAAATAACACCGAACATTCGGTAGCCGTAATCAACGTTAGCTTATTTAGCAGCAAGTCCCATTCAATACGCCCTTTACTACCAATAAAACTACATTTTCTATATGCCTTACGCTGTAAAAAGTCTAAATGTATGGTTGCCACGGCATTTGCCTCAGTTAATGCTAGGACGTCAGCCATATCTTCTACATTCAAAGCTAGCTCTTCTGAAGTTCGTAATATTGCACATTGAATCTCTAATGGTCCTAACAACCACTGTGCATAATCTAGTTCGTGGCTGAGCTCATATAAAGCGCCACCCCCTAGTGCCTTTTGCGCTGAAACACTGTCTTTATAATCTTTATTCGGACGCCAATCTGGTAAATATTGACCTATCTCTATATTGGCATTATAAAGCGAACCAATTAAGCCTTCACCTAATAACGCTTTTAACTTTTTAGCAGAGGGTAAATATCGCAAGCAATACCCTATCGAAACGGGCGTTTTATGTAACACCATCGCATGCTTAATAGCTCTTGCGTCCTCTACTGAGGTTGTCACTGGTTTTTCAATTAACGTAGGGATACCAGCTTCAATCAAAGGTATTGCATGCTGAGCATGGTAAGGGGCTGGTGATGCCACAATCACTAATTCAACTTCAGCTTGAATTAGTTCATCGATGGAGGTTACGAGACGGTCACAATCAGAAATATTTTCATTAGGGACACGTCCACTTGCAGACATTGCCAACAACTCTACTGTAGTAAACATTAGTTTCAAATTATGACGGTGACGGGCAGCAATATTACCTAAACCGATTACGGCAACTTTTTCAACTAATTCATTCCCAGAGTTTTGATGTCAATTTGTGCACGATTAAAATCATCTAATCGCCCAATATCTAACCAATACTCGTGAAACGGAAATATAAGCACTTTTCCATCTAGATATCGTTCTAAAAGTGTCGGCATATCAACCACTTCGTTATTATTAACCTGCTCTATTATTTTTCGACTAATGACATATATTCCAGCATTAACATGAAAACGCTGCGTTGGTTTCTCTACCATACTCTTTATTTGATAGCCGTCGCTTTCAATCACACCAAATGGCACTTTATATTCATATTCCCGAACGCACATAGTGGCATCTGCGTCATGTTTATTATGAAACGCAAGTAAAGCCTCTAAATCAACTTTAGTCAGCACATCACCATTCATTAAAATAATTGGAAGGTCGGGTAGGTCCTTAGGTAACAAGCCTAATGCCCCGCCCGTTCCAAGAGGCGACTCCTCATGTACATAGTTTATCGATACTCCCCACTTGGAGCCATCACCAAAATAATCTTTAATCATATCTGGTAAGTAATGGGTAGAAATATAAAAATTATGAAATCCTGATTTTATGAAACTCAACAGTACCGTTTCTAAAATAGGTTTATCACCCACTTTTAATAATGGCTTAGGGCAACTATCGGTTAACGGTTTTAGCCTAGTTCCAAAGCCTCCCGCCATTAAAAAAACTGGATTACTATAAACGTTCTTGTGTAACGCCTTGTGCAATGTTTCTAGCCCTACCACTACCCCGCGCTCAACGAGAGGAATAGATGATAACTCTTTCACTTCCATTAACTTTAAAAGCTCGCCTCTAGGCGTATTATATGGAGCGGTCGTAGGAGATTTATACATGATTTCAAACACTTGGAGTGACAAAGGCTTCTCTTGTATTAAAGCCCTGCGAATATCGCCGTCTGTCACTGTGCCTAAAAGTCTATTACTTTCGTCAACCACAAGCGCCAACTGCAAAGCTTCACTATCAATAACCTTCAAAGCCTGTTGAATTGTTGAATTTGGAGCAATTAATATATTTTTCCAATTATGACTCATTTTATAACCTTTCTTACTGCTCTAGCGGGGTAACAAATTGTACGCGGTTCTACATCACTAGTAATTATTGCCCCTGCGCCAATAACAACATCCCTTTCTATATTAATGTTCTGAATAACAGATGCGCCTGTTCCAACGTGAACAGACTCTCTTGTGTGTACTTGGCCACTCAGAGTGGCGCCTGGCGCAATATGGTTGTTACGGCCAATTATACAACCATGCTCAATAATAGCTCCAGAATTGATAATAGAATTAGCCCCGATAAGGGCATCTGTTTGTATTATTGCACCAGGTAAAACTTGTACGCCTTCTTCTAAATTTGCATATAACGAAATGATACTATTATCAGACACAACCGTTTCAAATTCGTACCCTATCGCCTTAAATTTACTGAAGATAATCGCCCTTAAATCATTTTTGGGCATGGGACCAATACCATTAACTAATTTGATTGAACTTTTGTCAAACTCGAAAACATCTTCGTCTTTAAGAAAGACATTTATCCCTTCAAAAACGTTACTCTCAGCAACAGCCTGCGGGCTCACAATACCAACTATTTCTCGTTTTTGCTGACGTAAAATATCGATCAATACGCTCGCATGTCCACCACCACCAATTATGAGCAGTGACTTAGACAAGAATCACCTCTCCTTCATCATGATCTTGCGGCGATGTTTTACCTACCAATTCCCAAAAAAGATAAGGGCTTGCGCCGTTACCTGGACGTTTAATGGTTAAATTTTCAGGACTATATTTTTCGCCTGCTTTAATAGGCTTTAGCGCAACCAAGCTTTTTCTTGCCACTGACTTATTTTTGACTTCAGACGGCCTTGGACCTTTTACGCCATCACCCAACGCTTTTTCTACTGAACGAATAGCAGAAACCATGTTTGACAATTCTCTAGGATCTAATGATGCTTTATGATCTGGCCCTTCCATTTGTTTATCTAACGTAAAGTGCTTTTCTATAATTTTAGCTCCACGGGCCACTGCTGCAATAGGAATTGTAATTCCTTCGCTATGATCCGAATAACCTACAGGCAGTCTAAAAGCTGACTCTATGCTGTCCATTGCTATTAAATTAATATCCGTCATTGGCGCAGGATATTCAGTTGTACAATGCAAAATAGTCACTTTACTTTTTAAAGCCCGTTGCCCTTCTTCAGAAAAATAAGCTTCTCTGAAAGCCTCGATACTAGGTTGAGCATTTTTATTCGCAGTATATCCAAAGGCGATCACGCCAAGTGCATCTTCTATTTCAGCTAAAGAAGCCATTCCAGTTGACACAATAAGATCGCAACCAGTTTGCGCATGCTCTAAAACCAAAGGTGCGTTAGTTATTTCACCCGATGGTATTTTTAATCGAGTGATACCTAAATCATTGACTAGAAAGTCTAAACTTTCACTATCAAAAGCTGTCGATAGAAACTCGATACCTAGTTTTGAACAATATCTTATAAGACGGTGATGCATTTCATAACTCAATTCTAGTCGACTGAGCATAGCCAATTGAGATTCTGTTTTCTTGGTATTCGCGATCTGATAGTCAGCTTGCTCGGCTCCAGCTGTTACTAATTTAGAGGCTTTAAATGTTTGAAATTTGACAATATCTGCACCTGCCGCATACGCTGCATCAACTAACTTGAATGCAAACTCTTCACTACCATTATGATTCACGCCTGCTTCAGCAATAATTAACGTCATTTATCCCCCTTTATTTCCAAATCATAAAAAGATTTAAAAATGTTCCCTTTATATTCTTTCAACATCTTAATGATCTGACCACTGGCATCCCCGCTACCATAGGGGTTCACTATAGCCTCATTGTTAGTTTTATACGCTTGACTGATGCCATCTTGAATTGCAGCTACAATATCATTTCTATTAGCAGAACAATGGATAACACTTTTAGCTGCTAGCCGGCCTCTTTGTCTCATACCTATATTTACCGTTGCTACATCAAACGAAGAGAACCTCAATTATGCCACTAGAAGAGTTGCCAACCACTGCCGCTGCGTATTTAACTGCACTTAAGTATCTTATTTGCCCTAGAGATTTAATCGCTAACACACGCTTAGGATATTTATCCGCATACGATTCTAACAAAGGTATGATTCTGCGCCCCCCATCATCGGCATTGGGGTAAGTTAGAATAATTTGATGTTCAGAGAACTCATCTAAAGCCTCTAGTAACGCATTAAAGGAACGTTCAGGATCTTCTTCGGCCAATGTAACCGGATGATAAGTCACTAAGAGGTAAGGTTTTATTATAGGGAAATTAAGAGACTCCCCTAATTCTTGAATAGTCATTAATTGGCTTCTAGTTAAATGATCTAAACCAATTGCGCCAACCTTTTTAACTCGTTCAGGCGCTTCACCCAACTGAATAACTCTATTTCGATATTCGCTAGTAGAGGTACAGTGAATATGGCTTAACTTACTTATGGCATGACGAATGGCATCGTCATAAGCCCCTTCAGTAATTTCACCGCCGTGCAAATGTACAATTGGAATACGCAAAACCATGGCAGTTTGTGCAACGGCTAAAGCCTCAAATCGATCACCTAATATAACTAACATATCAGGCTTTAACCTGCTTAGTGCATCAGCAAAACCTAAAACCCCAAGCCCTATGCTCTTTGCAACACCAACCGCAGTATCAGATGATAATACAATTTCTATTTTTTCATCTATAGTGAACCCATCTTGCTCGATTTGCTGATACGTACAACCAAACTCTGGCGATAAATGGGTACCAGTTACCAAAAGTTGCAATTTTAGTTCTTCGTCTGCCTGTATATCTTTCAATAGCCAGTATAGAAGACCATACTCAGCTCTAGTTCCTGTGAAAACTGCAATTTTCGCATTTTATGCTCTCAAACTAAGGGGCGAACTAGGTATATTAACTAAGCATGATTCTAGCCACTCTGAAATAGGAAGCGCCCCATGTTTAGCATGTTGAAACATTGGCAATCTATGCATAAGTTGCCAAATAGGTCGGGTCATCACACCTTGAGCATTGGTTTCTTTAATAAATGTTTCACGTACCTCACTATTAGGGCAAATAATAGCATTCAACCAATAGTTGGATGTGGCATAATCAGGCTCTTTAAAATAACTAAAATCAGTATTTTTAAAGAAGTCCATATAACGTAGAGCCAAGTCTCTTTTCTGTTGCAAAAATTTTGGTAATACTTCCATTTGAGCACAACCAAGCGCAGCATTTAAATTTGGCAAACGATAGTTAAAGCCAGCTTCATCATGATAAAACTCGTAAGGGTGAGGAACTTTAGCAGTGGTCGTAATATGCTTAGTGCGCATACCCATTTCGGCATTTTTGCATAAAACCATGCCGCCGCCGCCAGTAGTAATAACTTTATTGCCATTGAAGCTAATCGCACTGAAATCGCCAAAAGTACCTGTATGCTGTTTTTTATAAAACGAACCTAAACTCTCAGCGGCATCTTCTACTAAAGTGATATTCCATTTGGCACAAACCTGTATTAATTCATCTAATTCAACAGGGTGGCCAAAGGTATGCATAGGCACTACAGCTCGATAAACCTTACCTGTATTAATATCTTCACATAATCCATCAACATTTAAACGCGCATTTTCTTCAAGGTAAAGATCTAATGCTTGGGGGCACAACCCTAGGCTAATCTTAGATACATCAACAAATACAGGTTCGGCCCCCATATGATAAAGAGCATTACAAGTAGCAACAAATGTTAGCGCTTGAGTAATCACTAAATCACCAGATTTGACACCTGCCATATAAAGGGCTGTATGCAAAGCGGCTGTTCCATTGACAGTTGCTATAGCTTTTGCACTACCAGTGAAATCCTCAATCTGCTGCTCAAATTTATCAACATATTTTCCTACACTCGAAACAAATGTGCTGTCGAGAGTACTATTAACATATTTCTTTTCATTTCCTCTAAAACTAGGAGAATGAAGAGGAATAAACTCTTTAGTCTGATATATATCTTGAACAAATTTAACTAACTTATTATGCATTTCCATTCCAATTACATTTTACTGTCGAGATATTTACCCGTTTCTTTATGTCCAAAATCAGGGAGCATTTTAAAAAATAACTCAACAATATTACTCTTACTCCAAGCTCTATCATTCTTAAGCTTAGCAATGGTTTCTTCAAATTCTGCCACTAACTTTGGATCAAATAGCGCATCGTTTTTGATCACGCCTAAATTTGCAAATTTTTCCATATCCAAAGTTTCTTTATCGGTGAAAAATTCTTCGAAATCCTTTTCACCAGTTGTATCACTATCGGTAAATAAACATGGCCACTTACCTTGCTCGGGTAAGGAATCGGCTAATTCTCTAGCCTCATCTTCTGAGGCGCATAAATAAGGTTCATAACCTAAGCTCTCCAAGTACTTAACCGCTATATCTGCAAATGTAATTAAATGCAGCGACTCACTTAATTTAGGAAAAAGATATCTCTATTTTCACCAAATAGGCAGGACATCAAACACAGCTCGCCGGATTCTTGTGGAGTAACAAAATATCGCTTAATATCGCGAGGGGCGACTATAGGTTGGCGCTTTTGAATACGCTGGTTGAAACCATGTAATAAAGAGCCATCAGAAAACGCCACGTTTGCAAAACGAGCAGTAGAAATAGCAATATCCGCACTACGGCGCATTAGAAACATTTCCATAATACGTTTTGAAGCCCCCATCATATTGACTGGGTTTGCAGCTTTATCTGTAGACACACAAAAGTATTTTTTACTGCCATTTAAGGCTGCTTGTTTCATGGTTTTTTCAGTGTTAAATATATTTACATCAATCATGCGCATTAATGTAAAGGGATCTTTTTCACTGCGTACATGTTTTAGCGCAGATAAGTTCAGTACATAGTCGTATTGACCATCAGCCTTGATAAACGCATCATATTCAATAGAACCAATATCCAAGGCAAAAGTTTGAAAATCACCATTGATATAGCCAAAAGAACTTCGAATATCTCGAACTAATTCAACCATGTTGTTTTCGCTGATATCAACAACATGTAATTTTTTAGGATTACGTTTGAATATCTCTTTAGTTACCGCTTGGCCGATTGAACCAGCACCACCTAAAACTAGAAAAGATGAAGTCGATACTATTTCTCTAATCTGTAATTCATTTTTTTCGATATCAGTCGTAAATAATTCTTTTTCTCGACCGATCAAAGATAGAGTAGAGGCCATAGTTATATTCCTTGATGATTAATATTAACAAGTATTGAAAATAGTAGGTATACAGTACTACCCACGAAATTTATCCTGATTATCCAAGAACCATTTATATGCCATTGCCAAACCATCATTTAGAGAAATGCTAGACTTCCAGCCTAACGACTCAAGTCTATCAACTTTCATTAATTTACGTGGTGCACCATCAGGTTTGGAGCTATCAAACTCTATACTGCCACTAAATCCAGTTACTTTAGCCACAGTTTCGACAAGCTCACGAATAGTACAATCTACGCCCGTACCCACATTAATATGACTTAACATAGGTTCAGTATTTTCATCATATGTAGTTTTATCTAAATTCATAACATGGATAGATGCCGCAGCCATGTCATCAACATATAAAAACTCACGCATAGGCTTGCCACTCCCCAAGCCACGACTTTTGAATCACCTTTAAGTTTTGCTTCGTGAAAGCGTCTTAGCAGAGCTGGGATTACATGCGAGTTTTGCGGATGAAAATTATCTTGAGGTCCATATAAGTTTGTAGGCATAACACTACGATAATCGCGACCATATTGGCGGTTATAAGACTCGCATAACTTAATACCTGCAATTTTAGCCAAAGCGTAAGGCTCATTAGTAGGCTCTAACGTACCAGTCAGTAAAGACTGCTCACCCATTGGTTGCTCGGCTAATTTAGGGTAAATACAAGAAGACCCCAAAAATAATAAATGTTGAATATCCGCCAAATGAGCCGCATGAATAATGTTACATTGGATCATCAGATTTTCATAAATGAAATCAGCTGGGTAGGTGTTATTAGCTACAATACCTCCCACTTTAGCTGCCGCTAAATAAACCTGGTGAATATCTTCCGTTTGAAAAAAGTTGCTAACCGCTTGTTGATTAGTTAAATCTAACTCTTTACGTGTACGGGTAATAATTTCACAATCACCTCGTTGTTCTAATTGACGGACTATAGCCGAACCAACCATGCCGTTATGCCCGGCCACAAAGACTTTACTTTTAATTACCATTATTACGCATTCTCAACCGAGACAGCCACATCAAAACCATGTTCTTTTAGCAAAGCATGCTGTTTAGCTTTTCTTAAGTCATTGGTTACCATTTCACTACACATTTCTTCCACGGTAATTTGAGGAACCCAGCCCAACTTTTCTTTTGCCTTTGAAGGGTCTCCGAGAAGAGTTTCAACCTCTGCAGGACGGAAGTAACGTGAATCCACTTTAACAATAACGTCACCGACTTTTAGTGATGGAGCGTTATTTCCGGTAATGGATTTTACTTTGGCGACTTCATCAATCCCTTTCCCTATAAACTCGAGCTCAATACCTATTTCCTTTGCAGATAACCGTACAAATTCACGCACACTAATTTGCTTACCTGTGGCAATAACAAAATCATCTGCTTGTTCTTGTTGTAACATCATCCATTGCATTCGAACGTAGTCTTTTGCATGTCCCCAATCACGCAAGGCATCCATATTTCCAAGGTATAAGCATGGCTCTAAACCTTGAGAGATGTTTGCAAGCGCTCGGGTAATTTTACGCGTAACAAATGTTTCTCCACGGCGAGGAGACTCATGATTGAACAAAATTCCGTTACATGCGTACATGCCATAAGACTCACGATAATTAACCACTATCCAGTAAGCGTACATTTTAGCCACTGCGTATGGAGAGCGAGGGTGAAAGGGTGTAGTTTCTTTTTGTGGAATTTCTTGTACTTCGCCATAAAGCTCAGAAGTTGAAGCCTGATAGAATTTAGTCGTTTTTTCTAACCCTAAAAACCGAATCGCCTCTAATAAACGTAAAGTTCCCATCGCATCAACATCAGCGGTATACTCAGGACATTCAAATGATACGGCCACATGAGATTGAGCCCCTAGATTATAGACTTCATCCGGTTGCACATCTTTTATAATGCGCGTTAAGTTAGATGAGTCAGTTAAATCTCCGTAGTGAAGGAAAAAACTCTGATTACTTTCGTGACTATCTTGATATATATGATCAACGCGCTCCGTGTTTAAAGAAGATGAGCGCCGCTTAATACCATGGACTTCATAGCCTTTTTCCAATAGCAATTCCGCAAGGTATGAACCATCCTGCCCAGTTATGCCAGTAATTAAAGCAACTTTTTGCTTGTCATCATCAAATTCCTTAATACAATTTTTAAATTATTCTTTAGTAGCAGTATGTAAACTAGTTAATCTGATCTGGAGTTATTAGCAGTAAAATAACGAATTAACACCAAAAGTACCGATGTAATACCACCTAGCAGTACACCTAAAATTACAATAAGTGCCCGTTTGGGTTTAGCTTTTACTTCAGGCACTAAAGCTGGGTCAATAGTTTTAAACACATATTCGTCTCGCACTTCTGCAAACATCAACGTTTTAGTTTGCTCTTCGATCAACTGATAAAGTAAAGTCTTATGCTCAAATATTGTGGTTTTATCAATTTGTGACTGAAGATAAGCAATACTTTTTTCTGCTTCTTCCTTATCACGGGTTTTCATTTCAAGATTGAGATCTTCTACTAGCCAATCTACCCATTGTTTAGCTATTTCAGGAGAGAGGTGCTCTACACTAATTGTCACCATTCCTGAGTTTTGGTCTTGCTTCACACTAAATAAAGCCTCGAATTCTTTTTTAGCTTCTTGAATTGATGGGATGACCTTTTTAGGAGCAGTAACTTGTCTGATCCATTCATCACTGTCAGTTAAGTAAATCTCATTATTATATATAAGCGTATTATTTGCCGCATTCCAACTTTTAACGGCCATTAAGTTTGGTAAAACATTGTGCTTTGCTACAAATTTCGCGAAAAATTCTCTAGACTTTAAAATTTCAATTGCTAAAGCCGTTTTATCAACTTTGCTGCTTCCTAAATTAACCCCAGCTAAAGACGCTAGTCCTCCAAATTGGCCAGCTAAAGCCCCCAACCCCCTTGCTGTTCACTTTGAGCCGGGGTAAGCAATGCTTCAGACTTATAAATATTGGGCAAGCTTAAGGCGTAAAATACCGAGGCCACAGCAAATACGCTGGTAATGGCAATAATTATCCATTTGCCAGCCCAAATTACACTCCAAAGCTCTCGTAAATCAACCTCATCACCTTGAGCACTTTGTGAGTTGAGCAAATCGGGCGATATCGCTACATACTGTATTCTATCTTGTTGTAGCTGTGATTTTGTATTGTCGGTCATTTCTATGTGCTCAAATATTGTCGTTCAAAAAGTTATAGGGAACCAATAGCAATGACTGCTACTGCCGACTGATAAAATATCTGCGTCATAGTTTGCCATAAGCCTATACGCTCGTAGTTAACCACATCTCTAGGCACAACAATTGTATCGCCTGTATTCGAGCTCTATTTTGGTCCCATCAAACCAAAAGCTATTATCCGGAATTTTTACTGAGCCATTAGATTTGACTATATACACTTTAGAGGCGTCGGCCCTTTCTGTTACTCCGCCAGAGCGAGAAATATATTGCTCTAAGGTTAGTGAATCATCCAAAACATGAGTAGTCGGTACAAAAACCTCACCAATAACCGACACAAAGGGAGAAATATTAGGGACAAATAACTTATCACCATCTTTTAAGACTAGGTCTGCTCCTTGTTCACCGCTCATCACTGTAAACATATCAACCACTAATCGTCCAATGGGCTTAACTTGCAACAGTTCGTCTAAGATTAATTTCGCATCTTGATAATCAACTGTTTTCACATTTTGATTACCAGAAACATTGCTTGAAATTATCTGTTGTCGAAGTTCTTCCACCGTTTTACTTACATTCGCTCGCTCTCTTTCTTGCAGCTCTTTACGGGTAAAAATAGCAGCTTTAATACTGGCTTCTTTGGTAAACCCTCCTGCTCGCTGAATAACTTCAGATAATGTCTCGTCTTTCTTAATTTCGTATGTGCCATGAAAAACAACCTCTCCTGCCAACTGTATGGTGCGAGTGTCATTCCAATTTGGAATTTTAACACATTCAATTTATCTTTACTTAGCAAAGACTGATTAGAAGCACTTACTCCTAATAAAGCATCGATAAGATTAATATTAACGTGTTCAACTTTAGAGGTATGACTGTCATCTATATAACTTCTTGACAGTTCAGCGTGCTGTGCATAGGCCGACTCTTTCAGGCCACCAGCAGCTAAAATAAGGTCGCGTACTCGCCCGCCTTTTGCAATAGGATAAACCCCAGGGTATTTAACTTCGCCGTTCACCTCTGCCAGCTTGATGGTCTCAAGGTCTGATCCTTCATCTTTTAGTCTCGCGATAATAGGCGCGAGCAGTTTCTTACGGCTATATGTTTTACTACTTTCTGATAAAAGCTGTTTAGCTGTAAATGAGGCGACTTGCGCTTCATGTGCATATTTAGCCTTGCTCTCGTCTAAATCTTCTTGAATGCGATCTACGCTATAATCCGCATCTGCTTCGCTAACTTTGGTTTCGGTGTCGTCTTCGTCATAATCTAAGCGATTAAATAGTGTTATCTGATCAAATTTATTCAAAACCAAATCAAAAGATTGGTCCAATACCTTAGATGGCTCAAATTGAATGACTTCGCTTTGCTTAGAAAATTTGTCTCTTCTAATAATTAAGCCGTAATCCAAATCAGTATTATTTAACAGCGTGTTTTTGTTGATGAGCGACGACAATGTTAAATCAGACTGCCATTGAATAAGTCCAGGGCTGGCATATGCGCCATTTACTACTATTGCATTAGAAAACTCATCGCTAGCATCTGGCACATTGATGTAATCACCACTCTTTAAGGCTACATTTGCAACCCCATTGGACAGTAAATTAACTGTTTTAACTTCTAGCCCTGTTTGTGGCGTTTTGCGAGAAATTTGGACCATATCGAGCGCGCCACTTGGCATCACGCCACCGGCGATTTTTAAAAGGTCTTGCAGTGTTTCGTTTCCTTTTGCCTCGTATATAGCAGGCCTTCTTACATTACCAGCAATACTCACCAACTTTTGCACGGTAGGTATAAATATAACGTCTCCCTGCTGGAGGCGTTTATCATGCTCTGTATTGCCGAAGATTAACAAGTCATACAAGTCAAAATTAGCCACGGTTTTTCCGGCTCTTTTTAATTCAATATTACGTAAAGAGCCAATTGAATTGATCCCGCCGCTTGCGAACAGGGCATGAGTGATAGTGGACAATGAGTTAATGGTGAATACACTTGGGCGATAAGCTTCACCGACCAAATAAATTTGGATAGTGCGCAGCTTGCCCATAGAAATATAGGGGTAACGCCAATGACTTGTTGATTGTATTTTTCTGTTAGTTGAGTTTTTAGCTGTTGGTAGGTTAAACCTACGGCAGACATCGTGCCTAAATTTGGTATCTGAATAACCCCTTCGTTATTCACAAACAGTTCAAACTCCCCTGTCTCCTTACCAAACAGTCTAATATTAATACTGTCTCCATAGCCCCATAACATAATCAGTAGGTACTGGGGTATTTTCAGTGGGCCCCATCGACACTCTACTTTCTGTTTCTTCCGATGCGTTAAATAAGCTATAGCCAAATGGTTTAAGTTTACTGGTTAACTCTTCTACCGCGCTTTGTTTTGATAGTTGAGCCGAAACTTGCTCTTCGTCTACATCTCTATTTACTTGCGGGTCGGTTATCGTTTGGTTATTTTGTTGGCTATTATCACTTGCTCCCGAAAAGTCAGCAGGATCAATACCTAATTGGCGAGCCAGCGCCTCTTGTTGCGCTTTAGACATGTTTTTGAATTGATTAATTTGTTGTTGGCTAGGGGTGAAAGCTTGGGCACTTACTTGACCGGCAAGAATAATAGTCAATAACAATAAAAAAATATACTTAGGCTTATTTAACATACAGCATTCCCTGTTTAAGACAGAATCTTAAAGGGCCTCCCCTTCAACTTCAACGGTGCGGGATAATAACGGAAAACTTACCGTTTTGGAATGCACATGAATGAAATTTAAAGAATTGCTTTACCAGTTTACCTACAAATAATTTCTCACCTTACTATCACTTTTCTGCATCGAATAAATTCAATCGTGCTAATTAAGAGGACATTGAATTTGCATGTGTAATTTTTGTTCATAAAACGCGCATTGTTCACACTATAAGTATGATTCTAGGCACCTATCCCTAGGCGAACTAGTAGTAACAAAGCCTGAAAGGCGTATTCGTCAGAAAAACTAAAGAAACAACGCAAAATTTTACATTGCTACAGTACTTTCTTATTTCATCACGCTTTCAACTAACACAATGACATCACACCGCCTTTTGAGTTTTTATATACTGCGCTGTACTATGAGCATATATGCACTAAACATCAACAGCCTCGGTTAAGCACAAAATTACCCAGCGTGTTAGCACCCATAAAATATGGCACAAACCACATATAAAAAAGTCTCAAAATTTTATCTGTACACCCAGTTTTCTTGAGTTGTTGCCTAGACTCTAGTATAAACAAAACGTTTATAAGAAAGACTTGATCGTAATAATAACATGCACCTTTCAGGGAGGCGTATGGTTACCTTCAACTTTCATTGACCAAAACTATAAAAATATTAAAGGCTGTTTAAATGACAACAGAATCAACGAACAACGATTTAGATACCGGTTTTTTCGGTCATCCTAAAGGATTATCCACACTATTTTTCACCGAAATGTGGGAAAGATTTAGCTATTACGGTATGCGAGCGTTGCTTGTTTTATTTATGACCGCCAGTATTCAAGAGGGCGGATTATTTATCACCGTGGCGTCTGCCTCAGCAATTTATGGCTTGTACACAGGGTCTGTCTACCTTATGGGATTGCCCGGCGGGTGGATAGCGGATCGCCTTTTAGGCTGTCAAAGAACCGTATGGTATGGGGGCTTGATTATTTTTGCTGGGCATTTGGTGTTAGCCATACCTAACGACTCGACATTTTTTGTTGGTTTAGTATTAGTCGTTTTGGGTACTGGTTTACTTAAACCCAATATTGGCGCGATGGTCGGCCAACTGTATGGCAAAACAGATAACCGACGAGATGCTGGTTACACTCTATATTACATGGGAATTAATATTGGTTCTTTTTTAGCCTACTTAACCGTTGGACCGTTAAAAGAACAAGGGCTATGGCACTGGGCTTTCGGCTTAGCAGCACTAGGCATGGCGATAGGGTTAATCCAATACCGTAAGACCATTTACAAACTGGGGGATGCTGGTGCTAAGCCATCTGTGCAATCATCGCCAACCATGATCCGTACCAGTTGGACAGTAATAGGTGCATTTTTAGTAGCCTTAACTGTCATTGTAGGTTTAATTATGGCTGGCAGTATCGTAGTAGATCCGGTGGCAACAGCTGAGTATGCAGCGGTCATTATTACTGCTATATTTTTGGCTTACTTTGCAGGGGTGTTTTTCTTTGGCAACTTAAGCAATAACGAAAAACGTAGTCTTAGCGCCTTATTCTTGGTGTGTTTAGCGTCGGCAGTTTTTTGGGCAGGTTTTGAACAAGCCGGCTCGTCACTCAACTTATTTGCTCAAGACTATACAAATCGACTGATTGGTTCTTTCGAAATTCCTACCATTTGGTTTCAACTCTCCAACTCAGCTTTCATCATTACCTTGTCACCTTTTATCGCGGCATTATGGATTAATTTAGCCAAGAAAATGATTACCCCTTCTTATGGCATCAAATGTGCCTTGGGCTTAATTATCATGGCCAGTGGATTCTTAGTTATGTTCTTTGCCGCGCAATATGCTGCCGCCGGTCTAAAAGTAGCGCCCTACTGGTTAGTGGCTACTTACTTTTTACATACGGTAGGTGAACTATGCCTTAGCCCCGTTGCGTTAAGTGCGGTAAGTAAGCTTTCACCAAAACGTTTTGCAGGACAAATGATGGGCGTATTTGTTTTAACCTACTCGATTGGTAACGTAGTGGCTGGACTACTCGCTGGCAATTTTGACCCGAACAACTTAGATCAAATGCCTGAGCTGTTCATGCAAATTTGTATAGTCAGTGCTGGCGTGGGCGTGGTCGTTGCTGTGTTTACCTTAAAGACAAAGAAGTGGGAAAAATTAGCCGACTAGTCGCTGATACCTATTCCATTAAATAACTATGCACTCAGAATATTTAGTTATTGAAGTTAGCATGACTAAATTTGTGGTGAAGTTAATTAAAATTTAACCATACCGCAAATTTAGCATGCTAGAATACACGCCCAACAGTTAAAATAGTTGGGCGTTTTTGTAACGACCAATTGAGCGATGGCAAGTAGGCCTTTAAAGAATGACCTTGTATTTTTCAACTAAAAAAATTCCCCAGCTACAGCATTTAACATTGCCGCAAAGGTTAGAAGCCCTGCAAATCGCAGAGCGTAAGTTAACCGGCCCCGAAAAGTTACTACTTAATATTTTAAAGTTACTGGTAGTCATTCCAGTATTTGTATTGATTATTCAAATATCCACTAATTGGATGGCCATTTTTTGGGCATTGTTGGTTACATTGTTATACCCACTGATCATCAAACCAGTTCATCATGGTTTATGCGTAAAATACATTCCTAACACACACAGACAAGGAGATTAAGTATGCAAACAATTCTAGTAACAGGCGGTGCAGGTTACATAGGTAGTCATACAGTATTGCAATTATTAGAAGCCGGTAATCAAGTTATAGTGCTTGATAACCTGTGTAATTCGTCTCAAGAATCACTCAAACGAGTAGAAGAATTAACGGGTAAAAAAACAATTTTTGTGCAAGGTGACATTCGCGACCACACCATTTTAGAATTGTTGTTTTCTAAACATAAGATTGATTCTGTCATCCACTTTGCTGGCTTAAAAGCGGTTGGTGAATCAGTGGCTAAACCGTTAAATTATTATAATAACAATGTATACGGCACCCTAACGTTATGCGAAGCCATGAAAAAGTATGGTGTGAAGAACTTAGTATTTAGTTCTTCAGCAACAGTTTACGGCGATCCAGTAGAGTTGCCTTTACGTGAAGATATGCCAACAGGCCAACCGACTAATCCTTACGGTATGTCAAAATTAATGGTTGAACTGGTTCTACGTGACTTATACAAGTCAGACAACGAGTGGAACATTGCCTTACTCAGATACTTTAATCCGGCTGGTGCTCACCCATCTGGACGTATTGGTGAAGATCCAAACGGCATTCCAAACAACCTTATGCCTTTCATCACTCAAGTAGCAACAGGTAAGCGCGAATCACTTTCTATCTATGGTAACGACTACGACACACCAGACGGCACAGGTGTACGAGACTACATTCACGTAGAAGATTTAGCCGCAGGTCACTTAAAAGCGCTAGAAAAACTACAAACAGGTGTAGGTATTGTGACGTATAACCTAGGTACAGGTCAGGGTTACAGCGTTTTAGATATGGTTAAAGAATTCGAAAAGCAAAGTGGCCAATCGATCCCTTACCAATTTGCAGAACGCAGAAGTGGCGACGTCGCATCATGTTATGCCGATCCTAAAACGGCCAGTGAGGCATTGGGCTGGAAAGCAACACGTGGACTTCCTGAAATGTGTCGTGACTCATGGAATTGGCAGTCTTCTAACCCAGAAGGTTACTAACTGCCAATCAAGGACGAGTGGCGCAGAATGAAGCTGTAAGCAGCATAAACTGCCCCACTCTGCCTTTGTTTTGTATCTGCTAATACGCCCAAAGGGCAAGCTATACATTATCCTGAGTTCTGGATAAAGTTCTGGATAAGAAGTACCGTTTAAGCTAAACACTAGTTTACGCTAAGCAATATCATTCAATGGCTTAATATGTTTTTGTCTACATAACCTCAGCTAAATGTTACTCGGTAACGAAATTTTCGGTGTATAGCAAGGCGGATTGTTTTACGTAATAACGTGTTATTGCTTAACAATTCAACGCCGCTAGACACAAAAAGAGCGTTATCCAGAGGTTCGGCTTATCCAAGATTCAGGTTACATGACTAAATGTCTGCTACAAATCTTCTAAAAAAGCATCCAGTTCATCATCTAACGCTTCTTCTTTAGCCGACTGCTTCACTTCACCATCGTTAACTTTAAATTCTAAATTTTGAAAGTAAGCACTTTTCACAAAAGCGTATGGATCAACTGACGAGTTCAACTGCTGCTCTTGTTCAATCACCGAGGCCCGGGTTTCTAGTACTTTTATGCCTGAACGCAAAACGGTTAGGTAAAAGTTTAATGTATCGATAGGCGAATAAGCACTATCAACCACATCTCCTACACCACTGCGAATATCGCTAGGGCCCATGGCCGGGATCATCAAATAAGGGCCGGTACCTACGCCCCATTTACCCAAAACCTCACCGAATTCTTCTTCCTCAGGCTGTAAACCAATTTCACTCGCCACATCAATTAAGCCTAACAGGCCCACAGTGGAATTAAGTAAAAAGCGGCCTAAGCTAATAAAAGTGCCGTCTATTTTTCCCTGCAATAAATTATTTAACGAGTTAGATGGCTCTTCCAAGTTTTCCGCCACATTGAGTAATCCAGTCCGCGCTATCTGGGGCATATAATCCACATAAGCAATAGTAACAGGGCGCAAAAAATAAGCGTCTAATACATCGTAGTTGAAATCCCAAAGTGTTCGGTTTACTGACTCAAAAGGATCATTTGGATCTTGATATGCAGCCGCTTGCTGTTTAGTTGCCCCCGACGCACAACCCGCTAGCAACAATACAGCGACTAAACCCAATAAAACCTTATGACTCATTTCAACACCTTATTAATTACAATATTTTCTTTGGTTAATTCACTATCACTCAAACTCACTTCCAGCTCACCTTCTAACTCTCCAGAAGCAGGCATAACATTTTCATCTGCTGAAATCCTAGCCACTAGCTTAGCTTGCTTTAATTGCGATAGCGTATAATTGGCCATCATAGCATTCTGATTGGAAAGCTCGACCACCACTGGCAAGCCAGGCAAAGGCATTTTGACTACCGCAGCCGGCATACGCACCTGTCCTGTTGGATCTTGAGCAAACACAAATAAATAGCCAGCTTTAGGAAGTTGACCTTCAAGTTCACTAGCCAATGTGACCGTAACAGCCACTCTTTTATTGCCTGAGTTTTCTACATCTTTCGCACTATTCTCAGTCAAAGGTGCCTCCGCCCCTTTTGAGTCAGCTTGACCGCCTTGTAACTCTATAGTCAATTGCTCTATTCTTTGCCCTATCGCTAAGTAATTCGGATCTTCTTTCGGCACAAATTGTCGCAACTTTTGCCAATTATCTAAAGCAAGTTGTTTATCACCCAGTTCTGAAGCAGCTACGGCTAACATCCCCATAGCGTTGGTGTTATCTGCTTCTACACTTAACACATGCAATAACACTCGCTTGGCTTGCAATATTTGTTGCTCTTGACCCGTCATCAGCAACGCTTGAGCGTAACTCGAAAGGGTGCCAGTATTGTTTGGATCAAGTTCGACTGACTTCTCAAACGCTTTAATTGCATTGTCTACACGATTGATTGCGGCAGATACTCTGCCTAGCAACATCCAGCCAATAGGATCATCTGGCTCTTCAATTAAACGACTACGCAACCCTAACGAAAAGTCCTGCATATCTTCTAAGGTTAAATTTTCATCACCTTGCAGGATCCGTTGTCCTAGCTCGCTGGTAGATTGTTTGGTTTGTTGCCAATGTACAATTTTATCCACTTCATTAGCGTGGTAATACACCGTTAAGCCAACAGCAAGACTGATAACCAAGGCAACCAATACCGCTAACTTACCACTCGACGATTCGCTATCTTTGCTTTTAACTTCATCAAGCAAAGCCATTTTAAATTCATTTTCCGATAGCTGTCTGTCCTTTTCAGACAATAAGCCTTGGTCCTGTTCTGAGGTCAATTCATCAATGCGCTGACGAATAATACCTGTATTGGTTAACGTATCTTCTTGCTTGGCGCTATTTCTTCTTAGCCATGGAAAAATAATGATTACAACTGCGGCCACCAATAACAGAGCGGCGCCTACGTAAAACTGATTCACTCGTCACGCTCCAGAAGTGCTTGGGCTTGTTTAAGTTTTTCGTCATCAACAACGGGTTGTTGTTTTTTCGGCTCATTACAATCCAAGTGAGAGTAACCAAAATAAACAACAGTGGTAATACCCATAACCAAATGGTCATAGAATTTACCGGCGGTTGATAATATACAAAATCTCCGTAACGCTGCTTCATAAAGGCAATAACCTGTTCCTTAGTCTGTCCTTTTTGTACTAAGTCATGAACTTTACGTTTTAGGTCTATCGCTATCATGGCATCCGAATCTGCGATATTTTGATTTTGACATTTAGGGCAGCGCAATTCTTTAGTCAGCTCTAAAAACAAAGCGCTCTGCTCAGGATTATCAAATTGGAACTTATCTTCTATGGCCTGAGTTGCGCTAACAAACAACACCAGCACGCTTACTATTAAGTACTTAAACATATTATTCAGCCACCAACTGGTCGTACAGTGGGGCAAACTTTTTCTCCCACACACGAGGATTAACATCACCAATATGATGTATACGAATTTTACCCTGTTTATCAATCAAATACGTTTCGGGTGCACCTGTCACCCCTAAATCTAACGATAGATCCCGTTTTACATCAAAAATATTGAAGGCATACGGGTTACCTAATTGCGCTAATTTCTCAACAACTTCTTGTTGAACCCTTTGCACCGTTTTAATCCCAAAATCGGGATCAATATCTTGATCATAATACAAGCCCACAATGTGTTTACCTTCTTGCTCTAGCTGTTTCAGATAGGGCAACTCAATCGCACAAGTAATGCACCATACTCCCCAAACATTGAGTAAAGTCACTTTGCCTAAAAAAATATCTTCATTATAGGTCTGTTGAGTATTCATTAAGTCAGGCAACACAAATGCAGGCATTGATTGCTCAAGCAAGGTGGATTCATGTTCTCGCGGATCGGAAAACAACCCTTGGTACAAAAACGCTAACAAGCCCAAAAACATGACTAATGGAATTAAAAAGAATAATGTCTTTTTCAAGATACTTGCTCCTTTAATGGCTTAGTTAAACGACTGTCAGCCTGTGTTTTATCGCTCTTAGCAGGCTTAGACTTAGCCAAGCGAGCCATTCGATAACGTTTATCTGAAATAGACAACACCCCACCAAAGCCCATAATAAATGCCCCTGCCCATATCCAAACGATAAAAGGTTTAACGTATATGCGTATAGACCAATCACCATTTTTCAATTGTTCACCCAAAGCAACAAAAAGATCACGCGTAAATCCTGAGTCAATCCCCGCTTCAGTCATGACGTTTCTTTGCACTGGATAAAAACGCTTTTCAGCGGCTAAAGTGACAATTCTCTGGCCATTTTCAAAAACATCCACCTTGGCAACATCGCCGCTATAATTTGGCCCTGAAAACTGTGACACACCTTTGAATACAAACTCATAACCTTGAACGTCTATTTTATCGCCCACCGCCATACGTACATTTCGCTCATCACTGTAAGCACTCACTAAGGTGATACCAATTAGAGCAACCGCAAAACCAAGATGGCCTAACACCATCCCCCAATGACTGCGGGTTAACTTTTTCAAGTCTGCAAAATTGAAGTCGTTATTTGAACCTTGTGGACGTAATCTTTGATTAATTTCAAGCACAGTCGTCAGCACAATCCAAAAACTCATGGTTAAGCCAAGCGCCGCCATATAGCTAGATTGTTCATAACCTAACGTTATCAGTAACGCGGCACTCACACTTAGGGCAAAGGCTAACAGCAACTGCTTATATAGAGCTTGAGGAGACTGATTTTTCCACCGAGAAAGAGGCCCTATCCCCATAAACAATACAAAAGGCACAATCAAATAGGTAAACATTTGGTTAAAGAATGGTGCGCCAATTGAAATAGACCCCATCCCCAACTCTTTATGCACTAATGGAAATAATGTTCCTAACAACACCACCAAAGTCGCGGCCGTTAAAAACACATTGTTGCCCATTAATAACACTTCTCGAGAAAACAAACTGTACTGTCCATTACTTTTAACTTGCGAAGCACGTAGAGCATACAAGAACAATGAGCCACCAATGATTACTGCCAATAAACCTAAAATAAACAAACCACGGCTTGGATCACTGGCAAAAGCGTGAACCGACACCAAAACACCAGAGCGGATCAAGAACGTACCTAAAAGGCTCAATGAAAATGCGGCTATAGCTAAAAATACTGTCCACGATTTGAACACTTTCCGCTTTTCGGTTACCGCTAAGCTGTGCATTAACGCGGTGCCAGCCAACCATGGCATAAAGGCTGCATTTTCTGATGGATCCCAGAACCACCAACCGCCCCAGCCAAGTTCGTAATAGGCCCACCAACTACCTAAGGCTAAACCCAAGGTTAGAAACGACCACGCAGCTATTGTCCAAGGTCTTGACCAACGAGCCCAAGTCGAATCGAGCTGCCCTGAAATTAATGCAGCAATCGCAAAAGAAAACGCTACCGAGAATCCCACATACCCCATGTACAACATTGGCGGGTGTATGATCATGCCAAAATCCTGTAGAAGCGGATTAAGATCTTTGCCATCTATGGGATAAAAGGCAACAAACGGTCAAATGGGTTTGAAGTGAGCAACATAAATAAATAGAAGCCGATGCCAATTGCACCTAATATCGCCAATACTCGAGCAACCATTTTGACTGGGATCGCTTTACTGAACAGTGCAACAGCTACTGTCCATATAGAAAATATCATCACCCAAAGTAAGAATGAGCCTTCATGGCCGCCCCAAACACCTGTGTACTTGTATTGAATAGGCAAAGAAGTACTAGAAGTATTGGCGACATAAGCCAAACTAAAGTCATCGGTGACAAAAGCATAGGTTAAACAAAAATAGGAAAAAGCCGTAAATAAAAACATGCCAATCGCCAACGGCTTAGCCATGGCCATTAAATGATGTTGATTTTTGTAGGCTCCCCACATAGGACAAACGGCTAACAACACAGCCATCATTAACGCCATGACCAAAGAGAAATTCCCGAGTTCAGCTAACATAATTAATATCCACTCCCAGACTCGTTATTACTTTGATTAGGGTTAACGTGTTTAATACCTTTCATTTTTTCGGCTAACTCTGGTGGCATATATTCTTCATCATGCTTGGCCAATACTTCATGGGCCTGAATATGATTGTTTGCGGTTAGAATACCCGTGGCGACTATACCTTGGCCTTCGCGGAATAAATCAGGCAATAAACCATGGTAACTAACAGTCACTATTGGCCCAGTGTCTTGCAGATCAAAGCTCACATCTAGCGTTTCTTGGTTACGTTTTACCGAGCCTGGTACTACCATGCCGCCAATACGCAAACGTTGACCGACTTGTGGGATCACTCCGTCTTTGCCTGTAATAATTTCACTTGGTGTATAAAACAAATCGATATTTTTGCTTAAAGCAAATAGCATTAGACCAATTGCACAACCGACCACCAGCACAATTGCTGACACGACCAGTAACCGTTTTTTACGTCTAGGGTTCATTTTGATTCTCCACTTTCAGGCACCTGAAGTTTTGTTTTTTGCGCTGCAGCCTTAATTCGAGCCTGACGAGTTTGCTCTGCGAGAATTTCGCCAAATAATTTGCGTTTAGTCATAATCGAGTCCAACCATAAAATGATTAAACTTAAAAATCCTAAACCAAAAGACAACCAAACATACAGACCATAACCACTCATGGCCCAAAATTCGTTGATGTTTTCAAAATGCATGTTAAATCCTAATCGCCGTTATCGCGCTTTTTGCGTCTTTTTTGCTAACGCTTTTGCTTGTACGTCGCCGGCCAATTTTACTACCCATGGACGTTTCATTTCTCTTCTTAAAATTTCATTCTGTATACGTAACAATGTAATGGCACCGCAGGCCATTAACCAACCAACTAAACACACTAAAAATGGCAATAGCATTTCTAAGGGCATAGAGGGTTCATCTACTTTCATTAGGGTCGCCCCTTGATGCAAAGAATTCCACCATTCCACTGAATAATGGATGATCGGCAAATTGATTATGCCAACAATGGCCATAACAGCAGCGGCTTTGCCTGCTTGTTGCTTATCTTCGAAAGACTTATAAAGAGACATCACACCAAAAAACAAAAAAAGCAACACCAATTGAGAGGTCATTCTGGCATCCCATTCCCACCACGTTCCCCACATAGGTTTACCCCAAGCAGCCCCGGTTATCAAAGAAATAAATGTAACCAACGCCCCCACTGGCGCCAAGGCAACCATAGACATAAAGGCTGTCTTCACTTGCCAAACTAAACCAACAAATGCTGCGATGGCCATGCTGGTATAAAGGCTCTTAGACAAAATAGCGCTTGGCACATGAATATAAAAAATTCTGAATGCGTCTCCCTGCTGATAATCCGGCGGCGCAAAAACGAGCCCCCAAACAGTACCTACCGCCAAGGCAATTAAGCCCAGCCCTGTAAACCAAGGTAATAAGGTTTGACATAAGTTATAGGTATTTTCAGTTTTTGCGTAAGGATGTAACCACTTCCACATCAGGTTTGACTCACTCTAAGTGCATAGGCAATGGCGAATGGTGCCAAAGCCAAAGAAAAAGAAACATCGCGCCAATAATTGCTAATTGGCCAGAATATTGTAATTGCATTGCCGCCGATTCTACTGCCGAGGTGGCAAAAATTAGCAGAGGGATAAACACTGGCAATAACAGTAAGGCGAGTAACACGCCTCCACGATTTAATCCAACGGTTAAGCCCACGGCTATGGCACCGATTAGACTTAAAATTGGCGTGCCTAATAAAAGTGTGGCTAACAAGGCCCAGTACATTGATTCGTCTAAATGTAAGAACAACGCTAATAAAGGTGACAACACAATTAACGGCAAAATACTAGTTAACCAATGCACAAGCACTTTTACTAGTGCAACTGCCGGCAAGAATGTAGCAGATAAAATCAATTGTTCCAAAGAACCATCTTGAAAATCATCTCGAAATAAGCGCTCTAACCCTAACAACGATGACAAAATAGCCGCGACCCAGATAACCCCTGGGCCGATAACCCTTAACATATTGGATTCTGGCCCAACCGCAATCGGAAATAAGGTGATAACCAAAATAAAGAACAAGATGGGCTGCATCAACTCCGCGCGCTGACGATAAGCCAGCGCTAAATCTCGTGTGAATATTGCTTTGAGTGCTGACATTAAATTCGATATTCCAAGGTTAACTCTTGCGTGGGGTAATCCAATTCCAAACTTTGATGAGAGGTCATGATAACCGCTCCACCTTGCGACAAATATTCAACTAATTTTTGACTCAACACCCTAATACCTTGAGTATCTAACGCGGTAAAGGGTTCATCTAAAATCCACAGTTTTGACTCTGTTTTTAACCAAAACCTAGCCAATGCGGTTCTACGTTGCTGTCCTGCCGACAAACTCCCCACAGCAACATCTTCTAAGCCTACTAAACCAAGTAATTCGAGTACTTCATAGATTTTAGTATCACTAACCTTAACGTTGTGCACGGCACACCAAAAGCGCAAATTTTCTACGGCGCTTAACGTATGGTTAACGCCCAACTTATGCCCAAAGTAGATGAGTTGCTGTTGATAGCGCTGCGCACATTCCTTTATATTTTGTTGCTCAAATAATACATCACCAGAATCAGCCGCAACTAAACCTGTTAACACCCGTAACAAGCTGGTTTTACCGGCACCATTAGGGCCTTTGACGTACAACAAAGCGCCCTGTTGCACAGAGATATTGACTTGCTCGAACAATAATCTATCTCGTTTAACCACGGATAAATTATAGGTAGAAAGTACCGCCAAAAGATTCCTCAAATAGGTGCCAAAAATTTGAAGGATAATATCATAGGCTTTAGGCTCAACCTACTGAACAGATGACAAAATAGTAACAAAATAATTGTAATAAAATTTGCCATTACTCAACTGTTTAAAATTTGCTATAAACTAGTTTAATATTTTACTCTCTAGGCCGATAACAACAACATGCCTACGACTACTCAACCCACAAATAATTCTGCCCTGCCTCAAGCGCTAAATGAATTACAAAAATCTACTGCGACTTTTGACTCAACAAAACAGGCCGTCACGGTAATAGTGAAACATTTGAGTGGCAATCTACTCAATCTATCCTTAGCAACAGGGTTGTTAAACAAGCCCGCTTTATTAGCAAATCCCGTTATTCAAGGGGAATTATCAAATGGCCAAGCTCATCAAATTAGAATCACCGACGGCAGCCCACCAGATATAGCGTTTTTCTCGGCCAATAAACCAGCAGAAAAAACCTTGATAAATCTTAATAATCAACAAGTAGACACGCTAGTAAAGTTGTCAGCTAAACAACTGATGGCATATTTGGCCCAGTTTAAGAGCGTAACATTCAATGCCACAGTATTAGCCAACTCTACCTCACTCATACCCACAGATACCTTAAGTTTAAGTCAACAATCGGCGCAACCCGCTGCCCCTTCTTTGGCACAAGGAGTGAATCAGTTACTGAAACTAAAGTTAACTGGCATGCCCGCGACAGCAGAAATTGAAATTCAATTGAAACAACCGCACAAATTTTCGGGAGGAGAGAAACTAGCCCTGACAGTCGTACCTAAAGGGGTAAATTGGCAAGTTAATTTAGCAACAACTGGCCAACAAGACATAAAACAACCCCAGGCTACTAGCACCAACAGGCAAGCGCCTTTGCCCTATTCACAATCTGTTTTAGTCGCACCAGACCAGTCCTTAAACTTAACAAAATCAGTCATTCAGCAACTTAGTCACTCGCAATCGGCAGACATTCCCCTGTCAACAAAACTCGTGTTACAACAATTAAAGCTCATTGCCAATTCATCTACGGCCGCCACTTCTGCTGTGCAACAATTGACACAAGCTTTGCAGACGCAGCCCATCGATAAATTAAGCCTAGTGTTAAATGAGCAAAGTCACTTTCAGTTGAAGATTGAAACAAATCAACCTACTGCGACAATCCCTATAACCAAAGAAATAGCCCACGCTTTGGCACCACTCAAACTGCCTGAACAACAAAGATTAATTAAACTAATTAATCAAGCAGCCGCCAGTGAACTATCGCCCTCGCCAAGCGATACACAGACCGTCAAACAAACGCCCGTCGACATCCATAGTCAAAGAAGATGCAGCGAAACCTATGACTAAAATATTTAGCCAATTAGGCGAGGCAGCGAAAAAAGTCCTGCAGCTGAATAAAGAGCCCTTAGCGCCAGGGCCACAACATATTCAGAAAAACGAAGATGCTGGCAAATCAACCTTGCTCAAACAAGATAGCCAATTGACATTAAAGGAACTAGCCAACCAATTACTGGAAAGAGTAATAAGTAGCCCCCTTGAGAAAAGCGTTATTACACCAAAGTTACTAACCAGCACGCCACAGCAAGTCGGGTTAATACAACAAATGTTGCGCGTCGCGCAAGCTAAAGCAGAAACCCTCAATGTCGGCATGCAGAACATTGAGCAAGCGCTAACCGACCCAGAACTGGTTAAGCAAGGCACAGATCCCAATCATAAACAGTTGGTCGAGCAACTGCTCCAACAAACCAAAACCACTCTACCTCAAGGAAAAGAAAGCGACGCCCAACAAATAAAACAGTTACTTACCTCACCTGCGATAAATTTAACGCCCTCGCAATTAGTGTCGGCCACTACCAATCAGGGCTTTATCAGTGGTTTAGTTGCCATGTTACAAATGTCGCTCAGTGCACGACTTACCCGAGCTCAAACCAGCAGAGATGATCATGTTGCCAGAGCGCTAAACGCTATTTTACCGCAAAGCGCTAAAGCAAAGTCAGCATTGACAGGCAAAGGACTGAATGAATTTCTACAGCTAGAACAAAAGCATCAATTAGCCCGAGAGATTGGCCGTTTATTTGCCGGTCATCAGACGAACAAATTGCACAATGCAGAGCAATTATTGCAAGGCCAAGAAAGTGTGTACTACAACATACCAGCACTTATGAATGGTACCTTTCAAGATGTCGAGCTATTAATAAAACGAGAAGAACAACAAAAAGAGCAAAATGACCAAGCCGCGAGTAGCCATAAAACATGGCAGTTGACGATGAAACTGACTATTGGTGAATTAGGAGAATTACTTACTAAAGCTAAACTGAGGCCCGACAATCTAGAGGTTGACTTTTATGCATCGAACCAAGAAGTCAAAATTCAAGTTATGAACTACCTACCTTTATTAAAAAGAAAACTAGAATCATTGGGTATAGAAGTCAGTAAGAGTCAATGTCAATTGGGTAAAATCCCAGATTCCTTGCAGCAGAGGCCCTATCATGTGTTTCAAACTAAGGTGTAAAAATGAGTGCTGATCATACAAGTAAGCAAAAACAAAAAACGGCTGTTGGCTTAAAATATCAGCAAGGAAACAAAACCGAAGCGCCCAAAGTTATCGCCAAAGGGTTTGGTGACTTAGCCGATGAAATAGTGGCTATCGCCAAACAAAACGGCGTATTGGTGCACCAAGATCCTTACCTAAGTGACTTTTTAACTAGCTTAGATTTGGGTCAGGAAATTCCCGATCAACTGTATCATGTCATTGCCGAGCTGATTGCATTCTCCTTTGTTTTACAAGGGAAAATACCTGATAGTTGGGCAAAATATCATGGTAAAGTGTCGAAAAAAGTATAGGTCTAGGGCGAATAATGCCAAACCAAAATATTTTAGTTTGTTAGAAACTGTTTTGTTATGATGGCGCGAAGGATGACTTATTCTGTACCCGTGCCACTGCAAATGGAAGGATGAACAATATTGTCTGCAAACTTTAATATTCTCAATGTTTTATATTTGTTCATTGCATCGATACTTGCCATTGTCTGTCATCAAATGGGATCATTCGACATAGAATTACCTCTGCTCGATACGACAATATCTAATGGCATATATAAAGGGATTTCTAACGATGAAGAAAACCTCAGCTATACAGGTGAGACGCCCAGCGCCGTTTGCCACTTAACCCAAATTACTGATGAATACAGCGTGTGCGGCGTGTCTCTGCCAATAGGAAATCAAGAAACAGGGATAGGCCGAGATTTATCTGGGTATAAAAATATAGAACTGAGCGTAAGTATAGACGCCCCTATCGACAATTCTAAAATCCGTGTTTCGCTTCGTAATTTTCATTCCAATTATTCAACCCTCGATAATTTAGTCACATTAAAGTTTAATTCCATTACGTACATACCAGATAAGTATAGTGGCACGATCAAGGTCCCATTAAATGCATTTCAAGTAGAAACGTGGTGGATAGACGAATTTAATATCGATTTCAAAGATGCTTTTCTAGATTTTTCAAACATACTCAGCGTTGATGTTGTTACCGACCAAATGCCCATACCGGGCAATTATTCCATTACAGTGCAAAAAGCAACACTATATGGTGAGCTAATTTCTGAAACAGAGTTGTTACAGATAATTTTGCTGTGCTGGCTGGTAGCAATCATTTTACTTATCTCGATTCAGAGAAACAAATTAAGCCAAGCGTCGATTACCGACCCATTGACCAAATTAATGAATAGACGCGGGGCCAACAGGTGGGTTGCAAAAAATTTAGCGCGATTCTCAGACAACGACCCTTTGACCATGTTCTATGTTGATTTTGACGACTTTAAAAAAGTAAATGATTCATATGGGCACCTTAGTCGGCGATGAGTTGTTATGCAAGTTTAGTGAAACCATCAAGCAAACTATTGCTGATAGTGTTGATCTCCGATTACATATTCTGTCGCTTGTCAGGAGATGAATTTTGCATAGTGATTAAAGACATAACAGCGTCTTTTCAAAGCCAATTTGCCGACACTTTAATTAGCTGTTTAAGAAACGGTATGCTGTTAAGCGTAGGCGAATTGAGAATCAGCATAAGTATAGGAATAGCCACGAGTGAGCCCAATACCAAGTCTTTTGAAGATTTGATGGCTCTCGCGGATGCCGCTATGTATTACGCGAAAAAACGAGGTAAAAATCAATATAAACTATTTGACCAAAGTATTGCGCAAGATGTTCTATTTCGAAAACAGGTGGCCGAAAAACTGCGAGTCGCACTAGAGAATAATGAGTTTCACTTAAATTTCATGCCAATTTATCATGTTGATTCATTAAAGATACATAGTGCAGAAGTGTTAATACGCTGCAATGCCAAAAGTTTACAAAGTATTGGACCTGATATATACATTCCTATCGCTGAGGAATTTGGTTTAATTAAAGATATCGATTTATGGGTTATTGAAACTACCTTTGCTCTGATATCACAGCATTCAGATTTCATTGAGCAAGCTCAACTTAGCATTGCTATTAATATTTCTTCTTTAGAGTTACACAACACACTGTTTATTCAAGATATAAAAAAGCTCATCACCGATTACAATATCGATACTCAATGTATTCAAATGGAAATTACAGAAACCAGCTTAATAGAAACAGATGAGCTGACCATCACAACGCTACAAGCATTACAAAACCTCGGCATTAAATTGGCGCTAGATGATTTTGGTATGGGTTACACCGCATTTAGTCAACTGATTAACTACCCTGTGGATTGTTTGAAAATTGATAAGTCGTTTATTGACAGTTTGATGTTGTACAAAGAATCAGAAAAATCAGTGTTGAAGGCGATATTTTCTATTGCAAACGCTTACCACCTTTCAACGACAGCCGAAGGCGTAGAAGAAGTGGCACAATTAGAATACATCAGAAACAACAACTGTGATTACGTGCAAGGATACTTATTATCTAAGCCAATGCCGTGGGACTCATTTGTAAAAGAAGTCACCAGCCCCAAAACACACGATCTATAACATGCGTTTTATAAAACCCGCTCATCTTGCAGTTGTAGCAGAATAATAATGTAGCGTTACTGGTGTAAGTAACGCTACTTGTCATGCAAAAGATTTAGTCGTGATTTACTGAGCCAATACTATGAATGCTCAAATCAGCGCCATTGTACTCTTCTTCATCCGTCATCCGTATTGCAGTAATTTTACTCAGTAACCCATACACGATGAATCCCCCAATAATTGCTACCACTATCCCAGCTAACGTACCGATTAGTTGCGCGGCAAAAGACACGCCTCCCATACCGCCAAGAGATTCTAAGCCGAAGATACCTGTAGCCAAACCACCCCAAGCACCGCACACACCATGCAATGGCCAAACACCCAGCACATCATCTAACTTTTTAGTTTGCTGGATGAAAGTAAATAACTTAACAAAAATAATACCGGCGATTACACCTACAAATAACGAGCCAATGGGGTGCATAACATCTGAACCCGCACATACCGCCACCAAGCCAGCTAAAGGACCATTATGAATAAAACCAGGATCATTTTTACCCACCCATAGAGCGGCAATAATTCCGCCGACCATAGCCATCATAGAGTTCATTGCCACAAGTCCACTTATGCCATCCATACTTTGCGCAGACATAACATTAAAGCCGAACCAACCAATACACAGAATCCATGTTCCTAATGCCAAAAATGGAATGTTAGAAGGCGCAAATGCAATGAGGCGCCCTTCTTTCATTCGACCGGCTCTCAATCCTAAGAAATATACCGCCACAAGCGCTAGCCAACCGCCCATGCCATGAACCACAACAGAGCCAGCAAAATCATGAAAGGTCGCGCCTGTAGTTTGTTCTATCCAATCTTGAATTCCATAATTGCCATTCCAAACGATCCCTTCGAAGAATGGATAAATGACCGCAACGATGAAAGCAGAGCCAATTAAAAACGGGTAAAACTTTGCTCGCTCGGCGATACCCCCAGAAATGATCGCAGGGATCGCAGCAGCAAAGGTCATTAGAAAGAAAAACTTCACTAAATCGTAACCGTTATTCGATGCTAATTCGCTTGCGCTATTAAAAAAGGTTGTGTCATAGGCAATCCAATAACCTATAAAAAAGTAGGCGATACAAGAAACGGCAAAGTCTGTAATAATTTTAACCAGAGCGTTCACTTGGTTTTTGTGACGTACAGTACCCACCTCTAAAAAGGCGAAGCCCGCGTGCATTGCGAACACCATAATGGCGCCGATAAGTAAAAAGTAGGTGTTGGAGCTTTGCACTAGTGTTTCCACAGCGCTGTTCATATCTTGCATAGTATTCTCAATTTTAAATTTTTGTGATGCTAGTTATTAATAGAGTGCTACGTTTGCGATTTATACCGCGTCGTCGTTTTCTTCACCTGTTCGAATGCGAATTGCTCTTTGTACGTCAAAAACAAACACCTTACCATCCCCTATTTTACCTGTGTTTCCGTGCGTCACTATGGTTTCAATACAGCGTTCAAGATGCTCGTCTTGGATCACGATTTCTAATTTGATCTTGGGTAAAAAGTCAACATGATACTCTGCCCCTCGATATGTTTCTGTGTGACCTTTCTGCCTACCAAAGCCTTTGACTTCTGTGACAGTTAATCCAGTTATGCCCACTTCTGTCAGGGCTTCTCTTACATCGTCTAATTTGAAAGGTTTAATAATGGCTTCAACTTTTTTCATCGTGACTTCCTATTTTCTACCGTTAATTCAGTAGTTTATTATGATTTTTGTAGTGTTGTAGAGTCCAATATATGAACTCGAAACAAATTTAACACAAATAATAAAAGCCATCATTGTTAAATAATTAACAAAATTAGCGATGACAAATAGACGCCCATACTCAGAACATGAAATAATCGACCGTACATTTAAGCGTTAAAAGCAACATTTTACCAAGGCAAGTATTAAATATGACAATGATTAAAAGGGCATCTTTGTTCTCGATTATTACACTGGTAAGTATATTGATCGATCAAGCAACAAAGTGGTACGCCGCTGAATTTTTACCTAAGTTTAAAATGACCAGCTATTTAGCTGACACCTTAAGAATTGGTTATGCGGAAAACACAGGGGCATTTTTGGGCTTAGGAAGTGGATTGAGTGATAGCACTAAATTCTGGATTTTTGTTTGTGCAGTTGGAGTGATTTTATTAGCGTTGTTGGTGTATATTTTTAAAACCAAATCTCAGCCTATTAACGGTATTGCCGCATTGTCATTAATATTCTCCGGCGGAATTAGTAACTTTTATGATCGCGCGACTAACAATGGCGCAGTCATTGATTTTCTCAATTTAGGCATAGGTTCATTTAGAACAGGAATATTTAACGTAGCAGACATGGCGATCATGTTAGGCGTGTTTATATTACTATTTGTGAAAACTGAGGACGGCAAGCAAAACGCACACTAATCTCCTAGATCATTGCTTTGTATTTAAATAACCACATTTAAATACAAAGTATTGGTCAAATTCATAGTATATTTTGTCACTTCGATGATATTTAACTCTCATTTAGTTACCTAAACTACCATTGTTAAAAAAATTAACATTCTGTAGTGCGCTTTTTACTCCATGAATAAGCGCAATTTATTAGCGAGAGTTGACCTAAATGAAAACCCTAATCCTTCTTGTAGCCTTGTCATTTCTGAGCATGAGTTACACAGTGACAGCCAGTTCCAATGCCCAAGTAAGACACGTTTATGACTTTAATTTTGACTGGAAATTTCATTTAGGCGATGTTGAAAGCGCTTTTTTGCCAAATGGAATAACCCCAAATAACCCGGCATGGAAAACAGTACGAGTGCCACACGACTGGTCGGCGTATTTACCTTACACTCAGACAAAATCGGCCTCTAGTACTGGTTTTAAAGCGGGCGGGATTGGTTGGTATCGAAAACAATTTAAGCTTAGTCAAGATGAACTAAATAAAGTCATTTGGCTCGAGTTTGATGGGATCTACAATAATTCACAAATTTGGATCAACGGCCATTTTGCTGGGCAAAGGCCCAGTGGCTACAGTAGTTTCGCCATCAATGTCTCTGAACATGCAGTAGCCGGTGAAAATTTAGTTGCTGTTCGTGTTGACCGCACCGCATACAACGACGCTCGCTGGTATACAGGCTCAGGGATATATCGGGATGTGCGTTTAGTCAAAACCAACGCTAACCATATTGCCCACTGGGGCGTACAAATATTAACCCCAGACGTGTCCGATAAAAAAGCTAAACTAGCCATCAATACTCAACTAAACATATCCCCCGCGAGTTCATCAAACTTGTACTTGGATATCAATATTCTAGACAACGCAGGCAAAGTTGTCGCTAAATCGAGCCAGAGGATAAAAGGTAAAGGTCGGCTAGCGATTGATAGTGAAATATCCATTAAACGTCCTTTACTGTGGACGTTGCAATCCGCCAATTTGTATTCAGCTGAAGTGGTGTTGCGTGAAAACAGATATCCCTTAGATAATACCCAGCATACGTTTGGAATTCGTAGTATTAACTTTGACCCCAACAAAGGTTTCTTCCTAAATGGAGTGCAAACCAAAATTAAAGGCGTGAACTTACACCACGACGCAGGCGTTGTTGGTGCCGCTGTGCCTAAAGAAATCTGGCGTTATCGTTTACAAAAATTGCAATCTATCGGGGTCAATGCAATACGCTTATCGCACAATCCGCACTCGCCAGATTTGCTAGACTTAGCAGATGAAATGGGCTTGTTGGTCATGGCCGAAATGTTCGATGACTGGTTAAAACCCAAGGATAAAAGCGTGGTATTTTTAAGTGACAACGCTGGTAAAGGCGATGCTGTTAAATCTTACACTGAACATTTTTCAGAATGGGCAGAAACTGACTTATCTGACTTAGTAAGAAGAGATTTCAACCACCCATCGGTAATCATGTGGAGTATAGGCAACGAAATTGAGTGGACCTATCCCTACTATCAAAAATCTCTGGTTTATGCTCCTGGCGATAGTGATTATCACAAAGCTCCACCTCTTTATTTACCTCAAGAAATTAAAGAAAAATTCAATAAAAACAAAGGTTCAGAGCCAGATCAATTAGCATTAACGGCGCAGTTTTTAGCTAAGGTAATAAAAAAAATAGATACATCACGCCCTGTCACATCTGGGTTAGTGATCCCGTCAGTAAGTTACGTCAGTGGCTACACCGACGCCCTCGATGTAGTGGGTTTTAATTACCGAAGAAAAGAATATGACATCGCTCACCAGACATACCCAAACAAACCAATCATTGGCTCTGAAAATTGGGGAACTTGGCCTGAATGGCAAGCCGCATTGGAGAGGAGTTTGTTCCGGGCATTTTTGTTTGGACAGGTTTTGCATACAAAGGTGAAGCGGGCCCGTGGCCTCGTAAAGGCCTAGAAATATCATTTTTTGATTATGTGGGCAATAAAACCCCAAGAGGCCATCAGTTCGAAAGTTTTTGGCTCAACCAACCTAAAGTTTATTTGGCCACTATTGAAGCTGAAAAATCTGAATATCAATATGACTCAGAACAAGGTTGGCTATTCACTGAGCGAACCAATCCAAACAAAAGAATGCAGTGGTTACGCAAATGGGAATGGTTTAACGTTCGCGAAACCTGGAATTACCCAGCCAACCAAGATGTGATAGTGCACGTTTATTCGAATACAGATGAAAGCGAGTTATTTTTAAATGGTCAATCTTTAGGTAAACAACGAATCACCGATGACAATGACCGCATTTTATTTTGGCAGTTGCCCTTCACAGCCGGTGAGTTAAAAGTGGTGGGGTATAACAATGGAGTTAAGCAAGCAGAGTACAGCTTAAATACACACAGTGAAGTAGCGGCCATCAAGCTATCCACCAATAAAAAACAGCTTAGCGCCGATAATTATGATGTGGCCCATGTCAATGTAAAGTTAGTAGACAAGAACGGTTTCACGGTTAACGCCCAAGCCCATAAAGTCAACTTTGCACTAAGTGGCAATGGCCAAATGCTTGGAGTGGATAACGGCTGGGAAATGAACGTTGAAAACGCAATTAAAGAAAATGTTCAGTCTTATTTAGGTAAGGCAATGGCAATAATTCAAGCCACTGATGAACCAGGTAACATCACCCTAACTGTGAGCTTAGACAATGGCCTATCGAGTTCCATTACCTTAATCAGCAAAGCAGTCACATCAAAAGAAGGAGGTAAATAATGAAACAAAATCTTCTTAAATTAACGTGCATGACTGGCATCCTTGTGCAATCAACATTAACACTGGTGGTTGCACAAGAATTAACGATACCACCACCGGGTTATACAGACGTGATAAAACGGTCTGACTTCGTTAAACGCCAAAATAGTCAGTTTCCTTTGTCTGACCAAACCAATAAAGGCAAGTGGACGTTAAACCAACAATTTACTGATGAGTTCGATAGCCCAGAACTTAACACTAAGCGTTGGCACCCAACCAATCCATCATGGAAAGGACGGCCGCCTACTTTTTTCATGCTGCCAATACTAAGCTTGAAAATGGTGAATTAGTGATGCGCATCAATCAGCACGGAGATACCAAGCTGCCAGAAGGTTACACCCACACCTCTGGCTTTATCAAATCTAAGCAAACAATCCTATATGGCTATTTTGAATCAGAAGCAAAATTAATGGACGCGCCTTGGGTATCTGGGTTTTGGTTAACAAATGGCACTAAACAGTGGTGGACCGAAATAGATATTGCCGAGAACTGCCCCTGTGTAGATGGACAACGGCATGATATAAATAGCAACGTGCATGTATTTCGTTCACCGAAAGAGCATGGCAATGTCAAAAAACACTTTTCAAAATCTAAAAAGTACTACCACCCAGACGAAATTCAAAATGATTATCACGTGTGGGGCTTAGAATGGAATAAAGATGTGATCCGGTTTTTCATTGATGGCGTCATGTTTAGAGAATTAGAAAACACACACTGGCACCAACCGCTAAGCGTAAATTTAAATAACGAGTCAAATAAATGGTTTGGTGCGTTACCCGACGATAACCGTTTGGACCAAGAATATAGAGTAAAATACGTCAGAATTTGGCAATAGCGTTTATTAAATTTAATTATGGAGTTACGTTTTAATATTTACTTTAGGATTATCAAAAGAGTTAACGATAAAGTAGACTGTTATAAAAACATCAAGGATTTATTAAAATAATGAAAAAACTAGCTGCTTTGATGGCTTTCACCACCGCATCAGGAATAGCCATTGCCCAAAACACCAACGACATTGATCCCAAGTTAACAGAAGTGTGGGATCCTGTTCCGCCAGTCATTACACCATCTCCCGTGCCATCCGATGCCATAGTACTATTTGATGGCACTAACTTAGATCAATGGACAGGTAAAAATGGCCCAGCAAAATGGACAGTAGCCGACGGAGTAATGACCGTAGCCCCAAATACTCATGGCATCACTTCTAAAGAAAAATTTTGTGATATGCAATTACATGTGGAATGGCGCTCTCCACCGAAAGTACCCGGCAAGAAAGGCCAACAAGTAGCTAATAGTGGGATCTTTTTACAAGGGCGCTACGAAATCCAAGTACTGGACTCCTATCAAAACCAAACCTATTCAAACGGTCAGGCTGGTTCGGTTTATAAGCAAAGCATTCCTTTAGTAAATGCCATGAAACCTACAGGCGAATGGAATACCTACGATATAATTTATAAGGCGCCTACTTTCACCGATGAAGGCGACGTACAAAGCAAAGCCTATGTCACAGTGTTACATAACGGTGTATTGATCCAGAATCATACCGAAATTCAAGGTGGAACCACTTACCGAGGAAAAGCCTCTTATAAAAATGCTCATGGCTGTGCGCCAATTTATCTACAAGATCACGGCAACCCTGTCAGCTTCAGAAATATCTGGGCCAGAAAACTGTAAAAACGCTTTTAGATAATCCACAAAAAAGCCTAGAGCATGATCAATGCACTAGGCTTTTTTATTGACCATCAAGCAATATTGACGGCCATCAAATTCACAGTTGTAAATAACTAACCTAAGTTCTGGATAAGAAGTATCGTTTAGGCTAAACAATCCAACACAGCTAGACGCAAAAAGAGCGTTATCGAGAGGTTTGGCTTATCTAGGATTCAGGTTAACTAGTCTTCTTTACTCACACTTTCTTCAGTTGCTGCAGGCTTAGCCAATAACAAGGCTCGTAAACGAGTGTCAATGTCTTTGGCCATTTCTGGGTGTTCTTTAAGGTAAGTAATTGAATTTGCTTTACCTTGGCCAATACGTTCACCATTGTAGCTGTACCAAGCACCTGCTTTTTCAACCATTTTATGAGTCACACCTAAATCGATCAACTCACCATGGCTGTTAATCCCTTCCCCGTACATGATTTGGAATTCGGCTTGCTTGAAAGGAGGAGATATTTTGTTCTTCACCACTTTCACTCGCGTTTCATTGCCGACAATTTCATCACCGGCTTTTACTGCACCAGTACGACGAATATCTAAACGAACAGAGGCATAAAATTTAAGCGCATTACCACCAGTAGTCGTTTCTGGTGAACCAAACATTACCCCAATCTTCATCCGAATTTGGTTGATAAAAATCAACATAGTATTTGATTGCTTCAAGTTACCTGTTAGCTTACGCATTGCTTGGCTCATCATTCTAGCCGCTAAGCCCATATGTGAATCACCAATATCGCCTTCTATTTCAGCCTTAGGAGTAAGGGCGGCTACCGAATCCACCACTATTACGTCAACCGCACCAGAACGGGTCAACATGTCGCAAATTTCTAATGCTTGCTCACCGGTATCGGGTTGCGACACCAATAATTCTTTAACATCAACACCTAACTTGGCAGCATAAATTGGGTCAAGGGCATGCTCTGCATCAATAAAAGCACAAACTTTACCGTTACGTTGTGCTTCAGCGATCACTTCAAGGGTTAGCGTTGTTTTACCACTTGATTCAGGGCCATAAATTTCAACGATACGACCAAGGGGTAAACCACCTGCTCCTAATGCAACATCCAAACCTAATGAACCTGTAGAAATAGTTTCTACATCCATAGATTTGTTATCGCCTAATTTCATGATAGAGCCCTTACCGAATTGTTTTTCAATTTGGCCTAAGGCGGCGCTTAACGCTCTGGTTTTATTCTCGTCCATCAGGTTGTCCTTCATGGTTATGCTACAAACCAAAATGCTTTTTCTATGGTTTGAGTCGTACAGTAGTTATGGCAGAAGTATACTGTATGGTTATACAGTTACAAGTGGAATTTAAAAAAATTTGGCTTTTACGCAGTTTTAAGCAACTTTACCGTATTTGATAAAGCAAACTCTATGGCTTTCATCCTAACAGCTTCGCGGCCTCCATTAAATTGTTGTTTTTTAGTCACCACTTGGTCTCGTACAAAGAACCCAAACCAAACCGTTCCCACTGGCTTATCGGCTGTGCCACCATCTGGCCCGGCAATGCCACTAACCGAAATAGCCACATTGGCGCTAGCTTGTTGCGCAGCGCCTCGCGCCATTTCTTCTACCGTTTGGGCAGACACAGCACCATATTCAATCAAGGTATTTTGTTGTACCCCTAACATTGCTTGTTTAGCCTCATTGGAGTAGGTGATAAATCCTTTTTCAAACCACTGAGAACTGCCAGCCGTACTCGTAATAGCAAAACCGACCCCACCGCCTGTACAAGATTCCGCACAACTGATATGCCACCCTTTGGCAAGTAATTGACCACCTAATATTTGGGCCAAATTGTTAATGTCTTCAGTCATAGGTAGCCTAATCAAGTTTCTATAAAATATAAAAGTACAATATTATGCCGCTAATTGTTATTTACAACCTACTACTTTTCATTTTTTATGGATGGACTAACCAAAAATAATTCTATTTGTACTGACTTGATGGAGAGGACGGCTCGCTAAATCAAAATCATTAACGAAAACCGCAGCGCTAACACAATACAAGGCAAAAGCCCTTTTCGCTTTTAACGACAAGTTCATTTTTTGTTAACTCGGCAAGCAGTTTGAATTCAGCTAAAACATAGCAAAAAACAACGTGAGAATTAGCTATAAAAAATCAAAGAGCCTTAATTATTGGCTCTGGATTTTTTGCTTCACTTTAGATTTTCTAGCTCTTTCTGTATCCCGCTGCATGAAAGTACGAGAACCCTGAATTTCGCCATTTGCGTCTGGTGTTCTCAGCCACTCTTTAGGAAATTTCGCTTCTTTAGAACGTGTCGCTTCACGTAATACTGCTCCAGTTGAAAATCGCTCAGTATAGGGGACGGTAGTTTGACCTTCGTTATTGACTAACTTGGCAAATAACCTTTTTCTTAGATCAGCGATGATCGACAAATAACGTTCATCGTGGATCAAATTGTGCATTTCTTTAGGGTCGTTTTTGATGTCATACAGCTCTTCTGTATCCCAAACACCATGATAAGTAATAAATTTATAATCATCAGTACGTAAGGCAAACGTAGTAGGCGTACTCGGGTAGTTAAACTCCCAGTAATATTCATACAATAACTCATCACGCCACTCAGCTGTTTCTTGGTTTTTAGCTAAAGACAACCAGCTTCTTCCTTCTAGCTGTTTAGGCATATTTTTGACCCCAGCGATATCTAAAAAAGTAGGGGCAATATCAATGTTAGCGGCGATTTCATCGACCTTAATATTTTCCGCAATTATGCTCAGTGACCACGGACTAACAGAGGCACTCGCATTGACTCTTCATAGGCATTACGCTTATCAATTAAACCATGCTCGCCAAACATAAATCCATTATCTCCCATTAATACCACTATAGTATTGTCGTCATTGTCAGTTTTTTCTAACCAGTCAAAGATCCTTCCCAATGAATCATCAACCGCTGATAACGCTCTGTGATATTGCATTTTGTAGGACTGCACATCTAAAGTACTGTGGTAAGGAAAGTCCACTCCATGCCAGCTATTTCGCTGATTTTTTACCCATAGAGGTTTGCCTTCATAATTTTCTTCAGTATTGGCTTGAGATAAAGGAATTGGGATGGTACTTCCTTCATATTGGTTTTCATGACGTTTGGCAGGAGAAAAATCAGCGTGTACCGCTTTGTGAGATAAATATAAAAAGAATGGTTTATCGGTCTTTTGTTTATTAAGCCAATCTATTGAGTAGTCAGTTAACTCATCCGTAATATAGCCTTTTTGAGGTACACGTTTCCCATCTACATTTAAAGTGTAAGGTTGGCCATTTTTTAAAGTAGAAGGGTAATACATCCCCTGCCCAGTAAAACTAACCCAATGATCAAAGCCTGGTTGAGGGGCATCTTTTGCCCCTTTCCCTTGAGACTCTCCCATATGCCATTTACCCACAAAAGCGGTGCTATATCCTGCTTGTTGCAAATAACTTGAGAAAAATGTGGTGCCCTCTTTAGGCGGTTTATTGTTATCTACCACTCCATGATTATGCATGTATTGCCCGGTTAGAATTGACGCTCGGCTAGGTGAACATAATGCAGTGGTTACAAAAGCATTCTTAAAATGGGCACCTTCAGTGGCCATTTTATCCATATTAGGCGTGTCTATCACCGAATTCATAAAACCGAGTTCGTCATATCGTTGATCATCTGTGAGTACAAAAATAATATTCGGTTGTTTTTTTGGAGACGGATAATTATCAGAATTTGCTTGAACAGCAGCGCTGCAACTGGTCAACATCAGTAAACAGGAACCAAATGTTAGCAAATCTGATAATGTTTGTTTGAATTTTCTAACTGTAATTTTATTTATCATTTAATCTTCTCGTAAGTAAAAACGATTGAGTGTTATGTGACCTAAGGTTAAATCTGATTATGCAAAAAAGTATCCCTCAACCTTAAGAATGTGTATCAAATTGTCGCAAAAATATTCTTATACCAGCTAAATCAGTGCTTGTTCAGAGTAAAGACATCCAAAGTCTACAGGGCCGTCGCCACTTTTAATCGACTAGTCCCCGAATAAAGCACACATACAAGTTAACAAACATTTAAACAAAATGTACATTGTAATTTACGTGAGACAAAGGGAATACTGACGCCATCTGTTTTATCCAAAAGAATCAACAAATATGCGTTTCAATTTCACTACACTCCGTGTTATCCATCCTCTTCTCGTTATATGTGCCTGCAATCTTTACAATAAGACAGTTATCGATAAGCTAAGATTAACGCCCGATTATTTGTCGTCGGCTCAAATGGGGCAGGCACTAAAAAGTCAAGAAAAGACTCATGGCAAATTCTAGTCACACTATAAAGTTAGTGGCAAAAACTTATATCATCACGCTGGCAAATACAAAAAAGGGTAATAGCATCACTGCTATTACCCTTTTTAAAAGTGCATCAATTTTAAAAGACTAGTGGCCTTCGCTGACCATATTGACTGTGTATTTAGGAATTTCAACGACTAGATCTTCATCTTGAATAATGGCTTGGCAACCTAGTCTTGAGTCTGGCTCTAGTCCCCATGCCTTATCAAGCATATCTTCTTCGAGTTCATCACCTTCGTTTAATGAATCGTAACCCTCACGAATAACCACGTGACAGGTAGTACACGCGCACACTTTTTCGCAAGCATGCTCAATTCCAATCCCATTTTTTAAGGCTAAATCTAAAACAGATGTGCCTTTTTCACCTTCTAATACTGCGCCGTCTGGGCACAATTCATCGTGGGGTAAAAAGATTACTTGTGGCATAGTTAATTCCTAATATTCGATAATTTAATTTGTTCAACGCTATTGGCAATCATTGCTCGATTATATTTTTTCTACTGATTGTCCAGAAAACGCTTTTTTAATAGATTGATCCATTCTACGTTCCGCAAATACTTGGCTTAATTTATCTACGTTTTCTATGGCGACTTTTATGGCTTCTTTGTCAGTACCTTTCGCTATAGTTTGCAGTTCAGTTAACCCAGCTTCAATAATTTGTTGCTCTTCCGTTGATAGTAATGCTGCATCTGCGTTTAGTGCTGCTTGTAGCGTTTCATGCACTCTCGCCGCTTCAACCTGTTGCTCTTTCAACATACGGTCTTGCATGTCGCTTTCGGCATTTTCCATTGACGCCTTGAGCATTTCGGCAATCTGGTTATCTTCTAGGCCATAGGACGGCTTCACTTGAATTTGAGCTTGCACCCCCGTAGATTTTTCCATGGCGCTCACACTTAGTAACCCATCTGCATCTACCTGAATGTCACCCGAATGTGGGCAGCACCAGCGGCCATCGGTGGAATACCTTTTAGGGTAAACTTGGCAAGAGAGCGACAATCTTTAACTAATTCACGTTCACCTTGTACTACGTGTACCATCATGGCCGTTTGACCATCTTTAAAAGTGGTAAACTCTTGGGCTTTAGCAATGGGGATTGTGGTATTGCGATGAATAACTTTTTCAGTTAGTCCACCCATGGTTTCAATCCCTAATGAAAGCGGTAACACGTCTAACAACAACATATCACTATCAGGTTTATTACCCACTAAAATATCGGCTTGAATCGCCGCGCCTATGGCGACAACTTTATCCGGATCAATGGATGTTAATGGCGTTGTTTGAAAAAACTCACCGACTTGTTTACAAACATAAGGCACCCGAGTTGAACCACCAACCATCACCACTTCAATAATTTGCTCTTTTTCAAGTTCGGCATCTTTTAGCGCTCGTCGACAAGCGCGTAATGTATTCTTAACCAGTGGCGCTATCAGTTTCTCAAAGTCCTCGAGTGTTAGTTCAATAGACTGCATTTCATTGGCATCATCAGCAAAGCTCACGGTAACGTTAGCTGCAAAACTTAGAGCCTCTTTTGCTTCTTTGGCCTTATCTAACAACGTTCGGTGCAGGCGTTTAGATAACGCTCCCTGTTGATTAGTTTGCTGGCGAATATATTCTACTAAGGCCGCATCAAAATCATCACCTCCAAGAGCAGAATCGCCACCTGTAGAAAGCACTTCAAACACGCCCTTACTCAAACGCAAAATAGAGATATCAAACGTACCGCCACCTAAATCATAAACGGCAATAATACCTTCTTGGCCAGTATCTAAACCGTAAGCGATAGCGGCGGCTGTCGGCTCATTTAATAAGCGCAATACATTTAGTCCAGCTAGGGTAGCCGCATCTTTTGTACCTTGACGTTGACTGTCATCAAAGTAAGCTGGCACTGTTACGACTGCACCTTGGAGTTCGTCACCTAAGGTGAGTTCAGCACGTTGCTTTAACACCTTGAGAATTTCAGCGGAGACTTGAACGGGGTTAACTTTGCCTGACACCACTTGCATTTCTGGTGAAGAAGAGTCGGTAAATTGGTAAGGTAAATTTGGATAAGCTTTAGCAATATCCTCTAGCGAGCGCCCCAAAAATCGCTTGGCTGAGACTATGGTGTTAACTGGATCTGCACTCGCTTGCTTCATTGCCGCTTCACCCACCACCGTACCTTCGGCTAGATAATGAACCACTGAAGGTAATAAATGATGACCATCTGGATCAGGCAAAGTCGAGGTTTCGCCACTACGTACAGTGGCAACCAGCGAATTAGTCGTACCCAAATCGATACCAACTGCCAGTTTACGTTGATGAGGAACGGCACTTTGGCCAGGTTCAGAAATTTGCAATAATGCCATGATGTAATTCGTTCTTTTTTTGTGAGGTTAAACGTCGCTGAGGGCTTCTTCTTTTAGCGCTATCTCGGTACGCATTTTATATAGAAATTTTAGCTTACGAACTAATTCAGCTGCTTGCTGATTGCCATTTTGTGCGAGATAGGATGCTAATTGTCTTAACTCTTTAGATATTTCTTGACTGATTGTATCGTCTAGAGCTTCCAGTGCATCTAACGGATCACTTTGATACGCTATTTCAGCCAACTCTTCACGCCACTCCATTTGCTGCATTAAGAATTGTGTATCTTTTACCGTTTGCTGCTCGTGTTGAAGATCAAAACCTCTTAGTTCGAGCAGATATTCAGCTCGTCTTAAGGGCGATTTCAACATAGTATAGGCATCGTTCACTTGTGCATTTTTTTGCACCGCAAGCAGCTTTTGCTGTTCACTGCCTCCGGCAAATTTATCAGGGTGAGTTAAACGTTGAAGTGTTTGGTAAGTTTCAGCAACACCTGCAAGGTCAACATCGAATGATTCAGGTAAATTAAACAACTCAAAATAGTTCATTAATATTGCGCAAACTTACAGGTTATACGTTGAAACTTTCACCACACCCACATTCGCCATTGGCATTTGGGTTGGTAAACTGAAAACCTTCATTTAAACCATCTTTGGTAAAATCTAAATGAGTGCCGTCTAAATATACTAAGCTTTTACCGTCGATAATGATTTTAATACCATTGTCTTCAAACACTTGGTCATCGTCATTTACTTCATCAACAAACTCAAGTACGTAAGCTAATCCAGAGCAACCAGTTGTTTTAACACCTAGGCGCAAACCAATTCCAGACCCTCTATTCTCTAAAAAGGTACGGGCTCTTTGAGCGGCGGTATCAGATACTTTAATTCCCACTGGTTACTCCTATCGACTGATTAAACTTGACGGCTTTTGTAATCTTCAACTGCTGCTTTAATGGCATCTTCTGCCAATATTGAACAGTGAATTTTTACTGGCGGCAATGCTAACTCTTCAGCAATATCAGTATTGCTGATAGCCGTGGCTTCATCTAAAGATTTGCCTTTCACCCACTCAGTAACGAGTGAGCTAGACGCGATAGCAGAACCACAACCATAGGTTTTAAACTTTGCATCTTCAATAATGCCATTAGCATCAATTTTAAGTTGTAACTTCATTACATCGCCACAAGCTGGTGCACCGACCATACCAGTAGCAACACTTGGATCATTTTTATCGAATCCACCTACGTTACGAGGGTTTTCGTAATGATCGATTACTTTTTCACTATAAGCCATTGTCTTTACCTCTGTTGATCTGGATTAAACATGTTAACCCAGCAAAATTTTAAATCTGTTACGTCGCTGTACAATCTTAGTGGTGTGCCCACTCAACTGAATTTAGGTCTATACCTTCTTTGTACATATCCCATAGTGGCGACATTTCACGTAACTTATCAATAGCGTTACGGATGACACCTACTACATAATCAATTTCTTGTTCTGTAGTAAAACGACCAATAGTAAAACGAATTGAACTATGGGCTAATTCATCATTTAAGCCTAAAGCTCTTAATACATAAGACGGCTCCAAACTTGCCGAAGTACATGCAGAACCTGAAGACACAGCCATATCTTTTAATGCCATGATCAGGGATTCACCTTCCACATAAGCAAAGCTCACATTTAAGTTACCGGCGATTCTATGTTCCATATCACCATTTACGTAAACAGCTTCAATGTCTTTGATACCATCCCATAAGCGATTACGCAGTGATAAAATACGATCATTCTCGTTGTGCATTTCTTCTTTAGCAATTCTAAAGGCTTCGCCCATTCCGACAATTTGGTGAGTCGCCATAGTACCTGAACGCATTCCTCGTTCATGACCGCCACCGTGCATTTGTGCTTCTAGACGAATACGAGGCTTACGTCTAACATACAACGCACCAATACCTTTTGGTCCATATGACTTATGGGCAGAAAAAGACATCAAATCAACTTTCAATGTTTGTAAATCAATATCTACTTTACCCGTACTTTGGGCAGCATCCACATGGAATAAAACTTTACGCTCACGGCATAACTCGCCAATTGCAGCGATATCTTGAATGACACCGATTTCGTTATTTACGTGCATAATACTGATCAAAATAGTATCTGGACGAATCGCTGCTGTTAATTTATCTAAGTCGACTAAACCATTTGGTTCAGGATCTAAATAAGTAACTTCGTATCCTTCACGCTCTAACTGACGGCATGTGTCTAACACGGCTTTATGTTCAGTCTTCAGGGTAATCAGGTGCTTACCTTTTTTACCGTAAAAATTTGCCGCACCTTTAATAGCAAGGTTATTAGATTCTGTCGCACCTGAAGTAAATACAATTTCTCTAGGATCTGCGTTAATCAAATCAGCGATTTGGTTACGGGCAATATCCACCGCTTCTTCAGCAACCCAACCAAATTTATGCGACCTTGACGCAGGGTTTCCAAATACACCATCAGTGGTCAAACAGTCAGCCATTTTTGCTGCCACTCTAGGGTCAACAGGTGTAGTTGAAGAATAATCCAAATAAATTGGAAGCTTAAGTTCGCTCATTTTTTACTCCGCTTATAACTGCAAGCTAATATTAATATCGCTCAACGCTATATGATTAAGGTTTTTATTTTTGTCTTGTCGGTCAGCAATTTGTTTTACATCTTGCTGTTCCATTAACTCACCCAGTGTAATGCCATCAAGAAACACACTAATCCGTTCGCTTAAACCTTCCCACAAACTATGTGTAAGACAACGAACGCCGCCCTGACAGCCTCCTTGTCCTTGGCATTTAGTAGCATCAACTGACTCATTTACCGCTCGAATCACTTCACCAATTGAAATTTCACTGGCTTGGCGGCCTAATTTATACCCGCCACCGGGACCACGAACACTATCAACCAAGTTTTCTCGGCGCAGCCTAGAAAACAATTGCTCTAAGTAAGAAAGTGAAATTTCTTGGCGTTCAGAGATATCAGCTAATGACACAGGACCACGTTGAGAGTGTAAAGACACATCCAACATAGCAGTGACAGCATAACGACCTTTAGAGGTTAATTTCATAACGCAACCCAAGATTAAACATGGGAGAATTTTCACATACCCGACTAATTTAGTCAAGTATATAACCTAGTAAATTAGTCAAGTACTTGGCCTACACATCTACAATCAAATGTGTGGGTCAAAAGCCTCACTGGCTTTCTGTATATCCTTTGCTAACTCATTATCAGTAAAGTCTTTTAACTCTAGATTAGGCAAGGCTTTACCACAGACATCACCGCCCATTTTATTGATCTCTTTACACATTTCTTCCACTTTGGTGTCAATAAGATGCACATGATCAACCATCACGCCAATAGCCTGCGCGATAGGATCTGGGTTGTCAGTAGCGACTGCGTAAGCATCAAAGCCATATTTTTCAGCAATTTTTTCGCGATGGCCGTTAGTGGGGGCTTCAGGTTTTTTCTGAGATACCACTACTCGTCCAGTAATACCAATAACAGTTGCCCCTTCAGGCACGTCTCGCACAACTACCGAGTTTGAACCGACTTTTGCACCTTTACGCATGGTAATAGGGCCCAGAACTTTCGCGCCTGCGCCTATGACGACATTGTCTTCTAACGTTGGGTGACGTTTACCGGCATTCCAACTTGTGCCCCCTAAAGTTACGCCATGGTACAAGGTCACATCATCGCCTATTTCAGCGGTTTCTCCTATTACAACCCCCATTCCATGGTCAATAAAAAACCGACGACCAATGGTTGCGCTCAGGATGAATTTCAATACCGGTTAACCAGCGAGAAAACGTCGATATAGTACGCGCCAGCCAGTACCAGTTATTTTTCCATAACCTATGACTTAAACGATGAAACCAAATCGCATGTAAACCCGGATAGTTAGTTAAAATTTCAAAGGTGTTACGAGCAGCAGGATCTCGATGAAATACACTTTTCACATCTTCTTTTAGAGTTTTAAACATGATTACTCTTTTTATCTGGTCAATTTATCCACCGAGGCTAAAATACCCCGTAAAATATTTAATTCTTGGCTTTCTGGTCGTGCGCGGTTAAATAAACGTCGCAATTTAGTCATGACCATACCTGTAGGTGTTTAGCCACGATAAAGTTAGTTTTTGCTAACGTTTGTTCTAAGTGCTGATAGAACCCTTCCAAATCTTCAGATAAAGGATATTCATTGTCAGATACTTGCCCAGACAAGGGATGTCGAGTCGCATTCAAATAAGCCATGCGTACTTCATAACATAGGGTTTGCACTGCCGCCGCTAGGTTTAACGAACTGTAATCTGGATTGGCAGGAATACACACATGAAAATGACACTGTTGTAATTCCTCATTACTCAAACCATTATTTTCTCGGCCAAAAACTAACGCCACGGTATAATTGGCTACTTCTGAAATGAGCTTTTCACCACACTCTCTTGGCTCTAACATGGGCCAAGACAAGGTACGTGAACGAGCACTGGTGCCTATGACTAAACCACAATCGGCAACAGCTTCGGCTAAAGTAGGCACTATTTTAGCATTTGCTAAGACATCACCCGCCCCCGCCGCTAATGCGCTAGACTTACCATCTGGTGGTGAAACAGGATCGACCAACACCAATTGGCTTAAGCCCATGGTTTTCATTGCTCTGGCAGCAGAGCCAATATTGCCTGTATGCGAGGTATTGACCAATACCACCCGGATATTTTCTAACATAATGATTTTGCTACCTGAGCCCTATAAATTGAGGGCGCGGATGATAGCACAATTTACCCCGTTATTTAGCCCATAACCTTTAACTTGTTTCGATCTTTTATAGTTAATTTAGGGATAACTAGCTACCGCTAGTATTTACGCTAGGTGTGTTGAAGGGCGATGTAACGTACCTAAAATGGAAATTAATGCAGATTCTAATTGCTAAATATATTGGCTTTGGTACACTGCGCGGCGATTTTTTGTTCGACTTTTAGGCGTTTGTTTAACGAGTCGACTCATTTACTGTTCTTTTAAAATTGGTGGTTTAACTATGCATCCTATGCTGAATATAGCGGTCCGTGCTGCGCGCGTCGCTGGCAATATCATTGTAAAAGGGTTTGAAAATCAAACCGACTTACTTACTCAAGCAAAAGGCGATAACGATTACGTTACTCGCATTGACAAAGAAGCTGAACAAGCAATTATTCATAAAATTAAACAGTCTTTCCCTGAGCATTGTTTTGTGGGAGAAGAAGGCGGCATAGTTGAAGGTAGCGAAACCGAGTTCAAATGGGTGATTGATCCATTAGACGGCACCACCAACTTTATTAAAGGCATTCCCCACTTTGCGGTATCCATCGCACTCATGCACAAAGGTCGCCTTGACCAGTGCCGTGGTTTTTGATCCAATACGCGGCGAACTATTTACAGCAAGTAGAGGCGCTGGCGCTCAGCTAAATGGCTTTAGAATCCGTTCAAGTAAAGCCAAAGAGCTTAGCCAAACTATTCTCGCCACTGCTTTTCCATTTAAGGACAAAACGAATTATCCGCAGTTCCAAGAAAATTTCAGTAAAATTTTCATGCAAGCTGGTGACATTCGTCGCTCGGGTTCAGCAGCATTAGACTTGGCCTATGTCGCATCTGGGCGTTACGATGGTTATTGGGAGCAAGGCCTCAAACCTTGGGATATTGCTGCAGGTGAATTGCTGGTTAGAGAATCTGGTGGTTTGGTCACCGATTTTGCAGGAGGTAACGATCCTATGCACAAAGGTGAAATTGTTGCCGGTAGCCCGAAAATTGTCCAAACGTTGGTCAAGCATTTAAAGTCATAGACTGGCGCAAGTAGCCCTACCAAAAGTTAAGTAAGTAACCTTCAGTTTCTTGCTTAACTTATTCATATTCATTCAGAATATATTATAGTTCTTTAGTAGCACATTTGGTGTCATTTGTTGACCTAACAATTATCTAACAGATAGAATGTTTTACGTCGTATACGCTACGATATAACAAAACAAATAAAATGTTGGTGAGCAATGTCGAATCAAAGCTTCGAAGAAAAGTTACAAGAATTACGCAATTTTTTCATATCGACTACACTACCGGATTACATGCAAGCTATTACATCTCGTTGGCAAAAGCTTCAACAAGACTGGGATCAAGAAAGTTGTAGAAAATGCATATTCGAACTGCACAGTTTAAAGGGTTCAAGTGGCACTTTAGGCTACGATCAAATCAGTGACGTATTAAACCAATTCATCAAAAACTTAAGAGCGATTGATGCCAGTAGCCAACCTCCTAGCAAATTGCAACTAGTTGAGCTAGAAGTATTGTTTGCGAGTTTAACATTCTCGCATCAGGCATTGTTAAATAAACGCCAACACCCAACCGATCGTCACGCAATAGCCGCACCTAAACATAGTCTTCGCCCCATAACTTTGAATCCTCAAGAAATTAAAATATTAATTGTAGAGCATAAGCAATCAGAAAACGCCAGCATACAGAAACAATTGGCCGAGTTTGGATTTGATACCCACCATGTGCATTCATTAAATGAAGCCAAAGTTTACGTAACGCAATACCCTGTAGAGCTCGTCATGCTTGATCTAGCGATACCCAATGTCGCTGCTGATGACATTTATCAATTCGCCGCCAGTTTAGAAGAGAACGATATTCGTAGTTTTATCGTTTCTGAACACGATAATTTTGAATTGCGCCTTGGGGCAGTCAATGCAAATGTAAGCAATTACGTGATAAAACCATATCAAGTTACTAACTTGGTAGCCAAAATTCGTAGTGCGTTATTACTCGACATGATGCGACCGTTCAAAGTTCTATTGGTAGACGATCAGCCCTTGTGGCTAGCTATTTCAAATCCACACTAGAACATCACGAAATGGAAGTGAATATTCTAAATGAGCCCAGCCAGATACTTGAAGCACTGGTTGACTTTGAACCTGACATATTTTTACTCGATTTATACATGCCTAAAGTCAATGGCCTAGAATTAGCTAAAATAATACGTCTGCTTGATAAGTACGATTCTATACCAATCGTATTTTTGACGTCTGAAAATAGCATGCAGACGAAATTACAGGTGTTAGAGTGCGGTTGTGATGATGTGCTATCAAAAAATATCGCGCCCGATATTTTAGTTAAACAAATAGTCAGCCGCTTGAAACGCGGGAAAACGATAAAATATTTACATAGCCGCGACAGTTTAACTGGACTATTAAATCACGGCCAAATTATGGAAGCGGCCAACAATGCTTTGCAACAAGGTGAAAGACGGGGCTCATCAACCGTCATCGCTATGATTGATTTAGATCACTTCAAACTAGTAAACGACCGTTACGGCCATGCTGCTGGCGACAAGGTAATAATAGGTTTAGCTCAGCTTTTATTGCAACATATGCGACAAACGGATTACATTGGACGCTACGGAGGTGAAGAATTTCTAATAGTCTTTCCTGACGCCAGCATAGACGCAATAGAGAGAAAAATTAATCGTATAAGAGACATTTTATCTACACTACAATTTAAGCACGGCGACAGCAACATCTGTGTCACCTTAAGTGGTGGCATAGCCAGTTCTGACAATTTTGACTCCATGGCGAGCATATCAGCTGCAGCAGATAAAGCTTTATACTCCGCCAAAGAAAAAGGCAGGAACAACATTCAACTAGCTAAGATATAGAAACAAGTCTTAGTGACTATGCATGCCACTATGAGGCTGTTGATGATGCAATAATTCCACATCGCCCACAGGAATCGCGTTATCAATACTGATAAAAGGTTGTTCCCTAAAATTAGCTCCACGCAATTGGATCATCACACGGCCAAAGGCATTTTCACTTTGCATTTTTTTATAAAAACCAAGTACATCATCCCGTTTAACATTATTTAAGGCTGATACAAGGCGATCTTTACTATCAAACGTTACATTATTTAACCGCCAATCATCTAGTAAATACGCAACTTCAGCATGCAAATGTTTGGCTGGCTCGAGCAATTTTCGTAAGACACTATTTTTTACCGTGACGAATTCTTGCTCGGACATTTGGTGTAACTGCTCAATAAAACCTGCCCTGAATTGCGCTATTCTTTGGTAAGCCGTTGCTACCCCCGCTACTGGTGACTGAATATAATAACCAAACAATATCTGCTCATTAATTTTCTGACTAAAAAAGCCTAGAGCATAAGCCAACTGCTCTTCTGTACGAATTTGTTGGAATAAAGCTGGTTGAATAAATTGCTCTAATATTTGCAGAGCGGCAAATTGATGAATATCAAAAGGTGCTAAATAGGTGTCAACAAAAGCCACATCGGTCATATTGACATCTTCGCGCCAATCATACCCCTGCCCTGCTTGAGGGTTTAGTTCTGCAGATAAATAAAAATCAGAAAAATCTCGTTCTTTAGGTAGAGCTTCTAGCACTTTATTAGCCATAAAAATGGCCTCTTCTTGTTGATAATTTCCATAAGCAAAAACACTCAGATTCGCTTTTTTCAATAATCCGTCTTTAAAAGCAAGTAATTCATTAACGCTGATACCCTGCACTTGATCTAACAAATCACTGTCGTTGTAGTTATCCAAATTTAGAACCTTTCTATACTTGGGGAACAATTGGTCTAATAGAATTTGACTTTTTGCGCTTTCGATATCTGATTTAAAGTCGGCAATGTAATTCTCTAAATCAGCTTGAGTAATATTTAGGGAAGATATGTTATCTAAGATGTTTTGCAGCAACTCTCCTTGGCGCTGAGTAAAACCACTGAGTGTTAACGAAACACCGTTGTTGATGCTAACCTTTAGCCCCATACCAGCAATATAAGCTTCTGATTGTAACTCAGTACTTTGTTGTTCGAGTACACGTCCTAGAATATTAGATAGCACATGGTTTCGTGGTGATTGTTTCGCAAAACCTGTATTCAATTCAACAAAGAACAACCCTTTAGGTTCTGCAAACAATTTCGAATGACCTAAATACAGCTTATATCCCAGTTGCTTCACCAAAGCTTTAGGACTTACGGTAAACTTAGCTGGCACGATGGCGAAATCCACAGGCATAAAGTTATTGGCTCTAGGCAGGTGCAAGGTATATTCACTGGCCAATTCTTGCCACTTGTTAAACTGCTCGTCATTAATCTCACTCACCGAATACTGGCCTACAAAATTTTTCATTTTTGTATTCACAGGTTGCTGCTTATCAATGTAAAAAATACGCGCATTGGTCAATCGAAGTTGAGCCAATACATCTTCAATCGCCGCAGCGTCAAAACGCTGATATGTAAAATCGCTACTTAGCACATATTCTGTGGGGACGTATTGTAAGTTGGCGGCAATTTGCATGGCATATTCATAATCGTTGGCTTTTTCTTTAAAACGAAAAGAATTGCGCAAAGATTGACGAATTTCTTTGAAGTACTTCTCGTTCACGCCCTTGTCTCTTAGCAACCCCAAATAACGCTTCACTATTGCCATAACGTGATCTCGATGCTCCACACCGTTTTCAGTTAAATCGATATACAAACTAAAATCACCGGCATTCATATATTTATCGGCATCATAACTAGCATAAACGGCTTCACTTAGCCCTTGCTCTCTAAGCACGGCAGCTAAGGTACCAAGGCATTTCATTACTTAATAAATATTCAACGTAGCCATTAGGATTGACAGCAAATTGAGCAGAGTTATTTTCCATAACAAATTTAATTTGTATCTGACGCATATCTGTTTGCGGCGCATAATGAACAATTTTCTTTACATCAGATGCCTTGGCTGCAGGGGCTGCTAATTTAGGCTTAACCACTTTTTTATTCGGAATTTGAGTGAAATATCGCTGTGCTAAAATTTCCATTTGCTCAATTGGGAGATGACTGATCATACTCGCTTTCATTAAGTTTGCAGAATAATAGGTGTCATAAAACTGTTGCAAGGCTGATTGCAACGATTGATTTTTTCGGTTAGTTAAAGACCCTAAATTACCCCAATTAAATCTAGCAATTGGATGTGCAGAATTTAGAGTTAAACCATTTAATTGCTCTAGGATCACCCAGTCATTAGGGCTTTTCATAGACCATTCAGAATGCACCGCATGACGTTCCTTGTCTGCATATTTGGGGTCTAAATTGGCGTCATAAAAAAAGCCGCTAAAGCGCGATAGCACTTGTTCGAATGCGTCGTTATTGACCGCCACCATATAATTTGTGTGGTCGAGTTCAGTATACGCATTTTGCAGTCCACCATTGCGGCTCACAAATTCACTATAACCATTTACTTCGGGGTAGCTTTTGGTCCCCATAAATAACATGTGCTCTAAGTAGTGAGCGAGGCCTGGGAAAGCATCAGGCTCTTGGAAAGACCCCACCCCGACCGATAAGGCAACGGCAGACTTATCTATACTTGGATCTGAAACCAGCACAACTTCAAGTTCATTAGGCAAAGTGATGGATGCATATTGCCGATTGTCATTTACGCTTTTGATGATCCTGCTTTGCTGGTCAGTAAGGCTTGCTATTGACGTCGCATTTTTTAACGAACAACTACTCAACAACAAACTAGCCGTCAACAGACAGGCCGTGTTCCAACTTAAACCATGCAGTAATCCGATTAATTTCATACCTTTAGCCTTTTAAAACACACTTAATATTTGGCCAAAAAAACCAGCACGATATGCTGGTTTTAATTAGCTATATGCAACTACACCATTTGCCTAAATAACAGCATCTTGATCAGCGCCTTCTTTTTCTATTTCAGTTGGCATTAAATCTTCTTTGCTTATACCTAACTTTAATGCAACCAGGCTTGAAACATAAATAGAAGAATAGGTCCCGATAACAACACCAAACAGTAAAGCTGTAGCAAAACCATGAATGGTTGCGCCACCTAAAGAAAACAACGCAATCAACACTAAAATGGTAGTTAACGAGGTAACAATCGTACGGTTTAAAGTTTGGGTCAAAGAAATATTGATGATTTCTTCGGCTTCACCTTTACGCACCTTTCTAAAGTTCTCCCTAATGCGATCACATACCACTATGGTATCGTTCAGTGAGTAACCAATAACCGCTAACACCGCAGCTAGCACGGTTAAGTCGAATTCCAATTGAAATACCGAAAATAACCCTAAAGTGATAATCACATCATGCGCTAGTGCTGCCACAGATCCTAAAGCAAAACGCCACTCAAAGCGCATAGCCACATAAATGAGTATACACAAAAGTGCGACTAACATTGCCAAACCGCCTTGCTCAGTTAGTTCTTCACCTACGCTAGAACTAACATATGAGCTACCACGCATTTCAGCGGTACTGTCGGCTTCTTGTAAGACCTTAATTGCGGCATCCCCTAGTTCAGAAGGCTTGACCCCTTCACGAGACGCTAAACGTATCAATACGTCTTGGCTACTACCAAAGTTTTGTACAACCGCATCTTTAAAGTCAGAGATTTCTAATTGTTGACGAATTTTATCCAGATCAGCCGCTTGCTGATAGCCCACTTCAATTTGTGTACCTCCGGTAAAATCGAGGCCCCAATTTAATTGGTTTACAGCAAGTGAAGCAACTGACCCTACTATCAATAAAATTGACAATATTGCAGCAGGGGTCTTAAGCGACATAAACGCCACGGTTTCTTTCATATTTAATATTTGCATCAGCCCTTCCCTATATCGACAACTTGGTTAGACGTTTGCCGCCCCACCATGCGTTAACTATTGCACGAGTGACAATAATTGCGGTGAACATTGACGTGGCAATACCTATCATTAAGGTAATTGAAAAGCCTTTGATAGGTCCTGTACCAATAGAAAACAAAATTAAACCGACCAAGAAAGTCGTGATATTGGCATCTAAAATGGTAGAAAAGGCACTATCGTAACCATGATGTATTGCTTGCTGCGGACTCCGTCCTTCTGCTAGCTCTTCACGAATTCTCTCGAATATCAGCACGTTAGCATCAACCGCCATACCTACGGTTAACACAATACCTGCCATACCGGGTAAACTTAAAGTGGCCCCAGGGATCATTGACATAATGCCAACTATCATGACAAGGTTTAAGCTAAGCGCAATATTGGCTACAAAGCCGAATTTTTTGTAATACACCAACATAAAAATTAGAACTGCTACAAAGCCCCAGATAATGGCTTGCATACCTAAATCAATGTTTTCTTGACCTAAGCTTGGTCCAACGGTGCGTTCTTCAATAATTTGTACAGGTGCAATCAAGGCGCCAGCTCGAAGTAATAACGCTAAATCATGGGCTTCTTTTGGCGAGTCTAAACCGGTTGTCTCAAATTGATTGCCAAAGACACCATTGATAGTCGCAACACTAATAACCCGTCTATTTTGTTCAAAGATTAACTTATCTTCAGCGTCTCTCTCACCCGTAGTTTTATACTCAATAAAAACCACTGCCATGGGTTTACCCACCGCTCGTTTAGTGAAATTAAGCATTTTAGCGCCGCCTTTCGAGTCTAATGAAATAGATACTTTAGGCATACCGTTTTGGTCAACACCACTATTGGCATCAATAATTGAACTACCTTTAACAATTACCCGTTTTTTCAGTAGTTGTGGTCCTCGACCTTCATAGTCTATAAGTTCTGAACCAGCTGGAACACGTCCAGTAATAGCATCTCTTACGTCATGCTCGATATCCACTTCACGATATTCTAAAGTCGCCGTAGCGTTCAAAATTTGCTTCGCCTTAGCCGTGTCTTGGATCTCCTTAGCAATTGCACAACGATACGATCTGGGCCTTGTTTTTGTACAGTGGGCTCAGCTACGCCCAATTGATTTACCCGATTTCGAATAATGGTGATATTTTGTTTAACTGCATAATCTCGTGTTTCACTAAGCTTTTGCTCAGACATAGTTACCGAAATAACCAGACCACTTTTTTCTGTGAACACTAAATCACGATTACGATTTTTTAGAAAATAATCCGCTTTATCTAAGGTATCCTGGTCGCGAAAATAAATATCTACCCCGTCATCTACCTGTTTAACGGTACGGTAACGAATGCCCTCTTCACGTAATGCTGTTTTAAAATCGCCTTCCATGTCTTCGAAAGATTTGGCCATGGCTGATTTCATATCCACTTCCATTAAGAAATGTACGCCACCTCGTAAGTCCAAGCCTAATTTCATAGGTGTTCCACCCAATGCTTCTAACCAATCTGGCGTATCTGGAGCCAAATTCATCGCAGCAATGTAATCATCACCTAACAATTTCTCGATTTTTTCTCGGGCAATTAGCTGACTATCAGAGTCATTCAATCGCACTAAAACTTGCTCGTCTAAAAGCTCAATATCTTTGATTGAAATATTGGCTGCTTGTAACTCATTTTTGACTTTTTGGATTGTTGACTCATCAACAACAGCATTTTTACTCGCTGAGATTTGTACGGCATGATCTTCACCGTATAAATTTGGAGAGGCGTATAAAGCACACATGCCGACCACTAGGATCACCAAAATATACTTCCATAGCGGAGTTTGGTTTAACACAAGAAATTCCTTCCGTTTATCTAACAAAAAAGGGCATAAATTTAATTAACGAATTGTTACTTTAAAATTTAGGCCCTTGATTGTTGATGGCTTATATTGCCTTCATTGTACCTTTAGGTAAAACAGCTGAGATCGAAGATTTTTGTACAATAATGTTCGTACTGTCATTCAGACTTAATTCTACAAAATCTTTTTCATCAGATACTTTGGAAATTTTTCCAACCATACCACCTTGGGTTAACACCTCATCGCCCTTACCCAACGAAGCCACTAAATTTTTGTGCTCTTTAACACGTTTAGCTTGTGGACGATAAAGCATGAAATAGAAAATCAAACCAAATACACCCAACATGATTAACATTTCAAAACCGCCACCAGCAGCGCCGCCTGAAGCAGCTTGTGCGTGTGCATCTGATATAAATAAACTCATAATTACCTCTTTAGTTAGTTATTTTTTGTTCGTACCACTTATTTGGATAAGGGAGGCACTGGCATATCTTTTTGCTGATAAAACTCAGCGACAAATTCATCAAGCTGATTAGCAGCTATGGCATCACGTAAACCTTGCATGACTCTTTGGTAATAACGCAAATTATGAATTGTATTTAGCCGTGCTCCGAGTATCTCATTGCACTTGTCCAAGTGATGTAGATATGACCTAGAATAATTTTTACAAGTGTAACAGTCACATTTATCGTCTAAAGGCCCGGTATCTGTCTTATGTACGGCGTTACGAATTTTGACTACCCCATCGGTGACAAACAAATGCCCATTACGTGCATTTCGAGTTGGCATCACACAATCAAACATATCAATACCACGACGCACTGCTTCAACGATATCCTCAGGTTTACCCACTCCCATTAAATATCGAGGTTTATCGGCTGGAATTTGATCGGTGGTATGATCAAGAACTTTGATCATTTCTTCTTTTGGCTCACCTACCGATAGACCTCCAATAGCATAACCATCAAACCCTATTTCTTCTAATCCGCGCAAAGAAATATCTCGCAAGCCTTCGTACATTCCGCCTTGGATAATACCAAATAGTGCCGAACTGCTATCACCGTGTTCTTCTTTGCTACGCTTAGCCCAGCGCAATGAAAGTTCCATCGACACTCGCGCTTCGCTTTCTGTTGCTGGGTAAGGTGTGCATTCATCGAAGATCATAACAATGTCTGAACCCAGATCACGTTGTACTTGCATAGATTTTTCTGGAGTCAACAGAATTTTTTCACCATTAATGGGAGAACGAAAGGTCACACCGTTTTCAGTAATTTTGCGAAGTTCGCCCAAGCTAAAGACTTGAAAGCCACCGGAATCAGTTAGAATCGGTTTGTCCCAGTGCATAAAGTCATGCAAATCACCATGTTGTTTGATGATCTCTGTTCCCGGACGCAACATTAAGTGAAAAGTATTACCTAAACAAATGTGTGCCCCCGTATCTTTTAGCTCTTCAGGCGTCATGCCTTTAACAGTACCGTATGTACCCACTGGCATAAAAGCGGGAGTTTCAACCACACCACGTTCAAAAATCAAACGTCCTCGACGAGCTTTACCGTCGGTATTTTCTAACTCAAATTTCATTAATAGTTCCTAGTGCCAAACACTACATTTCGTAATAAGCATGTTGAGCGACACAACTTATACCAATTCCACTAAATAACTATGCACTCAGAACGACACAGCGCTTTTTGAACAAGACGACGATATGCGAAAGGGTCATTCCCTTCAAATACCGTTAACCTATTGCAATATCCGCTGGGATGTTCCCGTGGTGAGCTTTAGAAGCAGATACTCTGCGTTGCTAAAACGCACTGCCTTCCTTATTTTAATCGCTAGTTACTCATTTAAAACGCTCATTCAGGCGTCTTGATGTTGAGCGATTAAACGCTCGCTGAGTGTACATTTACTTATTGGGGTTGGTATTAGTCACGCCCAGCCCTAAAAGTCGAAGGATTATATACGAAACTGATAGTAATCAATACCACTAAGTGAACACAGAAATATAAATTACAGGCAATAAAAAAGCCGACTAATGACTTAGTCGGCTTCGTTATATGGCGTCCCCAAGGGGATTCGAACCCCTGTTACCGCCGTGAAAGGGCGGTGTCCTAGGCCTCTAGACGATGGGGACAAAAATCTTCTTTGCAAAGCAAACTTTACAGATTTTTTATCAGGTGAAGTGAACCAGCAAACTGAGCAACTTCATCCAACATAGAAACTTTGTTCTCGAAGTAAACTTCGAAATTCTCTGTAAGTTGAGTCATTCCTAAGACAGAAACAACAATCTTAAATCATCTTACAAAAACAAAACTCTATCAAACTTTATATTCATTGGCCTAGGCGGTAATGAATAATCCTTGTTTTGTAACTTAAATCACATCCTGTAATTTAATCAATATGGCGTCCCCAAGGGGATTCGAACCCCTGTTACCGCCGTGAAAGGGCGGTGTCCTAGGCCTCTAGACGATGGGGACAACAATTTTGTTTATCAAAGCAAAAGCGTTGATAAATTGTTGTTAGGATAAGTCAGCCTGCGAACTGAGCAGCACTATCTTTTCCGAACAACTAAAAATATTGTCTGCGATAAATAAAATACTTTAGGCATTCATTTATCTGCTTTATCTTTTTATCTACTGGCCTAGGTGGTAGTAGACAATCCTTGATATTGGTGGAGCCAGGCGGGATCGAACCGCCGACCTCTTGCATGCCATGCAAGCGCTCTCCCAGCTGAGCTATGGCCCCTAATCAATAAAAAGCTAATTGCTCTTTTTGAATAACTGGGTGTCGTTCCGTGACAGCGGGGCGCATTCTAGGCATCTGCTCTTTTTATGTCAACGCTTTTTTTAAGAATTTTCTCTGTTTGCTATAAATTTAAGCGCTTTGGTTATCCGTTGTTCAATTTTGGCCTGATTTAGCAGGTTTAAAGTCACATCTAATGAAGGTGAATTTCCAGAACCTGTAACCGCAACACGTAAAGGCATACCGACTTTTCCCATCCCAACATCTAATTCTTCAGCTGTTTCATTAATTGCTGCATGAATAGTTTCGGGATTCCAATCAGCAATAGCTGCCAACTTAGTTTGCACCAGTATTAACGCTTCCTTTGCAACAGGTCGCAAATGTTTTTTCGCAGCTTTTTCATCGAACTCATCATACTCTTGATAGAAATATGCACTAATAGCCGCTAATTCTTTTAAGGTTTTCACCCTATCAGCCTGAGCGGTAATCACATCCTCCAGAGCCGGACCTTTAGATATGTCGATCCCTTGATGGTCGAAATGCCATTTAGCATGCTCTGCCACTTCACTTGCCGGAAGCGCCTTTATATAATGCTGATTCAACCAAATTAATTTATCGGTATTAAACGCCGATGCTGACTGACCAATAGCGTCTAAGCTAAATAGCTCGATCATTTCTTCCATCGAAAAAATCTCTTGGTCACCATGAGACCAACCTAAGCGCACCAAGTAATTAAGTAAGGCTTGCGGTAAATACCCATCATCACGAAATTCCATTACGCCTACAGCGTTAGTACGCTTGGACAGTTTTTTACCGTCGTCACCCAATATCATAGACACGTGAGCATATTCGGGAATAGGCGCACCTAATGCTTGTAAAATATTTATTTGTCTAGGTGTATTGTTAATATGGTCTTCGCCACGTACCACATGGCTAATGCCCATATCCCAATCGTCTACTACCACGCAGAAATTATAGGTAGGGGCACCATCGGTACGACGTATAATTAAATCATCTAGTTCTTCATTGGCGATAACAATATCACCGCGAATGTGATCTTTAATGGTTACATTACCTTCAAGAGGCGTCTTAAACCGAATAGCAAAAGGTTGTCCTTCAGGGTGATCGGTACGATCACGCCAAGTACCTGGATAACGAGGCTTTTCACCCTTGGCCATTTGTTGTTCACGAATGGCATCAAGCTCTGCTGCAGGCATAAAACACTTATATGCTTTACCTTCTGCAAGAAGTTGATCAATTAGCTGATTATATCTATCAAATCGTTTAGTTTGATAATATGGGCCATCATCCCAATCTAGCCCTAACCATTGCATACCTTCTAATATGGCATCAATAGCAGCTTGGGTAGAGCGCTCTATATCTGTATCTTCAATACGTAAAACAAATTTCCCACCTTGGCTTTTAGCATACAACCAAGAATAAAGGGCAGTACGTGCACCGCCAACGTGTAAATAGCCTGTAGGGCTAGGAGCAAATCGAGTTACCACTGTCATGGAAAAGTTAATCCTCTAAAAAAATTGGCGCTATTTTACCAGCCAATGCCGTTAATTTATATCTAGAAAAATACTTTTACTGAAAACCACAACACTCTCTTCTATTTGAAGTCGGTCTAACGTGCCTCGTAAAAACAAACGGAGTCGTCTTTTGCTTAAAATCCAGCGCTCTGTGAATTTGAAAGGGAACTATCATTCCTGCATACTCACGACTTGCTCAGAGAACGCTGGATGTATTCCTGGAGTCTCTTATAAATATGGGCTGCAATCAGGTGTTTTCTGACACACCTCGCCAGTTTTCTCTCAGATCAGCTAAAGTAGGATCCAAAAATATGTCAGCATTATCTACACATTCATTATTTGTTTCTGGCATAAAAGATACGTTTCCGCTTGTTGTAGCAGCCATGCCTTTTGGACTAGTTTTTGGAGCGATGGGCCAAGCTCAAGGCTTAGCGGACTGGGTCACACTGAGTATTTCAATTTTTGTCTTTGCAGGCGCTTCACAGTTTATTGCAATTACGATGCTAGCTTCTGGAGCGGCACTGCCGATCATAGTATTAACTGTATTGATCGTTAATCTTAGGCATATGCTGTATAGCATTTCACTTATTCCAATGGTGCATGACCTTAGCCAAAAATGGCGTTGGCCCATGGCATTTACGCTTACCGACGAGACTTTTGCGGTGGTTTACCACAAAATGTCTATGATTGGTGCACATCAACATCTGCCCTTTTATTATCTTGGCTCAAGTGCATTTATGTACCTAAATTGGATATTATGTACTTGGTTGGGTATTACCCTTGGCAGCCAACTTCCTACGCTCACTAGCTTCGGACTCGATATCGCCATGGTTGTAGCGTTTATTGGCATTGTTGTTCCTCACTTAACACTACCCAGTCATTGGATTTGCGCGCTCACAGCGGCGATTGGCGGGGTGTTAACCTACCATTGGCCACATCAATCTGGCCTCTTGGTATCTAGTTTATTGGCAATCATAGTAGGGGTTATGACGGAAAACCGCTTAGCAAGTAATGCGCACGATGCGCCAATAGAGCAGTATGACAATGAATGAAGCATTTTTAATCCTTGCAATGGCGACAGTGACTTTTGTTCCAAGGCTGCTGCCTTTTGCTTTAGCTAGTCGCCTAAAGTTACCTAAATTTATGCAACAAGCTTTATCTTATGTGCCCATCGCCATTCTTACGGTGATCATAGTGCAGAGTATTTTTTATCGAGACCAAGGTACTAGCGGTGAATATCACTAATCCATTTTTGGGGGCAAGTGTGGTTGCATTTTTGACTGCATTGCTCCAAAAACGCCTATTTGTAACCATTTTGATGGGGCTGCTGAGCTATGTAGTTTTGAAATTTTACTTAATTGTCTAGTTGTCAAATGTCCCATACCCACACGCTCAATTGCTATAAACAGCTAAAAATGGACAGTTTTTATTCAGTTAAACGATAAATTTAATTTAGATGTTGACAGTTTCAAGTGCATACATATAATAGCGCTCCACTTAAGGCCGTAGGCTTAAAGTGAAATATATATAGACACTTAGCTCAGTTGAAAAAGACAGAGCATCGCCGCTCTTATAAAAAGAATGGCAAGGGTCACTGGTTACAAGCCAGTATAAATAATATCGGACGCTTAGCTCAGTTGAAAAAAGACAGAGCATCGCCGCTCTTATAACAAGAATGGCAAGGGTCACTGGTTACAAGCCAGTATAAATAATATCGGACGCTTAGCTCAGTTGAAAAAAAGACAGAGCATCGCCGCTCTTATGACAAGAATGGCAAGGGTCACTGGTTACAAGCCAGTATAAAAAATTCGGACGCTTAGCTCAGTTGAAAAAAGACAGAGCATCGCCGCTCTTATAACAAGAATGGCAAGGGTCACTGGTTACAAGCCAGCATAACAAATTTGGACGCTTAGCTCAGTTGGGAGAGCATCGCCCTTACAAGGCGAGGGTCACTGGTTCAAGCCCAGTAGCGTCCACCACTTTACAAATTTTATTGGTTTCAAGCCGATAGAACATAAAAAATTCAGACGCTTAGCTCAGTTGAAAAAAGACAGAGCATCGCCGCTCTTATAACAAGAATGGCAAGGGTCACTGGTTACAAGCCAGCATAACAAATTTGGACGCTTAGCTCAGTTGGGAGAGCATCGCCCTTACAAGGCGAGGGTCACTGGTTCAAGCCCAGTAGCGTCCACCACTTTACAAATTTTATTGGTTTCAAGCCGATAGAACATAAAAAATTCAGACGCTTAGCTCAGTTGAAAAAAGACAGAGCATCGCCGCTCTTATAACAAGAATGGCAAGGGTCACTGGTTACAAGCCAGCATAACAAATTTGGACGCTTAGCTCAGTTGGGAGAGCATCGCCCTTACAAGGCGAGGGTCACTGGTTCAAGCCCAGTAGCGTCCACCACTTTTTCTTCACTCCATGTTAGCACTTATTAGTGCATCGCCTCCTCTTATAAAACAAAGGCGAGTGGTTCAAGCCCAGTAGCGTCCACCACTTTTTCTTCACTCAATGTTAACCTTATCAGTACATCGCCTCCTCTTATAAAACAAAGGCGAGTGGTTCAAGCCCAGTAGTGTCCACCACTTTTTCTCCACTCCATATTAACTTTATTAGTGCATCGCTGATTTTTGCTTGAATAGATCAAGTCAATATCTCTGCTTCAATGAATAATCGTTTTGCTGCTAGTTTTGTCTATTCACTTCCATATATTTACTTTCTAATGCTGTTTAAGCATTTTTCACTATCTGCGCCCTGTAAGCTTCTATTTCATCTCGCAAACCGGCGGCTTTTTCAAAATCTAACTCTTTAGCTGCTTTGAACATAATTTTTTCTAGTTCGGTAATTTTCTGCAATAGCTGCGGCGTACTTAATGCTTGATACTTTTTCGCCCCTTCGGCTACTAGTCTAAGCTTCACTTTATTGCCCTGAGCAGAACTTGAATCGCCAACATCCATTATATCGGTAATCGGTTTATTCAATTGCATTGGGGTGATGCCATGTTTCAAATTATGGGCGATTTGTTTTTCCCGCCTGCGCTCTGTTTCTTCCATCGCTCGTTGCATTGACCCTGTGATCTTATCGCCATATAAAATAGCGCGACCATTGATGTGTCTAGCTGCTCGTCCAATAGTTTGGATCAACGATCGATCCGAACGCAAGAATCCTTCTTTATCTGCGTCTAGAATGGCCACTAATGAAACCTCTGGCATGTCTAACCCTTCTCTTAGTAAGTTAATGCCCACTAGCACATCAAATTTACCAATACGTAGATCTCGAATAATTTCTATACGTTCAACCGTATCAATATCTGAATGTAAGTAGCGTACTTTTACCCCATGCTCATCTAAATAATCACTTAGGTCTTCAGACATACGCTTGGTTAAGGTCGTCACTAAAACCCGTTCATTCTTAGCAACACATTTGTGAATTTCAGACAACAAATCATCGACTTGAGTACCTACTGGGCGTACTTCAATCTCCGGATCAATTAACCCCGTTGGTCGTACAACTTGCTCCACTATGTCTTCTTCAGGCACTTCCGCTAACTCAAATTTTCCATAGGTGTAGCAGACACATAAATAGTTTGTGGGCTGATGCGCTCAAATTCTTCGAACTTAAGTGGCCTATTGTCCAGTGCGGAAGGTAACCGAAAGCCATACTCCACTAACGTTTCTTTTCGAGACCGATCTCCTTTGTACATAGCGCCTATTTGTGACACTGTGACATGTGATTCGTCAATAAACATCAAGCCATCTGCAGGAAAATAATCAATTAAAGTGGGCGGCGGATCGCCTGGTGGACGTCCCGACAAATATCGGGAATAGTTTTCGATTCCAGAGCAATAGCCCAGCTCTTGCATCATTTCAATATCAAATTGGCAACGTTGTGAGACGCGCTGTTCTTCAACTAGCTTATTCACTGACTTAAGTTGCTCACGCCTTTCTTGTAGCTCTACTTTAATATGCTCGATTGCATCAAGAATTTTCTCTCTGGGTGTTACATAATGAGTCTTAGGAAACACCGTCGCTCTGGTCACGGTTTTCTCAATAGCTCCGGTAAGAGGATCAAAAATACTTATTCTTTCAATTTCTTCATCGAACAATTCTACCCGAATTCCTTCCCGCTCCGAATCCGCAGGAAACACGTCAATGACATCCCCCCTAACCCTGAATGTCCCCCTTTCAAATGCCACGTCATTGCGAGTATATTGAATTTCAGCTAAGCGACGTAAAATGTCGCGCTGATTCATAATGTCACCTTGACGAAAGTGCACTAACATCTTCATATACGATTCAGGGTCTCCCAAACCATAAATAGCCGACACGCTAGATACAATAATAACATCGCGCCTTTCCATTAAGGATTTAGTCGCTGATAAGCGCATTTGTTCTATGTGTTCATTGATAGACGCGTCTTTTTCGATAAAGGTATCGCTAGATGGCACATAGGCTTCAGGCTGGTAATAATCATAATAAGAAACAAAGTACTCAACAGCATTATTTGGAAAAAACTCTTTCATCTCACCATATAACTGCGCAGCCAGTGTCTTATTATGGGCCAGAATTAAAGTGGGCCTTTGTACCTGCTTAATAACATTGGCCATAGTAAAGGTTTTACCAGAGCCAGTAACACCTAGTAAGATTTGCCGAGCTAAGCCGTTATCTAAACCTTCTACTAGCGCGTTAATCGCTTTTGGTTGATCGCCTGCTGGAGAATATGATGACGAAATTTCAAAACTTCTACTCATAAAAACTAATGACTCACTTTAGTTAAATTAAACTTACGATTTAGTACTTTCTTACACCAATAGACCGCGATACACCCTACCAACAAATTAGCCACTACTGTGCCGATGAAGATCCCCGTGAGATCAAACCATAGGCTACCCACATAAGAAATAGGTACAACAAATACAAATAACCTTAATGCATTGAGAACTAAGGCTGACATCGGCATATGCATAGCATTAAAAGAGGAATTGGTTAAAATAGTTACACCTTGTAGACCATAACCTAAAGGTACCATCAATAAAAACAGCACTATGGTATCGGACACTTCTTTCTCATTGCTAAAAATAACAGCGATAAACTGTGACAACAAAGCAACAATAACAAACATCAGCAATTGCCAAGCCAACACGAACTTAACGCATAGGCTATAAGCTTGATTAACCCGGTCTAGTTTATTTGCTCCATAATTCTGGCTAATAAAAGGTGGCAAAGACATGGATAGTGCCAATACAACGATCATCGCGATAGACTCTAACCTTCCCCCTACTCCCCAAGCTGCAACCGCAGAATGACCATATGTTGCGACGATAGCTGTCACTATACCTGTCGCAATAGGAGTTAACATATTAGCGCCAGCAGCGGGCAATCCAATTTTCAGTATACCGCCACTGCTGCGTCTGAACTCATGCCAGTTTAATAATCTGGGTCCCATGAGTTTTCGTTTAATCGCGAGTAAATATAAAATATAAAACAAGCTAACCGCCCATGCGATCAACGTGGCGATTGCCGCTCCTTGGATCCCTAGCGCTGGTACTGGGCCCCAGCCAAAAATCAATATGGGATCAAGGATCGCATTAACGAAGCCCCCAAAGGCCATGACCAAACTAGGCGTTTTTGTATCACCCGACGCGCGTAACACACTATTGCCAACCATAGGCAGGGCTAAAAATAAGCCAGCAAGATACCAAACCACCATATAATCATGTATTAACACCAGTAAAGCCGCGTCGGCGCCAAGTAGTTTGAAGATTGGCTCAATAGTTAACACACCTAATACGGCTAGACTCACAGCCAATACTAAGGTTAACATTAATGCCCCAGTTGCCGTCTCTTTGGCCTTGATACTGTCACCAGCCCCCACTATTCGCGCAATAACGGCCGATGTACCAATCCCTAACCCTATATTTAAACTAATAACAGTAAAGGTAACGGGAAACGTAAAACTAATTGCCGCTAATTCTTGGGTCCCTATCATGCCAATAAAGAATGTGTCGACTAAACCAAATGTCATTAACATAACCATGCCAACAATCATTGGCAGCGTCATTTTGTACAAAGTATGACTGATATCATTATTCAACAAATCAGGGGATCGAGAATGATTAGTTTGAGAACTCAATATTTTTCTCACTTCAAATAGCGAATTAGACGAATTAACTGAACCGCTGAAGACATCTAAAGTTAATAATTAAAGCAGCCATGATACGCGAATTTTATGACTTCAATAGCTAATTTTAGCCTGCAATTTGTTACAAAAATGTAACTCTTGTGAAAAATATAAAACGTCTCTTTTTAGATACATTTGTCAACTATTTTAATTGTTGTTTTTCTATACTACTTTTTAATACTTAGCATTTTGTCAACTATATGACAGAAATAAAACATAGAATATTTCTGTTAAAACCTAGTCTTTTAGCAATTCTAAAAAAATTTCTTAAAAAACAACACACAAGCAAAATACAAACAAAACACACATTTAAATTGAAAATAAACCAGCGCCCAAAATATTCAATAAACACTTGTATTAAAAGGATTTTATTATTTATAGCGCCATTTCTAACAACTACTCTTGACATTAAACATCTAGTAGATCCATATGGATCTATAAATTAATTCACACACTTATCCACAGGTTTCGTGGATAAGTAACGCCAACCTACAAACCACGTAGTTTAGACCTGATCTTGTCTATTCTATGCATTAGTGTTCACTAACCTTAGGAATGCCCTTGTAAGGTTACAGTTTTATGAAATACTGATTATATAACCAGTAATCAATCATTTATTAATAACTAATCAATATAAAGAACGTAAAAATGGATCTTTAAAATTAACAGTAAAATTTTGATTGGTTACAACAAAAATATTTCCCAAAAAAGCTTAAATAAAGCTTGTTTATTTCTGGAAACGATACTTTTGTTTATATTAAATACAATATTAAAAAAATATCGAAAAATACTTACTTTGAGTATTGACAGCAGGCTGCTTGCTCATTAACATTCGCCACCGTTGAAAAGCAGCCCAGTTTATATAAACTTGATTGCTTAACAACGGAACTGTAATTCCCCCTTAGCTCAGCTGGTTAGAGCGACGGACTGTTAATCCGCAGGTCCCCCGTTCGAGTCGGGGAGGGGGAGCCACTACAGTTATTTAAATAGTTAACTGTTTAAATAAAAAATTTGAATTCCCCCTTAGCTCAGCTGGTTAGAGCGACGGACTGTTAATCCGCAGGTCCCCCGTTCGAGTCGGGGAGGGGGAGCCAAATTTTGGCTCATATCTGATTACATTTCTTCTTAATTCTCAATTTTATTTATATTATTTACTTTAAAGAGCATAAACTTTTTAATATCAAGTTGTTAATGGCTTCTGAAACTAAGATAATAACCAAGATTTTTCTTCCTTCGGTAAATACCCACTAAAAATGACAGAATTTTTACTTCTATTAATTGGCACCGTGCTGGTTAACAATTTTGTACTAGCGCAATTTTTAGGTTTGTGCCCTTTCATGGGCGTGTCTGGCAAACTTGAAACAGCCATAGGCATGTCAATGGCAACCACCTTTGTATTAACACTTGCCTCACTATCTAGTTATTTGGTTGAACATTACATATTAATGCCTTTAGGCATTGGTTATTTACGCACTTTGAGTTTTATTTTGGTGATAGCAGTAGTCGTGCAGTTTACCGAAATGGTAGTGCACAAAACTAGCCCTACTCTATATCGCCTACTAGGCATATTTTTGCCTTTAATCACAACTAACTGCGCAGTATTAGGGGTTGCTTTACTTAACATCAATAAAGATCACAACTTTGTTCAATCGATCATTTACGGATTTGGTGCCGCAGCGGGATTTTCATTAGTGCTCATTTTGTTTGCGGCTATGCGGGAAAGGTTAGCGGTAGCCGACGTCCCAAAACCGTTTAAAGGCGCGTCAATAGGTATGATTACAGCTGGCTTAATGTCACTCGCCTTTATGGGCTTTACTGGCTTGGTGAAGTTTTAATGTCTTTTACTCTAGTCATAGTTACCGCGCTAATTACCATTGGCATAATGGCGCTAGTATTTGGCTCGATACTAGGGTTTGCTGCGGTAAAATTCAAAGTTGAAGGTGACCCTTTAGTAGAGCAAATCGACGAAATTTTACCGCAAACACAATGTGGTCAATGTGGGTATCCCGGCTGTAAACCATATGCTGAAGCCATTGCCAATGGCGACGATATTAATAAATGTCCTCCTGGCGGCGATGCTACCATTAAAAAATTAGCCGATTTAATGGGTGTAGAAGCTACCTCCCTTGATTCTGCTCATGGTCAAGAAGAAGGCAAAAAAGTAGCCTACATTCGTGAAGCCGAATGCATTGGTTGCACCAAATGTATCCAAGCCTGTCCGGTAGACGCCATTATAGGGGCGGCCAAACAAATGCATACCGTTATAACCGACGAATGTACCGGATGCGACTTATGTGTAGAGCCTTGTCCAGTAGATTGCATTGATATGCTGCCCGTTGCCACTAACACCAGCTCTTGGCAATGGAAGTTAGAACCCATAGCAATAAAACAAGTGAATTAGCAGACCTTATGCAAACTAACTTCGACGATATCATTCAAAAAATAGACAGTGAGCAGCTATGGGATTTTACTGGTGGAATTCACCCTAAAGGGCATAAACAACTCTCTAATCGACAACCTATTGCGCCATTACCAATTGCAGATCATCTGTATGTCCCGATAAAACAGCACATAGGTGTTGAAGGGCATATTATTGTAAAAGTTGGTCAGCACGTGTTAAAAGGTCAGCCCCTAACACAAAGTAGTAATCCCTATGCTGTGCCTATCCATGCACCTACGTCGGGTACCATTAGCGCAATTGATGATCATGTATCTTCTCACCCTTCTGGTTTACCTGAAGTCACTATTAAGATAGACACCGACCAAAAAGACACCTGGATAGAATTAACACCTCTTGTTGATTATCAGAATCACCCGAAAATGGATGTTCTCAGTAAGATATGTGACGCCGGTATTAGCGGTATGGGCGGAGCTGGGTTTCCCTCACATATAAAATTGTCGACCCATAAAGAAGTCGAGTTTTTAATTATTAACGGAGTCGAGTGCGAACCTTATATAACTGCTGATGATAGACTGATGCGTGAACATGCATGGCAAATACGTCAAGGTATTGATGTATTAACCCATCTACTTTCGCCGAAAAAAGTCATTATTGCCATTGAAGATAATAAACCTGAAGCCATCGAGGCTATGCAGATAGCCTGTCGCGAAAACTCTCTTTACAGTGTATGTCAGGTCCCTACGAAATATCCTTCAGGCGGCGAGAAGCAACTCATTCAAATTCTGACCAACCGCGAAGTCCCGGCCAAAGGATTACCTATTGATATTGGCGTAATTAGCCAAAATGTCGGCACCTGTTATGCGATATCCGACGCCATATTTTCAGGAAAGCCACTAATTCAAAGAGTGGTCACCGTCACTGGGCAAGCCGTCAATACGACGGGCAATTATTGGACTTTACTTGGTACTCCAATCAAACATTTGTTACAGCACTGTAATTATCAAAAAGATAAACAAAAACAAGCAAATGTGATTATGGGCGGGCCAATGATGGGCTTTACCGTGACCAGTGATTTAGTGCCTGTCGTAAAAATCACTAACTGTATTTTGGTTCCCACCCATAAAGAAATAGCCGAAACCCAAGAGCAAGCTTGTATTCGCTGCGGTGCCTGTGCTGATGTATGCCCAGCCAGTTTATTACCGCAGCAAATGTTTTGGCATGCGAAGGCCAAAGAGTTAGACAAAGTACAAGAATACAATTTATTTGATTGTATTGAATGTGGCGCTTGCGCTTATGTATGCCCCAGTGAAATTCCACTGGTTCATTACTATCGTGTGGCTAAAGCAGAGATAAAAGCAGAGAAACAAGAGAAACAATTAGCAGATAAGGCACGTGAACGCTTTGAAAAACGCGCAGCTAGGCTCGAAGCCGATCAAAAAGCCCGTGATGAAAAACATCGCTTAGCCGCTGAAGCTCGCAAGCAAGCTATGGCATCAAAGGGCAATGACGCAAAAGATAAAATAGCGGCGGCACTCGCCCGGGCTAAAGCTAAGAAAGAACAACTCGCCTCTAACAATCAAGCTACATCACCAGCACCGAATGAAGCGGCAAAGCCCGAGCAAGCCTCAGCCTCTGCAAATAATCAAGCACCAGAGGCAACACAGAAATCAGCGAGTTCTAATCAACGGGTTCAAGCTGCCATTGCCCGAGCCAAAGCTAAAAAAGCCGCCGCTCAGGCCAAAGCAGAACAAAATAGCCAAGATAAGCTCGATGACAGCAGCCAAAATCCAGTGCTCCAGGCCAATGCAACGCCAGAGAACAAACCGTCTGAGGTAGATACAAGCCAACCTGTCAGTGATGTTAGCGATTCAAAAGATGAGCACCATGCAGCGCAGAATACGGCTCTAGGCAATCAGCCTACAGCGGACAACGCTTCCCCCATTTCTGCTAAGATCCACGACGCCGACAACCTTGAAGGTAACAATAGCGAGCATGATTTAGCTAAACAAGCCGAACTCAAAGAGCAAGCCAAAAAGGCCCGCATTGCTTCAGCAGTAGCCAAAGCAAAAGCCAAACGAGACGCGCAAAAAAATGCTAAAGAGAACAGCTCAGCTGAGCGACAAGTACCTGCAGTTACCGAAGCCTTAAGCGAAAACGAACAAATAGAAAACAAAAAGCGCAGAATAGCCGCTGCAGTCGCCAAAGCTAAGGCCAAAAAATTGGCTGAAAAAACAAACGAAGACAATAGCGAAAATAACTCATGAATTTTAAATTAGCCAGCTCACCTCACCAACATGCAAGGCGGAATACGGGCCAAGTCATGAGATTGGTCATTCTGGCGCTAGTCCGGTATACTAATGCAAACTTGGTTCTTTGGATGGGGCACACTGATCCAAATAATGTTAGCAGTCATCACCGCCACCATTACCGAGGCGGCGATGCTCGAATTGCGTAAGCGTGACTTTGAACGAGCCTTAAAAGACTACAGTGCAATCGTCACTGCAATATTATTAGCAATTAGTATCCCGTCTTTTGCCCCTTGGTGGGTAGTAGTGATAGGCACCATCTTTGCCATAGGAATAGTCAAACAGCTTTATGGCGGACTAGGCTTTAATATCTTTAACCCCGCAATGGCCGCCTATGTGATGCTACTGGTGTCATTTCCTGTACATATGACCCAATGGCTACCACCCGCAAGTTTAGCCCAGTATTCCCACGGATTTATAGATGCTGTCTATGCCATATTTACCGATTATAGCCGTGAAGGTTTTAGCCTAGCGCAGTTGCGAACAGACTTCGACGGCGTCACCATGGCCACACCTATCGACACCGTCAAAACAGGGTTGCTGCAGGGCTTCACTTATTCTGAAGGGCTCGAACATAGCATTTTCAATAGTGTGATTAGTGGTGTTGGCGTTGCTTCAAGCTGGGTGAGTTTAGCTTACTTAGCCGGAGGGCTATTTTTAATCAAACAAAAAGTAATTAATTGGCATATTCCCGCCAGTATGATTGCTGGTTTGGTTATTTGCGCTCTATTTATGTCGCTGATTGACGGCGATCGATATCCTTCTTTTGTATTTCATTTGCTAAATGGCAGCATAATAGTCGGCGCATTTTTTATCGCCACCGATCCAGTGTCAGCTTCTACGACCAACAAAGGTCGGTTAATATTTGGCGCTGCTATTGGTATCTGGGTTTATATTATTCGTACTTGGGGCGGCTATCCCGACGCTATCGCTTTTGCTGTGGTCATTATGAATATGGCAGTACCTTTAATTGACTACTATACGCGACCTCGCACATACGGCCACACGGCTACACAATCCAAAAAGGGCCCATAACCCATGACCCAAACTATACAAAACAACATGCTCAAGAATGGACTTGTTCTAGCCGTTTTTGCTGTGGTTACCACCGGCCTTATTGCCCTAACCTACTTTGGTACCAAAGACCAAATAGAGCGTCAGCAACAACTAAAGCTACAATCAATTTTGCATGCTATTGTTGATGAATCTAGCTTCGACAACGAAATTCAGTTCGATTGCGCAATCGTCACCGAACCTGATTTATTGGGCAACAAAGCACCGCAGAAGGTGTACCGCGCCACCAAACAAGGCGAAGCGATTGCCGTAGCAATCGAAACCACCGCACCTGATGGTTATAGCGGTAAAATTCATTTAGTTGTTGGCATGTATTCCCCTGCTCCTGACAATGTCGTGGTGTCGGGTGTACGTGTTCTTCAGCACAAAGAAACACCCGGCCTAGGTGATAAAATCGAGCTCAGGATCAGTGATTGGGTGTTAGACTTTGAACAACAAAAATACCATCCAGATATCAGTGATATGTGGACAGTCAAAAAAGATGGTGGCAAGTTTGATCAATTTACCGGCGCCACCATTACCCCAAGAGCGGTAGTCAAAGCAGTTAGAAAAAGTATCGAGTACTACTTGGCCAATCAACAAAGCATTTTTACTGCAGACAATGCTTGCCAGCTTGATAGCGCAAACCAGTGAGCCAAATAAATGAATGACTTTAAAGAACTAACCTTGGCAAGGATTGTGGAAAAACAACCCTGCTTTAATCCAATTATTAGGCTTATGTCCATTACTTGCCGTTACTCAAACCTTAACAAACGGACTAGGTTTAGGTATAGCAACCACACTTGTACTGATTGGCTCAAACGCTACAGTCTCGTTAATTCGCAATTTGATCCCCAATGAAATTCGCATTCCAATTTTTGTGATGATCATTGCCGCTTTTGTGACCATTATTCAACTTTTAATGAATGCCTATACCTTCAAGCTATATCAAGCCCTAGGCATATTTATCCCACTGATTGTGACCAATTGCGCCATTATTGGCCGTGCCGAAGCATACGCCTCAAAAAACAGCTTAGGTAAATCGGCATTCGATGGCTTAATGATGGGACTGGGGTTTACCCTCGTATTGGTTCTTCTCGGCGCATTACGCGAACTGCTAGGCAACGGCACCTTATTCGACGGCGCAAACTTGCTAATGGGCAACTGGGCCACAGTATTAAAAATCACCGTATTTGAAACAGATAGTCCGTTTTTATTAGCAATTTTACCCCACAGGAGCCTTTATCTTTATGGGCTTTATTATTGCTTTTAAAAATATACTCGACGCCCATATGGAAAGCATATTTGCCGAGAAAAAGAACAAAAAATCGTGCAAAGAGCGCGAGTAACGAATGAAAGCTAGAGCTGTTAAGCGCTAACTTCTAAAACAATAAAACGATAGCAAAATGAATAAATCCAAACGTTTAGAAATATTAACTCGCTTACGAGATGACAATCCCCATCCCACTACCGAGCTTAATTTTAGTTCACCATTTGAGTTATTGATCGCTGTTTTACTATCCGCTCAAGCAACAGACGTAGGCGTAAATAAAGCCACAGCGAAACTTTACCCAGTGGCTAACACCCCCAAGCAATATTAGATTTAGGCTTAGAAGGGTTAAAATCATATATCAAAACCATAGGTTTATTTAACACCAAAGCCATCAACACCATGAAAACCTGCCAAATGTTGGTGGACTTACATGGTGGCGAAGTACCAGAAAATAGAGCCGCATTAGAAGCTTTACCTGTAGCGTTGGCCGTAAAACCGCTAACGTGGTGCTAAATACCGCTTTTGGCTGGCCCACCATAGCGGTAGACACCCATATATTCAGAGTGTCGAACCGCACCAAACTGGCCATGGGCAAGAATGTTGATTTAGTTGAACAAAAACTACTTAAAGTAGTACCGGCTGAATTTAAAGTGGATGTACACCATTGGTTAATTTTACATGGTCGTTACACCTGCGTGGCTCGTAAGCCACGTTGCGGTTCTTGTATTATTGAAGATTTATGTGAGTTTAAAGAAAAAACTGATTAAGTATCACACAAACGTTTGTTAGTGCTTAAATTCCCCTTGTTTTAAAAAGTGAATAGTTTGTTCTGCAACCTCCAAATCGTATCGCATTTGCGTATGAGTGACTTCTATCTCGATAAAGTCACTCATACTTTTTAGCTTTGTTGATTCTACCGACACCAATCCGTCATTTGGTCCGATAAAATATTCACTGGTTAGGCTAGAGGCTTTATTCCCTGCAATAATGCCTAAGTTGACGTCTATCTCTTCAAGGTGACTGCCTAAACTATTTTTACCTGTCATTAATGCAGTGCTTATTTCACCGCCTATTTTCATTAACCAAGAATCACTTATGTAATCAGCAAACTCGCTACCTGTATTGGGAGTTCCCATCAGTACAATTTCACCGATATTTTGATTAATTAGACTGTCTTTGTTTTTCATGCAAATAAGATCTAATTACCAATCCACCAAGAGAGTGTACAAAAAGCGCTTATCAGGACAGCCATGTTAATTTTAAACCGACAATGATACTTAGTTTTGAACATACCTGTTCCGCTGGGTTTACAATTGCCGTCAACGCTTGTCGTTCCCGCAAGCTGTTAGCAGGGATCCAGCATTTATCTCCCAAAAATATGAACAAACATTCATTTCATAGGGCATAACTCCTGAACGGCATAGAGTAAGCCATAAAATTGCAATGAAAATAATCACGCAGGTTTTCCCAGCTTCCAGATATCTATCGAAGCGACGCTGGTATCATGGGTGTCTCAATAGGAGCTTCTCAATAGGAGCTCTCAATAGGAGCTAGTATCATGGGGGTCTCAATAGCAGCTAACTCAATAAGATATTAAAAAGAATGGATTCCGGCTAAAAAGCACACCGGAATGACTAAGGTGGTATAAAAACGTTTGACAGCATTTATCTCCCAAAAATCTGAACAAACATTCATTTCATAGGGCATAACTCCTGAACGGCATAGAGTAAGCCATAAAAATGTATCTAATTTTGACAAAACGACAGACAAACTAAAGACCCCGATCGGGGGTATGGCCTGCCTGTCGATTTATCATATTAACCTTTAATCCCACTAATCCCCAAACTTAAAACGAACACCTGCGTTTACAGTGAAGCCGTCGTTCCGTGACCAAATATCTGTGGTCCAGCGGCCACTTGGGGCTTGTTGTGCTAGCAACAACGAATAGTCTTTAGTTTGACGCACATTGAGTAGGTTTTCGGCATTTAAGAAATAGCTCACTTTGCCAATGGTTATTTGGCCGAGTAAACCTAAGTACCAATAGGCCTCACTTTTACTATGCCCAGTGCTGGCCAGATAATCATCTTCTAAGTGCTGGGTCCCTGTGTAGTAAGCTTCGAATCCAACCAAGTGGCTGCCATGTTCTTCCCACATGATCACCGCCCCTGCTGAATGTTTTGGCGTGAGTGTTAATGGTTCGCGGCCTATGCCTGTCTCACTTTGTTTGGTGGCATCCGTATACAGATAACTGCCTGTGAGTTTGATGTCACGCCAGCGATAGCGCAGCAGTAATTCAGCGCCACGTATTTCGCTGGCCCCTAAAGCATTGACAATACGCACTTTTTTGTTTGAACTAGGTTGATTATCAAAGCCATCGACAGGGTCAATCACGACAAGCTCAGTGACATTATCTACGTCAGACGAAAATATTGTCAGGCTAGTTTCAATACTATCAAACAGGTAAGTAACGTCGATTGAAGCTGTGGTAGCTTGCTCTTCAATAACATTTTCAAAGGGTGCTAGGCGCGATAAACCCGCGTCTTCAATGTCTTCAATAAAAGGGGTGGGAGCAAAAAAGCCTTGGCCATATGAGCCGCGAATGGTCCAGTTGTCTGGATTATATAACACTGACACCCTTGGACTAAACTGGGTACCATATTCACTATGCCAATCGGCACGGGCGCTAAGCGAAAGCGATACATCGTCACTGGCTTCATAATCCACCTGAGAAAATAACTCAGGTACTTGATAGTGATAATTAAACTCGGCAAAGTCTTGGGATTCGAAACGCTCGACTTGGTAAGCAGCACCCACAACCCATGCAGTTTTATCACTATATCCCGATACGCTAGACTCAAGTAAGTAACTTTGATGAAGGTCGTTCTCTTCAATCACGCCATAAACATGGTCGTGCTCTTGGCGCATAGCAGAGCCACGTAAATTCAGGTTAAGATCATTCCCCAGAGGTTTGTCAAAAATAAAGCCACTGTCGAGCCTAAGTGAGTCTTGGTTTTGCACAAATGAAGTGCCGTCGGGCACAGTTGCACCTTCTGCAGTACCGCCGTTACGCTGCTCCTTCATGGCCCCCACTGTCACATACAAATTCTCGCCGTTTTCCCCTGCCAATATAAACGGGGGCGAATGGTCGCCCGCTGGAATTCGGCCATATCTAGCCAACCATCGTCATCTAAATCTTGTTGCTGTTGATTGTGTATACCTGCGGTTAACGAAGCACTGGTGTTTTTATTAATAGGTGCAGCAAGGTAAGAGGTAAAATCTTGGCCATTTTTTGAGGTGGCGTTTAATAACACCTCCCCTTCAAACTCATCTGACGGGGTACGAGAAATAAGATTAATCACACCGCCTAAGGCAGAACCGCCATAGAGCGACGATGCAGAGCCTTTAATAATTTCAACATTCGCCAGATCAGTAGGCGGGATTTGTAATAAACCAATTGATGCCGTTTGGCCGCCGTATAAAGGCAAACCATCACTGAGCAGTTGGGTATAGCGACCATACAAGCTTTGCAAACGAATATTGGCACTGCCCAAGGCTGGAGAGGTATTTTGCACCCGCACACCGCCTGTTTCGGCAACCAACATAGAAATATTACCTGGTCGCATCATGGCTTTTTCTTGAATTTCTTCGCCGTTGATAATTTCTGTGCGAGTAGCCGACTCGGTGACAATTCGCCCTAGGCGCGAAGCCGTGACTTGAATTTTTTCAATCTTAGGTTCGTCATGCCCATGATGATCATCTTTATGCTCATCATGGTGGCCAGCTTCATTGTGATGCTCTTTTTGCTCTTGATGTTCAGCTTCATGGCGCTCTTCGTGACCTTCTTCAAGGCCTTCGTTATAAGCTGCCTGATGCTGGCCGCCTTCATTTGCGTAAGATATTGCAGGCACCAACAGCATAGCTATAGCGACTTTAGAATATTTAGTAAGCATTTTTTACCTCAAGTAATGCCAAAAACTGCGAAGATTTCGCAATTCATAAAACGAGTTTTAGTGTTTTCTAGGGGGATACGATGAACTAAGAAGTAAAAATAGGCGGTCGATACAAAGAACTAACAATATACTGGGGGGATGCTTGCACGAATGACAAGGCTAACTCACTGTTGAGTATTAACTTTGACAGAGCAAGGGTGTTGTCTACATAAACCATAGAAGTACATGCGTTTGCAGGACAAAAGCAATCGCCTTCACAGCAGTCTATATCGCAACAATCATCAGTATCGTCTGATACTAATGACTTAACGCCATCGATACTATTGAGAAGACCATCATTGAGCTCGTGACTGAGTTTGTTACCTTTTATTTGTTCAGCGGCCTCACCCTCAACGGTTTGCGAGCGACCGCTATCATCAAACGCCACAAAATGGTACGCCATGGATTGCCCGACAAAGGCAAGCAACAGCGTTATCATGAACAGCAATTTTGACAATGGTTTACACATATAACTCTTAATAAAAATGAGGTGGTTAAGATCTAACAAAAACCCCGCTATTGTATGGATTTTTGCTAAATAAGTGAAGGCCAGTTACGAGTATGTACACTTGTTTTCTCATTAGAGCTAGAAGACTTGCAGCTGCGTGCTGTGCCACTACGGGTTAAAATGATGAATACGAATGCACGCCCTATCTAAGCTGTGTTTTTGGCTAATTTATAGGCTAAGCAATCCCCCAAAAACGTTTAGCTCTGTGGGGATTTTATCCACGACTGTTAAGGCTCCATTTTATCCACTACTTAGGAGGTTGCCTGTATAACCTTTTAAACTCGCGACAAAACGGCGAAGAGCTTTGGTAGCCACAAACTGCGAACAACTAGCAGATATCATTTAGCATATTGAGCACGATTAGATTGTAGAGTTTGCCGTGCTCAGCATTGCCCGGCGCAATAACTTGGCCTTTGGCAAGAGGGTCATTTGGTATTTTTCGCATGGGCAATAAAATCATTTAGGTAACCAATGTGTTGTTCATCTTTACGAATACCTACAAAGATTTGTTTGCTGATCCCTTCTCTCCAAAACGTAGGCTTTTAATTGGCATTGATTTTGAGTGTTCGTCCACTAACCAACCCGGTAAGGCACACACACCTCGTCCCGCTGCAACCATCTGTAGCATTATTTCCGTAGTTTCAATATTTTTGTGTTTCTTTACCGAGCACTTTGCTGGGTTAAGAAATTGATTAAAAATATCCAAGCGCATCGGTTCCACAGGGTAACTAAACAACACTTCTTCTGTTAACTGCTCGGGCAAAACAAAGTCTTGTTTAGCCAGAGGATGGCAAGTAGCCACAACTAGTCGGTGTTCATAATCAAAAACAGGGATATAGTCTATTTTCGGCTTAAACAGAGGATCGGGCGTGATAAGAACATCAATATCATAGCTCAGTAAAGCACCTAAGGCGCCAAACTGAAATTCCTGCATTACGTCCATATCAATATCAGGCCACTTATCCAAATAGGGTTGAATGACCCTAAGTAACCATTGATAACAAGGATGACATTCCATCCCAATTCGGAGCGAGCCCAATTCGCCTTTGGCTATTTGCTTGAGCAGCAACTCGGTGTGTGAAAATTGCGGCAATACTCTATTTGCAAGGGTTTGAACGCGCTCTCCGGCCGCTGTGAGACGCAAGTTTCGCCCTTCTTTTTTCCAAATTGACGTGCCAATTTGACCTTCCAGTTTTTTAATACTGTGGCTTAGTGCAGACTGAGATAGGTGCAAAACGTCAGCCGCTTTAGTTAACGTACCATGCTCTTTGATTGAGGTGAGTATTTCTAAATGGATCCTCTCTAACAACTGGAAACTCCTTCAGTTAAGCTTAATTGATGAGCAATTTTCATTATTTGACAATGTTATAGCATTTTTGCTCATCAATTAATTGCCTTATTCGCCATTAGTCATGGCATAGCTCTGTCATGACTTTACAGGCTAAGGTTTCAACTTAGCGATATTTTATCCCGCCGCAATAGATGACTGCCTGCCTGTTAAGTATTTTCCAACAACTCTCTGCGAACAATTTCCGCCCCGGCTCGTAAAGCATTTAACTTGCCCTTCGCCACATCTCGAGACAAAGGTGCCATGCCGCAATTGGTACAAGGGTAAAGCTTGTCTGCGTCGACATATTTAAGTGCTGCTCTTAGGGTATTGGCCACTTCTTCTGGCGTTTCAATGTTATTTGTGGCCACATCTATGGCCCCCACCATGACCTTTTTTCCTCGAATTAATTCCAGCAATTCAATTGGCACATGGGAGTTGTGACACTCTAGCGAGATGATATCGATATTAGATTTTTGTAATTTAGGGAAGGTTTCTTCATATTGACGCCACTGCGAACCCAATGTTTTTTTCCAATCGGTATTTGCCTGTATTCCATAACCATAACAAATATGTACCGCTGTTTCGCATTCAAGCCCTTGTATGGCTCTTTCTAAACAAGCAATGCCCCACTCATTTACCTCATCAAAAAACACGTTAAATGCGGGCTCATCAAATTGAATGATATCAACCCCCACGGCTTGCAACTCTTTGGCTTCTTGATTGAGAATTTTGGCAAATTCCCATGCTAATTTCTCACGGCTTTTGTAGTGCTCATCAAACAAAGTATCGATCATTGTCATCGGGCCGGGTAGTGCCCACTTTATAGGCTTATCAGTTTGCTGCCTTAATATTTTCGCATCTTCCACAAAAACTGATTTTGGTCGTGATACCGGCCCCACTACTGTCGGCACACTTGCATCATAACGATCACGAATTTTAACGGTTTTACGATTTTCAAAATCAACACCCGTTAGATGCTCAATAAAAGTAGTCACAAAGTGTTGCCGAGTTTGTTCACCGTCACTGACAATATCAATGCCTGCATGCTGTTGTTCTTGTAAAGACACGCGCAATGCATCATGTTTGCCGTCAATTAACTCTTGCCCTTGCAATTTCCATGGTGACCACAACGCTTCTGGCTCTGCCAGCCAAGAAGGTTTAGGTAAACTACCTGCCGTTGCTGTTGGCAATAAGTGTGTACAAATATTGGATTTCACGCTGTGTTTTTCTAAAGTCGATGTTTTCATAATATTTACTGCTGTACCTTTTATTCTGTATAGAGTGTTGCACTGATAACCAAACACCTAGCTTGGTTAAACCCCGTAATTAGCAGACCACTGTTCAAGCTCTGTTTGATAGGGTTTAATAAAATGCTGTTCCGCAAATTTACCCTGCTTGATCGCCAACTGACTGCGCTCTTCTCTGTCGTAAACAATTTTTGTAAGTGCATGATCTTGGTTGTGCAGATTGGGTTGATAACAATTGCCTGCCACAACATTTGCATTGTAAATCTCGGGGCGGTAAATTTTTTGAAAGGTCTCCATAGTACTGATGGTGCTAATCAATTCTAGGTTACTGTAGTCATTCAATAAGTCGCCAGAGAAGTAGAATGCTAAAGGAGCAACACTCTTTGAGGGCATAAAGTAACGAACCTGCAAACCCATTTTCTTGAAATATTGCTCAGTTAGTGAAGATTCGTTAGGAATATATTCATACCCTAAGACCGGATGTTGATTGTCAGCGCGCTGATAAGTTTTACTATCAGACACACTTAAGCAAATAACCGGCAACTTTTTGAAATGCTCTTTGTAAGCGCTAGAGTTGACGAAACATTTGAACAGCTTGCCGTGTAGTTCGCCAAAATCATCGGGAATGCTAAATTGAGCTCGTCCTTTATTGTGAGCGCCTAGCACAACACTAAAATCATAGTCCCGCACATAAGAAGAAAAATTATTTCCTACTATGCCTTCAATACGCTCATTTGTTTGATGATCGATAATATTGGTTTTTAACACTTCGATAGACGGAAAGCTGTAGCCGCTTTTCTGCATATCCATTTCCACGGAGATAATTTCAAGCTGCACAGAATAGCGATCTCCTTTGAGATTGTCCCAGTAAGCTAAGGCATTGAAACGATCATCGATCATCTTCAATGCATTGCGTAAATTCTGCTGCCTGCTGGCACCTCTAGCCAAATTAGCAAAGTTGGTGGTGATACGTGTATTGTCTGCAGGTTGATAGTTTTCATCGAGACAAATGTTTTTAATAGTAAATGTAAACGCTTTATTCATGATGCTGTAGTGTCCGATTTAAATTTATTTAACCAAGATTAATGCTTTACTCATTCTGGATTTCCATTCCCTTGTTAGAGGCACTGTTCCGGATCCAGGAAGTGCTATCTGGTCGCTCAGAGTAGGATGACTTTATACTGGGTTAGTAACATGAATAAAAATGGTCATATTTCATTGATAGATGAAATATATTCATAATAACTAGATACACTATCTAGCGCAGTATCAAATAAGCCTTCCCTGCTGAATATAAAATTGACTTGCACCGTTGGTTAATTTTGCCAAGCAGTTATACTTGCCAAAAAAGCGACATGCCTTAGATGATGCATGTGAACGCGAATAAGCTCAGAAAAAATAGGAACAAATAATGGACGGTAACAAAAGAGCCAATATTAAAATTGGTGCTGAGGTATCAATTGTGCTGAAACAAGATCAAAGAAGCGGTGATTTAACCGAAGGTGTGGTGGCTAAAATACTCACCAATTCAGCCAATCATCCCCATGGTATAAAAGTCATGTTAGATGATGGTAAGGTTGGTAGAGTCAAAGTAATTCACTGAGCGACATAGCGAAAATGACAAACAGCATGGTTATTTAAGGGAATTAGCATAATCATTCGCCTTAGAACTGCTTATCAATTCTTACCGAACCATCGGCCAAATAAATCATGCGAATTTTATCCCGCGGCTGGAAGATCATCTGTTGATCAAAATCTTGGATTACCATGTATTCCTCGCCACGCTCAGTAACTATCATCAACTCAACCAAATGCTTAAGGTAATTTGCTGTTGGCTCGCTGAGTCTTGACTGGCTACCGTGCTACCGATCAGAGCACCTAATATGGTTGTCACCACTCGCCCTCGGCCACTACCAAATTGGTTGCCTATGGTGCCACCTATTAAGGCACCACCAAAAGACTTCCAGCCATTATCTCGATCTTGGATCAATTCTGTTTCAGTGAGATTTCGTACCGTTTTCACTTTACCAAATAATACTTTTTCCACGGGTACCGCTTTGTTACGTTCATAATCTGCATAACTAGCAGACGTAAAGCCTAGAATTAAAATACAAAATATGAATGCTTTCATAATGTTGTCCTCACTTACCAACCTACCATTTCTTTCGTACGGGTTTTACGAATTTCGGTTTCATCTGCCCATTCAACTAAACCACTTTCTAAATCCATTAAACGCATAGTGAACTTGTAGTACAGATCAGCTTGGTCGGCGTTATTCTTAACAATACTCGACAAATTGCCGTACAACATGTACTCAGCCCCTACTTGTTTACCAAATTGCACCGCTTTACGAGTATCCACTAAACCACTTTCATATTGAAAATTAAACTGCTCTCGTACGGCGTCTACTTTACTCATATCAACAAACCGAAACTTACCTGATTGCAGCAATTTAGTGGTGATGGAATCGGTAATTGACTCAGTGTCTATATGTTCACTGGTTTTGTTTTTCACAGAATCCACAAACATAATTGGTCTTTTATTGGCGGTTAATGTGCCAACTACAGGAGAGGCCACAAGCGAATCTGCCATTTGATTCGCCACTTTTTGTAAGTCGGTAGAACCAAAATTGATATTGGTCGTTTCTACCGCCTCGGCATCACCATATCTAACGACAGGTTTGTTCGCACAACCCGCTAGCAGAGAGATCGACAAACCTGCGACTGTTACTAAAAGGTACTTTTTCATCTTACTTTTCCTGTTGTTCAAATGACTATATAAAAAATTGAAAACGCTGACCCATTTTGTTGCAGAGCCAATTTATAAATTCAAAATCTGATAATTTTGCTGTCTGCCAATGGTTGTCACATTAATCATAGTTAACCTTTTTGCATGCACATCCACTTCAACCTTTTGGGGGCTATCCCCATTATTAAGCTCCAACATATGCTGCCCTGCTGGTAACGATAAACGCACCATTTGTACATCGTCAGGCAAAGTTAACCAACTGCGAGTGTCTGCTTGCTCAGAAGACATATTGTAAATAAGGGCAAGTATGTTGCCTACATCTCCGCCTTTTCTACTTAAGGTACTACGTAACTTTTCTTTAGCGATTAAGCGTAAAGTTTGTCTAGTCACAAGCTCTGGGATCTGTTGTTGCAAGTCTATTGCAGCCAGCGAAGCCAGGTTCACAAGCTCTTGAGATTCATAGCTTTGCTGGCCAAAAGTTACTGTGTAAGGTTTATTACTCGCTAATCTATTCTGGTAAACTGGTAAAGCAAATCTAAAAAACCTAGGCTCATTCTGGCTAGTAAAAATTGGTAAATCTAGTGAAACTTCATTTTTGCTTGCCACCATACCTTGCTCTATCAAAATCACCACTTCTCCAGAATTATCAGGGGTTAAGCGGTACGCTCCAAATAACTCGGTATATTTTGCTAAGTCATCACTCATCCCCAATTTAGTTGCCAGTCGCAATACATCTTTTTGTATGTAGGTATTGTCTGGATATATATCTAACGCTTTTTTGTAATCAATATAAGCATCATTAAATTGTGAGGCTAACTCGTACATCAAAGCCGACAAGTAATAGGTATAAGCATTGTCTGCACTACTCTTTTGACGACCAATCACATTGCTCATCGAAGGGTAAAATCTGTTAAGGTCTTCTTTACTGTAACGCTTGGTTGTGCCAGCCAATGTACCAGTACTTTCTGGCAATTCATTTTGATGAACTAGGCTGGCTCTGCGGATCTCCACCAAGGCGCCCTCTACACTACCGAGATACAAATAATTCAACGCTTGGTAGGTATGCAGCATACTTTGCTCGTAAGCAGGTATTTGGTAAGCAATAGCATTGTCACTACTCAAAATAGACGCTACGTTATCCACACCTCGACTAATACGTATTCTAGCTTTGTCCCGCTCTGCTTCAATTACGGAGTAAGCATTTGCGAAGCTCTTGCGGCTCTCTTGCCAGTTACTGGCCAAAAACTGCAAACGTCCTTTTTCTAACATACTTAAAGCATAGTTATTGTTCGCCGTATCAAGGTCTGCCACCATATATGCAGCTTTGTTAAAATCACCTGCCTGTTGAGCCACTCGCACTGCCTGCATTTGCTTGGCATACCCTGAAAACAAATCGTTCAACTGCATACTAGTACAGCCTGATAAAACAAGACTTAGAAAGACTATGGCGCAAGTAGGTAAACGAGATTTATTCATTAATTTTTTGTATCGAGTCAATAAAGTTCTTAAGTTAAGTGGCCCAAACCTAGATGAATAAAGTAAATGGGCACGTAGACGAATATCTCTCAGTTCACTTCGGTATTAATATTATGGGGGCTAATTTAGCAAACTAAACTGAACAGATGCTGAAGGAATAGATGCGTAAATGTTACGTTATATTACCGTTGCTCTTGCCGCACAAATTGAATGCGGGATCTGGTGATTATGCTCCACTATATTCCATGCCCAAAGGCTTTCTTGGTTGTTCCAAGGGTAACCCCCTATAGAATAATACTGGATTATTTTATAGGGGGTGGCAAAAATACGGTGCCAGCCTCCCTAACTTCGATAATTATTTACTGGGCATTAGTGCTTTAGCCAAAGGAGCTCTGCGGCCAACATCTACCGGATGATAGTGCGCTTCTAGGTAGTCTAGAATGATAGGTTCTGCCTCACCTAAAGGCCATAAACCTTGTGTTTTTTGCATCCACCTAATAGCACTTAACCAGCCTTGACGAGACATTTTATTTTGACTGACTAATTTTCCAGAATGACAGGCTGTACAATGAGCTTTAACTAACTCAAAATTTTTGTCGATAATCAAACCTGTTACGGGATCTATCGGCAGGGCCACTGGCGACTTTTCTGTCGCTATTGCTAAACCACTAAATAACAGTGCTGTAAGTAACATTGCAACTTTGCCACTCTTGCTCATATAAGCTATCCACTTCATTACATTACACCACTTGGATCGCAACGCGATGACAGGCATTATTCAAGTACCCCTTCGGGTTCCAGCCAGGTAAAATCATTGGTTGGCTGATGCCATCACTATCTGTGGCTTTTGCCCATATTTCATAGTATCCGGTTTTATCGAAGCTGACTTCGCCTTGCCAGTGTTGCCATGCGTTTTTATTGACAGCTTTAGCGAGCGTCACGGTTTGCCATGTTTGGCCAAAGTCTTTTGATATTTTTACCTGCTGTATTTCTTTGTCACCTGCCCAAGCGTGTCCTCTTAATTTGAGAGGCTGTTTAATTTTCTGATGAATGCCTGATTTTGGAAAAGTAATTAACGACTTCACCGGCATAGCATGAATTATACACATGTCTTCATCAGCTACTTTTGTTCCTGGAGCCACTGGCTTGCATGGTACTCGATAGGCAGTGCCTAACATTTTTGCCCCGTCATGCACCTGATCTCTAATCACAATCCGTTCTAACCATTTTCCAGAAGTAGACGCCGGCCAGCCGCCTATAACTAAACGTAACGGGTGACCATTCATCAACGGGATTTGTTCATCATTCATAGCCCATGCAATTAAACACTCGTCTTCCAACGCCTTTTGAATAGGTACACCTCGAGAAATAGCCTGTTTACTCGGATCGCCACTTAAGTGAGAATCCTTGCCGTAATAACCGATATAAACCGCATCTGCTTTGATACCCACATCTTTTAGTACATCAGCCAACCTCACCCCCGTCCATTTAGGACAACCCACCGCTCCAGTAGTCCATTGATTACCTTTAGCTTGTGGTGAGAACTCGGCTCGGCCATTGCCGCCGCACTCTAAGGTTAATTGGTAGCTGTAATGAGTAAAGCGCGATTTTAGCTCGGCAATTGAATACACTTTCTTTTGCTCGGCAGACTCCCCTTCAACAGTGAGAGTCCAATTATCTAGGTCAATTTCAGTAGGAGGAATGCCATTATTTCTGACAAACAATTTATCACTAGGGGTTACTTTATCATCCAATAAATGGGCTGGCGTTTCGGCGTTAATGGGTCGATCATTAAGTACCACCAGCTCAGAATGTTTACCTGCAATCTTAAATGCTTGTTCGTTGTTGGCTAACGCAACAGGTACCATGCCCAAAGGTAAAGCACCTGCAAAAACAATGCGACTACCCAATAAAGCGCTCATAGATGCAATAAAATCACGTCGCGTGAAACCTTGCTTTTCAGCGGCATCAGCAGTGTGTTCAACAATTGTACCTAGTGTTTTTTTGGTCATAAATAATCGACTCCCTATGATGAAAGCGCCAGCAGGCTACCTTGAAATATTGCCAATAATTTTGTTCGTAGATTTAGAAAACGGACATGAAAAAACGAAATAGCCCAAGCCGAAGACAGTGTTGACACTTAAACTATGCCAACACACTGCTACTCACTTGTTGTTACAAACAAAGAAGGCATTTTTTAACATTTATGTGACAACTTAATCAAGGTGGATAAAGCAACAAAATGTAAATGAGTAATTTAATGACCAATCACAAATAAAAAAACGAACGATGTGAGCTAAAAATGATGGCGAGGGTCACGAATAAACCTCATACAAAATCACCTAGCAACCTTAGATGTATCCTAAGGCTGCTAGCCGATTGGCTTAGCGGTTTTCGAGGCGGTTATAATCTAACCATCCGCCTTCTATTGGATTTTGCTGCATAAAAAGTTGATTTAGTTTGTCGCTAAAAGCCCAAAAATCTTCCGTGGTTCTTCTGACCGCAAACAAATCCATGAATGCCGTATAATCTTGCTCCGTTTTAATTTGCTGCGCCTTCACCACTAGCTTGGCTAAGTCACTTTCTTTTACGCGCCAAAACGCATCAGGATAGCTACCCAACAACCCATGCACCAAAGTAACGGTGTCATTTTTTGGATCTCGGTTATCGCCTTCATTAAACAAACTATTCACATTGAAATGGGCACTATTGCGCACCAAAGTGAAAATTTCGGCTTGTCCACTGTCTTGTGGCTCAACCAAGATCATGCTTAGCTCCGGTAGAATCGCTGCCGAGAAACCTTTTATATTATTAAGTTGCTGTATCAAAGCTTGACTATTTGGGCTTAATTTACTGTCTTGCACATTAAACTTTGTGGGTTGCACCTTTTCAACTCGTTTAGCAAAAATTTCGAACAGCTCTTTTTTGTGCGCTGAGGTTTTAAATGTCAGTCCACTGGGTTGATCAAACGGACTAATGTCACCTTCAACGAAAGAAGTTAATTCGGGACTCGCTTTTTGATACCAAGAGGCACGTTCTTGACGACGACTTTCGGCGGGCATAAAGGCTAAAAAGTTAGACTCGCCTTCCATACGTAAAAAATCCATATATAAACGCGTCATTAACTGGTGCCCATAATTACCATAGACATCAAAGCCTGCGACCAATAGATAATGAATTCGTTCAAGCAAGGCATAATCAATGACCCATGCAGTCTTAGGCGGTTTTCCAACCAACCCTTTTATCACTGTGGCGTTATCGAAATGGCGGAAAATAGTCAACGTAGCGTTATCATTCTCTCCGTCCCCGTCCCAAATATCATCGGCGGTAAAATGTTGGCCGTCTTCAAGAGTTTGCCCCATGAATTTATGCCTAGCCCGCATGTAATCACCTTGCCGCGCCGCGTACTCAAGCCAAGTTACCGCCAAAGCAGTACTTTGCTTTTCTGCTGGTAATCGCAAATTACCTTTTTGTGACTCGTAAAATGCATTCACTTTAGATGAGGCCGCCACTTCGGGTTTTATGAAATAGACCCAAAATCGATCGTTGATCACGTTTAAAGCAACTTGCCCTCGACACACAGGCCCCTTGATGTAACCCATGATGGTATTTTGCGCGCGCTCTAACATAAAACGGTAACGAGCATTAACCGGCAATTGGGTAAAAGCGGTCAATGGGTTTGCGGCAATAACGGGGTCATAACTAGGCAATTGGCTCACGCTATATTCAGCGTCCACAAACCATTTTTGCCATTTATCGGTTAGGGCCTTATGAATAGCATAAGGTTGGTGGGCTTTAGTGACTATTGTCGACGTGACCGGCTGTAAGCGGTAATACACGCGATCAACTTTAGGTGGGTCAAAAGGTCGGCGGCTAGGTATAACCTCAATGTCTTGACCCATAGGCGTTTTTGAACGAACCAAATTAAAAAATTGCGGCTGAGTATCAACATCAGTCAATTCGCTGAAATATAAATGGGAACTAAACAAATGTTCATAAATATAGCGAGCGCTTAACTGCATTTTTAAATTATCAGCGTTTAAAAAGACTTCTAAATTGTTAACTGCATTCTGAATATTCTGTGCAATGGGCCTAGGGGCTGGCATGAATGCCCCACTTTCTATCCAGCGCATTAAGGTATTATGCTCCTGCTGTGTTAGCTCAGGTAAGGCATATGGCATCCCAGCAAATGGCTGGCTTTTCACATACCCTGGATATTCCTCCATAGTAGGACAGGTCTGACTACGATCAATGCTCACATCGAATCGTTCATCCAGTAATTTGCTCTTTGGTTGAGGATATTGCTGCTTTTGGGTCAACATTTTAGCCAACACAGAAGCTTGAGTATTTGCCTCAGCGTCTTGTGTGCGTTCATTTAGCACAGGATAGAAGTCACGCTGACGCCATGATTTTGTATCGAGTGCATCGATAAACAATCGATTTGGAGTGGCCGCTAATATGCGATCGCCATGGTAAACCTTTTCTTTATTTGCCCCTCTATCAATGCCCTCAGGCGAAGACATTTTGAGCTGACACGGCGCGTCGTAACAGGCGTGACAAACCACACATCGGCTTGCAATTATCGGTTCCACATCCTTTTCGTAAAAGATAGCCGCCGGACTGGCTGAGTTGATGGCGGCAACTCGGTTGCTAGTATCTTGTTGCCCATATAGTTTATTTAAATCTAAATTAACTATTGCCGCGCAGCCAGTCAAAACCAGCATGACGCCAATGCATATTTTTATCCAGCCTAAATTTTTATTTCGCATAAATGTCCAGTAGCAAAGTTGTATCAAAAGAGGGTTCTAAAAAGTGTGGATGTAAGAAGATAAGGTAACCAGCGACAAAATCAAATTAAATGCTAGTTTACCTTGAGAGACCTGCTGACTCAAGCCGAAGCAACCCAAAATGGGTTTAAATGCGGACCTAACATTATAGCCATTTTGCACTAGGCTTTGAATATTCACCGACATGGAAAGCACTGAATATGAACTCACCTATTTATCTAGTGATCCTACAAATAGTTTTATTGCTGTTATTCTCTAAGGCATTCTGTTTTGCTCAAGGTGGTGACACACCTATCAATCCCCCAACAATGCTCTCTCAACAACTTGCCACCACTTATCAAGATGACATTGATGTAAAAGACTATTGGGTCAGTGAAAAGCTTGATGGCATAAGGGCCCGCTGGACGGGCACTGCGCTAGTCACCCGCAATGGCAATATGATTCACGCCCCACTTTGGTTTGTGAAACATTTTCCCGCCCAAGTTTTAGATGGAGAGCTGTGGCTGGCTCGTAACAGTTTTCAACAAACAGCTTCAATAGTTTTACGTGATACACCCAGCGCTGATTGGCAAAAAATAACCTTCATGTTGTTTGACTTACCCACCCATAAAGGTCATTTTAGCCAGCGTAACAGCGCTATGCAGGATCTCGTAGCTGCCACGAATAGTCCTTACTTACAGGTTATCCCTCAGTTTAGTCTAAGCAATCAACAACAATTGATGCAAAAGCTAGACGCACTTGTCGAACAAAACGCTGAAGGACTCATGTTACACCATAAAAATGCCTATTATCAGAATGGTCGTAGTACACAACTTCTCAAGCTAAAAAAACATCAAGACGCCGAAGCTATAGTCATCGCGTATATAGCGGGCAAAGGAAAATACCGCAATATGTTAGGCTCATTATTAGTCGAACTAGTGGATCCGACGAATAAAAATAACAACCCACAATTTAAAATAGGTTCGGGCTTTACAGACGCAGAACGTCAACAGCCACCAGCCATTGGCAGCACGATCACCTTCAAATACTACGGTTTAACCACCAGAGGCATTCCCCGTTTCGCTAGCTTTTTGCGGATAAAGCCCACTAAATAGCACAGAGTATTGATCTACAGCGATGACTAGTAATGGTTTGAAGATTTTACATCTTGCATTACCACTATTAAAAATGTCGCTATCGGCCCCAGCAGCAATGAAATTAAAAACCAAATCAATCCTTTTCTGCCCTTCCCTTGCGCTAGACCAGCGTTAATCAATGCGAGCGTTCCCCAGCCCACAAAATACGAACCTGAAGTGATAATACTTTCCATACCTTTTGATTTCCTTAAACTAATTAATCGAACGAAACAGCCTTTTTTACCTGCTAACGTTAGATGCTAACGATAACCTGACGCATATATCTATTTAACCTGAATCCTAGATAAGCCGAACCTCTCGATAACGCTCTTTATGTGTCTAGCGACGCTGGATTATTTAGCAATAACACGATATTACGTACAACAATCCGTCTTGCTATACAGCAAAAATTTCGTTACCGAGTAACATTTAGCTGAGGTTATTTAAATAAACTGCGCAAAGCCTCAACTACATCAGATGGCTCAGAACGAGTGCGATAATCTACATCCACATAGCGCCAAGTGACAATACCATCTTGATTAATGACAAAGGTCGCTGGAATAGGCAAAATATTTCCATTGCCATTATTGATCGCATTTAGATCTAACTTTCTGTCTACGCGCATATGCTCTAACAATACCTCTGGTACTTGCCACGCCACACCATACTGCTGAGCTATACTTGCACTTTGGTCAGACAACACCTCAAAGCCTAAATCATGTATTTCACGCTTACTCAACGAATCGTCAGGCACTTCTGGACTAATAGCAACCAATTCGGCACCTAAAGCATGAATTTCTGCTAACGTTGCCTGCAATGCTCTAAGCTGCAAATTACAATATGGGCACCAACTCCCGCGATAAAACGTCAGCACCACAGGGCCGTTAGCTAATAGTTGCTGTAAAGATATTAGTTCTTTTGTTTGATTAGGTAGACAAAAACGAGGAACTTGCTTGCCCACTGCAATGGCATCAGCACCATGTTCGAATGCCTTAGATTGCAGAATAAGCTCGTCAACATTTTGCATAAACGTTGGATTACCCTGTCGGGTCTCGGCGATTTTCGCCTCTGTTTGCTGCTTTAAACTTGTCATTATTCTCTCTGGCTTAAGGATGAATCGTTAAACATACACTATTCATCTTTTTTGCTGGTTATTGGTTAAGTGACTGGTGTGTTTTGCCTGCTCTTCTAACGCCGCCATGTCATTGATGATCAATTGATTGCGCTTTTTGTCCAGGGTACCGTCTTGTTTCCACAACTGTAATTGTTTGTTTACAATTTGTCGGACTGTGCCAGACATACGCGCTAGGGTTTCATCACTTAGTCCATTGACTACATGTGGCTGCTCATCTTCTTTGCCGGTTATAAAGAACTTAATCTTGTTGATGTGCTTTAAAATAATACGGCTTAATCGTGTCGGCACAGTGTGTAACACTAAGCTACTCGCTAGCTCTTCTTTTTCTCGCATTTTTTGCGCTAAATAAGGCATGAATTGCTGATTAAAGGCTGGGTAATTCCACAACCACTGGCGCATTGTATCCAGTTTCACCGACAACAGCTTTATTGTGGTTAAGGGCGACACTATGACATCGTGCGGTTGATTGTCTAACAACACTACTAAGTCAAAACAATCTCCAGCATATAGCATATCAAGGGTAGCTTCTCGGCCTGTTTCAGCATTACATTGTTTGATTTCTACCTGACCTTCTAACACCACAAAAAAACGCTCGGTCAATAATGCCGAGTTAAAATAGTCACCTTTATGCCATTCATTCAGTTGAAACTCTTGCTGAAAATCTTCAATTAACGTAGCCGGTAAGTCAGCAAATAAATTGGCTTGTTTAACCAATACGGGACTAGCTTTGTGCGGGAGGTGTGGAGCTGGTTTGTGCATAGTAAAAGTGAATTAGCTTCTAGCCTATCGAGTAGTGGCATTTTACCTAGATGTCACCACATAGCAAAAATTTAGCGCAACTGTCACTTTTGTGACAGAAGCAAATTTTGCTCCTCCGTATTATTGCCCCACTAACTGAGCAACCTAATTTAAACCATTCATGTTAGTCGGTTTCTAGGTTGTTTTAATAGTCGAGATGTTGACTGGGCATTAACCATGAAAACGCCATAAAGCAACAGACTTTTTATAATACTTTTAACGAATTAACAGGTGATTATTATGACTAAGATTATTGGAATCGATTTAGGTACAACCAACTCATGTGTAGCAGTGATGGAAGGCGGCATAGCAAAAATCATTGAAAACGCGGAAGGCAACCGCACCACCCCATCTATTGTTGCCTATGCAAATAGCGAAACACTGGTCGGTCAACCCGCAAAACGACAAGCGGTGACCAACTCTAGCAATACATTATTTGCAATCAAGCGCTTAATAGGTCGCAAGTTTGACGACCAAGAAGTGCAGAAAGATATTAAACTGGCCCCCTACAAAATTGTCAAAGCTGACAATGGCGATGCATGGGTTGAAGTAAACGGTAAAGCGCTATCGCCGCAAGAAGTGTCGGCGCAAATTCTACGTAAACTGAAAAAAGACGCAGAAGCCTATCTAGGCGAAACCGTCACCGACGCGGTTATTACGGTCCCAGCGTATTTTAATGACTCACAACGTCAAGCCACCAAAGACGCTGGTAAAATCGCTGGCTTAAACGTAAAACGAATTATCAACGAGCCTACAGCCGCTGCCTTGGCTTATGGCGTAGACAAAAACAGCAAAGTCGACCAAAAAGTGGTGGTGTACGATTTAGGTGGTGGTACTTTTGATGTATCCATTATCGAAATATCAAACGTAGACGGCGAAAAACAATTTGAAGTACTGGCCACGAACGGCGATACCTTTTTAGGTGGTGAAGACTTTGACTTACGTTTAATTAATTACCTTACTGATGAGTTCAAAAAGGAAACGGGGATAAATTTACATCAAGACTCTCTAGCCTTACAACGCATTAAAGAGGCTGCTGAAAAAGCTAAAATTGAGTTATCTTCAGCCATGCAAACCGAGGTGAACTTACCTTACATTACGGCCGATGCAAGTGGCCCAAAACATTTAAACGTTAAAGTCACGCGAGCAAAGCTAGAGTCTTTAGTCGATGACTTAGTCACTAGCACGATCGCCCCCTGTAAACAGGCCTTAAAAGATGCTGGCGTAAGTAGTAGTGATATTAGTGACGTTATTTTAGTGGGCGGTCAAACCCGCATGCCTAAAGTGCAAGACGCGGTAAAAAGCTTCTTCGGCACAGAGCCTCGAAAGGACGTAAACCCAGATGAAGCAGTAGCAATGGGCGCAGCGATTCAGTCAGGCGTCTTGTCAGGAACAGTAGATGATGTATTGCTGCTTGATGTCACGCCATTGTCCCTAGGTATTGAAACATTGGGTGGTGTAATGACCAAGCTAATTGAGAAAAACACCACTATACCTACACGTGCTTCAGAAGTGTTTTCTACGGCAGAAGATAACCAAGCTGCGGTAACAGTACATGTGTTACAAGGTCAACGTGAAATGGCGGCAGACAACAAGTCTCTTGGGCAATTTAACTTAGCAGATATTCAGCAAGGTCCTAGAGGTTCAGTGCAAATCGAGGTCACCTTTGATATTGACGCAAACGGTATTTTAAATGTATCGGCCAAAGACAAAGCCACTGGCAAAGAACAAAGCATTCAAATTACTGCGTCAAGTGGTTTAACCGAAGACGAAATTAACCGTCTGGTGAAGGATGGTGAGCTCCATGCTTCTGAAGACAAGCGCAAACGAGAGCTAGTGGAGCAGCGCAATCAGGCGGACCAGTTAATTCATACTGTACAAACCTCGATGGCCACCTTAAACGATGAGCAACAAGCTGAGCTTAAAACACTCATTGAGCAACTAAAGATGTCTGTAAACCAAGATGACAAATCAGCGATTGAAATGCGTCAAAATGCCCTGCAACAGGCTTACACTAACATCATGCAAGCTCAACAAGCGGGACAGTCTCAAACGGGTCATCAACAACAGGCATATAATACTGACGCAAGCGCCCAAAAAAGCGCGAATGACGATATCATTGATGCAGACTTTGAAGATGTCAGTAATGGCTAATTAACAGCACTCATTATCTCGAATCGAGTCTAGACTAGATAGTTATTGACAATCTAGCGATGAGCCATCAAATCTCAAACCTCTAATAGCCACTATTAGAGGTTTTTTTATGCGCGATTAACCCCTAGGCAATACAGCAAACCCAACACCTTATACACTGCAGATTAATACCAACTTCAATAAACCAATGTTCATTCAGTGCAAACACGTCTGGTTCGCTCTAATTGCATAGTTAACCTTAATCCTAGATAAGCCGAACCTCTCAATAACGCTCTTTTACTGTCTAGCGGCGTTGGATTATTTAGCTTAAATAATACTTTCTATCCAGAACTCGGGTTAGCTATTTAATGAGATTAGCATTATTTGATCATCAAACTGTCATAACAATTACGCAATTCACTCGTACACTGCTGTAGTTAAATAACTATTGGAATGCATTTATGAGTGAATTAACTAGCGCGATCGGATCAAATAATTCAGATCGAACTTCGAATAATATTTCGCAGTGGCTAACGGTGGCGATGCTGGTTTACTTGCTTATATGTGCAGTAAGCATTATTGGTGGCGGTTTCAAAATGGCCACGGGTGGACATGCTAAGGAGCTATTTGAATTTGCCAGTAACCCCTTCGCTGGCTTAGTTATAGGCACTGTCGCAACAGCATTGATTCAATCTTCATCTACTGTTACCGCTATAATAGTTGGGCTAGTAGCTGGCGGATTACCGGTATCAGTCGCAGTACCTATGGTGATGGGCGCCAACATCGGCACTTCTATTACCAACACTATTGTCTCTTTAGGTCACGTAAAAGCTAAACAAGAGTTTTCTCGCGCCTTCTCAGCCGCAACCGTGCACGACTTTTTTAATTTGTTTTCTGTTTTAGTATTTTTACCGCTAGAAATTGCCTTTGGCTTGCTCGAAAAATTAGGCTCGATGTTGGCCAATGTAGTGTATGGCGGCAATCAAGTGTCAATCGATGGATTTAATTTTGTTAAAGCGGCTACCGCTCCAGTGGTCAATAACGTTAAATATACATTTCAATCTTTTGGCGAGCAAACGGGTGGGGTTATTTGCATCGTGTTTGGCATTGTCTTGATTTTTGTGTCTATCACCATAATGGGTAAATTACTGAAGAAACTGATGGTCGGCAAGGCAAAAAACATCATGCATTCTGCCATCGGCCGTAACCCCTTATCGGGCATATTTTCGGGGGCTATGGTCACAGTGTTAGTGCAATCGTCGTCTACTACAACCTCACTTATGGTGCCTCTTGCCGGTTCTGGGGCATTCAGTTTAAAGCAAATTTACCCCTTCACTCTAGGCGCAAATATAGGCACTTGTGTGACAGCCGTTCTCGCGGCTACAGCAGTAACAGGCAATAGCGAAGCGGCATTACAAATTGCGTTTATCCATCTGACATACAATATTCTAGGCGTAGTATTAATATATGGTTTACCATTTTTGCGCTACATTCCAGTTAATTGCGCACTTTGGATGGGGCGCAAAGCCTCTGAGAATAAAGTGTTAGCTTTGGTTTATATCTTAAGTGTTTTCTTCATTATCCCAGCTTTATGCATATTTATTTCCAACCAGTTTAATTAGCGAGCGCATAATATGACAGACGTCAAAGTGCTAAGTACAGAACGCCTGCAGGCTTTAATTGTAGACACGGAGTCCACGCTTAAGCAGCTTACAGTAGAACTAGAAAGGCGAGAGTTTTTACAACAGGCTAACGAAATTGGGCGCTTAGAAAAGCATATAACTGACGCTGAATTAAGTTTAGTTACTATACGTCAGTTTTTGGCTTACTTAATCGATGATTTGAAAGAAAAAGCCAATGACGAAAAACGAAAGTAAGGAAACAGAGGAGTGTTTCCTTATTTTTACTGAATAGTCAGTTAGTCAGTGACAAACTCTAGGCTTTAACAGACTTATGTTTGCTATGCATCAATAGCAACAACAGTAACCCCAGCAACACGACAACCGAGCCAATTGGCCAGCCATAGTCGGCAGGCAGATTGAAGCCAATAGCAGCGGTCATAATATATGAAATAGTCACACTCGTGGCGATAACCGCAGGAATACTGGTAATCCAATGAAATGCCCCGCGATCAAATAAGTATTTAGTAGCCAGCCACAAAACACTGGTTGACAGCAACATATTGGAAAACGCAAAGTAACGCCAAATAACCGAGAAATCTAACTTAGTCATGAAATATGCTATGGCCAAAATAGGCACAGCCAGTAATAAACGATTGCGAATACTCTGGCGAATACTGAAAGCATCAACTAGCGTTAATCGAAGGGATCTAAACGCGGTATCTCCAGAGGTAATTGGAAAGACGGCCACTGCAATGATGGCCATAATGCCGCCAAGTACACCTAAGTAACTACTGGCAATATGATTAACCACTAAACCTGGGCCACCAGTATCAAGCATGGCCTTAAGACCAGCATAACCTTCAGGAAATGCTGCAATCCCCGCTAAAGCCCAAACACAAGCCACCACACCTTCACAAACCATAGCACCATAATAAACGGGTCGAACATATTTTTCGTTGGTTAAACAACGCGCCATGATCGGGGCTTGCGTTGAATGAAAACCACTAATTGCCCCACAGGTAATAGTAATAAACAACAACGGCCAAGTAGGTAACCCATCTGGATTAGGCGCTAAAATATCGTGACTATGGCTGTCCTTAAAGTAAGCAAGAAAGTCATCGGCCATGGGTAAATGCGGCGCATCTATCAGCAGTGCAATTGCGATCATAGCGGTCATCACTATCATCAGTAATCCAAAAAGGGGATAAAACCGAGTAATTATTTTATCAATCGGTAACAAAGTGGCGAGAAAATAGTAACCTAATATGACCAATACCCAAAAAGTATTGTCTGCTAAAAAAGTTCCTGCAAAAACATCGAGGTGGCTTAATAAACCAGCCGGGCTCATAATAAAAACCACGCCAACAAAAAACAGCAACATAGCGGTAAACAGCAGCATAAAGCCTTTAAAAACAATATTATAATAATGGCCGGCTATTTCGGGTAAACTCTTACCGTCTTCTTTAATGCTCATGACACCCGAGAAAAAATCGTGTACCGCACCACCCAAAACATTACCAATCACTATCCAGACTAAAGCCACTGGCCCATAAAGCGCCCCTAAAATCGGACCAAAAATAGGGCCAACACCGGCAATATTTAAAAACTGAATTAAGAATGCTCTTACAGGGTGAATCGGCACATAGTCTACCCCTTCGCTAAAACGCGCTTGTGGCGTGGTGATATTCGGATCCAAGCCAGCTTGTTTTGCCACAAACGGGCTGTAAAATTTGTAACCTAAGATCAGTACGGTGATACAGATAAAAAAGATGAGCATTGATTGACTTGCCTTTCGTTAATGTATTCGTTGTGAAACAAAAAAACACCCGATTAGGATGAATATGAAATTATCGGTAACATTGCATCAGATAATAACAAAGTTACCAGTAACAAAAAATGAAAAGCAGAAAAGACTTCAAACCACTCAGTTAACTGAAATAAATGCTCGTTAACAGCAACCAATACACCTGTCTCTATTCGCCACTCGTTACTTGTTAACATAGAACGACGTTACCTACTGATGTATTGCTTTGTCCCCCCAAATTTCTTTCAAGCGTTGATCTCTACCACAGTTCCAACGGTAAAATTTATATCGTACTGGACTTTTCTTGTAAAAATCCTGATGTGCAATTTCACTGCCCTTAATTGGATAGAAAGGCGTAGCTGACAAAATAGGCGTGACGACATGTTGCTCTGGAAACTCAGCCTGCACCGCACGTTTTGATTGCTCAGCAATGGCTCGTTCTTGTTCGTTAGCCACAAAAATCGCGCTTAAGTAACTTTGACCTTTGTCACAGAATTGCCCTTGCTCATCGAACGGGTCAATATTAACCCAGTAATAATCGAGAATCTGTTGGTAACTTACTACGTCTGCATCATATGTGATTTTTACAACTTCGTAATGTCCACTGTGATCACCGTAGTAAGTCGGGTTCGTCGTTAACCCGCCGCTAAAACCTGATACCACATCGGTTACCCCTTCTAACTTTTCAAAATCAGACTCCATGCACCAAAAGCAACCGCCAGCCAACACTGTTTCGTCGGCCGACACATGGCTTGTCAGAAAAATAGCAGCGCCTAGCAATAATGACCCAAAAGACTTCATAAATATCCTTGCATAAGTAAACTAAACGACCATACAAACTGGCCGCCCTTGGTAACAGAAGAACTGAAATGCAACTTTATAATTTCAAATACTCGTTATTTAGATCCACAAGCTATAATTATCAAGAATCAATAGTTACGACTTTTTACTCATGCTGAAAATGTGCTATAAGTCTCTATATAATTGAGTCTAAGCACTTCTAGCTCGAGAGTGAGTAACACCTTCTTCTTCATTGCTCCCATTTTATAATAGGCCTAGACATACAATGAATTTAAAAAATAGTGGGATTAAAAAAGCCTTACCTATGTTAACTGTGATTTTCGTTTTATTCTCTCTGATCATGTTTTGGAGCTTTTTTACACTTAAACACATTAATTACTATCATCAACTCAACATGCGACACTTTAAGCATACGAACGAGTTGAGTGCGTTTATTTTGCCCTCTATTGATATGTTCAGCGTAAATTCCCCATACGACTTAAAGCACCTTCGACAAACTATAATTAATATTCGCAATCAACCACAAGAATGCCTATCGATAACCAATATGACTGATAGGTTGCTAATGTATTTACTTGATACGAGAGAAATTATGACTATTTGTGCTCGTGATGTACAAACTGCCAACGACACTTTAGCTGTATTAACTCAATACGAGAATGGCAATATTAGTTGGCAAGCCTTGCAAAATACACTGACTGACGCCCTTGCCAACTTTCAAAACAATTCCAATGAATTTGAATATCCGCTGGAAAAAACATCAAACTTTGTTGCCAACATAACCATCTGGTTAATTATCTTCAGCTCAATAATTGTTTTGACTGTAACAATGATGATTTCCCGCGCAGTATCGATAGTGCTGACGAAAAGAGAAGAGGCGATGGTTGCCCTTGCACAGAGCGAGGAACGCAATAGACAACTTGCTTACGTCGATACCTTAACGGGCTTACCCAATCGAAATATGCTAGAGCATACAATCAATGCTGCAATGGCCAAATCAGCGCCACAGTCTAAACAATTTGCAGTCATGTTTATTGACCTTGATCAGTTTAAAGACGTAAATGATACCCTTGGTCATACAACGGGCGACAAACTTTTGGTTGAAATAGCCAGCCGAATTTCTGCTACGGTACAAGACAAAGACTCAGTGATACGGTTTGGAGGGGATGAATTTATTGCGGTGACAGATTGCTTTGATTCAGTTGAAAAAGCCGAGCATGTCGCACGAAAAATCATTAATGCGGTCAGTAAGCCAGTTAAATTAGCCCGCTCTGAAACGTACATTACTACCAGCATTGGCATCGCTTATTATCCACAACATGGTAACAATTCGACTTTGTTATTGAAACACGCCGATACGGCTATGTACCAAGCAAAAAATGCGGGCAAAAATCAATTTCAAGTGTACGACAAGCTCCATGCCAGCATACAAAATCGAAAACTCAATTTGGTCAAACAGTTGCATCACGCCATCCGCAATGAGGAGTTTCGCTTAGTTTACCAACCGATTGTTAAACTTTCCGATGGCACGACTGTAGGAAGTGAAGCGCTTATACGCTGGACAAATAACATCAATGAAGTCATTACACCGGACGAATTTATACCTATTGCGGAAAAGTCGGGACAAATTATTGAAATTGGTAATTGGGTACTTCAACAAGCTTGTCAGCAGTGTAAAAATTGGCACGATGCAGGGGCAACGAACCACGTAATGGCCATTAACGTCTCGTCTCAACAGCTTAGAACTTGTGATTTTTCTAACAAGCTAGCAGATATTTTACAGCAGTTATCATTACCAGCCGGATGTATCCATATTGAGATTACCGAGAACATTGCCATTACCGAAGATCCTCGCAGTGTAGCAACGCTGCACGAACTATCAAAGCTAGGCGTTAAATTACTACTCGATGATTTTGGTACTGGATATTCTTGTTTAAGCTATCTTAAAGACTTGCCGTTTGACATATTAAAAATCGATAGAAGTTTTATGCCTGCTAATAATACGATTACATCAACCATTATCGCTATGGGGCACGAGTTAAATATGGAAATTATTGCTGAAGGAATAGAAAGCGATTTATGCCAGACGTTTCTGAACAATCTTGATTGTCAGTATGGTCAAGGTTACCTATTCCAAAAACCAGTACCAGCCGATGAGTTTGATATTTTTAAAACCTTCCACACCTAGCCAACAAATTATACAAAAACCAATAAATGTACACTCAGCGAGAGTTTAAGAGCACATAATCAAGACACCAACGTGAAGAAATAGTAGTGCGCTTATGAGTCTAAGCAACACCAATTATATTCGTTTAGAACTCTCCAAACCAAGTGCGCTCTAACCTCTCAAATACACCATTACTTTTAAGTGTGGCTAACGCTAAACGAATTTTCCGAATAGTGTTTGCATCGGTATTTTTGTTAGCCGCTATACCCATTTCTGTTTGCCCAGTCACAAATACTTGTTTGAAGTGACTTGATTCATATCCCAACATTTTTGCTGCGACAAAGAAACCGGTATTGTTGTTAAAGTTCAAATCGACCCGACCTAGAGTTAACATTTTAATACACTGTTCTTGTTGTTCAACAATGTAGGTTTTGTCTAGCAAAGTATCCCGCGGCGGTTTCTCGTCTAGCTTCAATCTCTTTAATGCAACATCCCCTCTTGGCAATGCGATAGAATATTGATAAACATCTTCTAAATTATTAATCACGATGTCTTCTCGATCTTTAAGCGAGAACACTCCTTCGCTAACCTCGTGAATAGTATCAACCCAGGTAAATAATTTTTCTCGTTCAGGCGTTCTGGCCATAGTAAACACTATGCTATTGGCTTCTTGGGCGACTAAATCGAGTGCTCTAACCCAAGGTACAGCAATATATTCAACCTCTAGATCGGTAAGTTTGACTATTTCTTTAAACAGCTCGACAGAAAATCCTGTATGTCCATTATTCTCGTCTAGGATTTGAAAAGGCGGATACTCTGCTATATACACGTCTAGCTCAGCTCCCTTTGCGGAGAAAGCATACAAACATACAATACAGAACAGAATAATTCTCAAAGTGCTACTTCACGTGTAACAGTTGTTGGCAGTTTATTTAAGCACATTATATATTTAAATACACATAACTATAAACGCTAAATTAAATTTGCCACACCGAACAATCAGCATAAAAAACTGAGTTGGTATCGTGTAAACTTATCAGAGTATATCCTTAAATACCGTTATTGCGGGCGTCCCAGCTTTCAGAGGAAGATAAACATGCCAAACTTTGTAATTGAATATAGTGAATCACTCACCCAACAAGTCGATCCAAACATTCTCATGGATAAAGTATTTGAAGGGGCAAAAGCCAGTGGTCATTTCCCACCCGAAGCAATTAAAGTTCGCATAGAACCTCGGCCAAATTTTCGTTTGCACGATATTTATCAAGATTTCCTACACGTGTCAGCGCACATATTAAGTGGCCGCACAGATGAGCAAAAAATAGAGATATCAAATGCAGTACTCGAACCGCTAAAAACCTTGAACTTAAGCAGCGCATTTGTGTCGGTTGAAGTGGTAGATATTCATCGCCCAAGCTTTGTCGACTTTAGTTTTAGGCCATAATCCAATAATGATTTGTTAGTTAACCTGAATCCTGGCTAAGCCGAACCTCTCGATAACGACACTTCTTATCCGAAATTCTGGTTATCTAACAACAGGCTCCATTGCATTTCTGCCTTCACGAGCCATTAAAAGACAGAACTTGATTGAAATTCCTCTGGCGCAATCGCCCGAGGCATTTGATGTAGTGGCCGCTTGGCACCCTCGCTACAATAACAACGCTTTGCAAAAATGGGTTTTATCTACACTCCAAGCCACTGACGGTATGTCTTAACAAAGTGAGATATGCAAAAAAATTTACTCACATTTCTGCGCTATATCTGGAAGCTCTAGTCCACAGTTAGCTGTATGACGCCCTATTGCAATATTAGCGGCATTGATTTCAAGCAAAGATCCCACAAGTGGTGGCTATTTTTGATTTTCAACAGTACCGAAAATCTCATCGATATCCGGCTAACAACCGTTAAACCTTCTATACTTTAGGCTTGATCAAACCTGATCAATAAAACCACTCATTGGAGAATAATCATGGAGAATTCAAATAAATTGTTATTCGTCATTGGTATGTTAACTTTGCTAGCAGTTGCTTTTTCACACCTTAGCCTAAAAACTGCAATTGAAGCCCAAACCGGAGGTGAGTTACTGACAGCAAGCGGCCCTACTATTACCATGTCTGGCAGAGGGGATGAAATAACCTTTACATCTGGGGGCGGTAATTGCACTTCAACCTCACCTATTATTAAGGCCGAAGCGAGTATAGTCGGCGGAGCAGCAGGAAGTAGTATTACAGTAAAAGCAAAGTGTGCTTTAAGTGACTGGTCTGCAACGACTACCTCTACAGATACCGGCGGTGCTGCAGTCTATTCATCAAATACGGCAGTAGGGGGTAACGGTGCAGCGAGCTGTACCCCCAAATACGCTGGCCGAGGGGCGCCAGATTCTGTGTGGACAGCAGTTTGTAGTTTCTGAATCGGTCAATAATGACGCAGAGCACAATCCAAACCTATGGTGTCTAAACCAGATTGCTAGAATAAAAAAATGCCAGTCAACTTAGCTGACTGGCATTTTTTATTGATGACTGTACAAAACGAGTAAAACCGATACTCGTTCTAGAGTCTAAGCTTTACTTAGAACTTATAGCTGACACCCATTTCAAATGAACGTTCTGGCCCTACATATATACCTTGACGTAAGCCCGTAATATAACGTTTGTCAGTCAAGTTTTTAACCGCGCCAAATAAACGTAAATTTTTAGCTAGCGTATATTCGGCGGTCAAATCAAGTAGCGTATAAGCAGGTATTATCCCACCCCAAATTCCACCTGCGGCGCCTGTTGGGATCACCTCAGTATTACCCGCATCACCAAATTGTTCTCCTTGGTGATGAATGGTAAACGCAGTATTTAAACTCTCATGTTGATAGTTTAGAGAGACGTTAGCAATAATTTTAGGCGCGTAAGGCAAGCGGTTACCTACGTTATCACCGCTTTTAAATTCTGAAATAGGTACCCAAGTGGCGTTGCTGTCAATTCTAACATCACCGCTAAGCTGGTAACCCAACATAAACTCCATGCCTCGATGCTCTGTTCTACCTGCATTTGACTGCGACAGATTTGGATCACTATTACCCGTTACTACCTGATTGCTAAAGTTCATTGCAAAAGCCGCGACTTCGTAATTGACGTCACCTTTATGACTACGTACACCAAATTCAAAGTTTGTTGAGTTTTCACCTTCGAGTTGTTGATCTGTCAATCCATCCAACGCAACCCCATTGCTGGCCGGAGAAAATGCACGATACACACCACCATAAACTTGTGTGGTTGGATCTAGGGTGTAGGTAGCACCCACACCTGCAGTAACAACTCGGTATTGCTCGTTTTAGCGGTATTATTGTTATCCGTTAATATCACACGAGTTTGTTCGTAAGACTCAACACGTAAACCCGGTGTAATCGCAAATTTATTTGTTAATTCAATACGGGTTTGGCCATGGGCTGCATAACTATCTGCAGAATCAACACGATGGCGATCGTTGGCACCGGTGCGATCAGCACTACGTGTTGCACGAATACGCGTATCGTTTGACTCTTCTTGCATGAAGCGCACACCAAATTCACTATTTGCAGACAACCCAAACAACTGATGGTCTAGCGTTAATCGAGTCTCTATGCCAACTCGATCAAAAGTACGGTTATTGCCCGTTAGAGAATCGGTGTAAACCCATCGCCCTGCGTCATTTGAAGCATCGGTATCAACACTATAACGCCAATAATCACGGGTAACTTCACTCCAATATACTAGGGTTTTTAAGGTAGCTTGGTTAGAAAACGTGACCTCATGATTAATATCAAATGCGGTACGATCCGTTAAGAATTTATCGTCTGGTGCTGGATTGTAATCGGCACCTGCCAAATAATCATCATGTAATAAGCCACGATAAGAAATATTTGCGTCATTTTCATAACGAGATATTTTAATTCCCAGTTTTTGGTCGTTACTCAAAATGACGCCGGCTTTCGCCATAACATCAGTCATTTCGTAGCCTTTATCCATAAAACCATCGCTTTTAGCATGTGTGGCAACGACACCAGCAAAAGCATCGCCCGAGGTGTTTTTACCACCAGCTTCGAGACTAACTTCTTGCATGTTGAACGAGCCAACTCGACCGGTGAGCATTACCCCATCGTCTGGCGTTTTAGTTTGATAGTTGACCACGCCGCCAATAGTAGAAGGTCCATAACGCAATGAAGATGAGCCTTTTAGCACTTCAACTCGCTCGATACGCTGAATGCGAGGGTTAAAGTAACGGTCGTTCCCGATAAATAAACCAGACGCCACTGGCACACCATCTTCTAGCATCAAAGACTTTGATTCGCTAGCCGACAAACCACGAATACCAAAGTTTGCCACAATAGCAGTTTCTTCTTCGCTTTTGGTATTCACACCAGTAATACGACGTAGAATATCTTCGGTCGACAAAGGTTGAATCTTTTCGATTTGTTGGCGTTCGATAACAACAACAGAGCCTGTGTGCTCTAAAATCACCGAATTGGCATCACCGACTACCTGAATAACCTCCATAGTAGGCATGATTTTTTTATCGTTATTCTCAACCGATTCGATCGGCTGCTGGGCTGCACTATTTAGTGATACTAAGGCTAACGTAATCGCTATCGATAGAGAAGATTGTCTCATTCGCATTTTAAAAACTCACATCAAATTAGGTTAATTTTAGAAGTGGCGGGATTAAAGCATTAATTCTAATGAGAATCAATCTTGTTAAGGTTTGATATTATACTTATCTTGAATAAAGGATTATTGCTTAGTGTGTTGTCAATCCCCTTATTGTCTTGCCAAAAACTATCTTAATATACCTACCGAACTTTCAGTCATCGAGCATGCCTTCCTCTAAACAAAATTCAATGTATATTTATAAGTAATTGAATTTTTATGGGAATTTAGGCACAGCAGCTAGTTCAAAGCTAAAATCCGCTAAAAATGAGCATTTTATATATCACTGATAAATAGTAGGGTGCAGCATGCAAAGAGATTTCCTAGATCCAGAAGGATATTTTAGCAATCTTGGAAAGGATATAAGCCATCTACAACGCACTATAGTCCCAGCCAAAAAACTTCTAGAGGCAGTACGAAAACAGAGCTTTCTGGTATTGCATACACGTGAAAGTCATCGACCGGAACTCGTTGACCTCAATACGAATAAACGCTTGAAGGCCGAACGTGAAGGTGCAGCAATTGGTAAACAAGGTCCCTTGGGTCGCCTACTTGTTCGAGGAGAAGCCGGCTCTGACTTTTACGCCGGTTTCATGCCTGCCGCCGGAGAAATAACCATTGATAAGCCTGGGAATAGCGCTTTTTACGCAACCGATTTAGAACATATTTTAAGAGCTCAGCAAATTCGCAATTTAGTTATTCTTGGCGTTACGACCGATGTTTGTGTGTCGGCAACCATGCGAGAAGCCAATGACCGTGGCTTTGATTGCCTATTACTGGAAGATTGTTGCGGTGCTGCCACCAGTGACTTACACAAAACATTGATTGATAGTCTTGCCCATGAAGGGGGGATATTTGGCGCTCACGTTGACAGTAGTGCATTTATAGAATCGATTAAGCGCTAGCAACTTATCATAATCCTATTTTGAAGAGGAGTAGCCATCCAAAATATACCAGCGAACAACAGGCAGAATACAAAGCAGTCAATCAACCCGCTACTATTTTTGCTATCATCAACGATAAACCAAACCGCTAAACGGTTTACTTTATGGCCACTCCAATCATTATGTCTACTCTCTACGAGCATTTACTGGTGTTGTACACCCACCTCGAGAGATGGAGTGGCTGCGTATAGATGAGAAGATATTAAACATGTTTAGGCAAAAACAAGATACAAAACCAACAGAAATAACCTTTGAGCGAGTAAAAGGTTATTACTTGTGGCTAATTGGCAAGTATGGTGATTACACTGCAAAAACGCTGATGCAAAAAGCCAACACATTATTCAAGGAAGACACTTCATTTAATGAAAAAGCCCTGAGCCATTTAATAGAACGCGGCATTGTGGATGATCGTCGCTACGCACAACGCTTGACCCAGAATTACTCGGAAAAAAATATTGGCCCCAATAAAATAAAACAAAAGCTCTACACTAAAGGCTTCTCTTCACACATAATCAATGAATGCGTGACAGCCATAGAAACCACAGATGAAGGCTATCTCGATAAAGCACTACAGATCAAAATTAAGAAATTCGGTAACCTGCCAATCGAAGATGAAAAACTTAAGCAAAAAGCACTACGACACTTGATTGGCCAAGGGTTCTCATACTCGGTTGCCAACAAAGCGATTCGCCACTCGTCTTACGAAGATTAGTAGCCCGACAAATTGGTAGTAGAGTTGGTAAAACCAGTGACGAGAAAAAGCTAGGAATAAGGTCATCCCCCTAATCACATGCTGTTAGTTTTGCGAGTTTCCTAGGCTATGTCAGGTAAGGGGCAGCTCTATATAACCTTAATCGCTGGATAAGCCGAACCTCTGGATAACGCTCTTTTTGTATCTAGCAGCGTTGGGGTGTTTAGCTTAAACGATACTTATTATCCAGAACTCAGGTTATATACTAATATTCGCCGTGTATGGTAAATCTATTTTTGCCGGAGTTTTTTGCATGGTACATGGCTGAATCAGACAAATCGATCAATTCGTCTAGGCGCTTGCCATCAACTGGAAAGCGGGATACCCCGATACTTACGCCGATGATACAGCTTTTACCCTGTCCTAGATCTATTGGTTGACCGACTCGCGCTAGAATTTTCTCGCATATCACTTCAATTGATCTAGACCCTCCCTTTTCTATTTTATCAAGGGCGATCACGAACTCATCTCCTCCCCAGCGTGCAACAATATCACTGGAGCGCACCACGTCTGTCAAACGATTCGCTATTTGTACTAGCACTTCATCACCAGCATCATGCCCATAGTTGTCATTTACGGGTTTAAAGCCATCTAAATCAATCAACAACATTGCCATGGTTGAATCGAGTGCCTGTGCAGTGTGGATTATTTGATTAATGTTTCTTTCACCCGAACGCCGATTATACAGACCCGTTAACGTGTCATGGTCTGCTTCAAAACGCGTATCCTGTTCGCGAGTTATGCGCTGAGTCACATCGTACAGGATCCCTTCTACTAGGCTTTCACCGGCTTCATCGACGACTTTAGTAAATAGGCAGTGTACCCAATGTGGAGAGTCTAGGTTTAGACTCAAATCACCATTAGTGGTCATATGATCTTCACTGTCTCTCAGGCTTATCAACATCTGTTGAACCTGTTCTCGATCGTCAAAAAAATCGCAAAAATCAAACTGCTCGATAGGCTTTCCATTCAGCTGTTTAGCAGTATGCAAGATATTGTGAAATGCTGGATTCGCGGTAATGACATTGCCAGCTTTGTTGATCAAAAATATTCCCGCACTTGCTTTTTCGTAAATGAGCCTAAACTGGCGCTCTAAGGCTTCCGATTCCTGACGCATTGTCCGCTCTCGATCAATATGATCTTCAACCGAACCTAACAATGAGTTGATGTCCTCTACTAATTTACCAATTTCATCTCGATCATGACCGCTTGGGCAATCTAGTTTTTTGGGTTCTGCTGGATTGACTCTATGCAACATACCAGCAACCTTTATTAACGGTCGCGTAAGCGTTCTATTGACTAGCAACCACACTAAAAGCGCAATTACGATTGACTGAAATATGGTCAGTAGCGCTTGTTTTTCGGCAATTTTAGTTGCGTTTCGCTCGATCGCTTTTTGATCTGGCTGAACAGATAATGTACCTACCGTTTGATCTTCAAAGAAGGGGTGGACTAATTGATACTCGATAAGCGCCGCTTTGGTATGACTTAAGGCTCGTTTATCTTCAGTTTTGCCAGCTTGATCCGTCACGCGCAGGCCAGTTTTGCTTACTATGACGGCGAATAGCACCAGATCATTGTTGGCAAGACCACCCACTACTTCCTGAGCAAGCACTTCATTGTCTAGATAAACCGCAGCAGACGCGGTATTTTCAACCGTTCTAAATACCTGTTCTATATCATGCTCGGCATCATAAAGCGCATTCTTAAAGGCTGATTGATAGAAAAAAACAGACGACAGTAGTGCGATAACAGTCGCACCAATAGCTATCGCTAATGCAACACGTACGTGTATTCTCTGCTTTACATGGTTCAAGTTATTTCAGCCAAAATATCAAAGGTCTGTATACCAATTTGTCTAAATTCATTGTGCAGATCCCTTCCTGTTTTGACGTATTTCCTACTAAAATATGAAATTAAGCGTCATAGAATAGTTATTCATTACAATGTCCGTATCTAGATTTATAGACTCTGAGACGTAGAGCCCTGGACTACCTTCTCCTACATGCACACGATCCCACTCTAGCTTTATATTGAGCTTGGGCATGATATTCCAACGAAGCCCTAAAGCGTGACTATACTGGTCAATTGTGTTTGAGTTCATCAAATAATCAACATAGCCATACAAGCCCCATAAATTTTCATCTTCGATAACAGGAGGCGCCACATTAACTCGCTCTGCAGATGTCAGTGCTCGCGCATACTTACCATAAACCGTTACACTTGGTGTTATACGCTTACCTACAGTGAAGTAGCCTGCATTATTTGATGCTGCTAAGGTAGCGGTAGAATTAATATGAGATAGCTCGCCATGTAATATCCAATCAGAATAGTCATATGCAACGCCCAATGATGTATAGACAATCTCTGAGCCATTAATGTCTAAATGATCTCTAGCCATGTCTACTCCAGGCCAAATAACAGCAGGGATAGTATCAAACTCAGCTAATAACATATTGGTATTAACATTCCCTCTCACATCAGTAAACTTAACCTTAGTCATGGTGAATCGCGTTTTCCAAGCACCTTTTTGGAAGTTAAAATTCATGCCATAGGTTGGGTTAAAGTTGATGTCGTAATAATCGCCCTCGAAAAAAGTGATATCTCGGGCTTGCCCAGCAAAGAACTTACTCTGCAGAATACCGCCAGCAACACGATGACTAAACATGACATCAGCACCGTCAAAATTCGACAACGGAACAGGGCCGTAAAACTCAACAGGTGGACGGATTTCTAAGTAAGCAAAACCAACATTGCGATACTCCGATAGATTGAACAAGTCTAATGCCATTCTCCCCACTCTAATATCAATTGAGGATGTGGGTCGGTAGCGTAAAAAGCCCACTCAATCGAGCGTTCTAGCGTATTAGAGACCTGATCTCTAGCCAATACTTGTACCACAGCATCAAATTTTTCGTTGAAATCAGCGCTCACTTGCAGCCCAAGCATAGAATCGGTTTTAAACTGCCAACCTCCGTACTCGCCACGCTGCGAGTATGTTTGTCGAATGCCCAATACGTCATTACCGCCTTTGGTCAAACCTATAGTGCCAAAGCCAGTAAACTGAAACATTGACGAATCTTTTGCTGTCGCAGTGTGAGAAATGGCGAATAGTGCCAATAACTGGGCAAAAAGCATTGCTCTGCCAGAAGTATTGAGTTTGGGCATGAACTTGTAATCAGATATCGTCTGACCAATTAAACATAGTGTCTTTAATATATTCATCTCAGCGCCTCGAAATCCGATAAACTACTTTCATGCTGGCTTGCATATCGCTTTCGTTGATATAACCAATTGCCTGCATATCATCATTCAAGACCTCGAGCAAAGAAGCCGTAGTATCCAAGGCTTCGGGCGGCTTTGCTCTACCTGTAAACAATAGTCTCGCCCAAAAGGCGTTTACTTCTGAAACAGATTTATCAATTAGTTGTCGGTAAAACTCGTTGCGCAAATCACTACGATCATAAAGACGTGCAGGCTTGCTATTAGGGAAAGTTCTAAAACGGCCCATATACAAATCAATCAACTCATTTTTCGACAGTTTTGTCGTCTCACTATGCTTATTCACCACCACTAAAATGTCTGCGGACGCATGCCCTGCCGACATTAAAACGGTTAACGTTGTTATAGAAATTATCTTTTTAATATCCATCCGAATACTATATCCAGCGTAAAAGGTTTTGCATTACCCGAGAATAATTCATCCATCATTATGCTCAGTAATTGTTACGGTATGAGAATCAAGTATAAGGCTACAATATTCTAATACTAATCCTTTATCAATCATAAATTTACCCCGTCATTGAAACCGGTAGAATCAAACTTTACTGCTGACTTTCTTAACCATTATGGAAAGACTAGATTACAGAATACAACCTGTAGTCGTTGATATGGTGCATGAATAGGTCTAATCGAGGAGCCAACAAATTATAGCAAAATAATACCCCAGACCAAGGCAAGAGATGAACTCGCCCAGCGACAGTTAGCGCCTTCCGCTAGAGCCAAAAAAGATAAAAATATGACCTATGCTTAATTTAACCTTGCAGTTTCCTTTCATTCGAAAAAGCAGCGAGTAGCAATACAGACACAACTATCGCCCTCGTCAATATCGACTAGACATGACCACTAATTCAATATTGAATAATACAAATATTCCCATGCCAGTTGTACGCTATACATAGGTGGATATGAATAATCTTCTACCTCTGCCACCATATATTTGGGTAATGGAAAATCAGGGTGATGAAATAACCTAAGCCAATCAATTTTGCCGCTGGCGCCTAATTCTTTATAGTCTTTTATATGCCAACTCAAAAAACGAGCGGGGTATTTTTTAAAATATTCGATGGGAGCAACGCCTGCAACATCCATCCAATATATGTCGGCCTGAAAATGAACATATTCAGGCTCGGTATGTTGCAGAAAATAATCATAGATTCGAGTACCTTCAACTAACTTAAACTCGTCGGCATGATTATGAAAGGCAAAAGTAATGCCCTTTTCACGGCATAACTTACCTATGGCGTTATAGTAATCGGTATAACGTTTTAACTCTGCCTTGGTTTTAACAGTCTTGAGTTGGTTGTTTGAAGTGGTTAAATATTTCACATCGGCTAACACATGATCATCTATGGTTTTGGCCCACCATTTCAAAGCCGATTGCCAGTTGTCATCTGTAGGCAAATCATGAAAGGTCATCGACCCCAAAAACTGCATACCGTTTGCTTGTACTAGATCACGAAACTCAACAGGCGACATGCCATAAAATGCCCCGTCATCATAAACAAAGGTTTCGACATAGCTATAACCCATTCGGCCTAATTCCGTCAGAGTGTTTTTTGGATCCTTGAGCATCTCTTGATGAACAGACACTAACTGGATCCCTATATTTTTGTCCTTGGGATTAGATTTAATATAACGAGTTTTCCAAAGGCTTTTGCCTGACTCATCCAGCCCTTCGAGTAATACATTGGTAAGACTTTGAAAATCGAATGCTACACTTAGGTAAAAATTTCCTAGCATATCCACATCGCGCATTTTCCATTTAGTATCCGAAGAAAAACGCCCTACCCCTTTAAAAATAACACCTTGCTGATTTTGTCCTAAGGCGATAATTTGCTCACTCTTAGCGTCATAACCAATTAATTCCGTAAGCAAGGTTTTGTATTCACCGTCTTGATATTGAAGTACTTCAACTTGCATGGACTGCTTGTCCATGACTGAAATATTATTCATTTTAATAGCTGGGTATGTGTTTATCTCTGCTGTGCCAGCATGTTTACTACTCACCCAATGGCCAGCGTATTGATGCAGTCTGTCTGCTTGGGACTTAATAGCCCCCTGTGCTATCAGGTTTTTATTGCACAGAAAAATAAGTACCAATGAAACGATAACTCTCATATTGGTAACCTCTAATTTGGTATGACGGTTAAAATAATGGTTTGCAAATCTGCTACTTTTCAGCAAGTTAACGGGTATTAAACCCGTTAAAAGATACAAAACCAAAGGCACAACACCCTAAGTGTTAGTGTAAAAGCCACAAGTAATCATAAAGTAATGTAAATATTTTTAGATTCTGGTTTTTACTTTTCCAATTTTGTTTTTAGGTTTTGCTGTCCCCCCAAAAACCACAGGTCACTCCTACATGCTCTTAGCAGAAATCCCAATGCCCCAAATCCGTCATTCCTGCATGTTGTTAGCAGGAAGCCAAATGCCTCAACTCCGTCATTCCTGCATGCTGTTAGCAGGAATCCAAATACCCCAAAATCCGTCATTCCTGCATGCCGTTAGCAGAGAATCCCAATGCCTTAACTCCGTCATTCCTGCATGCCGTTAGCAGGAATCCATTGCCCCAAATCCGTCATTCCTGCATGTTGTTAGCAGGGATCCAATGCCCCAAATCCGACATTCCTGCATGTTGTTAGCAGAAATCCCAATGCCCCAAATCCGTCATTCCTGCATGTTGTTAGCAGGGATCCAAATGCCGAATAAGTGACTGTAGCGCCCCAAAAAAACAAACCGATTTAGGTTCAAAACAGGAGCTAGCCCCTATACAAGTAACAGATTACTGATTTGATCCAACGATAAGCATTTAACCTTGTACTGGCATTGATAGTTCTTTCTTTATTTGACGGCTACTTGTGTACCAGAAGTAACCGTTCAGTTTTGATGCTATTAACACCCCTAACGTCACTATTCAATTGAAACAACACAACTAAATCGACCCTGTAATTTACTTGTGGGGGAGCATCACTGTCGCTAAAAATAAAAATGTTATATACCAAACGATAGAAGCCGCAAATATCGCGAACCCACTACATTTATTTATAGTTCTTAACCAAAGTAGGCAAGAAATTGTATAAATATATGTTACGTAAGCCATAATTATTGTTGCAAAAATCTCCAGCACAACATGGGGCTCTGTTCTATCAATGATCGGAGCGAGAATAAAAATGGGTAAAACTATTCCTGCTGCATAATTGAAAGCTGCGAGGCTTTTTTTGTACAAAATGACTCCCCTCGAAAAAAAACGCAGAAAAACAAGAAACAAAGAGGAGTAGACTAAAATATACAGACAATATGCCAAGGCCAGTAATTCGATCGGCAAAAATGATGGCAAAGAAACATTGTGTGAAATGCTAAATACTGTAATGACAAGTACAAGCATTTCAGTTGCATAGAGAAGTGAAGTTTGCGTGGAATTAGGATCGTCCAATATTTGTTTCCCATAAGAATGGGGAAAACACAGGATTTTATAACTTACCGTAAATATAACGAGGTATTTGTTGAAAAAGACCTTTAACCATTCTGACATGTTACCTTCCCGAATATTAGTAGCACTGAAGTAACGAGCTTGTATGTTTCTTCAAAATTAGAAAAGTTGTAACCAGTTTATCGAAGTAATCCAAATAGTCTATTTTCTAAATACATGCGTACAAATATTCAAGAGTAACGGAAAACATTGGGGCCAGAACAAGGTTCAGTAAAATTAGCGTTAACGACACACACCGTCACTCCTGCATGTTGTTAGCCGGGATCCCAATGCCCCAAATCCGACATTCCTGCATGTTGTTAGCAGGAATCCAAATTCCGAATAAGTGACTGTAGTGACACCCCCAAAAACAAACCGATTCCGGCTCAAAACACTACCGGAATGACGGAAATTACTAACAACGGCATGACCGCTTAAAAACACCAGCCTGACACATCGTCATTCCTGCATGTTGTTAGCAGGAATCCAAATTCCGAATAAGTGATGTTGAGACAACAGCCAAAAACAAACCGATTCCGGCTCAAAACACTACCGGAATGACGGGAGTAACTAACAACGGCATGACCGCTTAAAAACACCAGCCTGACACATCGTCATTCCTGCATGCCGTCTCCAATTGAGACACCCATAACTAAAATTGATGACAACCTTCGTGAGATTTATTTTTATGGGTGTCTAGATAAAGGTGCTTGAGATTTATTTTTATGGGTGTCTAGATAAAGGTGCTGTTCGCAACCAACACTTGGGTTAACGATTAATAGCCATCTTTAATCCCCACTAAGTTTCTATGCCGCATGTAAACCGACTCACCACCTTCAATCACAGGTAAAAATGTAATTTGCAGTAGTTCATTGTTTATTTCGGTAAAAAAAGTGCCATCACCGATTGCTGCCATTGCCTGTTCATAGGGGGCATTCTGTGCATCCAACTCGGGAATGGTAATATGCAGTTCATCATTTTGTTGCTCAACTATGATGGTAAACTGCCCCGTATCATAGATTCCCTCATGCTTTGCGTATTCATCTGGGTTTGGTGCTACAACCGGTATTTCTGCGGGAGAGGGTAACTCAGTAACAGAGTTTAACGCTGCTACCATGCTCGCATCAAAATTGGTATAACCGCCGCTACTCATCACTGAGACCGCAATGTTTTTTTCTGGCAATATCCAAAATAAATGTGTGTACGAGCTAGTATTTCCGCCATGTTGCCAAACCTTTTCTGCGTACCATTGGTCGTTATACATAAAGCCATCATCTACATATATTCCGTAACCGTAATGCAAAGGCAAACCTGCAAACTCAGTACTCACATGAGGCGTTGTAATCTGTGCTCGCCATTGATTAGATAACACATCCGCGTCACCATTCAGTAAAAAGTCAGCTACTTTTAACAGTTCTGTAGGCGTAGACCAAGGTTTCTGTTCCAGCTGGTGATGCGCTGGGTAGGGCTGGAATTTGATTAATGCCAGTCAGGTACTCGTCATTCCCATCTAACCTTTGAAAACCCAGTGCATAATCACCATCAGCAATAACACGGCTGCGATCCAGCGACGTACGCTGCATGCCCAATGGTTCAAACACATTCTGCTGCATATACTCGGTAAAAGGCTGGTTACTTAGGTGCTCCACAATGGCTCCCAGATACGACCAGTTAGGGTTACTGTAATTATGAAAACGTCCTAGGGGTTCATCTGCCTGTTTTGTTGCGGGTAACTCGTTGTCATATACTCAACCAAGTGACGACTTTCGTCACTGCCAATGTAACGATCAAACAAACCACTTTGATGGGTTAACAAATGATGGATATTGATGTCTTGCCACGTTAACGCTTGAGACGCCGGATATTGAATATCGGGCAGTGTATTAACAAGCTTATCGTGGGTACCTAACAAACTCTGTTGGACCAATTGCATGGTCGCTATTCCGGTAAACATTTTAGTAGTGGAGCCCATCTGAAAAAGGGTATCAGGCGTTACAGCTTGCCCACCACCTCGTACCTTTTCGCCGAATGCTTCTGCAAACACAACATTACCGTCTTGATAAATAGCAATCGAAACGGCTGCAGCATTATTCGCGGCCATAGGTCACGTTCAATGGTAGCGCGCAATTGCTTAAATTGATTGGTGCCCGCCGGCGTATCTTTATCTGATTTAGAATCGCCACAGGCTGCCAAGCCTAAAGCTACAACAGCCATACATAAAATCTTTTGCATTATTATTCCTTCAAGTTTCGTGAAAGCAAAACTATATAATTTGATACACGCTGAAGTTGTTTATAAATGCATTAAAAAATGTACAAAAGTTGTAATCCAACCTAAGTATCCGTTTTTAGACAGACACAAAATTACAGGAAGGAAGATATTTTGCCCCCGATATTTATGTTCTGCCCCCGATATTTTTATGACAAGTTTAAAAAAGAAACGGAAGCCTTAATTGGGAAGAAACTAAAAAACTGGGAAGATGGGCAGGCCTCCGAAGCAATAAGTAACACTGCCCCCTTTTTACTCTACAAAGGAAAATGCCAGTCAGTTGTTAACTGACTGGCATTACGCCAATAGGCGTTTTTTTTGTTTGGGAGGTTAGATTAAAAGCGTGCCCCTTTACTCTGGTAAAATGGGGTCGCTTCCATTGATTGGATCGTAACTTTCGTTGACAGGCTTCACGTAATGTTCTGTTACTTTCTCCTTGAAGAGTGTGCAAGAAACCAGTTTGTCGATGTTTGACTCCTCATTGCCCAGCGTAGTAGTCGTCTTTACGCCTCTGCCATCTTTTTTACTATGATGATCTTCACCGATAAATAAAGCAGCTTGACGTGGCGTCATTATTTTATAGGTACCAAATTCTTCGTCTGGGGTATCCCCTTTGATAGAATGACTAACGGAATTCGCATTAAAGCCGGTGAACAGCACGGTGCGGTTTACCCTTTGACGTGGTGAATTGGCATGATCGCTTACTGGCCATATTTCAAACCAGGTTATGTCACTGCCCAGTACCATACGAAAATAAAAATCTTCACTTTTAATTTCTTTCTTTGTGTAATTGGCAGCGAGGTTATCCAGAGATGCAGCGCGAGTGGCTGTTTTTTCGTTATAGAACTTATAAACACTAAAAGTACCACCTGTGTCAGGATCAAGATCTAACGCGTAACTGCTAATTTTTTCATCATTAGATCGATTACCGACCCTAAAACCGTTAATTTTAAAGCTACCGTCTAACGTCTCCACCGTTTTGGGATTTCCTACCGCGAAAATGATTCTCTTTTTGTTATTCAACAAGGGCTTTAGTTTTATTGGTTTAGTCACTACACATAGGTCTTGAAAACTTTGTAGATCGAATGGCTCAAACAAGAAGTCGCCGGCTTTTTTAACTCCCACGGGAAAATCACTGAATCTGGCGTTATAATCGTAATATTCAGCTAAGCTAAACGCATCAAGTGGTTCCACATCCAACTCATAAAACCCCTTGTTATTAAGGCGGACGTCGGCGTTAGCCGCAAACCCCAGCGTAAGTCCCACCGCGAGGGCGATTGACTGTAGTTTGTTTACATTTCTCATTATTAATCCTTATATCCAAACGGGATAGCTTTGTCGACTTTTTCGGAAATTGTAGCGCGATAGAAAATAGGCATATCTGTGTTCATTGCAGCGTATTGCACACCTTGAATAGATGACATCCAGAGTTGATTGCCTCTCATGTCTTGCTCTTTACCTGCTGCTGTTTCATTACCAAAGAATTTCCAATTGTATTCGCGACCAAATGTGCCTTTGTCACCCATGGGGTCAATACTCCACATCGCAGGTCGAACAGGGATTTTACTTCTTCCTTTTAATCCGGTTAACACATACGTCAACAGGTTCATGCTGTCCGACACAATTTGGGACGTCCAGTGGTACGGTGAGTACAAAGCGACTTCATAGGTGGCTATGCCCCTGCTATTGTTTGTTTTTTTGTGCCAGGCTTTTATTTCTTTGAGGGTATCCTTCTTAGATATACTTGCAGATTTGTTGGGAATAGGGCTCCAGAGAAACTTTTTCATAAACTTCTCTCTGGCGGTTTTGCTTTCCCATGGCTGTGTTTCTAAACCACTGTCTAGTGAGACTGCAGTGGAAAATGAAAGCATTAATGACACTTTGTCCCATATTTCGTTTAGCGGACTAGCTGTTTTCAGTACAACGTGATGCTCTGCATCACGTTCATATGCCAGCACCATTGCACGAGCCAGAAGGCGTGCTTCATGCAAATATCCTTCTTGTTCTAGTGTTTTTTTTGAAGCGCCATAGGAAAGTAATCCTGTAATCCGGGTACTTTGGGGTCAACCATGAGTACAGTGTTGGTGTCTATGGCATGCTTTAAAATATCATCGAATCGGACATAACTGTCTTTGTCCAGCTTTCCTCTGCCTGATGAAGGTCGCCAGGTTTCTTTGTCTTTCTGTATGGTTTGGTCCCGCAGCCGCATGTGTGCTGAAGACAAATCTGAAGTAGCCTCTCTTCCTTGAAATGTGACCATCATATTCATAGGTCTTAGCTTGAAACTATCGCTGATCTCGATACCATCAAGATCGGAATAAGGAATCGAAGTATCAGATATTTCAAAGTCAGTAGAATGAAGTCTGAAGTAATGACCAAGGAAGAGTTGCTAAGGTTCTACCAGCATTAATTGCGTGTGAATGTTCATAGTTATCTTTTTTAATATCGCCCATCATCGCTACGTCAATTTCTACAAACTGGCATTTTGAGTCAACTGTTGCAGCTTCAATAGCGCCGAAGGTATTTTCAGCTTGCTGTTTGGAGTGGTCTAATATTATCTCTGTCTTAGTTTGTATACGCTTAGGGCCCCATATACCTCGGTGGGGTATGCCGATAAAGTCGGCTTTGTTTTGGTACATTTGCGGCACTTTTAAGTGGTCGAGAGCGAGGCAGACTGTTGGGCGACTGGAGAATAAGCCCCACCAATTTTCGTGGCAAAAATGTTCTTCGTTATAAATTCGACTTAGATCAATTTTATAACCATCGATGTCACGAATAAAATCGTTTGGCGTTTTAATGGTTTGACAATCACTGTCGGCTATCGCCGGTAGTGACTGCGAGGCAATCAGCCCTACTGAAAAGGCTAATATCATTTTAGGTATTTTCATAATTATCCCGTTTTAAAGTAAATGTGAAACGACGTGGTGTTGCTTCTGTACTACTTAATTTGCGAGAGTTACCGGCTTTCGTTTTTGCTTGTCTTGTAAATAGTGGATAAGAAATTTAGGTTCGTCGGTTTGAATAATGGTGGCACCATGAGCTATCCAGAAATCAAACACCTGCGCCGGGTATTTAAGGCCCAGGATATCGTGACGACCGCCATTCCATTGCAGGGCATCTAAACGACCTCGCAGTGCATCGATGTACAGGGTGTTCATCCACAAGTGGCTGTTAAACTGTTGGTTAAGGGCGCGGGTTTTTGATGAAAATAGAATGCCGCCGTCTTTGGTTAAATAGCTGCCATCGTCGTAATCCGGAATACCTACCACCATCTCAACGGCAGAGGGGGTTAGCTGCGTGTACGTCGCTTTGATATCGTCAAATGACGAGATTTTTTTGTCCCGTAGCATGGGCATAAAATCCACAGAAAAAGGCAGGGAGGCCATAAGCTCCTCAATGGCCTTTCGCTGTTCGGGCGTGTCTGCTTTTCCTTTCAATATAATGTGGTTTAACACACCCATCTTATGGGCTATAGTCAGGGTTTCGCTTAACTCGCTTAGTGCGAGTTTTGGGTCAAGATTTACCATAATGTTGCCCCGAACGAGGTCGTAGACTTGTTCAAGAGTAGGTATCTGGTGTTCCGTCACTTCGCCGGTGACTTCTTCTATCAGGCGCAATTGTTGCACTTGCTGATAAGTGAGCTCGGCAATTTTTCCCGTGCCATTGGTCGTACGGTCTACAGTGGCATCGTGCAAAATAACAAACCGGCCGTCTTTGGTTGCTCTAACATCCAGCTCAACCATATCCACGCCTAACTCAATGGCATATTCAATGGCCGGCAGTGAATTTTCTGGCAGTACAATCTGGCCGTCTTCCATAAACGCCGCTCGGTGCGCGACAACAAAAATGTAGTCTTCAGACGGGGAATGCCACTGGGTTAAAATTGTTTCGATGTTGTTGGCAAATGCTGGATTAGCCATGTGTAAAACAATGAATAAAATAAAATTGCGTAGTGTAAACATAATGCTGGTTACTTCCTTTTTAGCGAGTTTAAAACTAAATAAAAAATGCGGTGCCCTGAGCACCGCTTTAGCCATCAGAAACGGTAAGCCGCGCCTAACCAGAATGATTTTCCGTAATCACGAGTCCAGTGAATGCGCCCAGAGTTTAAGAGTCGGTCTTCAGCTTCATCGGACAAGTTGCGTCCTTCGAGTGATACATTAATGCCGTTGTGAAACTTGTATCGCACACGTAAGTCGACAAAAGTTTGTGCATCAATAAATTCGTCATAACTGGGGGATGAGGCGCTAGATGATACCTGTCGCTTGCCCTTATATCGCACAGCGAAACGCATATCGAAGCGAGACGGCGTCCAAAACAGGCTAAGGTTAGCGATATTCTTGGGTTGGTGAATCTGTCCATATAATTCACGCTGACTGTCATCTGATGTTTCAATAGCGAAATCGCTGGCGATGCGAGAATAGTTAAGTGATATGCCCACGTCGTCGAGTTGCTCACTTAACCCACTAAAGCTATTTATTAGCATTCCTGCCTCAAGTCCTTTTAAGGTAGTGCTAGTGGCGTTGGTCGGTTGAGTAGTATTTTGGGTATACTCTATACCATTGATGATGACGCTTTCAGTGGTTTTGCGGTTATAGATTTCGTTGTCGATGTTCTTGTAAAACAGGCCTACAGACATAGCAATGCCGGCTTCGGGGTAAGAATAATCTAGTGCAAGGTCAATATTTTGTGCCTCTCGGGGTGAAAGGTTAGTATTACCAGAGCTGATAGAAATACTTTGATTTGCATCATCAATGTTGCGACTGCCGCGTACGGCGAGATCATCGTATTCCGCTCTGCCCAAGGTCTCACTGTAGGCTGCTCGAAGTTTTGCGTGGTCACTTAAATAATAGTTGGCCGTAAATGAAGGTAACAGGTGGTTATAGGATCCTTTTTGAGACCGCAAAACATAATCAGGGGTAGTTGGATCGTCATCGTTTAAGCGTTGGCCACCCGTAGAATCAACACTTGTGCTTTCATAACGCAAACCACCAATTAGCGTGAGCTTATCTGTCGCATAGCGTCCCATTAGGTATGCGGCATCTATACTTTCTTCTACAATAAATTGGCTACTTAATCCTTCCGAAACCTGATTTTTTCTATCTTCCCATTCGGCCTGGTTGTTATCGAAATAGCTCAAAAATGAAGCTGGGTCAATGAACTGTTGTGGCTGTCCGGGCAACAGGTTTGGTTCGAAATAGTTAAATTCATCAGATAATACATTGGTAAGTGTATAAGCTTTTGCTGCATCGCTGTTTGGGCGATAGTCGTGGTCGAAGACTTGATCTTGGAAACGCTCATCGGTACGACGGCTTATTCCAGCTTTCACGCCAAGTTTATTAGTAAGGGTCCAGTTTTGGATGAAATCAAGTTTTAGTTGAGACGCATCTTGCTCGTTTATATCAAGGCGAGGACGATAAAATTCAGGGGTAAAGAGTTCAGTATCAGTCCAATTTTCGGCATTAACCAAATTGATTGCAGGGTAGTCACCGCTGCTATCATAGTTATATGCAAACGCTGTGCGGTCATCAGCTTCAAAGCGTATTTGGTAGAATGGATTTTCTCTTTCTCCGGTAGCTTTTGATGCCAAAAAGGCAATGTGTTGGTTATCGTCGAACTGATATTGGCCTCGAAAAGTTATACTTTTTAATGTGTTCTCATCGCCTTGTAAAAAATATTGGCGCTGTGTTCTGGCGCTGTCTACCAAGCCAGTTGTGGCGGTTAAGTTGTCAGGAATTGGGTTTTCATTCGCACGGAAAATTAAGCTATCCCAGCGTTGTTCAGTATCGTCCTCAGTGAAAAGGTAAGACGATAAACTAAGGTGCATGGCTTCGTCATCACTAAGGTATTCTAGTTTTAGCAGCGCGCCCTTTCGCTCAATTTCGTTATTATACTGGTACGTTTGATTACCGTGGGGAATCTCAACACTGTTCTCAATACCGTCTTCATAAAGTCGGGTAGTATATTGCTCTGTTTCTCCCGCATCGTTTAGCCGTTCACCTAGTACGCGGTATTCATTATAAGCAACACCGGGCAGCCAAGTATCGCCGTTAGATTTTAAATAGCCTGCAGACGCAACCACACCAAATTGACCATTTCCACCGAAAGTATTAGCAAAAGTGAAATTGGCGCGAGAACTTAAGTCGCCACCTGCAGGCGTTTCGTCATGGTCGTATTTGCCTAATGAACCGCGAGCGAAAAAGTAAGCTGCGTTGTAATCAAAGGCACTGCGTGTGCGCACATTGATGTTCCCGCCAATCGCATTGGCATCCATCTCTGCGGTGAAGCTTTTTGCTACAGTGGTGGTATCAATAACACTTGAGGGAATAACGCTCAGTTGTGTCGCACGCCCATTTTTCCGTGTAGAAGGCACAATAGCGCCATCAATAGATAGATAGTTAAAATCCGATCGCATACCGCGAACCACAACAAATTCCGCGTCACCATTTCTATCTTCTGTTGATACACCGGTAATACGAGATATAGCTTCTGCCACCGAGAAATCTGGCAGTGCGCCAATTTCATCTGCGGATATCGCATCAACAATGTTTTCAGATGCGTATTTAATCGCTGCCGCGCGTTGGTTCTGCAAGCGAGTGCCTGTTACATTGATAACTTCAGTTTCTTGGCTTGCTTGTGTCGCTTGAATTTCATCAGCAAAGGCTGGCTGATGCGTAAAAGCGATCCCCATAGCTAATGATATTGTACTTATTTTAAATACCGCTTGCATAAATCGTCTCCGTGAATTGCTGTAATCTGGTTAAAATCAAATCAATTTTGATGCGAGCATCGTAGATAAGATTTATGACAGTAATATTAAATTAAGTTAACTTAATTTATAAAAATAGCATTTCTATAAATAATAAATTGCTCTACACTTCGCAGTAATACAATTAAACTAAGTACAAGATGCCAAATATCGAATTAAGCAATAGCGAACGATTGATTCTAGAAATAGTGAGACGTGAAAGAACCAGTACTCGGGTGGCGATAGCATCACGTCTTAACTTTTCAAAAGTACAAGCAACCAACCTAACCAAGGCTTTGTTAGATAAAAAACTAGTCATTGACCAAGGCTGAACCCACAGGGGCCCGGGGGCAACCGGTTAAAACCATTCGTCTAAACTCAGATGCGCTGTATTCGGTGGGGGTTACGTTCACTGGGTCATATATGGAGATTGCATTGGTGGATTGGACAGGAGGCATTAAAGTTTCCGAGTCAGTAAAATTACAAAGCCAGCATTCCTTGGATGCCCTATGTCAGTCTATTTCATCGTTTATCGAACAACAGCTGAAGCCTAATTCGGTTGCGAGGAGAAAATTCTGTGGCGTAGGTATTTCTATTCCTAGTGATTTTACTTACGAGCGCAGAAAAATGAATGCGGTGTATTTTCCTGAGCTTGAAGATGTGGATTTACTGTCAGCTTTTTCATCACGCTTAGATTTTCCAGTTTACATTGAAAATGATGGTACTTGTGCTGCGTGGGGCGAATCGGTTGCAGGTGCCGGTAATAGCTTTGATCACTTTGTGTTTGTGCATATTGGTCACGGTATTGGCGGAGGGATTATTATTGATCGGCGCATTTACCGTGGCAGAAATGGCAATGCCGGTGCGTTTGGCGCACCTTTTCCACATTTAGAAAAGTCACGACCATCAGGAGCGGATTTGCTTAAAACGCTTAACTCACAAAATATTGCAATAGATGATTTTGCTGATTTACGCACTCTATCAGTAGACTCATGCGAACCACTTAAAACATGGCTGCAAACTGCAGCCTCACAGCTAGTGCAGCCATTAACGGTGTTAGCTCGCGCATTAGATCCGCAAGCCATCATTATTGGAGGACGTCTTCCGCTGGATATTCTACAAGCATGGCTTCCTTACATTAACAGCGACGATTTTTGCCAGTTTGATAAGCATAAACTGCCAGTGCCAGAACTTATTGCGAGTAAATTAGGGGATTTAGGCGGCGTGGTCGGGGCCTCTCAGTTGTGTTTTGAGCATAGTATTTTTGCTAAACAAACTTTTTAAATTTTTAAATAAGGTGTTCATAAAACTGTTATCCCTTGTTGCTAAGATAAGCGCTTAAGTGTGATGATCAACTCGCAGCAAGAAGTGCGGGTGACAACTGGTAAATTGGAATTGCCGTGACTTTTAGCCCTTTATCTCGTGTTCAATCCCTTGGTTACGCCGGTGGTAACTTTGGTAAAAATATTGTTGCCAATACCCTAGGATATTTTGTTTTAATCTATATTACTGACGTTTTGAATATAGACCCCATAATGGCTGGTATAATTGTGCTGATAGCCCTCGTGGTAGATGCGATATTAGATCCACTCGTTGGTTGTTTGTCAGATCGAAAGCACAGCAAGCACTTTGGTAAATACGGGGGTTACATTGTATTTGGTGCGCCACTGTGTTCACTGAGTTTTGTCGGTATTTTTTATTTGCCTTTAGTAAGTGAAAACCCAGTCACTACCTTACTGACGTGCCTTTTACTTTTCAGAGCAAGTTATACATTAATTGATTTACCTCACAATGCATTGCTGTCGCGAATAAGTGAGGACAGTCGCGAGCGTGCTCATTTAGCTACACTTCGCTTTTTCTTTAGTTCTTTAGGCTCGTTATGTGTCACTGTGGCGGCTTTTCAATTGTTCGATAGCGCTTCAAACCAAGCGCAAGCAGCGCTATTTCAAAAGTTTTCAATTTTTGCCGCTTGTTGCTCGTTAATCGCCGTATGGTTGTCGTGGTTCGCAGTGCGCCAGCGCGATGTGCATGCAAGGCAATGTGTTCTTAGTTGGTCACAGCAAGTACAAGGGCTCAAATGTATTATTGTTGATAAGCACGCCATCATTATTCTGGTCGCAAGTTTTTTTTGCGCACTCACTGTGCCCATTTTTACTAAGAGTTTTAGTTATTTTTGTAAGTACAATCTTAATGACCAGACCCTAATTGCAAAGGGGCTAACTCTCATGGTTATCGCGCAAACGACTTCCACGCCAATTTGGTCTTATTTATCAACCCGATATGAAAAGCACCATGCATTAATTGCCGCCCATGGGCTGAGTATCTTGTCGGTTGTGTATTTTTCGTTTTTAGTTACCGATAGCAGTGCCATCTTTATTTTGGGATGTTTATTAGTGGGCGCTGCTGCAGGCGGATTATGGTCGGTAATTTGGGGAATGGCCCCTGACGTTATAGATAAGGTGAATCACGACTCAGGCATTCGTTCTGAAGCCGTCTTTATTGCGCTAGTTGTAGTGCTCATGAAAGTTGGTCATGGTCTTAGTGCGTCCTTACTGGGTAATGTACTTACCCATAACGGCTACGTCGCTAATTCGGTGCAAAATGACGCAGTATTGGCGGCCATTCGCTGGGTAATGTGTGGCTTTCCTGTAATGGGCGCGCTGATTTGCATGGCCTGTTTGTATAAGTATCGGCTAGGCCATGCACAGCACAAAGCTATTCAAGCCGCATTAAAGGACCTGCGCACAAGGTAAATACATCTTTAAAAGTATAATTTGAAGTAAGGCCTTAAATAATGGCTAAGTGGTAAGTGGTGAAATAAGTATTGATTCAGACGAATCTCAGGTCTAGGCTAGGGACTGTGGAAGCTAACTAACTAGCTTGCTTACAGTAGTTAAATTGCCAGCAGCAAGCGCTAACAACACGCATTGTAAATAGTAAATTAAAAGGATATTTATGCGCTACGATAGTTTAGATATTTTGCGAGGGATAGCGCTGCTTGGTTTACCGTTAATGAACATTGCGTCATTTGCAATGCCCTTCGCAGCCTATGTTAACCCCTTTGAGGATACAGGGTCAGGTCTTGTATTTTGCAACCTGCGAAATGACAGTTAAATTATCGTGAGTCTCTATAGTAATTCTTCTGACTAACGTGCTGTTGGATTAAGGCAATCTCACCGATTATGCAAGACTTGACCCCGTGCTGCTTCCAGTTCATTTTTAAACCTTTCATTGCCTAAAGTCATACCTGACTTAGTCGCCGCTCTAATATCTTCTAATAACTTACCTTCAACATGAGAAGCAAATAAACTGCGATAACAAGCTTGGCGCTCAGAATCACTCTTACCTAGCGCCATGTACAATAGATGTGGGGTACACAGATTTGAAACTTTGCCTAATGCGTTAACTTGGTAGCTAGTCCAAGTATACTCCGAAGGCTCTGACAGGATTTAATTCAATATAACGATAAAGATGAAGTAGATATACTTCATCTTCTACTAAGCAAGACTTAAAGCGCCCCTCCCACAATGTTCCGGTTCTTTTATAACTATGATTAAAATATCTGACATATTGTCGACCCCAAGCCTGCATCATTTGGCTAACACCATTTTCTTTGTACGGCGTGCATAATAAATGTACGTGATTAGTCATCAACACCCAAGGATGGATATTCACTTCAAACTTAACAGAGAATTCTTTTAACCCACCAATATAAGCAAAAAAATCGTGCTCATTACCAAAACAAATTTGACGGTTGTTTCCCCGCTGAATCACATGCTGGGCAATGTCAAGGGGGCAGATACGAGGTAAACGACTCATAGGATTTTCTTATCTCTGAGTTAACCAAATCTTGAGTATAGCCGATGTTTTATTTAACCTTGTTCTGAAAATCCTCAAGTCAGCCTCCGAGTCCATGTTCAGCTATGCTGAAAGGTGCTCAAACCATCACAAACGGGAGGCTGTTATGTCATTTTACTCGGGCATTGACTTACATTCAAACAATCACGTCGTGGTTGTCATCGACGAAGAGGATAACAAGGTTGTGGATAAGCGTATCGACAACAATTTAAACATCACACTTGAACTGCTCGCACCTTACAAAGAGCAGATAAAAGCGGTGGCCATTGAATCTACCTTTAACTGGTATTGGTTAGTGGATGGCCTGATGGAGCATGGTTATCAAGTGGAGCTGGTGAACACTGCAGCGGTTAAACAATACGACGGTTTAAAATACAGTGGCGACCATCAGGATGCCTTTCACCTTGCGCATTTGATGCGATTAGGGATATTGCCTACCGGTCATATTTACCCGCCTGAATACCGACAAGTACGGGACTTATTGCGACGTAGGCGACAATTGGTGAAACATGCATCCAGCCATATGATAAGCATTCAAAATCAAATCTGGCGCTCGTTAGGGTATCGGGTCAACTGTGTCGACATTCGTAAAAAGACCTTCACACTGCCTTTCGAATCAGGCAGTTTTTTATATCATTCAGCTCATACCAATCTCACCATCCTTAAGGCATTAGATAAACAGATTGCCATCATAGAACAACAAACACTGGAAGCGGTGGAGCTTAAAGATGAATTCAAACTGCTGACCAGCGTAACCGGTATTGGTCCGATTTTAGGTTTAACTATCATGTTAGAAACAGGTGACATCAACCGATTTGAAGCCGCTGGTAATTACGCGTCTTATTGTCGTTGTGTCAACAGTGTGCGTGAAAGTAACGGCAAGAAGAAAGGCACAGGTAACCGTAAAGCAGGCAATAAATACCTGTCATGGGCCTTTTCCGAGGCTGCCCATTTTCTAGTACGGTTTGATGCCAAAGCCAAACGTTTTTACGAGCGTAAAAAACAAAAGCGCAATGGTATTGTTGCCATTAGAGCTGTCGCCCATAAAATCGCCAGAGCGGTATTTCACATGTTAAAGAATAAACAGGCCTTCGATATCGAACGTGTCTTTAGTTAGTTTCCCGGTGTCATTCAGCCAGCAATCGGGGTTGGATATTAAACCAGTGTTATTCTGAATGGAGGGTGATACCGGACTTTATTTTGTTCGCCCGCATGTTAAGCCAAGTTGGGTCTGGAAGGCGAAAGCCTAACCACCACCTCTGTGCGTTTACCGCATTGGATAACATGGGGAACTGAAGTTTTTGTGGCGCACCGAGGTGCGTGGGAAATTGGCCTTTACAGGCCAAGGACTAGAGCCAGATGGGTGACTGTTGCGGATAAATTATCCAGCACAACCAATAGAAAAACATATTAGCGAATAAAAACCGGAACACGCTGTAAGGAAACACAAACTTAAATGTTTGCTAAAAAGCAATCCGACTTTTATCGCACTGTTGACAACGGCTGACTTATGGGTGACCCCGATATTTAAGGCAGAGCAAGTGATTCAGTTGTAGGTCAAACTCAACGCTATATGGGTTATGTAAAACATGAACTGTGTGAAGCTGGTCAACAAGTAAAAGGTATTACTATCGCCTTAGAGGACGACAGACGCCTGCGAAGAGCATTGAGCGTTATTACCAATATTGAATTTTATCGTTATCAAGTAAGTTTTAAATTATTGACGGCATCAGGCGAAAGTTAAAGGAGTAGTTTTATGGCAATGGAATATTTTGTTGGATGGGATGTAGGTGGTTGGAATTGTTCAAAGAATAGAAACAGTCGCGATGCCATTGTGATCTTAGATACCCAAGGTCAGATTATAGGTTTACCTTGGCGCGGCAACTTATCTTCTATTATTCATGATTCCTCTACCCAAAAAGAGTTTATTAATGCTTTATTTGATCTATGCAAAACAGAGTACATCGGGGGCAACTTAACTTTAGCAATTGATACCCCACTTGGTTTTAGCCAAGACTTGTGTGATTTGATAACTGGTAAGATTACTGATTGTGATACTGCAAGTGCACTAAACCCCTATCTATTTCGTCACACTGAACGTTACTTAGCTGAGTGGGGTTATACACCGCTTTCTGCGATAAAGGATATGATAGGTAGTCAATCCACAAAAGGCATACACACATTGACTAAATTTATTCCAAATATAAAGGAAACAGGTATTTGGCAAGATTCCGATTTAACAGCTATCGAGGCTTATCCATCTCCTTGTGTGAGATCTGCGCTTATTCTAGAGTTACAACAAAAAGCAGGTTTAAGTTGGATTGTTAACGAGACTGGTCATGACCTAATATGCGATAAGCTATTGCCGACACAAGATCATGTTGATGCGTTTGTGTGTGCTTTGATTGCCCAGTTGTTTGTTAAACGACCAGACACGTTGAATTTTCCAGATGAAGGAACACCAAAACATGAAGGATGGATTTTTCTGCCGAAAGATTGCTTTAATGATAAAAATAGAAAACCACAGTTTTTAGAGTGTGGATAATTGCAAATTTGACGGTTGTTTCCCCGCTGAATGACATGCTGGGCAATGCCAAGGGGGCAGATACGAAGTAAACGACTCATAGGATTTCCTTATCTATGAGTTAACCAAATCTTGAGTATAGCCGATGTTTTATTTAACCTTGTTCTGACCCCGATATTTCTTAAAATATAAAAAAGACACTTTGCAAATCAAGAGTTCGGTTCTAACAACCTTATCGTCCGTTCGATAGTTTCATCTATTATGGTAAATGCTTCAGATATACCTTCGTTTAGAGACAGTCCCAATGCTCCCAAGATAGGCAGCTGTGGTTCATGCCCAAATAAAGAGAAAGGGTCAATATGGAAGTCAAAGAATCTACTATTTTCTGACTGCCCATGAAACAATATAATCATGCTATGAGTTAATCTCGGATGTCCATTTGCACTCAAGCCATGTACATATTTAATAGTACACTCGGGGAGGTACTCCTTAAAAGCTTTGTCCTTATTTGTATATTTTGCGTCAAAAACTAAAAGAGCAGTGGTTCCTCTATCGTTAACTAATTCTATGACTATATCGGGCTCTCGTTTTTGATTCTTATGGGTTCTGACTTTAGATTTGCTGTCCTCAGAGGAAGATTTAAAAGTTCTATGCTGTGTATTATAAATAGAGCCTTTGTGATTCAAATGACCAAACATCCAATATGTTGGCTCATATAAAAGTCGAGCTTCATAATTAAACAGTTTTCCCTCCCATGCACTAACTTCACTTGTCCCAGAGGTTTGGCCTCTGAGCCTACACCACTTCTTGACTAGTAGTATCGTATATAACTCGAAAAGCTTGGGAACGTTATCAATCGCTACCAGAAGCTTCTTGGCATCCCAGTTTATAGACGAGCCCTTATACCAGTCGATCATTGAACGAAAAACAAGTGCATAAACTCGATTAGCTCTTACTTTAGGTGTGAACTTAGGTAATGTTCCATCACTCTTAGAAATCTTAAGACTTTGTTTAATAATATCTCTGAATTGCAGCAACTTTTGTTGATTTTTTAATATTCTTTGCTTTTCAGGAATAACATTTTTAAGCAACTTTTCCGCTACTGAGCCAAAGAAGCTTACATAGCCGTTATAGCTATTTAGTGAAGGACGAATTAAGGTTTTTTTCTCAGTTTCTTTCAAGATTTCTTGCAAAAATACGAGCAGGCTATCAATGTAACCTATAACTATCTGATTCTCATAAATATCGGCACTCTCATAAATTACAGGGGTTTGCACATATTGCGGAGCTAAAGATGCTCCATACCACTCAAGTAAAGTAGAGTCGGATCAGTGGTTTGCTCAAAAACAGATATATTTTCCGCTAGCCAAGATATTCCTTGCTCTTGAATGTCGATATACGGTGTGTGTCTAACGGTTTCGAGTCTTGTGTCTAGTTTAGTTATTGGTCTATTTACTATGTAAGGTATCTGCTCCTCCAAGACTTGGATATTACTCTCCAATTTTTCTAGTAACCTGTTTGGAGTGTCATTTAAGTCTGGAGCAACATCTGCACCTCTCCTCGTCGCCCCTCGCGAGTTCAGCAATTCTGACTGGTCTGTAGATAGAATAAAGCTAACCATCGACTCAATTTGAGACACCGTAGCTTTTCTAGCGAGTATATCTGCTTGTCCCAACTCCTGTAGCTCAGTTTTACTACCTGTTTCATATCTCAAATAAAAAGTGGCGATACCGAAATAATTATAAAACAGTGACTGAGGACTATGGTCTTTGTAAGCCGGTTCTGCCGAAAAGACATATTTATCGTTGCATGGTTTGCTAGGCCTTAATCTAATCTCGGCGTCTTCAATTATGATCGTGGGGTTGTCGATCCAATTAGCGGACGTCAGTGCTATTCTAAAAGCATCCGTCTCTAATAGAAAAGGTAAAATGCCATCTAATTGAATCCCCTTAACAATATCAATGATTTCACCTTTTCTCTTTCCCGAAATTATTTCAAGTTGTAGTTCCATTTGTTTTCCTTAAAAATAACTGAAACTTCCAACGTGTGCGTCACCAGTGACTAATATCGTATTGAGTATATCAGTCGTACGATTTAGTCCTGTCCGTTTCGACTGCTCTAATATTTTCTCGATTCTTCTTTTGAAATTAGGTCCAAATCCAGTAATTGATGGCAGCATATATTGCGACACAGCAAAGTCAGCAGCAGCAGTTTCATCCATATATTCATTAGCTCTTTTGAAATATGACTGCATAGCATTTATCTTTCGCTTACTAACACGAATATTTTGGCCAAACTCTCTATTAGTATCTTCAAAAATGTTGATCAGTTGTTGTATTTTTGCTGGCGTGTCCTCATAACCATCTTCAGTTACTTTCTTACCAAAGTGCATATCTAATTGGTCATATTCCACAGAGCCATTTATTTCGCTTGCTATAGCACTTCGAATACTTTGATTGTCTTGCAAGTCCATTGAAATGATTGGAACTCGATCACACAGTCTAGGAGATAACATTTCTGTTGTAGCATCATTATTTATCGTTGCTATAAACCTCAGGTTTTGAGGAACATTCAAAAACCTTCTCTGTGTATTAGTATTGCCTGTATCAATAGGCCTACCTCTTCCTTCATTGTCGAATAGTCCAAGGAAATCTGACATGTAATGTTCTATGGGGGATAAATTTGCTTCATCCAGTAATACCAAACGTAATGCTTTTTCGGCTCCTTGCATACTTCCCTGAGTTAGAAACTGAAAAAGTCCTGTTTTAGCGGGTTGATAGTTGCCCTTCAATGCATTGTAGAAGCCGATGAAATCTCGTCCTGATACCCAACCTCTGCTGACTGGTATATTCAAAAAATTATCAAAAGTATTGTTATTGCGGTCGAGATAAAGTGCCTCAGCTAATCTTATCGCAGTAGAAGTCTTTCCAGCTCCGGGAAGACCTTTTAAGACAACCATGAATGATTGTTGAATAGTTACCAGTAAGTTTGCCATCTCTTCAAAACTAAAAGAACGACCACCATCGTCAAAGCGTTCTACGAAATACTGAACTAGTGATTCTCCCTTATCTATTAACTTATCGTGAAAAATTGGAGGTGTGTACGTGATGTTTTCATTTTGCCGCGAAAAGTCCCGTCCTTGAAGTAATCCTAAAATTGTATCTTGCTTAACTACTTCTCTAGCTATATCCGGACTTTTTAGAAGCTTTTCCTGTTCATTAACAGCTGCTTGCAATTCATTTAGTCTTCTCTCTAAGTAGTCTTTTTCGCGATCTAATTCATTTATTTTACTGATGTCTTTTAATTTCTTTGATTGAAGTTCGATTTGTACTTTCAGTGTTTCTAAAGCGTTTTCTTTATCAGAGATCTCTTGCTCAAGATCCGCCATCTTCTTTTTACGCTCACTCTCTAATTGTTCTTGGGTTTGTTGATGTATTTTTTCTATTTCTTGATTTGCACTCTCTTTCTCTTGTTCTACTCTGTTTCGTGTTTGTGTGATCTCTTTTTCTAACTCTGCCTTTTCGATTTTTAGAGACGAGATTTCATCTTCAAACTGATTTTTTTGTGTTTTTAGCGCGCTGGTTTGAGATTCGAATTTTTCAGGATTTTCGTTTATTAACTTAGTTAAAAATGCCTTTCCTTCACTAGTTGATAGCCAACTATCAATGATGTCTTTTCCGATATCTTCATTTTCAAGATAGTCATTGAGTATTGTTCTGATTCGATTCAATCTTTCATTATCATTCAGCTTGAATTTCTTCTTCGCTTCCTGACTAATTGCTTGTTTGAGTTGCTCGGCTGATTTTCTGCTCAACTTTCCTGTAGAAGAGCCAAATTCATATTTTGAGAAATAGGTTATTAGTTGGGCGTCGTTAATATAATCAACTTGCTCTATATTTTTTCCTACTGTAGTTGCTAAGGTCTTTATTAGAAGATATGAAAGCTTCGAACGGAAAGTCAGTTTTATCTTGTAATGAAATATATGTATTAGCTTTTGAAATGGCTTCTAAAGGAATTTTCGCTACAAAATTTGTGTTTAACGCCAATGGAAGGCATTGTGATGGTGTTACATATACTTCCTCGTCAGTGGGTGTGGCTGTGTAAGGCCCATAAAGGAAAGAGTCATTTTCAATGTAAAACTGTTTACTCGGCACGGAGTGGCGCGTATATTTTAGAAGCCCTGTACTTTTGTCAGGAAGTTCGCTTTTTATAACGGGAAGTAGCTTTTCTGAGTCTAGCTTTTTTGCATGTTTTCCTAGCGACCAATGCTCAGCAGTGTTTGAATTAGAGCTGATTTCGTCCTTTTCTCTGTCACTTTTTTCGAAAAAATCTAATAAAAAAGGTTCGTCTCCAGAGAACTCATGCTCAATATTATTATCGTAACCTTTCGATATCCATATTAGACCAGAAGGAAATTGGTTTGGGTCAGTTGGTATTACATTATCTAGTTCATCAATGCTGCATAATATCTGTAAAACACCTGTATCTCCGGCCTTTTGACGAATTTTTTTGGTGACAACGAGACGCAAGTTAGAAGTCATATACATCCTTATAAAAGTTGAGTTTCAGCTAAGTAATTAGAGTAACCTATGTGAAACAAAGAGTTAACTCTTATTTATCTCATATACATCCTTGACGAAGATAGTTTTCAGCTCATTCTTTTACCCTCTTTGTATAAGAGACATGAAGTGGCATAGTTAATTTAGCCACCTAATAAGAGATGTTATGATCACTTCATAGCAGCATTAGGTAGCGAGATGAAAAAGAAAACACGTAAGACATTTAGCCCAGAATTTAGATTAGAAACAGCGCAGTTAGTAGCTGACCAACAATACACACAAAAAATTAACAAAACATCCATGATAATTCATTACAAAGCAACCTGGAATTCCTTGTCGGCGCAGCCATGGATTGTTCACGAAGCGCATGCTTAGTGGCAAAGCCATGCATTAGTGCGTCATTAGAAAAAAGAAATGGATTCCGGCTCAAAAGCACACCGGAATGACGTTTGGGAAATACGCCCGAAATATATATTTGCAACAGTAGCGAAAAACTTCAGTGCTATTTTTTGCTTTCACTACAATCTAACCACTGCTTCATGCTGCTAAGTCTGCTCCACTCTGCTTTATTCTGCTTTTAGTGGCGCAGCCATGCTTTTGATTTTCCTGCGACTCAAAGCTCGCTATTTTTTATTACAAACTCAAGAGGTCGATTGGCATGGATAGCCAATTGAGTGGTGTTTTGTCGGGAACAAATCAGCACGGCCTTTGGAGTTTATAAAAAATAGAATTAGAGCTTTGCTGGAGACCGGCCTCTTTTGCTTACTTTTCTTGGCTGTTGAAGAAAAGTCAGTCGCCCAGCAGGGATGCTGGATGAAAATCCGCAATGGATTGCAGTGAACGTAGTGAATAATCTTAGTGTGCGCAGCACATGCATGTGCACGAAGTGCATGCTTAGTGGCGCAGCCATGTTTTTGATTTACCCGCGACTACAAATTCCCCATCAAATAGTTGGCTTGTCGAATGTCCGAACAAGGACGTTCGGACAAGGCAATCTTTTATAGCAGGACGTGACTTATTGCCGTTTCGACAAAAAAGCCAACTATTTTCTGGAAAAGGAATTTGTTTGGAGCGCGGCTCTTTTGCTTACTTTTTACGGCTGTTGGTAAAAAGTAAGTTGGACGAAATGGATTTCGTTTGAAAAAAGGCAGGGATGCCGTGTGCGTAGCACATAAGTGAGCGAAGCCATGCTTGGTGCTCGCAGAGCATGCCTTACGACGAAGTCGTGCTCCGTGCACGAAGTGCATAATCTTAGTAAGCCCAGCGCATAAAAAAGGGCGAAGCCCATGCTTCACCCTTATTTTGTTATCCAGAAATTCTGCAATACCTTGCAAAAAATCTAATTTTTTTCGTCAATATACGACTCTATTGGCGCACAACTGCAAATCAAATTCCTATCCCCATACACATCATCAATCCGATTAACCGATGGCCAAAATTTATTGCGTGCCACGGCTGCTACTGGGTAGGCGGCTAGCTTGCGGTCGTAACTGCGGTTCCATTCATTATCACAAATATCATCAAGTGTATGTGGTGCATTAAACAATGGATTATCTGTAGCGCTCCACTCACCTGCTTCAACTTTAGCGATTTCTTGACGAATAGACACCATAGCTTCTATGAATCTATCTAGCTCCATTTTAGACTCAGACTCGGTGGGCTCAATCATTAAGGTGCCGGCCACTGGGAAACTCATTGTCGGTGCATGAAACCCATAATCGTTTAAACGTTTGGCTATGTCTAACTCACTCACGCCGCTTGCTTCTTTTAATGGGCGAAGGTCAATAATACATTCATGGGCCACGCGGTCGTTACGGCCACGGTACAACACTGGGTAATGGCTGCTGAGTTTATTGGCCACATAATTGGCATTTAACATAGCCACTTCTGTGGCTTTTTTAAGCCCTGCCCCACCCATCATTTTGATGTACATATAGCTAATAGGCAAAATAGACGCGCTGCCCCAAGGTGCAGCTGATACTGCTCCCATTCTATTTGATGAATCACGCTCTCGTATTTCACTATCTCCCGCGTTTTCTACACCTACCACGGTGTGATTAGGTAGAAATGGCGCTAAGTGTGCTTTTACGCCTATTGGCCCCATACCTGGGCCACCACCACCGTGGGGAATACAAAAGGTTTTGTGCAAGTTAAGGTGAGACACATCTGAGCCTATAAAGCCAGGAGAAGTCACGCCCACTTGCGCGTTCATGTTGGCGCCGTCCATGTACACTTGGCCACCAAATTCGTGCACTATGTCGCACATTTGTTTGATGGTTTCTTCGTACACACCGTGAGTGGATGGGTAAGTGATCATGGCGCAAGATAGGTTTTCACCCGCCTCGGCGGCTTTTTTACGCAGGTCGTCTATGTCCACATTACCGTTTTTATCACAGGCCACCACGACTACTTTAAGGCTGACCATTTGCGCAGACGCAGGGTTAGTACCGTGAGCAGAGCTGGGGATAAGGCAAATGTTTCTGTGTCCTTCACCTTTGCTTTCGTGGTATTTCTGAATAGTGATCAAACCTGCATATTCACCTTGAGCACCAGAATTAGGCTGCATAGACAAAGCATCGTAGCCGGTAATTTCAATTAGCCAGTCACTTAACTCGTCGATCATTTGTTTGTAACCTTGAGCTTGCTCAAGTGGCGCGAATGGGTGTAATTGGCCAAATTCAGGCCAAGTCACCGGTAACATTTCAGCTGTGGCGTTGAGTTTCATGGTACAAGAGCCGAGGGAGATCATAGAATGATTCAAGGCTAAATCTTTGTCTTCCAATGACTTGATATAACGCAACATTTCGGTTTCGCTGTGGTAACTATTGAACACTTTGTGGGTTAAAAATTCGCTGCTGCGTTGTAATGGTGCAGGAATAGATTGGCTGCCATTGTCGATAATATCTTGGTCAAATGCGCTGATGTCTAACTCTACATTGGCCCCAACAAAGGCTTGATACAATGCCTGTAAATCTTCACGGGTGGTGGTTTCGTCTAAGCTGATGCCTAACACGCCGTCTATATCGGTACGCAAGTTTAAATGATTGGCTAGTGCAGCTGCGGTGATTTTATCTTTGTTAGCACTTACTTTCACGCTAAGGGTATCAAACCATGTATCATTCAACAGTTCGAAACCTGATTTTTGCAAGCCTGCCGCTAAAATATCGGCAAATCGATGAATACGCGAAGCTATGGTTTTCAAGCCTTGTGGACCATGATAAACGGCGTAAAAAGAAGCCATGTTGGCTAACAATACTTGGGCGGTACAAATGTTTGAGTTGGCTTTTTCACGGCGAATATGTTGCTCACGAGTTTGTAATGCCATACGCAGTGCAGGACGCCCGCGGGTGTCCTTCGACACGCCAATAATGCGCCCCGGTAATGACCTTTTATAACTATCACGCGTGGCAAAAAATGCCGCATGTGGGCCACCGTACCCCATAGGCACGCCAAAACGTTGGGCGCTACCTAATACCACGTCGGCCCCTAATTCACCTGGCGATTTTAGCAACACTAAACTCAGTAAATCAGCGGCTACCGCTACTACGGCTTTATTACCTTGTAGCGCTTTGATGGTATCTTCAATGTCGTTAACGGCGCCAGTGGTGCCTGGGTATTGCAACAACGCACCAAATAAATCGAGCTCTAGGGCTTGCTCCACTTTGCCTACCACTACTTCAAAACCAAACATGTCGGCACGATTTTGCACCACATCTAAGGTTTGTGGGTGTACGTCGTCGGCCACAAAAAAGGTGTTGGCTTTGCGATTTTTAGACACCCGTTTTGCTAAGCCCATAGCTTCGGCCGCAGCAGTGGCTTCATCTAACAGCGAGGCCGATGCCAACTCCATCCCTGTTAAGTCAATCGTGGCTTGTTGAAAGTTTAGTAAAGCTTCAAGGCGACCTTGCGCAATCTCTGGCTGATAAGGGGTATAAGCGGTGTACCAACCCGGATTTTCTAACACATTGCGTAAAATCACATTAGGCGTGAGCGTATTATAATACCCCATACCAATGAACGAACGATTGATTTGGTTTTTGGCCGCGACTTCTTTTAAATATGCTAATGCCTCGGTTTCGGTATTGGCTTCACCAATATTGATGGGTGAAGTCAAACGGATACTTTCAGGTACCGTTTGTTGCATTAAATCATCTAACGAGCTTGCGCCAATAGCAGACAACATGTCAGCCATTTCAGCATCACTAGGGCCAATATGGCGACGGATAAAATCTTGCTTTTGTTCAAGTTCTGATAAAGAAAAATGAGTTAATGACATAACGAGATACAATTTCCAAACTAAGAATGAGGGATAAATAAAAGGTTTACTAATAATCAGTAAACCTTAAAATTTTAAACTAAATAACGGACTAAATAGCGAATGATGAAAAGCGATTACTCTTCTTCGATACTACCTTCGTACCCTTCAGCGTCTAATAACGATTCTACTTCAGTTGGATCTTCTGCTTTAATTTTAAACAACCAACCATCACCGTAGGGGTCTGAGTTAACTAACTCAGGTGATTCTTCTAAATCTTCGTTAACAGCAACAACTTCACCAGTAATTGGCGCATAAACGTCAGATGCCGCTTTAACCGACTCAGCTACAGCGACGTCATCACCGGTAGAAATTTCATCACCAACATCGGGTAGTTCAACAAAGACCATGTCTCCTAATAATTCTTGGGCATGTTCACTTATGCCTACGGTAAATACTCCGTCACCTTCGGGACGAACCCATTCATGAGTAGAGGCGTAACGTAAATCTGTTGGAATATTGCTCATTGTTGTTCCTAATAATTATCAACTAAATTGTTTAATACCAAATTGGTATGACGGTTATAAGACACTTTTGCCATTGCGGACAAAACTAGGTTTAACCACGTCTACTGTAACCCACTTTTTACGTAATTCAACTTCTGCGGTTTGTCCCACCGATGCCGGCACTCTGGCCATGGCTATACTGTGTCCTAGGGTAGGAGAAAATGTGCCAGACGTGATTACGCCTTCGCCACCAGCGACTTTTACTTTCTGCCCTTTGCGCAGCACGCCCTTCTCTTTCATCACTAGGCCCACCAGTTTGTCGGTGCCTTGCGTTTTTTGTTGTTCTAGCGCTTTTCGACCGACAAAATCACGGTCTTCTGGTTGCCAAGTAATAGTCCAAGCCATGTTTGCGGCAAGGGGCGAAACTGTTTCGTCCATATCTTGGCCATATAAATTCATACCTGCTTCTAAACGCAGGGTATCACGAGCGCCTAAACCGCAAGGCTTAACCCCCACATCTAATAATTTTTGCCAATACTCGGCAGCATCTTCGCTTGGCACCATAATTTCGTAGCCCGCTTCGCCGGTATAACCTGTGGTGGCAATAAACAAGTCTTCAGCTTGCACACCATAAAATGCCTTCATGCCTTCTACTGCTTCTTTTTGGGCTGCGCTAAATAGCTCGGCGGCTTTATTTTTTGCCTGTGGTCCTTGCACGGCAATCATGGCAAATTCAGGGCGCTCGGAGATCACAACATCAAACCCTTCAGCTTGTTGCAGTAACCAGTTCATGTCTTTTTCTCGAGTAGCCGAATTGACAACTAAGCGATAATTAGTTTGCTCAAAATAATAGACGATCAGGTCATCTACTACGCCCCCAGCTTCGTTTAGCATGCCGCTATAAAGAGCTTTGCCCTTGTCTTGTAGTTTTGCTACATCGTTGGCTAGTAAATAACGCAGATAGTCTTGGGCTTGGCTGCCTTGTACATCAACAATAGTCATGTGCGAAACGTCAAACATACCTGCACCTTGGCGTACAGCATGATGCTCTTCTATTTGAGAGCCATAATTAATCGGCATTTCCCAACCATGAAAGTCCACCATTTTGGCATTAGATTCCAAATGTTTGCCGTGTAAAACCGTTCTATTTGACATAGTAATTGTGACTCGTAACAAAACAATGCAAGGAGTATAAGTAGCCGAATAGTTAACAACAAATTGAAATTTTTAATCTATACATTTACTTTTCTTATGAATATTAGAATAATCATTAGTAACTATTATTTAAAAGGCAGTTAGCGTTGCTTATGAAACAACTTTCTCTCGACAACTTACGTACTTTTGTCACTGTGGTGGATTTAGGCGGATATGCGAAAGCTGGAGATGTGTTAGGTCGTTCCCAACCGGCTATAAGCCTACAAATCAAGCGCATAGAACAACAACTAGCGGTGCGTTTGTTTAATAAACAAGGGCAACGTCACATAGTAAATCTCGACGGTCAAAAAGCTATATAAAACAGCCAAACAAATGCTAGCCCTTAACGATGCGGTATTTAGGCAGTTTCAGCCTTCCAATTTAAAGGGCCGGATCAGACTGGGGATTCCCAGTGAATTTGCCACGACTTTGTTACCAAGTATCATCGGTGAATTTGGTAAGTTGTACCCAGATGTATCGTTAGAGGTGACATCAGCCTTGAGTAAATCACTGTTGTCGATAGAAAATAAAAATCAGTTTGATTTGATCATGGCGCTCATTGATCCCCAGGCAAAAGCTGAAGGGCAATTATTGCTTCACGACGAGTTAGTGTGGGTAGGTGATCGCAGTATACAACCTCATCCGAGTCAAATTGCCTTAGTACTCGCACCAGAGGGCTGCATGTACAGAACCCGTGTCATTAACACCTTAAAACAACAGACCCAACAATGGCGAATTACTTATACCAATGCCGATTTAAGCGGTATCACCGCAGCAATTAAACAAGGTTTAGGTATCAGTGCGTTGGCTAAAAGTAGCGTTCCTAAACAACTAGATATTCTTGATCATGGAGACTTACCGACTTTAGGCACGATCAAAATATGTTTATTTACCGGCAATACGCCACATCCGCAAGCCTGTGCGAAGCTGGCTGAGTTTATCCAATCTAGACTACAAGCATAAATTTTAGGCATAAAAAAACGCCAATAAAAATATTAGCGTTTTTAAAAATATAAGTTTTAGCTTGAACTACATTCCTTGCAGTGCAACGACTATAAAAAAACCTGTCACTAATAATAACAGCGACAACATTCTTTTGTGATACTTTCCATGATAATACGCTTTTCTGCGCTCCTTAAAAAACAGGCTATCAGGATATACTCCTGAGGGCTGATCGTTTGCATTTAAATCTTGTTTCAAAACTTCCCCCTCAAAATATCAACTCGTGTTAAACAGGATATTTTTTATACTACACACCATAGGATAAAATAATATCCCAGAAGTTCAATAAAAAAACCTTTATTTTAACAAACGATTAACCTTTGAGGTTTTTAGTCAGATTTTCGGCAAACTTGTTCACTTAATCATCGGATTTTAAGCGTACGTAGGTTTTGTACTTTTTCTGTAACAGCTTATCAATGTAACGAGTTAGTTTAATTTTTTGACTCAAGGCGTTATCTAAGGCATCAACTAGCTCGGTTAACATGGTTTTGTAATATTCCACATCTTTTATTTGCCCTTCGCCAACAGGCAGATCTAATATACCTATAGATTGTGTAGGCGGCGTTTGTGCCGGCTGTGTAGCATGCGCAGACTCGGCGGGCGCGACATTATCATCTACATTTGTTTGCTGTGGTGTTTCAGGACGAAACATTTCTTCAGACACTTCTTTAATCACGTTATCAACCGCTGCACCGTCAAATGTCTCTAATTCTTCCAAGAATCCATAGAGTAAGATCCTATCCATTAACGTATTGATCCGTCTTGGTACGCCAAGTGTGAAACGATAGATTTTATCAAATGCTTGTTGCGAGAATAATTCTTTTCCATCCCAGCCAGCATGAGTCATACGATATTCAATATACGCTGTACACTCAGAGTCAGTTAAAGGTGCTAAGTGGCAGCTGGCAACAATACGCTGCCTAAACTGTTCCATGTTTGGCGCTCTTAAGATTGGCTGCAATTCTTCTTGGCCTAATAAAAAGCTCTGTAACAGAGGCTTACCCGCAACTTGAAAGTTAGACAACATGCGCAACTCTTCAATTGTCTCTAACGGTAAATTTTGAGCTTCATCCACCAGCAATAAAGCCCGTTTGCCTTCTTTGTGAAGCCCCATTAAATATGCTTCTAGATCATTTAAGATATCTGTTTTAGTGCTGCCTTTAACAGGTACATTAAACTTGCTAGCCACCATTTTCACTAATTCGTCTGGGCTCAGCTTAGGCGATACAATTTGCGCAGCCACAATATCTTGCTGCATTTGATCTAATAAACTATTGGCTATGGTTGTTTTTCCGGTTCCGATATCACCTGTAATCACAATAAAGCCTTCAGCTTGGGACAAGCCATATTGCAAATAAGACATGGCTCTTTTATGCCACTTACTGCCAAAGAAAAAACTAGGGTCAGGGGTTAACTGAAAAGGCTTTGAATTAAGTCCGTAATAATTTTCGTACATAGTGGTAAATCGCTCGAGCCGAAGATAAAAAGTAACATCTATTGGACGGTAAGCTTAAGGATATACGCCATGCATAGCAATCTTTAATAGTTATGCGTTGTGATATATAGAAAAATAATGGCATACGCAGCCCGCCGCAACGAACAAGTGCCAGACAGCATGAGTATAGGGTATTGATTTAGCTACATAAAATATAACACCTACGGTATAACACCCTCCTCCAGCTAATAGTAACCAAAAGCTTTGTGCGCTCAAAGAATGATATAAAGGGTAAATCAGTGCAACCGCCAGCCAACCGAGGAACAAATAAGTGATTAAAGATAACTTAGGCCAGCGGTTGGCAAACAAGCATTTAAAGCCAACCCCTAAAAAGGCGATAAACCATATCAACAATAGAGATAAAAACCCTACCTCTCCGCCTACCGTAAGTAACAAAAATGGCGTATAGGTGCCGGCAATTAGAATATATATGGCGCTATGATCGACTATTTTTAGCTTTGCCTTTACATTCGGCTCACGTGCGCCGTGATACAAAGTTGAAGACAAAAACATGCCCATCATAGATAAGCAATATACGCTGTAAACCACTTGGCTATATATATCGTCTACTCGCATCCATAGGATCACCAATCCAATGGCAGACATGACAAAACCGATGGCATGAGTAGCACTACTTAGCCATTCTTCGGTATTTGAATAAGGAGGGGAGAAACCGCCAATGATTACACCTTAAAGCACAGAACAACGGCTACCACGTTTATTCTGTCTTCGGCTTGGCATCTTTACTGTCTTGCGTGCCTATTCCTTTTAGCAATCTGCCTAAAATGTCTGCGCCAGTTATCACTCTACGCTCGTTATTCGACCAAACTAAAATAACATCAGCATGCAAGACTTCATCTGAATGCGCATCCAAATCATGTGATAATTTCAGATTTTTCATTGCTTCACCTAGTGAGCATTGTTCATCTTCAATTATCAAAGGGCGATGACAGTAGGCGTAAGGGTCTTTATTGGCATCTTCGGTAATGGTAGCCCGAATAAAACCGTCGGCATCTAACATTAATAAAGGTGTGTCTTGCTCGTCAGTAAGCAATACCCATTTGTGACCAGAACGGTTAACTTCTTGGGTAAAGGCAGAAAACTGCTCACTGCCTACATCAGGTAGAGTCGGTAAATCAAGTTTACTTGGTAATTTAAGAACACTGTTTGGATCTAAACTTTCACCTTCTTGACTTACCGTTATTTTATCAACTTGTAAAAAGTTTAATGCGCCCATTCCTTGCACTTGCTCCATATCTGTTTCTTCAGATTCTATATGGGCATTGATGATCGCGGTCAGCTCTTTCTCTCTAAAATAGGTAATGCCTTCTCGTCCTAGCCAACCATCTAACACTAGAGCGGTCAGCTTGGCGACGGGAAATAATAGCACTTGATAAAATTTGATAATGGGCGTCAGCTTAGAAGCCACAGTCAGCGCATTACGAGAAAAATAAGCTTGTGGAAAAATCTCCCCTAAAAAGGTGATGACTATGGTAGAAAACATAAACGAATACATACCCGCCAACACCGAATCAGATAACAAGGTCAGCAATACGTTTATCGATACATTGCCCCACAGAATGGTCGAAAGTAAAAAATTAGAATCTTCACGCATCGACAAAATTACCTTGGCACTGCTCCGCCCCTGCTGCGCTTCAACTTCAAGCTGTAGTCGACTAAGACTAAAAAAGCCAAGTTCAAGCCCGAAAAAATAGCAGACTGGGTGACGCAAAAGGCAATGCCGATCCAAATTAAAATATCATAAGTCATTAAAGTGTTACTTCTCTCAAAAATTAATAGTTAACAATCATTACTTGTGGTTTTGCTGCTCTGGATTAAGAATTCTAACTTCACGTTGAGGGAAGGGAATTTCTATACCATTAGCACGTAGTGTTTCAAAAATAATCAACAGTAAATCACCGCCTACCCTGTTTTTACCATCATCAATACCTAACATCCAAAATTCAACAAACATGTTGACCCCAGAATCACCAAAGCTGTCTATTTCGCAATCTGGTCTTTCTTCAAATGGCACATCTAAACCACTGATCACTTGTGGGTGTTCAGCCACGGCTTCTTTAATCAATTCCACCATACTGCGAATATCGGTGGCATAAGGCACAGAAAAATCGACCCGATAACGTTGCTTAGGATCTTTATGGGTCCAGTTGACCATTAATGAAGAAATGAACTTTTCATTGGGCACTAAAATGTCTTTGCCGTCATAGGTTTCTAATACCGCATAACGCATTCTAAACTCACGAACAAAGCCTTTTTGACCATCGTCTAATTCCACAAAATCGCCCACGGTCAAAGAGCGGTCAAGTAATATGATAATTCCAGAAATAAAGTTTGAGGCGATAGATTGTAAGCCTAATCCCAACCCAACCCCGACGGCGCCACCAAATACCGCTAGAGTGGTTAAATTCACGCCCATCACATTTAACAGCAGCAGTACCACAATACAAAATAAGCCAACTTCAAATAGCTTGCTGAACACTTCTTTTGTTGGTACATCTAAGGATTCTTGTTTACGGATTACCGCCTTACCAAAATTATTCGACGCTCGGCCCAGCCAAAATAAAAAGCTACCAAAGATCAATACGCGGCACACACCATAGGCAGACACGCTGACATTTCCGACGTTTAGCGACACTTCTTCAAGGGCGCTAATTACCGCCGGCAACAAATCCAATAAATGCAACAGTAAAATAGGTAGGCCAATCCATCGAAACATTGACGCTACAAACTTATGCATAACAAAAGCGCGGATTAAAGAGTTAAAAAACAATAACACCGCGATGGCCAGCGCTGATTCAATTAACCAAGGCGTGTACTCTAGCTTCTCACCTGCTTTAGTAGATATTTGTAACAACACAATTGCCAGCAAAGGAAACAATATACCTCCGACTCTAAAGGCAAGTTTGCGCACCGGATGAGCGGTCAAATCTGGCTCATTATGGGTAAGGCCAATTCCGTGGCGAATTTTATATGCGGCCAAATAACTGATCATATAAATAGTCGCTAAAATGGCGAGTTGAATATACGTGCTAGTGTCGGCTAGCGCGTGTTCTGCGGTGTGTAGAAAGTCAGTCACAGTAGTCACAATCGGCGAACTGCTCATAAGTGTAAACTCGAGTAATCATAATAGGCGTACTATGAAGCATTTATCAGAATTTGCCTAGAAACTGTTGACGATTATTGATTATTTTTTGCTAGCGACTTAGCTAGCCTAAGTCGCCGCTAGGCGGGGCAATCTGATTGACATATGTAGTGTAAACCTTAAGCTTAGCTTTTATCGAACATTCAGATTAGAAAGAGATTTTTATCAGTATTTCAGCGAATAAAATCGAGACACCGAACTGCGCCGCCACTACAGAAATAGCGCAAGAGAAATCGTGGAATGTGTATATCATCGAGAATAAACTTGGCCAATACTACACAGGGATTTGCACCGACATAAACAGACGTTTTCAAGAGCATCAATCTAACGGCCCAAAATGTGCCAAAGCGTTAAAAGGAAAAGGACCTCTTACGTTAGTATTCCAGAGTAGCGTAGCTGACCATTCTCAAGCGTTAAAAACAGAAATCTGGATAAAAAAGCTAACCAAGGCTAACAAGGTAATGTTAGTGAAGAATCAATTAACTGAGTCCCCTATTAAGAACATGCACCTCATTCAGGAGTCGTTAAAATGAGCATAACATTGCAAAACTTGCCACAAGAATTAGCCACGCTAGGCCAAGCGCGTTGGCTGCAGTTGTCCAGCCATAAAGACTTTAATTGCGCGCTGAAAGACCATGAACAACTAATCGTCCAAGCTATATCACTCAGTGACTTTATTTTTGAGCAGATCAGCCACAAACCTGATTGGTTACACGCTTTACTGATTGAAGAACAACTGTTTGCAGAACAAATTGACTATTGCCAACATTTATCCACAACGCTGGCGACGGTAGAAGACGAACTAGCTTTACATAAAACCCTCAGGCAATTTCGCAACTTTCATATGCTACGCATTGCTTGGCGTGATTTACTGAATATGCAACCAATCGAAAACTCTTTAGCTCAAGTATCTGATTTAGCAATACAACTGATCAATCAATGCAACGATTGGCTATACGCATTATTACAACTCAGGTTTGGCACCCCTGAAGGTGAGCATGGCCCGCAACCGATGCTTGTTCTAGGCATGGGGAAACTAGGCGGCGGAGAACTCAACTTTTCGTCTGACATAGATTTGATTTTCACTTATTCCGCTCAAGGCGACACCCAAGGTGGTAAAAAGTCTATCGAACACCAACAGTTTTTTATTAAGCTGGCACAAAAACTGATCACCGCTTTAAATCAAATTACCGCCGACGGACAGGTGTATAGAGTGGATATGCGATTACGTCCATTTGGTGACAGTGGCCCTTTAGTTTTACATTTCGACGCCATGGAAGATTATTATCAAGAACAGGGCAGAGACTGGGAACGTTATGCCATGCTTAAGGCGCGCATACTCAATAGACCAGATGCCTACACAGCAGAATTAAGCCAAATTCTAAGACCATTTATTTATCGACGTTATCTTGATTTTAGTGCCATAGATTCACTACGGACCATGAAAAATATGATCCAACAAGAAGTGAGACGCCGAGGGCTAGTCAACAATATTAAACTAGGACAAGGTGGGATCAGAGAAGCTGAGTTTGTGGTGCAAAGTTTACAGTTAATTAATGGTGGCCGAGAGCCCAGCTTACAGGTGCAAAGTTTACAACGCGCTTTAAGCGAATTGCAAAATCTCGATATTTTGCCTCAATCGAGTGCAGAAAAAATACTCAGTAGTTACATGTGGCTGCGTAAAGTCGAGCATTGTCTACAGCAGTTTGCGGATAAACAAACGCAAGTTTTACCACAAAATCCTATCGACCAAATCCGTCTTAATCATGTGTTAGGTTACCAGCAAGCCGAAGATTTTATGCAGGCCTTGCATCAACACCACAACTGTATTCACCAGCAGTTTTTATTATTAGTGAAAGATGAGCACGAGAATAACACCAAGCCTGTGGATACCCATGACCAAGTTGCTTACGATTTATGGCATCTTGATCTTGAGCCTGATGAAATTGAAGCTCTGTTTATCAAATTAGCAAAAGAGCCGCTTTTAACATTTTCAGCCGAGCAACTCAGTGACTTTTATCAAACCTACATCACCTTTAAAGACAATCTGCAAAAACGTGTTATAGGGCAAAGAGGCTTAAGTATATTAAACAACTTAATGCCATTAGTATTAAAACTCATTTGGTCTTGTGAAGCCCATAACCCATTAACATTGCAAAATAGAATTTTAACCGTACTACATGGCATTTTAGGCCGCACTGCCTACTTGCAATTATTATGGGAAAACCAAGGGGCGCTAGAACAACTCATCAGGCTTTGCGATGCTAGCCCATGGGTAACCGAACAAATATCTCGATTCCCATTACTATTAGATGAACTATTAAACCCAGCAGCGTTATATCAACCGGTTGACAAAGGCCAATTTAGTGATGAACTACGACAAGTATTTTTACGAGTTGAACCCGATGATTTAGAACTACAAATTGAAACATTACGCTCATTTAAACTCAGCCAACAACTAAAAATAGCCGCTGCTGACATCTCCAATGCACTCCCTATAATGCAAGTGAGTGACTATCTGACCTATTTGGCAGAAGCCATTATCAATCAAGTGGTCGACCTCGCTTGGCAGCAAATGGTTGACCGATATGGCGTACCCATCTGCCAAGACACTGGCCCTAAAACCAATGAAGACAAAGGATTCGCCATTCTAGGTTTTGGCAAAATGGGGGGCTGGGAATTGGGCTATGGTTCAGATTTAGATTTAGTCTTTATTCATGATTGCCAAGGCAACGAAGGAACCAACGGCAAAAAGTCTATAGAGTCTAAAAGCTTCTACTTAAAGCTTGCCCAACGGATAGTGCATATTTTCACGATAAAAACAGGGCTGGGCATATTGTACGAAGTAGACATGCGACTTAGACCGTCTGGTAATGCAGGGTTATTGGTATGCCATATTAATGGGTTTACTGAATACCAAAAACACGATGCATGGACCTGGGAACATCAAGCCTTGTCCAGAGCCCGGTTTATCTCCGGATGCCAACGACTGCACACAGCGTTTAGCCAATTGCGCCTAGCTATTCTCTCCATGCCCAGAGTGTTACCAGACCTCAAAAAAGAAGTAGTAGATATGCGTGAAAAAATGCGCACTCATTTAGCCAAAGGTACGGCCGACTATATTGACTTAAAACAAGATAAGGGCGGAATAGCTGACATCGAATTTATTGTGCAATTTATGCTGCTGGCGCACACTAAAAACGAGCCCAAACTGGCCAAGTGGACTGATAATATTAGAGTGCTCACTTCGTTAGCAACCTATGACTGTCTGCTAGAAACCGAAGTACAAACCCTTACTCACGCTTATTTGGCATACCGAAACAGTTCTCATCGACTGGCCTTACAAAATGGTCAATTAGCTAAATCAACGCCAGAATTATTGGCGCATCAACAAAATGTCATAGCGATCTGGGATAAATATTTAACCTGAGTTCTGGATAAGAAGTATCGTTTAAGCTAAACACTAGTTTACGCTAAGCAATATCAATATAATTCAATGACTTAATATATTTTGTCTACATAACTTGAGCTAAATGTTACTCGGTAACGAAGTTTTTCGTATAGCAAGGCGGATTGTTTGTACGTCATAACGGGTTATTGCTAAACAATCCAACGCCGCTAGACACAGAAAGAGCGTTATCCAGAGGTTCGGCTAATCCAGGATTCAGGTTATTAACGATTGATTAAGACTAACGGCGAGCTTGGGTGCAATATTGACTCAGGTAATCGCTATTTTTTGAGTGATCACTAACGAACGCTGGCGAGGACACATATAGGCTTTTACTTCACCATCAAAATTGGCATCAATGGCACTGGCGATCACCCTTAGGCTACCTAAAATTGAATTATCTAACTGAAATGTATGCTTTATAATAAAGTCTTGTTCTAACTCCCAAATCACTCGCATACCTTCTGATTCTGCATAGTCAGTTATCACCGAGCGCAAGGTACTACCGGATTTAAACGAGCGATACTTGTGCTCCCCTTCCCATCGAGCAGACATTGGCTGTTGTATACTTTCCATTTTTATCAAGCGGTCAGTTAGCGGCTCTTCGGGCGCTTTTACCGCGACCACAAAGTCGCCATAATCTTCTTCTTTGGGACTACGGGAAGTGAGTTTATAGTCAGCATAAAAATCTCGCATGCTGTTTTCAATACTCTTAGGTTCGGCGTCTCCATCTTGCATATTGGCCTCGCGGCTAGATTGCAAATACAGCACTATGCCGCCAACCACTAAAATCACTATGGCAAGCATTACATGTTTAAGCCAAAACAAAGAATCAGAGGCTCTGCTTCTATTTTCCATAAATTAACCTAACTATCACAGTAACAGCCATTAATCATAAAGCGACGCATCATCTACCGATGGTCTCGTTTTGAATCTTTTGTGCATCCATAAGTATTGCTCAGGAGCTAACGCAATCAGCTCTTCAACTTTTTTATTTATACGACCTACATCATAGTTATCGTCACCAGACGGGAAATTCTCCAATCCAGGAAGCACTTTAATTTTATAACCGGTTTGGGTTCGAATTGACGCCAGAAATACCGTTTCACAATTTGCTTGCTTGGCAAATATCAACGATCCTGTCGTAGTCGCTGTTTTATCCACAGCAAAAAACGGCGTGAACTCACATTTGTTGCGACCATAATCTTGATCCGGTAAATACATACATAAGTCGCCGTCATCTAAGGCACCTATCAACCCTTTTACATTGCGTTTGTGGATCATGTATTTATTCGCACGACTACGGCCATAATACTGCATATATTCCATTAACGGATTATTATGCTTACGGTAAAAGACCACAGAAGGCTGTTTGAGACCCAGAACCCGACAAGAAAATTCCAAATTCATATTGTGTATAGCATAGCCTAGAACGCCTTTTCCCTTAGCCATAATCGCTTCAATATGCTCGAAGCCTTCATATTCTACTTTTCGTTGTACACGCCAGTTTGGCCACCACCAGCCCATGCCCGTTTCAAGAATAGCGATACCTGCATTTTCGATATTAGCTGCAAGAATGGCCTGCAATTGTTGCTCGGAATAATCGGGAAAGCATAATTCTAAATTTCGCTTAGCCACTAAGCAGCGTTTTTTAGCGGCTTTTTTCAATAACTTGCCTAACAACTTACCAATAGACAGCTGCCAGCGATGAGGTAGCCAAGAAATACTAAACAAAATTGCAAGACCAAACCAAGTTAACCAATATTTAGGTAATAAAAACGCCAGTTCAAATTTAGGCGCTTCGACCTTTTTTCGTTGCAAAACAAACCCTCACTCAATAATTTGAGACATTATACCCAATCCATTGAAAAATGCCCCTTATGTTAAGGGCTGGTATTAATAAACGGCGAAGGTATAATTCTGCCAACTTTGTCCCAAATAACTGTTATTACAACACGTCGGCCCATACATGTAGCCAACAAACCTGTACTTTCAACAATGAATAAGACAACTAATATTGGAGAACGGCTCGGCTGCAAAACTTGCCTGTTCAAAGTCAGTTAATCTTCACAACGTCTGTTAACGAGAACACCATATGGCCCAGCTTTACTTTTACTACTCTGCGATGAACGCGGGAAAATCTACTTCACTATTACAATCAGCCTATAACTATGCAGAGCGTGGTATGCGAGCGGCTATCTTTACTGCTGCGTTAGACGATAGATACGGTCAAGGTAAAGTCGCTTCTCGGATTGGACTGAAAGCCGATGCAGAACTGTTCACCCCGCAAAGCGATTTATTAGCCACAATAACAACAATGAATGAACAACAACCACTTGATTGTTTGTTTTTTGACGAAGCGCAATTTTTGACCAAAAAACAAGTACAAGATCTTGTATGTGTAGTGGATGACTTGGATATCCCCGTACTAGCCTATGGCTTACGTACCGATTTTCTAGCCGAGACCTTTGAGGGAAGCCGTTATTTATTGGCATGGGCCGATAAATTGATAGAACTCAAAACTGTCTGTCATTGTGGTAGAAAAGCAACATTTGTAGTCAGACTAGATGAAAATGGCGTAGCCGCTAAAGAAGGTGAGCAGGTTGAGGTGGGGGGCAATGATAGATACGAATCTATGTGCCGCAAACACTTTAAAGAGTTAGTTTGGTAAAAAAACAAACAGCCCTTAGGCTGTTTGTGGGTGTTTCTTTTACGTTCTGTAACCGGAATATTACTGCGTAATATACTCTAGAACATTCGTCGCATTATTTTGCTCAAAAAACTCAGTTAAGCTAACACCGCCACAAGAAATATTATTTCCTTCAAGTGCTATGTCTAGCACTTTTTGTCGAGAAGAAGCAATGTTACCTACTTGTCGACTTAACGCTCGTTTAAATTGCCCCAAGTCATTGTTGATCGCTGATTTACAGAAGCTTGCAAATTCACTATCTCCAACAAATTTATACTTGCTAGAAGCCTGTTGAACTTCTGGCGTTGATTGAGAATCAGTAGACGTTAAATAGTTAGCCACATCAACAGAGCCTTTCATTTCTGAAAACTCTACCAAGCCTTTACCAGAACATTGGAAGTTATTTTCTTCAGCGATAACTCTCAACATTTGCTTATTAGAAAAGCCAAATTCAGAGGCATGCTGTCTAACACTTTGCTTCAACATTTGAGTATTATTGGTAGCAGCCGCTTCACACAAAGAAGCATATTTTGTTTCACCAACAAACTTCATCCCAGCATTAGCAGTAAGTGACATAGAAGCAGTAAAAACCACAACAGCAGATAATAATATAGTTTTCATAACAACACCTTCATAGATTAAAATAAAATAAAATAAATTTGGTAGAGCGTATTTTCTCAACTCGATGAAGTAAGTGTAATTAAATTACAGAATTATGTTGTTTTTTTTCTGTTGCAATAAATTAACCAATTGTAAAGCAATTAATTTACCACCTCACAAAAACCTTACCCATTGATTTTTATCGATTTATTTATTTTCAACATTCCCAAAAGAAATAAACATAGACCATAAAGATATAAAAATTCTGTAATTTAATTACAGAAACAATTACAAATAGTGATTTTTGGTTAGGAAATAAATGAATAGACGATTATTTTGGGTTATCTACACGACCAATTCCTTGCAAAATTCAGGTAGATGACTCAAAGATGAGCATACAAATTTATGAAGAGTATTGATCACCCATAAAAAAAGCCCCGCAGGGCTTTTTAGTATAATGATTTAGTTCAATCAAAATATTACAAACGTAGCGCTTTTTCACCCCTAGCTAATCCACAAACACCAGATCTTGAGACTTCAATAATCTCAGTACTTTGGCTAATTGCATGCGCAAAACCATCTAGTTTATCACTGGTACCTGTAACTTGGATCGTATAGTTAGCCGTGTCTACATCTACAATCTGAGCTCTGAATATATCAACGTTACGTTTCACCTCTGCACGCACTGAGTCTGAGCGAGTCGCAACTTTAATTAGCATAAGTTCACGTTCAACATGCATGCCATCAGACAAATCAATCACTTTGAGCACATCAATCAACTTATTCACTTGCTTAGTAATTTGTTCAATTACTTTATCGTCAGCTTCAGTAACAATAGTTAAGCGTGAAAGGCTTTTATCATCGGTGGGTGCCACACTTAATGAGTCAACGTTATAACCGCGTTGTGAGAAAACACCAACTAAACGTGATAACGCGCCCGGTTCGTTTTCCATTAATACAGATAATATTCTTCTCATTAGGTACGCTCCGTCTTACTTAATCGCATATCATCCATCGCACCGTATTTTATTTGCATTGGATATACATGTTCATTTTGATCTACGCGAATATCCATAAACACCAGACGATCTTTCTCTGCAAAACAGCGAGCCATTGCGTCATCTAATTCTTCTGGTTTGTCTACTCGGATCCCAATATGTCCGTATGCTTCAGCTAATTTTACGAAATCAGGCAAAGAATCCATATAAGAATGAGAATGACGACCTTTATAAATCATGTCTTGCCATTGACGTACCATACCTAAAGCACGGTTGTTAATAGAGATAATTTTTACTGGTATGTTGTATTGTAAACATGTCGCTAATTCTTGGATATTCATCTGAATACTGCCATCACCTGTAACACAAGCAACAACGGCCTCTGGATGCGCCATTTGTACACCCATGGCAGCAGGAAAACCAAAGCCCATGGTGCCAGCACCACCTGAATTGATCCAACGTCTAGGTTTCGAAAATGGATAATATAAAGCAGCAAACATTTGATGCTGACCTACATCAGAGGTAATAAACGCATCGCCATTAGTATGCTTATACAAAGACTGAACCACTTGTTGCGGCTTAATTTGTTTATCATCTAATTTGTAATCCAAGCACTTTTTGTCACGCCATTGAGCGATTTGCTGCCACCAATCAGACAAGCTTTCTTTTTGTGCTGCAGTATCGAAACCTTCCAGTTTTTCAAAGAATTGCTCTAATACGGTATCGATTGAACCAACAACTGGAATATGTGCCGCTACTGTTTTAGAGATAGAAGTTGGATCAATATCAACATGCACGATCGTGGCATTTGGACAGAACTTAGCGACATTATTTGTTACCCGGTCATCGAAGCGAGCACCTAAGGCGATAATACAATCGGCATTGTGCATTGTTTTGTTCGCTTCGAATGTGCCATGCATACCTAACATGCCAACAAATTGTTCATGAGTACCTGATACTGCACCCAATCCCATCAAAGTAGAAGTGACAGGACAAGCTAGTAACTCAGCAAATTGTGTAACTTTTTCGCTCGACTCACTGGCGATGACTCCGCCACCAATATAAAGGACAGGTTGCTTCGCCGCCTTGATGGTTTCAATCGCTTTTCTAATTTGCTTATTATGGCCTTTTAGCGTTGGGTTATAAGAACGCATTTGCACCGTATCTGGAAAAACATAAGGGTGACTTTCCAGTGGGTTAACAATATCTTTAGGTAAATCAATTACCACCGGACCAGGTCGTCCCGAATTAGCAATGTGATACGCCTTAGCAATTGCCATTGGAATATCTTCAGCTCGTTTCACTAAAAAGCTGTGTTTCACGATAGGACGTGAACACCCAATCATATCTGTTTCTTGGAAAGCGTCTTCGCCAATATGCATAGTAGGAACTTGCCCAGAAAGCACCACCATTGGAATCGAATCCATATAAGCGGTGGCAATGCCAGTTATAGTATTAGTCGCACTCAGGGCCTGAGGTGACCAATACTGTACCTGTTTTGCCTGTAGAACGAGCATACCCGTCTGCCATATGTGCAGCCGCTTGTTCGTGTCTTACCAATACATGTTCTACGTCGTCCTGAACATATAGCGCATCGTAAATATCAAGTACAGAACCACCTGGGTACCCGAAAACGTGTTTAACGCCAGCATCTTTTAGCGCTCGAACTACCATCGCAGCGCCTGACATCATTTCCATTAGTAACTCTCCAGAAATTAGTGATTTAAAATTAATGTCGGCACTATACGTGACCAGTTAGGAAGAATAAACACTTAACGCGCAATAAGTGAGATTTTTATCCAAATAAAGAACTAAATTAGGATAAACATCCCAATATTGTTATTTTTAAGTTAATATTTTAGGATATCTCACCACCCTACTTTTAAGACACAAAAAAGCCGCAAAAAATTGCGGCGACTGAAACTCACGCTAGAGTGAGGTATAAAACCAATAATAAGTTAGCAGATAATGTGTTTTATCCTTAAGAGATCGTCACAGTTATATTGTCTGCAGCGTTGCATGATTGCGTGTCATTTTTATCAATCGTTGTCTAACTCAATTTGAATATCATCTTCTGGCTCAACCGCATCATCATCTGTTACCACTCGACTAGATCCATAAATCCCCCCCAATTTAGGTCGATTAATCCGTTTTTGATATTTAACCCACGCTTTTTCGGCAACGGTCTCTGGCTCCTTTTTAGCAAACGCGGCCGCTAACAGCCCTTGCTCTTCATCCGTCTGGGGCTCTATCAGACCATCAACTAAAGCAGCAATAAGACAGCCTAACTCTGCTAAAGCTTTGCTTTCGGCAATTGAAAAATCTCCAGAACGGGAAAATCCATAGGGGTAATTTTTAGGGTCTGCAAATAGTCGAGCGACTAACGCGTCTCTGCTAGGTTTTGCCATCACTAATCTCACAAATATTAATTAACTAAATACACTGACTGAGCCTGCGTAAGAGTCAGGCTCTAAATTGATTTATAATTTAAAATGAAAATCTGTCAATATTATTTGCATGAATTTTTTGTGATTGGTTACGGCCTAACCTTTTTCGCGACCCATGCCCAAATCATTTGACAAATTACAGGCTCGACGCCAGTGGCATCTGTCACTTTGACTGCAACACAGGTTTCACCTTTATCGGTGGTTTGCATTAAGTGAATTTGCTCATCAGTTAAACTCGCTACCGCTGTCATATCGCCTGTGGAGCGTTTCACATAATCTAAATGCATGCTTTTAATTAAAGGTAATTTATCACCAAGGTAGGTTGATGCCGACAATAAAGCCAGTACTCGATTCGGCTAGCAATGCGGTGGCAGCCGCATGCACGCTGCCAATATGATTTTGTGCTTTACGGTAATTTTTTTGTCGATACGTCACTGTTTTACCGTCTGTATGCAACACTTCAATGCCTGTCGTGCCAGCCAATTTGACTTTGTAACGAAAGACTTTGGTGAGTAGCCACGAACTTAACCAAGCCGGCCTACGATTAGCGAAATGAACAAAATTGCGTAAGGGATTCACTTGTACTTTTGATTTTACTGTTGAGTCGGGGTGTGATCGCAACATACATACTCCTGGTTAGACCAGTTGAGTTTGCATGCTAAAAGGCCAAAAAGCAAATCTGTCCAATTTTAGTGGGCACTAGCTAAAATAAAAAATGAAGATATAACGAGTAGATTTAGGTTGAATCTGAGGCTATAAATTTGGAGCGGGAAACGAGATTCGAACTCGCGACCCCAACCTTGGCAAGGTTGTGCTCTACCACTGAGCTATTCCCGCATAAATTTATATTGATGCACTTTTTTGATTGCTTTGATAGCAACTAAAATTCACATCGCGTTTCAAACAGTGCATGTCTAAAACGGAGGCGCATTTTACAAAAACTATGGGGCTATGCAAGCAAAAAATGGATTTTTTTAATAATTTTTTTTACAAAGAGAGCTTTTGTTTAAACATTCAACACAGTTCGATTAAATTACAAACACATGTTCTCGAAAATATACTAGTTCGGCAATAGACTCGCGAATATCATCTAAGGCCAAATGCACACCTTTCTTTTCAAAGCCATCGAGTAATTCTGGTTTCCAACGGCGCACTAGTTCTTTGATACTACTGACATCAATATTTCGATAATGGAAATAGCCTTCTAATTCAGACATGTATTTCACTAAAAAGCGCCGATCTTGACCAATGGTATTACCGCACAAAGGGGACGCACCTTTAGGCACATATTGTTGTAAAAAGGCGATAGTCTGTTGTACTGCTTGCTGCTCAGTGACTGCACTGGCTTTACAACGAGCGGTTAAACCTGTTTTACCATGCACGTCGATGCACCATTGACTCATATTGTCTAAAACGTCATCAGATTGGTGTATCGCCAATACCGGTCCTTCAGCGATAATATTCAGGTCTTTGTCCGTAACAATAGTCGCTATCTCAAGCACTACATCGGTTTCAGGCTCTAGACCTGTCATTTCCATATCAATCCAAACCAGATTTTCGCTACTAACCGACATTGTGACTCCTAAGACTAACGATAAAAAGAATTGCCAATACTATTTGGTATAAAACTCAGCAAACGTTACCATGATACTAGAAAATGCAACAAGCTCTACAGGTAAACGTGGCCAAAAAACCAAAATTAACGAACCGCCAGAAACGTCAGGTTTCAGAAAACCGCTCTAAACGTCTGTCGAATCGTCAAAAAACATCGGATTTAGCAGATGATCAATTCGCCGAACAACAAAGCGGCAGAGTGATAGGTCGGTTTGGAAAACATGCAGATGTTGAAGACCAATTCTCCACCATTCACCGATGTCACATGAGGCGCACCATCACCAGTGTAGTATGTGGTGATCGAGTATTGTTCCGTCCAGGTAAAGACCAAACTTTGACGATAAGTGGAATCATTGAAGCTGTAGAAGATCGAAAGTCCGTGCTAACTCGCCCTGATTTTTATGATGGCGTCAAACCGGTAGCCGCTAATATTGATCAAATCATTATTGTCAGTTCGGTTATACCCAGTTTGTCTTTGAATATTATCGACAGATATTTAGTGGCCTCAGAAGATGTAGAAATCACACCCGTTTTGCTGCTTAATAAAGTTGAATTGCTGGACGATACTCAACGAGCAGAAGTTGAAGAACAGCTTAATATCTATCGTGATATAGGCTATCAAATTGTCTACACCAGCTGCAAAACCCTTACGGGTGTCGATCAATTAGCAGCTTGTTTAAAAGACAAGGTAAGCGTGTTTGTTGGCCAATCAGGCGTTGGTAAATCAAGCTTAATTAATGCATTATTGCCCGAAGCAGACGAAATCATCGGCGACATTTCCGACAACTCAGGCTTAGGTCAGCACACCACCACCACCGCCAAGTTATTGCATTTCCCAGCTGGCGGCGATTTAATCGACTCACCAGGAGTGCGAGAATTTGCTTTATGGCACCTACCCGTAGAACGGCTTACAAATGGCTTTAAAGAATTTAGAGAGTATTTAGGAAGCTGCAAGTTTAGAGACTGCAAACATGGTGATGATCCTAGCTGTCGACTAAAAGAAGCCGTTCAGCAAGGAAAGATAAGCGAAAAAAGATACCAAAGTTACCACAAAATATTGGCAAATATGGACGAGTTACGCCCGGCCCATATAAAAGGCGGCTGAGCATTCAGCCGTTAACACCCAGTAAAGACCTAGCGATAATTTATCCAAAAATATACGACTAGCATATAGCTAGTTGAACTTAGCTTAAATCACATATGTACTTTTATTGAGGTACAATTCTGCACGGTAAATATAGTAATCAGGAATTTTATCTTGTTGGATTCTCTTAAAATTGCATTGCAATACATTATGCCTAAACATCTAATCTCTAGATTGGTAGGCTGCTTAGCGGCGGCAGAAGCGGGCGCAGTCACTACAGCGTTAATCAAACTTTTTATTAAACAATATAAAGTGGATATGTCAGAAGCGCTCGAGCCCAACCCTGAAGCTTACAAATCATTCAATGAATTTTTCACCCGAGAGTTGCATCCCGATGCAAGAACTATTTGTGCCGAGCAAGACAAACTTGCTTTACCGGTAGATGGCGCAGTCAGTCAATTGGGAGACATAAAGCATGATGCTATTTTCCAAGCCAAAGGTCATGACTACAGCTTAACGTCATTGTTAGGTGGAAAACCTGAAATTGCACAGCCCTATTTAAATGGCAAGTTCGCGACTATTTATTTATCTCCTAAAGATTATCACCGCATTCATATGCCAATCGACGGACAATTAACCGACATGATTTACGTGCCCGGAGAATTGTTTTCGGTTAGCCCACTAACAGCCGAACGAGTACCTGGTTTATTTGCCAGAAACGAACGTGTTGTCGCCATTTTTGATACCCCAGTTGGCAAATTCGCCATGGTATTGGTGGGCGCAACAATTGTTGCCAGCATTGAAACAACTTGGGCTGGAACCGTTTCCCCACCGGCTGGTAAAAATGTACAACACTGGACTTACCCAACGGAGGGAGACAATTCAGTGTTCATCAAAAAAGGCGAAGAAATGGGTCGCTTCAAGCTTGGCTCTACCATTGTTGCTTGTTTTGAATCTTCTAGTATTGAATTTGCAGACTTAAGTGCTGGAGACGTCACGCGCCTTGGCGACGTTTTTGCTTCGATATCGAAATAACCTGTGGATCCTGTTAAAAAGAGCCTGATCTCGCTTCACTTTACTGTCGTAATGCTGGGGGCTACGGGGCTTTTCTCTAAGATCATTCCTTTGTCTGCCATAGATATTACCTTCGGCCGTTCGATTGTCGCTTGTTTAATGTTAGTCGCTATCGTCAAACTTACCGGTCGCCGATTATCGTTATATAGTGCCAAAGATTACATGGTTGCCTTAATATTAGGTCTATTAATGACTGCTCATTGGGTTACTTACTTTGCAGCGATGCAATACTCATCAGTGTCTGTGGGTATGATTGCCTTATTTACCTTTCCGGTGATAACTGTATTGTTAGAACCCTTTTTTGAACGTATACGCCTAGTTTGGCAAGATATCATCAGTGCTTTAGTAGTGTTGTCTGGTATAGGCTTAATCATTCCAGAAGCTTCTCTAAGTAACGACATCACGTTGGGAATAGGTTTAGGGATAGTATCTGCGATTTTGTATGCATTGCGCAACCTGATCCATAGAAAACACTTTTCTCATTATTCTGGGGCTCATGCTATGGCTTATCAAACCTTAGTCATATTTGTATGTTTGAGCTTTTTTTCCTCGGACCAGCTATTTAGCGCAGATCAACACACCTACATTTGGCTATTTGTTTTAGGAACATTACTCACAGCGGTACCTCACGCCCTCATTGCTGCGAGCTTACGACATTTACGAGCCAAAACATTCTCTCTTGTTGCCTGTATGCAGCCTCTTTGGGGAACCATCATGGCCATTATGATTTTACAAGAACAACCTACCTTACGAAACATTTGTTGGTGGATTAATGATTATTTCTGCTGCAATATACGAAACTTACAACGCTCAAAAACTTCACGGTAAATAAACCAAGAGAGTCTGACATGTTAGTTTTTGCTCATAGGGGTGCCAGTGCGGACGCCCCAGAAAACACACTTGCGGCCATTGAAGAAGCCCTCAAACAACAAGCTGATGGCATTGAAGTAGACATCCAACAAGTTGACCAAGAGTTTATTGTTTTCCATGATCGAGAGATGTCTAGGCGCACCAATGGCACGGGCCTACTAAAGGATTATAGCCTATCTGAACTACAAGCTTTAGACGCAGGACAAGGCCAAAACATCCCTACCCTGTGGCAACTACTTGAGGCGATTAACGGACGCTGTTTAGTCAATCTAGAACTGAAACGCATAACCGACGTAGCGTTACTGCACGACATCATCGATCAAGCGATTCAATCCCTCAATTTTACCGCTGAGCAATTTATTATATCGTCTTTCGACCACCATCTTTTATTGGCAACTCAACAATTGGCTCCTCATATAAAAATAGCCGCACTGACGGCCAGTAAACCAGTCGAATACGCCGCCTTTGCTCAATCACTTAACGCCTACTCGGTGAATGTAGACATGACTTGCCTAGATCAACACTTTGTTCAAGATGCCAAGCGAAGAGGCCTAAAAATAATGGTCTATACGGTGGATGAACCAAAAGAGCTACTCCAGCTAAAAGAGTGGCAGGTCGATGGAGTATTCAGCAACTCGCCACAGCGTAGCTTACAAATACTACGTACATAGCCCCCATTCGGCACTATGGTTCCCTGCTAACAGCATGCAGGGATGACGGGGGTTGGAGTATTTGGATCCCTGCTAACAGCATACAGGGATGACGGGGGTTTTTAACTGTTATTCCTGTCGTCTCCACCTTTGTCATTCCGGTATGCTTTTTAGCCGAAACCAGCTTTGCTCCAACCTCGTCATTCCGGTGTGCTTTTTAGCCGGAATCGGTTTGCTTTTTACTGTTGTCGTTACTTTCAACTATTCGGCATTATGGATCCCTGCTAACTGCATGCAGGGATGACGGTTTTTTAACTGTCATTCCCGTAGTCATCATCTTTGTCATTCCGGTGTGTTTTTTAGCCGAAACCAGCTTTGCTCCAATCTCGTCATTCCGGTGTGCTTTTTAGTCGAAACCAGCTTTGCTCCAATCTCGTCATTCCGGTGTGCTTTTTAGCCGGAATCGGTTTTGCTTTTTGCTGTTGTCGTTACTTTCAACTATTCGACATTTTGGATCCCTGCTAACAGCATGCAGGGATGACGGGGTTGGGGTATTTGGATCCCTGCTAACAACATGCAGGGATGACGTATGAGCCGGAATCCGTTTCGCTCCAATCTCGTCATTCCGGTATGCTTTTTAGCCGGAATCGGTTTGCTTTTTACTGTTGTCGTTACTTTCAACTATTCGACATTTTGGATACCTGCTAACAACATGCAGGGATGACGGTTTTTTAACTGTCATTCCCGTAGTCATCATCTTTGTCATTCCGGTGTGCTTTTTAGCCGGAATCGGTTTGCTTTTTGCTGTTGTCGTTACTTTCAACTATTCGGCATTATGGATCCCTGCTAACAGCATGCAGGGATGACGGGGGCTATCGTCCAATTTTTGCATCAGACAGAGCCTTAAAGCGAACAATTTTGAATTCACCTCGCGTACCGTCTTTTCCATTATTCAAAACCGGAGAGCGATGTAGCTCATTTATGGTTGCGTAAATGTAATTATCTGGGCCGACCGCTAGTCCATCAGGCCATGACAAATCTTCACGCTGAATAAGTGTATTATAGCGACCATCCTGCTTTGTAAAACCAATTGCATTCTTTGTAATGGAAGTAATGTATACATTGCCAGATTGGTCAATTGTTATACCGTCAGAAATTGGTTTATCACCATAGCGTTGAACATTTTTTTCTAACTCTTGCTCTGTTAAAGTTACGTCTAATAGTGCTTTCGTCTCAATTCTGTATAGGCTCGTACCAGACATCGCGCCAAAATACAGATACTCGAAGTTACTATCGATTGTGATTGGGTTAATACCCATACGAACTGGTTGGCCATTTAGATAAACGGTTTGATCATCAATGATCATATTAATGTTTTCGGCTTTAGTCGATTTCGATTCTTTCAATACACGACGAACAACGCCTGATTCTAAGTCAACCACAATAATTGAACTAGTACCCGTATCGGCAATGTATATTGCATTGTTCTTGCTATCTACTGCCAAGTCATTTAGAAAGCTTGAGTTTGTAATCATCGGTTTAGCTAAGTAAATAATCTTATGCAACTGCTCAGTATTGGTGTTCCATGCCACTAGTCGACCAGCATTCTCAGGCCCAGATGTGTCTAGCAACCATAGAATACCATTGGAGTCGACATTTAGCCCAAGAACACCATAAAGACCACTTAAGGTTTACCGCTTTGAGGTGCATACGCCCATTCTTTATTTGGGTATGGTTTCGTCACGCCATTAGGTAGTAACTCAACTAATCGCAAAGATTTATTGTAAAACTCATGAATACTTAGAAAAATCCTGCCATCTGAGCCAATGGCAATGTTATCAGGAGGAGTATCAGCATTAAGTTTGGCAACCACTTCTAGTTGACCCATTTGATCTGCAGCTGCGACACTGAAATTCAATGCACTAATCGCAATTATGGCAGTTGATACTAATAATTTGAATGAATGAGTCATTTTGAAGAGCCCTCTTAGTTATTTGCAAATTTTCTTAAGAGATTCAACAACATCTCTTGGCTCTGCTCGTTGAGTGTAATCGGCATTTACATCCGCAAATACAATTTTGCCAGCTTGATCGATAACATAGGTCGCCGCCAGTGGTAACTCGAAAACGCCCTTGCCGTTGTGAGCTTCTAGCTCAATATTAAAACTACTGTAAATAGGTTTAAGTGAATCAGCTAAGGTGAAAACTAAGCCTAAGGTTTTAGAAAACTTCGAGTTAGGATCAGATAAGACAGAGAAGGTTAACGCATTCTTTTCAGCCGTTGTGAGCGACGCGTCAGGTAACTCTGGAGTAATGGCTAATAGACTAGCGCCCTGTGCTTTTATTTCATCAAGAACGCTTTGATATGCACGCAACTCTAGGTTGCAATATGGACACCATCCACCACGATAAAACGTCAGAACCACAGGCCCATGGGATAGCTTTTCTGAGAGACTGACTTCATTACCTAGTTGGTCTGTAAGAGCGAATCTAGGAAAAACGTCACCCACTTTAGGAGCGTATTTCTCAAGCTCTCTTGCTTTTAGGATCTCAGTTTCAGCGAGCATAACAGAGAGTTTATCAGTAGGAATGTTTCTAGCCGATGCTTCTCGCACTTCGGTCAATTGCTCTTTAAGATTCATGTCATTTCCTTTAAGGTTAAATAATATTTTGAATGAACGTTCAAAATATTATTTAACTCGCAGGCTGTTGTCAATATTAATTTGAATAGTCATTCAAAATGTTATTAAATGACTTCTGTAATCAATAGAGTAATGAGCATAATGGCAACTAAAAAATTTGATGCAGATGTAGTACTTGAGCAGGCGATCAACACATTTTGGCAGTACGGTTACCACGGAACTTCTATGCAGCAATTGCTGCAAGCCACTGGACTGCGCCCGGGTAGCTTGTACCGAGAGTTCGAAAGCAAAGAAGGGCTATATTTGCTTGCTCTTAGTCGCTACGCTGCGACCACTATTGATAATGTAAATAACAGGATAAAACACAGCTCAAGCGTACTTGAAGGTATCAAATCGATACTAGCGAATTTATTTGAAGAAGCAAAAGCGAAAGACTATTGCGGCTGCTTTTTGGTTAAAACTCAATTAGAGTTGTCTGCCCATAACGCGTCAATTCTAACCAATGTATCCGAAGAGTTTGCTAAAATTGAAGCGAACTACTGTGCGAATCTAACAACAGTATTTACCATTGAACAAAGTTTACATTATGCAAAGCAGCTCATGCTGGTAATTTTGGAATTCGTGTTTACTGCTATCAAAAAGATCAACCCGAAGAAATAGATGAATTTATCTTATCCATGTTACCTTGGCTAAAAGAAGCCAATTAAGACACCCATAAAAAGCCAATTAAGACACCCATAAAAATCTTGGATCCCTGCTAACAGTATGCTGGGATGACAGGGTTTTTAACTGTCATTCCCGTAGTCTTCATCTTTGTCATTCCGGTAGTCTCCACCTCTGTCATTCCGGTGTGCTTTTTAGCCGGGATCGGTTTTGCTTTTTGCTGTTGTCGTTACTTTCAACTATTCGACATTTTGGATCCCTGCTAACAGCATGCAGGGATGACAAGGGTTGGGGAATTTGGATCCCTGCTAACAGGGGTGCCTGTCAGTTAATTTGTGGATTTTTAGTAGCACTTAGCATGAATAAATAGCAAGTATTTCATGCAGTTTGACTATTGCCTAGATGGGTATCTTAAATTTTAGTGAGTAGCTAAGTACTATATTTTACGATAAATGACGAGGTCTAACAGGCTAAAATATGCTTAACTAGCACAACCTGAGCCTGAATCAGAGTCTGATTCACAACTATGACAGCTTTTACATAACTTCAAATTAGTCACATGAGCGGCGATAATGAGAAACGCACCAACCGCAATAGTAAAAGGTTCGTATTGCTCGCCTAATATATCCTTGTTCCAATAAATCAAGCCGCCTAACGCTAAACTATATAGAGGGTATATCTGTCTGTGATAACGATAAAAGCCAGAAAATAAAGCCCAAAAACCAACAATCATTGACGTTGACAGAATAATTCTCTCAAACCAATCTTGAGCAAAAAAACTCGCGCCGATAAGAGGCACCAAAGGAATAAGAATTGGCAACACCAAACAATGCAGGGCACACAAACTAGAGGCCCAAATGCCTAGTTTATCAAAAAGTGATTTATCTTCTATTGCGCGCATGAACGTTACCTTAAAAATTAGGAGCGTTATAATATAACATTTCAAGGGTTAATCAAGAAAATTATTTAATTTTTGTGCTTGTGAAAGCGCAAAACTACATTTTACCTCGCCATATTAGGCGCCTTTGCCAACCTGCAGTCTGCTTTTTTGGACAATCCTCAGTTTTGCGGCTGAGAATAATGCCTCGGCAATAGTGAAAACCATTGCAACATGCCTTAGGCATTCCTTTAGGAGAAGTTTGCTTAAGGGTAATATATCAATACTGGCTTTTAGTGAAGATGCTAGGCAATAACACACGCTAAGTTGACTAATTGCCATCAAAATTATCTGCTCTTTTACCGACCAGATTTAAACAACTTAATAGCACTCGTCACAATTAGTAAGACGACACTGCCAGCAATCACCCCTATTACTCCTTCCAATAAAATAGGAGCCACTGCAGACACAACCGAGATAGCTTCAAACTGTTTAAGTAAAGGTTCGATTGCATGATGAATAAGGGGAATACTATGAACAATAATCCCGCCACCGACTAAGAACATAGCTGCAGTACCGACTATTGCTAGCGTTTTCATTAATACAGGCGCAATAATCAATAACCCTCGGCCTACTGAACGCTGTAGCTGACTAAATGATCCGGTGATGGATTTTTTCAATAGGTACAAGCCTGCATCATCCAATTTCACTATGCCCGCCACTAAGCCATACACTCCAACGGTAATAGCAATCGCCATCAACGACACAACGGTGACTTGAGTCATAAAAGGTTCGGCCTGCACCGTGCCAAGTACGATTACCACAATTTCAGCTGACAAAATAAAATCAGTCCGGATCGCTCCTTTTATTTTTGCTTTTTCCAGCTCAACTAAATTGACTGTTGGATCAGCAATCGCCGCTAGTTTTTCTGCGTGCTCAGCATCGCGCTGTTGTTTAGAATGCAAAAACTTATGCGCTAATTTTTCCACTCCTTCGAAACATAAGTACAGTCCTCCTAGCACTAACAGCACTGTAATTAACCAAGGTAAAAATGCGCTGATCAACAAAGCTGATGGGACAAGGAGCAACTTATTTAAGAAAGAGCCTTTTGCCACAGCCCACACAACAGGCAGCTCCCGTTCGGCTTTAACTCCAGATACCTGCTCAGCATTGAGGGCTAAGTCATCACCTAATACACCAGCGGTTTTCTTTGCCGCAACCTTAGACAAAACGGCAACGTCATCCAATATGGTGGCGATATCATCAATAAGCGCGAGTAAATTTGCTGCTGCCATTTTATATTCCTAAAGTGCAGGCTCACTTGCCTGTGAATTTTGAACAGAAGCGAGCTCTGACGAAGTAGAGAGAACATCACTTATTTTAACTAATGACACACCTTCGGCTGCTAGTTTGCCCAAATTAGCCGCTAAATACTCGAGTGTTTCAACATGAGGGTGGGCAATTCCCACCGCGTGTCCATGTTTTTTGCTAACGCTAATAGCCGATGGAACTGGAGATCAATTTCAGCCACTTTCACTATATGATCAATAAACACATTTCGTTTAGTATTTACCACACCGAGCTTGGTCGCTATACGTTCAGCCTTACTAAAGCGAGTCGTTCTACTGTCAACAAAATATAAACCTCGTTTGTGCAAATACTCCATGGTCACAGACATTGGTAACGACAATTGCGTCAGTCGGCTGCCCATATGGTTATTCATTCCTACGGCATTGGGAACGGTCGCTAAAGCCTGCTTGAGCGTTTGGATTATTTCACTGGGTTGCATGGTTGAGAGTAAAACGCCCTTCTCTTGTTTTACTCTGGCCAAAGATTCCATTGGCATGTGCAAAATAACTTCTCTGTGCTGTAACGCGGCGCGTTCTGAAAAAGGAGATCGATAAGGGCTTATTCGGCAAAATCGCAAAGGTTACTTCTGCTGGCAATGAAAAAGCTTGAGCATCCCGTTTATTATTGCCCATATCATCAATAATTAATGAAACCTGAGCAGCGTTAATTGGACTACAAAAAAGAATGACTACAGTTAAGAAAATTAAACGCATTTTGGTAATTATTATTTTTGATAACAAACAATTAGCTAGTACTCAGATTATAAATAGATGAGTCAGCATTACAATCTACTTTAACCAACTGGTAGGATTTATCGGTTTACCTTTGTGCCTAATTTCAAAATACAAATTGGGTTGGCTTTGACCGCCACTTTGGCCTAACAAAGCAATTGACTCACCTGCTCTGACTGTGTCACCGGCTTGTTTTAGTAAGGCTTGATTATGGCCATATAGGCTCATGTAACCATTTCCATGATCGAGTACAGTAACCAATCCAAAGCCCCTCAGCCAATCAGAATACAGTACTTTAGCATCGTGAATAGCTACCACTGCACTACCTTCCTCGCCATAAATAACAATGCCTTTCCACTTAATTTGCCCTTGCCTCAATCGTCCAAACATTTTACGCAAACGACCTTCAGCAGGCTTAATCAATCGTCCTTTATGAGCACTAAGTCCAGCAAGGGTCACCGTTTTTTTAGATTCTGCCAAGGCCTTAGCGGCCGCAGCGGCTTTGGCAATAGCATCAATTAGGTTCTTTTCATTAATTTGTAACTGAGCGACTTTCGACTCGTCGCTTTGAATTGAAGCCCGCAGTTGCTTGAGTGTTTTTTCTCGTGCGGTTTGTTGAGTGGTCAGCGTTTTTTGCTGACTCAATTGGCGTTTTTTTAAGGTTTCTAATTCTTGTTGTTTTTCAATTAATTCTGCGTTGACTATTTGCAATTCTTCAACCAAACCATTAAATAACTCTATTTGCGATTTTCGAGCTTTATTCAAGTACTGATAATAAGTAATAGTGCGTTCGAAATTAGCGGCACTTTGTTGATTGAGTAACATTTTAGCAAAGTCATAATCACCGGTCATATAGGCACTTTTAATTTGTTTTGCCAAGGCTGACTTTTGTTTATCTATAGAAGCTAAATGGGCTTTCTGCTTCGCTAACAACTGTTTTTGTTGCTGCTGAATGTTGGCTAACGAAATTTGTGTCTGATTCAGTTGTTTAGCGGTGCTAGCTATTTTTAATTCTTCTTTTTGTAAGTTATTTTGAATTTTTTTAGCCGCTGCCAACTGTTTGTAAATCGCAGCTTGCTTGCTTTTAATTTGTTGCTGAATACTCTGTAAATCATCTTGGCTTTGAGCCAACACATTGCCTGACAATAAAATAGCCGAGATCGAGAACAAAAAGGACAACCAAACATTGGCTGTCCTTTTGTCACTACCTTTGTGGACATTAGCTATCAAACTAATCCAAGGTCACAATAGGTTTACCGGTCATTTCTGCAGGCTGTTCCATGCCCATCAAATGCAGCATAGTTGGCGCCACATCACTTAATGTTCCCCCTGAACGAGCAGTAGTTTTACGACTACCTACATGAATAAAAGGCACCAGTTCACTAGTATGGGCGGTATGCGCTTGGCCCGTAGACTCGTTGCGCATTTGCTCAGCATTCCCGTGATCGGCCGTGATCAAACAATCTCCACCATTCTTGTTAATTGCTTCTACGATCCTGGCAATACATGCGTCAACAGCTTCAACCGCCTTAACCGCTGCGTCAAAGTTACCTGTATGACCTACCATGTCACCGTTAGGGTAGTTACAAATAATGGCATCAAACTTACCTGACTCAATTGCTCCAACTAACTTGTCAGTTAGTTCGGCAGAATTCATTTCGGGTTGCAGATCATAGGTGGCCACTTTAGGAGAAGGGATTAAAATACGTTCTTCACCTTCGTACAAGTCTTCACGTCCACCGCTATAAAAAAACGTCACATGGGCGTATTTTTCTGTTTCAGAAATTCGCAGTTGGGTTTTATTATGCTGTGCCAACCAGTCCCCCATCACGTTAGTTAACGCAACCGGTGGGAAAGCACATGGCGCTTTAATGCTTTCTGCGTATTGGGTTAAGGTAACAAATTTAGTTAATTCAATATGTTCACCTTTATCAAAATCAGCAAAGTCTTTTTCCACAAAAGGACGACTAATTTCACGGGCGCGATCGGCTCTGAAATTCATAAAGAATACTGCATCGCCATCTTCAATTGGCACTGCGTCGCCAATCACTGTTGCTTGCATAAACTCGTCGTTTTCGTCTCTTTGGTAAGACGCCTCTAATGCTTCAATAGCAGAGTTAGCCGTTTGGCTTCCTTGCGCTTTGGCGATCAAGTTATAGGCAGTTTCTACTCTATCCCAACGTGCATCACGATCCATGGCGTAATAACGACCCACTACCGTTGCTGTTTTTCCAAAACCTAATTCAGCAAATACAGCATCCGCTTGCTCAAGGGGTCCTTTAGCACTACGAGGGGCAGTATCTCGGCCATCCAAAAAACCGTGTAGATAAATCTTTTTAGCGCCCCGCTTTGCTGCCATTTTAATCATCGCAAAAATATGGTCGATATGACTATGCACACCACCAGCAGACAACAACCCCATCACATGCACGGCTTTATCGGCTCGAATAGTGTTATCTAGATGCTCAAGCAAAACTGGGTTTTCAAAAAACTCTCCATCGTCAATGGCTTTAGTTACGCGAGTAAAATCTTGGTATACCACTCTGCCCGCACCTAAATTAACGTGGCCCACTTCTGAATTACCCATTTGCCCCGGCGGCAATCCAACATCTAATCCAGAACCTGATATCAAAGTATGAGTACAGGTTTTATCTAAATCATCTAAAACAGGAGTATTAGCGTGAGCAATGGCATTGCTATCTTGGTCTTCTCTGTGTCCCCAGCCATCTAAAATTATCAATGCTGTGGTCTTTTTCATTTCGCTCATATTCTATTTCCTATCCAATGGTCGCTAAGGAGGTGATTATTACCGCTAATCTTATCCTTACTCGCCTGCTTCGTCATCTGCAATTAGCCTGAAAAAACCAAATGGATAACAATAAGTTATTCTTTGCGGTACATATGTTTAATATCAAGGGCTAGTTTCTGACTGCAAAACCTATATACTTTGCCCACTTTTTTTAAGTTATATTTTTAGTGGACCCCTTAGTTATGGATCAAATGGTAGAATTCGTTACAAATCATTATATTTTGTCTGGAATATTTGTAGCCCTTGTCGTAGCAATAATTTACACCACAGTAGCCAGCCAACTTTCTTCATTGAAAGAGCTCAGTACTCACGAAGCCACCTTACTGATAAATAAAGAAGACGCCTATATTTTAGATGTTAGACCCGCTGCAGATTTCAAAAAAGGTCATATTTTAGGCGCTCAGCAAATAAAAGCAGAATTAATCACTAAAGCCGACTTTAGCTCACTTGAAAAACTAAAAAGCAAACCCATCATAGTTGTCTGTGCAATGGGAATGACAGCTAAACGTACTGCCTCGCAGATGGTTAAAGCAGGCTTCGAAAATGTGTCTGTTTTAAAAGGTGGTATGAATGCATGGCAAGCTGCCAGTCTGCCCATAAATAAGTAGTGTTTAAGCAACATTTAACCGATAACTTTTTCAGGTAAAGACATGAGCCAAGTAGATATTTATACAAAAGGGCACTGCCCCTATTGTCATCGTGCCAAAGCACTATTGACGCAAAAGCAGGTTAAATTTAATGAAATTGAAATTGATGTAAATCCAGAATTGCGTGATGTCATGATCGAAAGAGCTAATGGCGGATATACTGTTCCACAAATATTCATTGATAATCAACACATAGGCGGCTGCGATGACTTGTTTGCTTTAGAAGCAAAGAAAGAATTAGACGCACTACTCGCTTAATCGCACAATACATTTAAGGAAATACCATGGCTGACGAAAATCAACCAAATGAAGCAGCTGCTCCACAAGAAGCGGCACAAGGTCCACAATTTAATATTCAAAGAATCTTTACTAAAGATATCTCTTTTGAAGCCCCTAATTCCCCTGCTATTTTCCAAAAAGAATGGAAACCAGAAGTACAATTAGACTTAGATACTAAAAGCACCCCTTTAGGTGAAAACCTGTATGAAGTCGTGCTAAGTGTAACAGTGACCGCGAAACTTGGTGAAGAAACTGCGTTTTTGTGTGAAGTTCAACAAGCTGGCGTATTTAGTATTAGCGAAATGCCTGAGCAAAACATGGCTCACATGATTGGCGCTTTTTGTCCAAATACTTTGTTCCCTTATGCTAGAGAAACAATCTCGAACTTAGTAAACCGTGGTACTTTCCCACCGTTAAACCTAGCGCCAGTAGACTTCAATCAGATTTTTGCGGCGTACATGCAACAAAGAGCTGAACAAGCTAAAGAACAAGCTCCACAAAAACTAGACGCATAATTGGTTCATATATAAATGAACTCTGTTTGTGTGTTAGGGGCAGGCTCTTATGGCACTGCCCTTGCTTTTTGCCTCGCTAGAAACGAGATAGATACTGTTCTTTGGAGCAGAGATCCACAGCAAGCCAAACTCATGGCGAGCACCAGAACCAATGATAAATACTTACCCGGCTCTAGATTCCCCGACGCGCTAGAGATTGATTCAGACATTGAAAAAGTTTTGGCCAATAACCAAGATATTTTACTGGTCGTGCCTAGCCATGCTTTTGCCGATACACTGACTCTCATTAAGCCCTTTATCACTGACCAGCACCGATTAATTTGGGCAACCAAAGGGTTAGAGCCTAACACTGGGCGCTTACTTCAAGAAGTCGCAGTAGAAATATTGGGCGACAATATTCCACTTGCTGCACTTTCAGGGCCCACATTTGCAAAAGAAATGGTAGCCGGTTTACCCACCGCCATCTCTATCAGCTCGACCGATGAAAAATTAGCAGAAGAGTTTGCCAACAAATTACATTGTGCTAAGTCATTTAGAGTTTATCGGACCGATGACTTTATTGGTATTCAACTAGGTGGCGCAGTTAAAAATGTCATTGCCATAGGCGCTGGATTAGCAGACGGTTTAGGGTTTGGCTCTAATGCCAGAACAGCACTAATAACCCGAGGATTAGCAGAGCTTACTCGGTTAGGCGTTAAAATTGGCGCGAAACCAAGTACCTTTATGGGTATGTCTGGTTTAGGGGATTTAGTACTAACCTGTACAGACAATCAATCTAGAAATCGACGCTTTGGTTTGGCCCTTGGACGTGGGCTGAGCATTGAAGATGCCATTGCCGAGATTGGCCAAGTGGTAGAGGGGTATAAAAACACTAAAGAAGTTCATGTGTTATCTAACAAAGTTGGAGTGGAGATGCCCATCTGCGAGCAAATTTACCAAGTTCTATATCAGGGCAAATCGGTTAAAGAAGCCGCTTTATCGCTACTGCAAAGAGATCAAACGATGGAATAATCAGATACGCTCAAGAACAAAGCAAATTGCGCCCAGCAAATACAAAAAAGCCCACTAATCAATCTTGATAGTGGGCTTTTTTAACGAAGAGAAGTTATTGCGCTGGCGCGTCTTCTTTTTCGTCTTTTTCTACTTGTAGTCTTAAGTTTTGCACTGGGTTTTCACTATCAGCAGTATTCTGCACAATACGATTCAATTGACCAAGAGACATAAGTACCGCATAAATTGCGCCTAAGAATCCAGCTTTGTGTAGCTCAAGAATTGTCTCGTCGCTAAGTGCTTTAAGGCGAGATTCATTAATGGTCTTCATTCCATTAATGTTGCGCTGCTAGCCATTCGCATATTTTGCATTAATGACAATTGGATCTAACAAGTCAAGTTCGATCAGTTTCTTAACGAAATTTTGCGTGGCCATTTCACTGTTAGCAAGCTCAGAAAGAAGTTTCTGACGATTATCTAAATACGGGCTTGGGCCCCCTTCTTCGGTGAACAACAACTCACCTTCTTCGCCACCCACTAAGTCACAGTTTTCGTCAATGTAGACACCTAACTTGTCGCCATCAGGGCGCACGTCAAAAGGGTATCGTTGAACATTTAAAGGAACAACATGCCCTGTCCACTTGTTGTCTTTCATAAACAAGTTTACGCCTTGCTCAATTCCTAGCATGGCGACAGAATGAGTAGTGTTACTTTTTGGATCAGTAATAAATACGATTGGCATACAACTAGCAATTTGTGCATATTCCAAAATAGAAGCTGCAGCTAAATGCGCATCTTTAGCATGTGCAAATTCATTGCTTAATTTTACGCGAAGTGCTTTATGTTTTTCTTTGTCTAATGGAACATAATTCGTAGTCATTGAAGTTTTCTCTATATTTTAAAGTAATCCAAGTATTCACTTGTGAATGTTAGTTATGTTTTGCCACATATTTAAGGAAAACATAACCGCTGTGCAACTAATTTGGGGACTTAGGATTATTATTCAATAGGCTAAAGTAAATTGTTAAAAAAAGTTGAACATAATCAGCCTTTGTCAGCCAGTGAGACCCAGTCCAGTTCATATTGATTAATACTCGCTCAAAAAGCATCCAACGATTTTACACAAAGTATCGTCTGCAAGAGCGGAGCAAGCCCATGAAAGACTCTCAGCACAGGGCAAAAGCCGCTGAGGCGTTTCTGTTAGGCAAGTGTTACGTCTTTTGGGAAAACAGACGCAAAACTTACCGCTAGACAAACAATCGAACATTTACTTTTTCAGCCTGATCTATAGACTGAAAATCAATGGGGAATTTCCCTCATGTCAAAACCCTACTAGCAGGAGACATCCGTTTTGAAACCTTGTTTATTTAAAAAAATGACAACCAGTTGCGCTTTGGCAATTAGTGTACTGGCCAGCACGCAGTCTCAAGCTATTACTGTAACCGAGAAAGCTAAAAAATTAGCTCAAGAAAATATTCTGGTCGACACTCATATTGATGTGCCTTATCGCATAAATAAAAAATGGGAAGACGTCACTCAAGCAACCAAGAATGGTGATTTTGATTATCCTAGAGCGGTGCAAGGCGGACTAAATGCGCCTTTTATGTCTGTGTACATTCCAGCCACTTTAGACAATTCAGATCAATCAATCATGTTAGCTGACAAATTAATCGATTATGTAGAAGCGATAGTCGGTAGAGCTCCAGACAAATTTGCCATTGCCCGTAGCCCAGAAGATGTAAGACAACAGTTTGCAAAAGGATTAATTTCTCTACCGATGGGCATGGAAAATGGTTCACCTATCCAGGGCGACTTAGCGAACTTACAGCACTTTTACAAGCGAGGGATCCGCTACATCACCTTGGCACATTCTCAAAGCAACCACATTTCTGATTCAAGCTACGACCTACGCCGCCAATGGAAAGGCCTTAGCCCATTTGGCAAAGAGTTGATTGCCGAAATGAACAAACTGGGCATATTGGTAGATATTTCCCATGTCTCAGACGATGCTTTTTACCAAGCCATTGAAATCAGTCAAACCCCAGTTATTGCTTCACATTCTTCATTGCGTAAATTTACCCTAGGGTTTGAACGTAATATGGACGATAAAATGATTAAAGCGCTGGGTAAGAATGGCGGCGTAATTCAAATTAATTTTGGCTCAACCTTTGTCACTAAAGGGGCCAATGCATGGAGTAAAAAACGTGGGGCCGATTTTAAAGCCGCAGAACAAAAGCTAGGCAAAGATAGTGAAGCCTATAAGAGCTTCTCTGGTAACTACGTTAAAGAAAACCCTCTGCCTTATGCGACATTAGACAGTGTATTGGATCACATTGATCATGTGGTTGAGTTAATAGGCATTGATCATGTAGGTATTGGTTCAGATTATGACGGTGTAGGTGACTCATTACCTGTTGACCTGAAAGATGTTTCAACCTACCCCAATTTGGTGCAAGGGCTATTGGATAGAGATTACAGTGATGAAGATATCATTAAAATTCTAGGCAAAAACTTTTTACGTGTTTGGCAAGAAAACGAGGATTACGCCTCTAAGTTCTAACCTTCTGGTACTTTCTAACAAGTATAAAAACCCCAAATGGCCTCGTTGATACGAGGCTTTTTTCATATTTGTTATGGGTGTAGATTATACGTAAACTGCACCCGCAACATCTATGTAACCTGAATCCTGGATAAGCCGAACTTCTGGATAACGCTCTTTTTGTATCTAGCGGCGTTGGATTGTTTAGCAATAACACGTTATTGGGTACAACAATCCGCGTTGCTATACACGAACAACTTCGTTACCGAGTGACATTTAGCTGAGGTTATGTAGACAAAGACATATTAAGCAATTGAATTATTTGATATTGCTTAGCGTAAACTAGTGTTTAGATCACGCGATACTTCTTATCCAGAACTCAGGTTATGTAATCAAGTACTTTTGTGGGATAGTAAAAATAAGATGATCACCACCAAGATAGCACTGATACCCTGCCAAAACTTAACAGGATCCCGTTCTAAAAGCGGCGGTTTATTCTTACTTAAAAAACTCTGGCTGGGCTGACTCAAATCAAAAACAAATTCAGATAATTCTTGATAACGTTTTAGCGGATTGGGCTGTAACGCCTTTTTAAGCGTATCGTCTACCCAAGCTGGTATCTCTCTGTCATCATGTAACGCGGTTCGGTATCTGAGCTTATCCTGCGCAGATTTAGTGCGAGTTTTAGCCACTTCTGCACCAAAAGGTAATTTACCGGTTAGCATTTGGTAGGTGATTACCGCAAGTGAAAATAAATCTGAACGCGGTGCGCCTACCTCACCTAAGAAATATTCTGGCGCCGTGTACTGGGCAGTACCTAAAATATTTTGTTGAGCGATGGGACTGGTCATTTCCATTAACCCAGCTACTTTAGTCGAACCAAAGTCAATGATTTTCACCACACCTGAATTATCAATCATAATATTCTCGGGGCGTAAATCTTGATGGATCATTTCTAAACGGTGAAAGGCTTGTAAGCCCTTAGCAATTTGCCCCACTATTTCCCGTACCGCTTGTAAACTAGGCTTGGGATTGTCTACCATCCATTGTGTGAGTGTTTGTCCTTCAATAAACTCAAACGCCGTATACAGGTAATCTCTTTTTCTGGTTTGAATACAAGGCTTCATTACATGGGCGCTGTTAATCCTTTTTGCTATCCATTCTTCTAGCAAAAACCTCTCGACACTTGCAGCATCGTCTTGCAAATCTACAGATAGGGTTTTAATCACGACAGGTTTGCCAACACCCTGTTGAATTTCTTCCGCTAAATATACCCTGCTTCGACTTGTACTATGTATATTTCTAAGGATCTTAAAACCGTCAAAATCAGCTCTTATAGCTAAAGCTGGAGGAAAAGGCAGCTCTGTTAACTGTTGGATCCTTTCTTGTGCATCTTGACTAGGGAGCGAGTCAACACGCACAATTTGCACACTCAGGTTATCGGTACTGCCGTTCGAGTAGGCATAGTCGCCAATTAATTTGGCTGCAGAATGTAGATCATCCAAGTTTTCTTGAATAAATGCTTGAAGTATATCCATCGGTACATGCTCATACACTCCGTCTGTCGCTAAAATAAATACGTCATCAATTTCGATTGCTAGAGACGAGTAGTCGAGCTCAAGTTGTGGAAAGATCCCCATGGCACGGCTCAAGTAACTTTGCTCACTCGACACCCAAGTACGATGATCTTCGGTCAATTGTTGAGGAGAACCGTTTCGAATATGATAAATTCGGCTGTCACCTAAATGAAAAAGATAGGCAGTGGTAGATTTAATTATGACTGCGCTTAAGGTGCACACATACCCTTTGTTTTTATCAAAGCGATGTTCACTTTTTTGGGTTTGCGAATGCAACACAGGTGTTGTTTGCTTTAAGTACTTGCATGGCCGACTTTTTAGCCGACCATGTTTCTGAGGTACAAAAATAGTCGTCAAGTAAGCTTCTTACGGACGACTCACTAGCAATATGACTCACTTTACTACTGCTGATCCCGTCAGCTATAGCTGCCACAATCCCCTTAGTTGATAGTTGTGGCTCGTTCGGCACCATCACGCCACAAAAGTCCTGATTTTCGGCCTTTCGGCCTTTATCAGAATACTGACCAACCGTTACCGATAATTGACTGGGCATGGTGCGAGATCCTTAGTGACTAAGACAATAAAATTAATAGCTTCTATAAGGCAGAAATTTACCTGTCATGGTGATTTTTACCCTATCGCCTTTGGGATCTTCTTTACGGCTTAAGTCCATATCAAAATCGATGGCACTCATGATCCCATCGCCAAACTCTTCATGGATCAGTGCTTTAAATGTGGTGCCATACACACTGATCAATTCGTAAAAACGATAAATAAGTGGGTCGGTTGGTACCGCGGTCGGCAAAGAACCTTTATAAGGCACAACCTGTAACTGTGCTACAGCTGCCGCTGGCAACTCCAATAGTTCGCCTACCGCATTAGCTTGTTCACTTGTGAGGGTCATTTGCCCCAATAAGGCTGCGGTGGTCCACTCTTTACTTTGCCCTACCGCTGCAGCCAGTTGTGGCCACGTAAGGTTCTTAACTTGCTTTTGCAATACTATAAGTTCAGTTACTTCATTGCGATTCATTGGTATCTCCTAACTAATATAGATTTCATAATAAATAGAATAAGCTCGCTGACCGTATAACTAACAGTCAGCAAGCTTTTAGAGCTTGGTTAAATAAACATTAAGCGTTGCGAGCTTTAGACTCACGCACGTGAGTAAGGTAAATGGGTAACCCAACCAACAAGAAACCACCGAATAAGTTACCCAATGCTGTTGGAATTTCATTCCAGATCAAGTAATCAGAAACAGCAAACTCACCACCCATGATCATTGAGAATGGGAACAAAAACATATTCACAATTGAGTGTTCGAACACCATGAAGAAGAACAGCATGATAGGCATCCACATAGCGGCAATTTTAGCACCGGCAGAAGTGGAAATCATAGCACCCACCACGCCCATAGAAACCATCCAGTTACACAACATGCCGCGAATGAAGATAGTAAACCAGCCGCCAACACCTTGCTCTTTATAACCCAATGTTCTAGATTCACCAATTGACGCCACTTTTTCAGCGATGACCCCGCCATCAATTTGATAACCGTAGGTCAGTATAAAAGATGCAAAAAATGCCGTGGTCAATGCCCCTGCAAAGTTTCCACAAAACACCAACCCCCAATTGCGCAACATACCTTGTACGGTACACCCTGGGCGTTTATCAATAACGGCTAAAGGTACTAAGGTAAATACGCCGGTTAACAAATCAAACTTCATTAGATAGAGCATGATGAAACCGACGGGGAAAAGCACAGCTCCAAGAATTGGACTACCTGTTTTTATAATGACTGTGATGGCAAAAAATGCAGCTAAGGCAAGTATGGCACCTGCCATAAATGCTCTGACTAACGTGTCTTTGGTAGACATGAATATTTTTTGTTCACCCGCGTCGACCATTTTAGTGGCAAATTCGCTTGGTTCTAAATAGGACATTACCGCACCTCTTTTATGTGTTTATCTGTTCTTGACGTTTTTAAAACAAAAAAAAGCGCCCATCCACTCACCTGAAAACTCAAGTGAGTGGATGGACGCCGTTATCCGTTGAATCTTTTATTTTAAGTCAGCGTTGACCTTGATTCATTTAGTTCTTTGCAAAATCCGAACCAAAACGCAAACTACTGTTTTTATTAGCTAATCCTAGCAGTGGACGATAGGTATAGCGCTGTTATCATGCAGATAAGTAAAAAACGCACTTTTTAGGTGCGTTGTTAACTGGGTTATTCAATGCACTATTTTGCTGCCTCGCGCTTATCTTGTGTTTGCTCAACAAAGTCACTGGCAGCGTGTCGCTCATGTAATTGCTCACTTAACTCACCCCAAGCTCGATTGACTTTTATGCCCCGCTTAACGGCAGGGCGCTGTGCCACTTGATTAGCCCAACGTAGTACATTTTTATAGTCTTTTACTTGTAAGAATTCAGCCGCTTCATATAAACCGCCTCGAACTAACACCCCGTACCACGGCCAAATAGCCATATCAGCAATACTATAGTCTTCACCGACTATATAAGTATTGTTAGCTAATTGTTTATCTAACACATCTAATTGGCGCTTAGCTTCCATTGTGTAACGATTAATGGGGTATTCAAACTTTTCGGGTGCGTACGCATAAAAATGACCAAATCCTCCCCCTAAAAATGGGGCCGCGCCTTGCGCCCAAAACAACCAATTGAAGGTTTGCGTGCGAGCATTACCTTGCTTGGGTAAAAATCGACCAAACTTTTCTGCTAAATGCACCAAAATTGAAGCGGACTCAAATACATTCACACTATTGTCGCCAGACTTATCAACTAATGCCGGAATTTTAGAATTAGGGTTAACATCTACAAAACCCGAAGAGAACTGATCACCTTCACCAATATTAATCAGGTAAGCATCATATTCAGCCTCTGAAATACCAGCCTCTAATAACTCTTCTAACATCACGGTCGCTTTCACACCATTAGGTGTGGCGAGTGAATATAGTTGAAATGGATGCTGCCCTTGAGGGAGGACTTTATCATGGGTAGCCCCAGAAACTGGACGATTGATTTTAGCGAATTGGCCGCCACTAGCCTCATCCCAAGTCCATACCTTAGGTGGCGTATAACGAGTGTCTGTCATAAATTTATTTGCTCTCATTTAATAGGTGAATATGGAGTACGTTAAAATAAAGAAAAAATTTCAGGCTCATAAAAAAAGCCCAAATACTGCTATTTGGGCTTCCAATTAAAAATCAATATTTACATCTGTAAGAACTAATATTCCCACCAAGATTGTTGCCACCAAACCAAAAATTCATCAAAATCAATAGAGCCATCATGGTTCTTATCAATTAAGCCAAATCCTTCTTCCACATGACTTGCTTTTGTTTTTGGTGACAGTACCGTTAACAGTTCAATAAACTCTGTAAGTCCAATCTGGCCATTACCATCGGCATCAAAAAAATCGAATTCTTTACGGGCTTCAGCAATCTGTTCTGGTGTTAATTTTTTATCAGTCATAACTTTTCAACTTTGTTTCAATAGTTTAAGTCTACCCCGTATTAGGAGTAGGTGTCTATTGATATTCTGTAGCGTAAACTAGCCGTTCGATTTACCTAAAGCGGTTCGTTGTGCTCTACGAGCCGCTCCTTTTTGTTGGCGCCTCAATTTTATTGCTTTTCGAGCCTCTAAACCTAAATGTTCTTCGTTACGCTCTTTAGCCAAATTGACCTGTTTTTCTCGTTCACGAAAACGTTTAATTTGTTCTTCACTGTGTGTGCCATGGCATTTAGGACAACTCACACCAGCTTCAAATACATCGCTTAGTTTATCTTCCTCGGTGATGGGTAGCCGGCAGGCATAACATTGATCGTAATCACTTTTTTCTAAGTCATGATTCACCGCCACTCGATTATCAAACACAAAACAATCCCCCTCCCACATAGTGTCATCTTTAGGCACGTCTTCTAAATATTGCAATATGCCGCCTTCAAGATGGAACACTTCATCAAAGCCCTGCTCTTTCATGTAAGCAGTTGATTTTTCACAGCGTATTCCACCAGTACAGAACATCGCCACTTTTTTATGCTTGGCCGGATCAAGATTGTCTTTAACGTACTGCGGAAACTCTCTAAACGAATCGGTTTTTGGGTTGACTGCATTTTGAAAAGTCCCTATTTCTATTTCGTAGTCATTACGCGTATCAATCAGCAATACTTCGGGGTCAGAAATCAATGCATTCCAGTCTTTAGGTTTAACATAAGTCCCCACTGTTTTTAGCGGATCTATGCCTTCAACGCCCAACGTAACGATCTCTTTTTTGAGTTTAACTTTAGTGCGATGAAACGGCTGGGTGTCATCCAAAGATTCTTTAGTAGAAATAGGGTTAAGGCGCTCATCAGCATTTAACCAAGCCAATAAGGCGTCAATACTTTCGCGGGTACCAGACACAGTACCGTTTATCCCTTCATGGGCTAACAGTAACGTACCTTTAATGTTATTGGACTCCATAAACTGGAGTAAGGGTTGGCGTAGCGCTTCAAAGTTTTCTAATGAAACAAATTTATATAAGGCGCACACTACAAATTTTGTGTTGTTTGACTGCACAGTCGGCGATTGTTTAGACATATTTAACTACCTTGCGAAGTTGGGGCGTAATCCCAGAGCAAAAAAAGAGCGCGGTACTTTACCAAAAGTGTTTTTAATTGGCTAGTTAATAACCATATTTTTATTAGGGTTACCCTGAAGAGATTACGCTACACGTGCCAAACATCCAAAAACTTAACATCGCTGCAGAATACAGCATGCACTTTTTTAAACCCAAGAATGACTTAATTCTTTCACCTACGACCTGCGTGCACAAAGCATGAGCTTCGCTCACAACGCTAAGCGTTTGTACATCTACATTGTTTGCAAACCTTGAACTCGCCATTGCAAAATAAAACAAACACCAATGAGTTTTGTCGAGACGCTCAATGAGTTTATTCAAATTTGTTGGTTTAACCATGGGGGGATTAATTAGGTGTCGTTGGTTTGATCATGGGTGTCTCAATTGGAGGACGGGCTGATTTCGAACAATATTGCCAAATGATCAGGCTGTATTCGTCATCCCTGCATGTTGTTAGCAGGGATCCATATCTTTGGCTTAAGTGAGACGCCAGCTCAGTTCATCAATCAAGTAGAGCGTTAACAGTAACTACTATTACCGCGGCGGAATAACCTTTTAGTTTTATAGGCACCGCCTTGATTTCAAAGGCATTGTTATAAGTTGGTTATCATGGGTGTCTCAATTGGAGGACTGGCTGATTTCAAACAATATTGCCAAATGATCAGGCTGTATTCGTCATCCCTGCATGTTTTTAGCAGGGATCCATATCTTTGGCTTAAGTGAGACGCCAGCTCAGTTCATCAATCAAGTAGAGCGTTAACAGTAACTACTATTACCGCGGCGGAATAACCTTTTAGTTTTATAGGCACCGCCTTGATTTCAAAGGCATTGTTATAAGTTGGTTATCATGGGTGTCTCAATTGGAGGACTGGCTGATTTCAAACAATATTGCCAAATGATCAGGCTGTATTCGTCATCCCTGCATGTTTTTAGCACGGATCCATATCTTTGGCTTAAGTGAGACGCCAGCTCAGTTCGTCAATCAAGTAGAGCGTTAATAGTAACTACTATTACGGCGGCGGGAATAACCTTTTAGTTTTAGAGGCATCGCCTTGATTTCAAAGGCATTGTTATAAGTTGGTTATCATGGGTGTCTCAATTGGGGGGAAATGACTTTTGTCGTTAGCTTCAAGAAGCAAACCAAACAATACCAACTATTAGGGTGATACCGATCGTGGTCGGCAACTTGTATTTCTTAAATAGCGCTTCGGCTTGATTTCCTACTAGCTTGACGAGTAAGGCAAGTCCAAAATATCGTAGTGAGCGGGCAATAAACGTAGCGACAATAAACATCACGAAAGAATATTTTGCAGCCCCTGCAGCTAACATGGCAATTTGGAAAGGTATTGGCACCAGACCAATCGACAGCACATACCAAAATCCTTTGACTTGCATTTGCTCTGTGACTTCTTTTAGCTGCTGCGGATCAGAGAACCAACTTGCGATTTGTTCGGAGAATGTCTCAAACAAAAAATATCCCACTAAATAGCCAACTATCGCTCCCAGCACACACCCAACAGTCGCCCAAAAGGCCAGTAACCATATACTCTTGCGCTTTGCTTGCATCAAAGGAATTAATATAGTTTCTAAGGGGATAGGTACAATGATTGATTCTAAGAATGACATTATCATTAACACCCCAAAAAGCTTGGGTGAATCCACAAGTTGTTTAGTTTTGTTTTGCAAATAATGAATCATGTTACCCCTGAATTGGCGATAGGCACTTTCTAATGTTCGGTATTACAAACGCAGTTAAGCGAGACTTTACATGTGCGTGATCAAGGCTTAACTGTTTGAATTAATCACGAGTTAATAGTAAAGAGCTACATTCCATCGAGCTCGAGCAACACACATAAAGTGCACTTAACACTCGCCTGAAAGCAATGCACCAGCGGCTTTTGCCCTAGGTTCTCGGTATTTGCAACTGAACAACCATTCCTTCACACCGATGCCTCGATCAAAATCCGCTGGATACAGTCAAAAAGATCACTCATCAATATGGATTGGCATTCACACCTTGACGATGAAGGGAAATTACAGCGCCAAGGTTGCTAACAGCTGTGTTGATAAGCGTCACTAAGTTTTAATTTGATACTGTAAAGCTATCAGTCCTTTGATTTAGCCAAGCTCATCGAAAGCCTTTTCAGCTTGCTCTTTACTCATTCCATACTTTTCTTGCATTTTGCCGTAGAAAAGATCGAATTCTCCGTCTATTTCGGCAACTTCATCATTGCTCAATTTTCCCCACTTTTTTTGGATTGAGCCACTTAGCTGATTCCATTTACCTTTTGCTATTTCTTTGTTCATGATAACTCCTGTTTAGGTGTTGGGTTAATACTCACCTGAACCAGAAGCGAAACCTGTGCCATCAATTAAAATGTTGAAAAATAACAGTTTTATTAACAAGCATTACCTATAAATACAATTAGGTATGTAGTTATTACAGAGTTACGTGCAATTTGTACCGAGTCCTGTCAATTGATTAATCAAGCCTATTGTTAATTGCTTTGGTGATGGATAGTATTCATGCTCATTTTTGAAAAAAGAGAGTTATCTTGAAGAAAGGTCTACCATTATTTACAGCAGTATTATTATTAATAGGGTGTGAACGAGCGCAATTTGACGACGAAATTACCCGAACTCACGGACTGCCAGACAAAAACGCTGAGTACCAAAAACTACTTACGCAAAAAGCTGTAAACCTTAAAGATGACGAACTCTACAACCGCGTACTTACTCTATGGGACACCCCTTATCGCGAATTGCGTTTGCCAACATCTATCGGAAAAGCGCATATTATTGTTTCAGGTCCGGCGGATGGAAAACCCCTATTCTTACTTCATGGAATGAACGCAGATGCAACTATGTGGTACCCCAATGTTAAAGCGCTATCAAACAATTATAGAGTGTATGCTATTGATGATATTTTAGGCCAAGGGCAATCTACATTAGGAGATGTCAACCCATCCATTGACAATCTAACAACCTGAGTACTTTGAAATTTTTGCAGCGCTTAAATTAGAGAAAGTAACACTGATAGGCGCATCCCAAGGAGGTTGGATTGCAACTAATTTGGCACTCAGTCAGCCAGACAAAATCGAACAACTAGTCTTACTAAGCCCTGCACAAACCTTTACTTGGCTTGACTTTAATATGGATATTATAGAGAACATATTATTTGCTTTAGATCCGCAACGAGACGCATTAAGCGATATATTAAAAACCCTATCTAGCAATGTGCAAGGTATTGATCAAACCTATATTGACCATTTTTATCGAACCGTCAAAACAGCCTCTATTTCCCCATTATTAATGGATATGACCCCCTTCACAGATGAGCAACTAGCCTCACTAACCATGCCAATATTGTTTCTGGCAGGTGATCAAGACTTATTTAATAACCAGCAAAGCGTCGATCGCGCAAAGTCTTTGTTACCTTGTGTGCAGGCTGAAATTGTTTCTGACAGCGGCCATTTCATCACCGTAGATCAAGCCGATTTGGTTAACAATAAGGTAATAGAATTTCTTAATTTAGCCGGACATAGTAAAACAACTGCATGTTAGCTGTTTTGACTTGTTGCTCGATTAGATTAACCTCTTAATTAAATTCAGTTAGACTGGTCTAAGACCACACAACAGAAGTATTGTAGAAGTAGGATTGAAAAGACAATGACTGATAAAAATGACAGCTTTACTGGCAAAAGTAACAACAGTAAAACAACGACTTGTACTAACACAAGCTGTTGCCCTCCCCAAACACCAATTATACGAGCCACTCCCAAAGTTGGCCGTAACGATCCATGTATTTGTGGAAATGGCCTCAAGTACAAAAAGTGCTGTGGAAAAAATGCCTAACAACACTTTTGCCTATAGATAAACTATACAGAAGGAACCACAAAAATAAGCGACGTATTCTGCTATTGCCTGCTGCTAATCAGTATGAAATAAAAAAACCGACTTATTTATTTGCTAGAGGTGCTGCTACCTCTAGCATTCTGTCAACTTATACTCACCACTGTCTGTTATTTGCTGATCTCAATAACCTTAGCCCCTTTAAAGCTGAGATTGAGAAACATATAGTCCATATGGTATTTCTCGGGAATAATTTTTTTGATTTCACTCGCACTGATTGGTGCGTGCGTCAACAATTCAGCTTGTTCTCTAGGCACGCCAATCACTAATTGAAACAATTTGAGCCCGTTAGGTACAATATGAAACCATCTGTTATCAGAGTTTTCTGGTATCGACTCTTTTAACTCAGATGTTGTCCACGCCGCGTACATTGAATCTCTGAATTGTTCATAAAAATGATTAAGACCTTGGTCCAAGTAATCCTTACCAGACACTTTCAAGTAAAGTTCGGTTAGTGATTTAGTTTTTTGCCTAATTGGATCAAGTAAAACAATTGCACCGTCAGGACGGCATACTCGCTGGGCTTCTTCTAATACTCGCCTTACGTCTTTTATGGTATCTAGATGATGGGCTCCGTCTGCAAAAGTCACTAGGTCAAAAGAGTCATTCTCAAAATCTTTTAGATCCATAATATTACTCTTACAAAAAGTCACATTATCCTGTTCGTTGACCTCTTCAGCATGGCTGTTGGCAATGTCTATCATTCTATCTGACAGATCCACACCAGTTGTTTTTTTCATATGCAACTGTTGATGCAAAAAGACGGTAAGGCGCCCTGGACCAGAACAAAGATCCAAGCAATGGTCTATTTGTTTATCCCCTTTAACTTGCTTAGCAACATTGAGCAACATCGCATAAATGCTACTCATATTGGTGTTCATAACCTTGGAATATTCCCTGACGTCTTCTTCGCTAGTAGTAATTGTATTGGGCTCAGGAACTCTTACTAGTTCCTGCTTTGAAAATGAGTTTTTGCATAGGTACTTTATTACATAAAAACCTTTTAGCACTTCAGAAACTATATTCATCTTCACTCTCATGTTGAGCTAACGCTCAAATATCTGGATAGATTAGCTACCAAACATTTAAGGCATCATTAAAATTTCATTAATTGTTAATGAATCTCGCCCACCTGACAAGCACTTTATATGTCGGTAATTCGAGTCCAGCATGCTGGGTGATTTTTGTATAACGCCGCATATTTAAGTCAGTTTTAAATGCAGAATTATTCGGTATATTTAATAAAAACAACAGATTACATCGAACAATCAAAAATTAAACACAACTAATATAGGTCAAAAATATAAACCAAAATGAACTACCAGTCCCCTATTTTTTAGCTGTGGCCTATAGCCACCAAAGCGCTTAATTCTCCCTTCGTTATGCACAAATCATGTACAAATCGACATTTTTACCAGTATGAGATCAATATTGTTAATAATAAGCCCATAAGCATTTAACCTTAGTACTCACTTTTTGACAAAGACTACCTGTTTTTTAAAAAACACTGTTTTTCTGACCGAATTGGCTTAAATTGTCAGTAAGTGGACGTCGTAAGAACATAGGTAACCTCCATGCTTTTAGAACGTGAAACGGCACTTAGTGAAATATTTAACTGTATCGAAACTATGCCAAAATCTGGAAAAATTCTATTGCTTAGTGGTGAAGCAGGCATAGGCAAAACCACACTGCTTGAACATATACGCTTGCAGATAGATACCACAATAGACATGCATTGGTCGGGGTGTGACCCACTATTTACCCCACGCCCCTATGCACCTATTTATGATTTTGCGCAAATATTTTCTCCTACATTACTTTGTCAACTTGAAAGCTGTGCTACACCGAACATAATCTTTGCTAGTTTTTATCAAGCCATCAGCCATCTAACAAAACCCACCATTTTAGTCATTGAAGATGTTCATTGGGCAGACAATGCCAGTTTGGATTTAATCAAATACTTGGTTAGGAGGATTTCGTTTTTGCCCTGTTTATTATGTTTAAGTTATCGCGATGATGAGATTTCGCAAAGTCACCCTTTGCGCTCAGTGCTAACGCTGCTGCCCTCGGCCCACACAAAGCGGATCTGTCTGACTCCTCTAGGAAAAGAGTCAGTCGCTAAGTTGAGTCAAAAAAGCCACTACGACCCAGACAATTTACATAGAATTACAAACGGTAATCCTTTCTTTGTCACTGAGCTGTTAGCAAACAAACAAGTAAATCAGCCACTTATTCCTCTATCAATTAAAGAAGCAATAGGTAGTCGCGTGCAAAATTTAGCCCAAGGAGAATGTCAACTAATTCAGCTGTTGAGCCTTATTCCATATAGTATTCCCGTCACCCTGATCCACGCTCTTTTTGGTGAAAATGGTGACTCATTCGCCATGGCATGTGTGGCTCGAAAACTATTGCAGTGCGATCCAAACCAAGTTTTTCGATTTAGACATGAACTAGTTAGACTGGCAATTTTGGACAATCAACCTGCACACCAACAAAAATCCGGGCATAAGCGGATATTACAATGCCTAGAGCAAACATTGCTAAGTACCGACTCAGCTTGGCTTGTGCATCACGGTGTGGGCGCACTCGATGAAAAGTGTGTGCTCAAGTATGCCCCTATTGCCGCGGCGAATGCTGCCGCTTTAGGTGCACATAAAGAAGCCGCTTCATTTTATAGCAAAGCCCTTAGTTTTGTTGAGTATGCCGATACTGAGCTTGCCGCTAGCCTGCATCAAGACTGGGCTTATGAAGTAGGGCTAACAACGCATATGGATCAATCAGTCATCGATGCTAGGCGTCATGCAATTAGCTTATGGCGGGCACTAGGAAGATTCGATAAAGTCGGAGAAAATCTACGCTCCCTATCACGTTTGTACTGGTACCAAGGGCAAGCAGAAAAAGCCGAACGATACGCTACTGAAGCAATTCAAACCTTTGAATCCATTCCTGCCTCAAATGGCTTAGCCATGGCATACTCTATGCGTTCTCAATTAGACATGCTGAACGAAAGAACAGATGATGCAATATTTTGGGGCAACAAAGCCTTAGCGTTAGCCGAACAATTTTCTAGCCCAACGATTAAAGCTCATGCCTTAAATAACATTGGTTCTGCACTCGTGATGCAAGGAAACACCGAAGGCGAAACATTACTCGAACAAAGCTTAGTCATCGCCGAACAAAATGGATTGCATGAAGACGTAGCCCGTGTATACACGAATTTTTCTGACTATTGTATTCGATTCAAAAAGCTCGACATGGCAGAAGCGCTAACCACTAAAGGGATTCAATATGATATTGCTCATGATTTAGACTCGTGGACCTACTACCTAGTTGGATTGCAAGCACTATTACGCCAAGAACAAGGACGCCTAATCGATGCACAAACGATTGCCTCAGGGGTGCAACAAATTGATAATCAAACCTTATTAATGAAGCTCCCGTCGTTAATCGTACTTGGCCGAGTAAGCTCCCGTTTAGCCACCTCAGATAGCCATGACTTGCTTTGTCGAGCATTAGAAGATGCCGAATCAACCAATGAATACCAGTACATGATCCCAGCAAGGTTTGCCTTAATCGAGCATTTTTGGCTTTCTGCAGATATTACGCAATCTAGCAAGGCTAACAATCACCTTAATTGGCTAAGTCAATTGCCAAAATCGGTGCTCAACACCTGACAACTTGGGGAATTAAACATTTGGCAAAAACGCTTCAATTTAACTACCGATAAGCTGCTACTGCATTCATTACCAAAACCCTATCAATTAGAGCTTAAGGATAATAATCTAGGAGCTTTTGCAGCGTGGCAAGCCCTTGGTATGCCATTTGACGCTGGGTTAAGCCTATTACACGCCCCTACAAGTAATATAAATGAAAGGCAAGAGAACTTGCTAAACGCATGGCATATTTTTGAAAAAATCAGTGCAAAAGCAGCCTTACGCTGGATCCGGATGACAGCCACTCAGCAAGGATTTGCCCATATTTTGCCTAGAGTTCGTCGAGGCCCTTATTCTAAAACCCGTCAGCACCCCATTGGTTTAACAAACAAAGAACAACAAGTGTTAGCCTTACTCATGACTGGCGCGAGTAACCATGAGATAGCAACCTCACTGTCCCGTTCTAATCGTACTGTCGAAAACCATGTATCATCCATATTAAGTAAACTGAATGTCGACAATCGTGTTGAAGCCTTACTTAGAGTGCAAAACGAACCTTGGCTTTCGGATTGCTCAGCAAAATAACGCGCTTCAAAACTCAGCAACCTTCTACTTTAATCTTGTAGGGTAATGGCAATCAGATCTTTTATGTCATAATTAGTTTGCGTACGCACCTCTACGACATCTAGTCGCCTGAAAGCAGAATCAATAAAATCCAGATTATTGCGTTCTAATATTACTTCGTCTCCCTGAGTAATAGTGACGTTTGCAGCATACCCTGCCGAATGCCCACCATTCATATCTAATACTACACGTATTTCATGAGGTAAATTTGGTTGTAAGGTGGCGTAACCAATTCCCACATCATCCCCCCAAACCACATCAATTCTATTCAACTCGTATCTAACACGTACCGCTTCATCTCCTTGCTCATCCCGAAAAATAATGTTCGTTACAACTCGACCTATTGATTCCCGAGAGCCCGTCCACACGATCTGATAACGATCTGGCACAGCGTGTTCTGGGTCTGTTTTAAATTCGGCGCGCTCACCTATTCTAATCGCGCGTCCCAAATCAAAAGCCGTGTCATCGGTGACAAATACAGGGGCATACAAAGTACCAAACCGATCCCCATCAGGCGGACCGAGAATAACTTTACTTGGCAGCATATCCAATGATGTACCCGCACTGTAACGATCTTGGTCGACGTTAAGGATCCCTGAAACACAACTACTCATCAAAACCAAAACAATGCTAATCGCTCCAACCTTCTTAAAATTAAACATAGCACTTCCTTTTTAATTTGATTGACTCTATCTAAACCTGTCGGTTTAAATCATGACGCCCTGTAATGTTAGTTTCTGGCGAATTGACTACCATGAGTAAATGTACTCAATTTCTTAAGCACCCTACCTATTTTTGGGTCATGAATTTTCACTCAACTGAGAAACCAACAAAGGGACGGTGATAGGGCAGAGCAAAACTATAGCGAATGATAAATTTGCTCAATTTTTAAACGACAGTATCGATATACGCCAAATTTGGCCAAAAATTTAATTTTATACTTTTAAGTTATATGCTTTAGGACAAACGGCAGTTGACCTTAAGCCCCTTCCGCGTTACAAATACACTTATAAATTGTACGTTTACTTTTTAAAGAATTTAAAACATGAAATACGCTTTTATTACTCTATCACTCCTGCTGGCAGCAAGACTGCACGGGTAGGTTGTAAGCAAGCGTAACGCATTTACAAAAACCCGTGCTAAGCACGGGTTTTTTTGTATGTATTTTTCATTTATTTCACACTCAATCAACAGAGCACATTAAGGAGAAGTTATGTCTAACGGGGTTAATACTAGCCAAGGTTAAGATTTTTGACACCACCTTGCGGGACGGCGAACAAGCCCTACCTGCCAGTTTAAGCGTTAAAGAGAAACTGAAAATTGCTCTGGCGCTTGAGCGTTTAGGTGTAGATATTATAGAAGCAGGCTTCCCGGTGTCATCACCAGGAGATTTCGAATCGGTGCGAGCCATCGCTCGTGAAGTTAAAAATGCGACCGTCTGTGGCTTGTCTCGTGCATTAGCGAAAGATATAGACGCCTGTGGAGAATCCTTAAGCGTGGCGGAACATTTCCGCATTCACACTTTCATCGCCACCTCAGACATTCATGTCAATACCAAACTACGTAAATCACAAGATCAAGTTGTAGAAATGGCCGTCAGAGCGGTTAAGCATGCTTGCAAATATACCGACGACGTAGAGTTTTCATGCGAAGACGCTGGTCGTACGCACATTGATTACTTATGCCGCATGGTAGAAGCCGCCATCCATGCAGGTGCTACCACAGTCAATATTCCCGATACGGTTGGATACACTACACCAACTGAGTTTGGTGGCATTATTCAAAACTTATTTAACCGCGTACCTAATATCGACAAGGCGGTTATTTCGGTACATTGTCACAATGACTTAGGGCTAGCTGTGGCCAACTCTTTAGCCGCTGTTGAACAAGGCGCACGCCAAGTAGAAGCCACGATTAATGGTTTAGGTGAACGAGCGGGCAATTGTTCGCTAGAAGAAATCGCCATGATATTACAAACCCGCGAAGCCCGCTTAGGTTTACAAACCAATATTAAGAGCCAAGAAATATCTCGTACCTCAAAGTTAGTCAGTAACTTGTGTAACATGCCAGTACAAGCCAACAAAGCCATTGTTGGCGCGAATGCCTTTAGCCATTCTTCGGGCATTCATCAAGATGGCGTGTTGAAAGGCCAAAACACTTACGAAATTATGACGCCAGAAAGTGTCGGCATTAATAAAAACAACTTAAATCTGACCTCTCGCTCTGGTCGCCATGTGATTAAACATCGTTTAATGGAATTAGGGTATGCTGAAGCTGATTTTGACTTAGAAACCGTTTATGCCGCATTTGTTAAATTAGCCGATAAAAAAGGCCAAGTATTTGACTATGATTTAGAAGCACTATTATTTTTCAGTCAGCAAGAACAAGAAGAGCAATATTACCAACTCAAGTATTTGCAAGCCAATTCAGGGAAAGAAATCATTCCAAGTGCCACCGTTTGTATGCAAGTTGGAGGCATCGACATTACCGAATCAGCAGTAGGTAATGGTCCTGTAGACGCAGCTTACAATGCGATAACCAAAGTATTAGGTCACGAAAATGTAGATATTGTTGACTTTAAACTCGACTCAAAAGGCGAAGGTGCTAATGCCCTAGCTCAAGTATCAGTAGTAGCCGAGTACAATGGCCGCCGCTTTAACGGTATTGGTTTGGCCACTGACATAGTTGAATCTGGGGTAAAAGCCCTTATCTACGTACTCAACAATACACATTTAGCAGATCAAATCGATCAGCAAAAAAGACAAAACGTTAAAATTTCAGGGGTATAGAAAAGAATGTCTGACTACAAGTTAGCAGTATTAGCAGGCGATGGCATCGGTCCAGAAGTCATGGTTGAGGCCAAAAAAGTATTAGCCGCAGTGAGCAACAAGTTCGACCTTAAGTTTGAGCTAAATGAATATGACGTAGGTGGGATTGCCATCGATAATCATGGCCAAGCACTGCCACCAGCTACCCTAAAAGGTTGTGAAGACGCTGATGCCATTTTATTTGGTTCAATTGGTGGCCCTAAGTGGGATAACTTACCACTAGAACAACGCCCGGAACGTGCTGCTTTGCTTGCCTTACGTGGACATTTTGATTTATTCAGTAATTTACGCCCAGCCAAAATATATAAAGGCTTAGAAAACTTCTCGCCTTTGCGAGCAGACATCGCAGCTAAAGGTTTTGATGTATTGGTTGTTCGTGAATTAACCAGTGGTATTTATTTTGGACAGCCGAAAGGCCTAGAAGGTGAAGGCGAAGAAGAGTTTGCATTCGATACCATGCGTTATACCCGTGCAGAAATTCGCCGTATCGCTATCAGTGCATTTGAAGCCGCGCAGAAACGCAACAAGAAAGTCACCTCTGTCGACAAAGCCAACGTATTAGTATGCAGTCGTTTATGGCGTGAAGTCACAGAAGAAGTCGCTCAAGACTATCCTGAAGTAGAGCTTGAACACATTTATATTGATAATGCAGCGATGCAACTGATCCGTGATCCAAGCCAGTACGACGTCATGCTATGTTCTAACCTGTTTGGTGACATTATTTCTGACGAATGCGCTATGATCACCGGCTCAATGGGATTATTACCTTCTGCCAGTATCAATAGTGATGGTTATGGTATGTACGAGCCTGCAGGTGGTTCAGCGCCCGATATCGCAGGTAAAGGCATTGCTAACCCAATTGCTCAAATCTTGTCTTTGTCTATGCTCCTGCGTTTTAGCTTAAACGAAGTGGCAGCTGCAGATGCAATTGACACAGCCGTTACAAAAACCCTCAGCGACGGCATTCTCACTGGTGAGCTATTAACTCCAGAAAACAGAGATCAAGCTAAGAGCACCAGCCAAGTTGGTGATTACGTTGCTTCGCTAATAGCCTAAGTCAAACATATCTAAGCTATAAATGGCTTAGTGAATAAATGTAAGAAGACTTAAGCCAGTAACTAAAATTCAATACCTAGCAACAGCTTTTACACTGTTGCTAGGTACCACAGATTAACTAAAAGAGTACGCATAATGGCGACAACCTTATACGACAAAATTTGGCAAGACCATGTAATTGATAAAAACACTTCATCAGCCGTTGGCAGTGAAGGTTTAATCTACATCGACCGCCACTTAATTCATGAAGTGACCTCTCCACAGGCTTTTGCCGGTCTGGATGATAAGAACCGCAAAGTGCGTTGCCCGCAGCGCACTTTTGCCACTATGGATCACAGTATTTCAACCCGCTCTTTAGCGATTGATGCCTGCGGCCCTACCAATAAACTACAATTACAAACCCTTGCCGACAACTGTGAAAAACATGGTATTTCGTTATTTCCGGTTGGTCACCAAAAACAGGGAATTGTCCATGTTATGGGTCCAGAACTAGGCCTTATTCAACCCGGAATGACAGTAGTATGCGGAGACTCTCATACGGCGACTCATGGTGCATTTGGCTCTTTAGCTTTCGGCATCGGCACATCTCAAGTCGAACATGTATTTGCTAGCCAAACGTTAAAACAAACCAAAGCTAAAAGCATGCTAGTCAAAGTAAACGGGCCACTACCGATTGGCATAACAGCAAAAGACATTATTTTGGCCATCATTGGCAAAATAGGACATGCTGGGGCAACAGGTTTTGTGATTGAATACAGCGGTGAAGCCATTTCAGCCTTGAGCATGGAAGAGCGTATGACCGTATGTAACATGAGTATCGAAGCCGGTGCTAAAGCGGGTTTAATCGCACCAGACCAAACTACCTTTGATTACCTTGAAGGCCGTGAATTTGCCCCTAAAGGCGATGATTGGCAAGAGGCCGTTACTTACTGGAAAGGCTTAGTGTCGGATGAAGGGGCAATATTTGATTCAGTGGTTGAATTAAACGCCGCCGATATCACCCCACAGGTCACATGGGGTACGAACCCAGGGCAAGTTATTGGGGTCAACACACCTGTCCCTGCTGCAACAGACTTTAGTGATCCTATTGATCAAGATTCAGCAGTAAAAGCCTTAAAATATATGGACTTAACGCCAGGTCAGAAATTATCTGAGTTAAGCGTTAACAATGTGTTTATTGGCTCTTGTACTAATGGTCGCATTGAAGATATGCGCGCGGCGGCTGCCATTGCTAAACAAGGTAAAGTAGCCAATGGTGTAACCGCAATAGTCGTACCTTACTCAGTTGCAGTAAAACAACAAGCTGAAGCTGAACAACTAGATAAAATATTTATAGAAGCTGGTTTTGAATGGCGTTTACCAGGCTGTTCAATGTGCCTAGGTATGAACGACGACATATTGCAAAATGGCGATCGTTGCGCCTCTACCAGCAACCGTAACTTTGAGGGCCGCCAAGGCCGTGGTGCACGCACCCATTTAGTCAGTCCTGCTATGGCAGCCGCAGCAGCACTAGCTGGTCACTTTGCTGACGTACGTGACTATCAACCTAACGCCCAAGACTGATAACCAAAAGGATCGACTTATGACAACTCAAACATCTCCTGCTGGGATTGACGTACATACGGGTATAGCTGCGCCTTTGAATCAAGCAAACGTAGATACCGACCAAATCATCCCAAAGCAGTTTTTAACGGCTGTGACTCGCAGTGGTTACGGTAAACATTTATTCCATGATTGGCGTTACCTAGACGATCATGAACAAGTATTAAATCCTGATTTCGCGCTAAATAAACCTGAGTATCAAGGTGCCAGTATTTTGTTAGTACGTGAAAACTTTGGTTGTGGCTCTAGCCGTGAACATGCTCCTTGGTCTTTAGATGACTACGGTTTTAAAGTACTCATTGCCACCAGTTTTGCCGATATATTTTACGGTAACTGTATCAACAACCAATTGTTGCCGGTACAGCTTACGAGCGAACAAATGGATCAGTTATTTGCTTTAGTTGACGCAGAGCCTGCTACTCAAATCACGATAAATTTGCAGCAACAAACGGTTTCCACTGGAGATCTCAGTTTTAGTTTTGATATTGCAGAGCAACACAAGACGAATTTATTAAAAGGTTTAGATGCGATTGGTCAGACCCTAGAATTAGAAGAGCAAATTAGCGCATTTGAAAACAGTCGCCCTAACTGGCAATAAGCGACATTCAATTTGCCATAAAAAAACGACTCATATGAGTCGTTTTTTTGTTTAAATACAAAGAATCACAGTTATTTTTCACATATTCTATTTCTCATCATCAACATACCTGCAAGCAAAAAGAATGACCATACTGCTGGCTCTGGCACATCAGTGGCACGCGTCTCAACCTTGGTCAAAGCCAAAGAAACGTCAGTTACCAAAGAAAACTCAGATACATCATAACTATAAGTGACTAAATCAACCAAACCACTAAACGTCAGTTGCTCAGAAGCGCCCACTACAAACGAAAAGTCTAAACTGTCGGTAAAAATCTGTAAGCCATCATTTAGATTAGATGCTAAATAAGAAGAAACTAAACTGCTCCCCAATTCATCCTCTAACTCAATATTTGAATCGACAAACGCATCACCGCCAACACTGTCATTGGCCGTAGCATCAGCCTGCTGGCTGTAACTAAAAGTGAAGAAGAATTCGGTAGTATTCGCTAAGTTATTTTCTAATGTCACCTCGAAAAAATAAGACACAAATTCAAAATCAATGTCTAAATTTTCCGCGGACAAACTCGAGCGAATAAACAACGGATCGGTTAACTGAGAAGAGATTGGGTTATCTCCAGTGACGTTTGCATCGGTGATTGCACTAGATGTAGATCCGGCTCCCATACCATCATTTTGCGTCGTTAAGTCTACATAAGACCCCAAATCGTCAAAATGTACTGTCCCTTCAACACTGACTCCCGTTGGGATAACAATCGCCTGTGCAACGCCTATAGGTAATATCATTGGCAACATCAACAACCATCTACTTAACCTCATACTCCCACCCATTAATTTATATATTAAAAATAACAATTACAAACAATGTAAACCATATGTAAACAATTTAACAGAATTTTCATGCTTTAATTGCGATTTTGCAAACCCATCGAAATATCATAAAAACACAAATATAACCATTAGAAAGACAATTAAAAGCGAAGTGTTTGATATTTAACAACAATAAACACAAACAAAAAACCAGTAATTAGTAGTTTTTAAAATCAATTAAATTCAACATTTGTTATTCATATGTAAATAATGTTAATTTAAAAATGAAACATACTTAAACCTCGAGACAAACAAGATGAAATTTAGATTAAATAGAACTTATTTGGCCCTTAGCTTATTACTTGCAAGTACACCTAACATATCACTAGCAGATTCAGCTAAGGTCAAGATAGACCTAAACAGCCAACATTACATTGGTGATACTTCTGAGTTGCAGAGAAACAAATTTTTCAATATTCATACTCGAGGTGGGGATTCTGGCCTAGCAGAAATAGACCAACTTTATATTAAGAACCAGTTAAACGCCGAATATGGTCGTTCATTTTGGGGGCCAATGTCAGCCGCTGGCAGTGCAAACTATCCTAGTACCGAACACGCCATGCTCAATGGTCCTATCGCTAACGCAGCAGCTAAAGCTCATCCCATGTACAAATACGGTTCAAGCCGCACCATCAATACTGAGCACCCTTATAATGTAATTGTTGAGAATAACGATCCTATCGATGGCGCGAGATGGGCTGCTGATTATTATCAATATTATTTTGATGATGAAACACGTCCGGTATTTTATGAACCCATGAACGAACCCTTTGTACATGCCTCCGATTTTGTGGATGGACCATGGGATCCAGTGGCCAACGAGGCAATGCAGTTACACATGGCAAACTGGTTTAACGAAATTGGCAAAGAGTTTGACGATCGAGGATTAAGTACAAATGTTATCGGCTTTTCCTCGGCCTGGCCTTCCTTCGAACTAAATGACTTTTCTAACTGGGAAACCAGAATGAAAATGTTTATGGATGTCGCTGGCGAAAATATCGACGGCTTGTCTTATCATTTATATGATGGGGTAAACGTAACCGGCCAAGACAATTTTCGTTCAGGTAGTAATGCCGAAGCCATCATTGATATTATCGAAACTTACAGTCATATGAAGTGGGGTGAAGTAAAACCCCACGCGTTTAGCGAATATGGTGGTATCATCGACGGTTATCCAATCGAGTATAGCCCTGAAAAGAGCTCTCAAGAATTGCGCTCTTACAACCATTTGTTGTTTAGCTTTTTAAGTCGAGAAGACCGAATTCTCACTTCAACTCCATTTATTACAGGCACAGCCAAATGGTTTTACGAGGCCAACGACTTCCAGCCTTATTCGGCCACTGTGCTTCGTCCCGATTTAGACAGTATCGTGGCCGGCAAAGTAAACAACTTTCTGCCCACCGAAAAAGCCAAATTTTACTATTTATGGAAAGATGTTAAGGGCCACAGGGCAACCATAGATACACAAGATCCCGATTTAGCTGCCCATGCTTTTGTATACGGCAACAAAGTCTACATTGCCTTGAACAATTACGAAGACCATAGCAAAGATGTCAGCTTAGACTTTGTACCGCACAATGCTGAATTAGTAAATGTGAGAATAAAGCGTTTAGACGTACCTTACGATGAAGCCGCCATTTATACCGATACTATTGTAGCCCAAGCACCGAGCCAGTTAACACTAGCTGGCCACGAAACGGCAGTATTAGAATACAACTATGCAGAGCCCATCACCCATAATAAAATTACCCGTACTAGCAGTTATTATGCAGATACTTACCTTCAACCTATTGTTGAAAATGCCTCGATAACCTTTGATTTTTCTAATGTAGTTACTAACCAAGATAACTTAAGCTTCGCCGATGCCTATGCGGAAAATATTCACTATGACCAAGCTATTGTAGATGCAATAAATAGTAAGAACGTGAAGCGCTATGAATCAACTTTACGTAGCTACAATAAGCAATTTTCCAGGATTCTAGCTAAATACCCCGACACTTGGCGTACTTCGAGAGATTACCAAAACTTGGTTACGCGAGCCGGCCGTTCGAGCACGACTCAAGCTGCCTTGCAATACCATTATTCGCAGCATGGCTATAATGATGGACAAAATACAGCCCTACTGAAAATGAGTATTGGCCGTAAGCATGACAAATCTAAGCAACCAGTGGTTACGGTAAATGGCCACGCAGTGACTGTACCAAATGACTGGAAAGGATACGACCAAGCAACCCGTAGCGACTTTTTCGGTACCATCGATATTCCTGTACCCGCAAAATACTTAAAAGCGAATAACACAGTACAACTCACTTTCCCTGACACACAAGGCCATGTTAGCTCGCTCGTACTAGAAGTCGATACTCAGGAAGATTATAAGCATACTGCTGTGACAGGTTTCACGTTAAAAGACACTGACTTAACCATTAATAAAGACAATACTTATCGCCTACAAGGGCAAGTGTTACCCACTAACGCAAGCAATCAATATGTCACTTGGACGTCAAGTTCTAAAGGTGTAGCAACGGTAGATGATCATGGAGTAGTTAGCCCTATAGCGCCTTGGCACAACCACTATTACCGCAACCACTTATGATGGCGGATATACAGAATCCTTGTTTCTGGAAGTAAAAGACCAACTGACAATCAGAAACACGGTTGCGGTTAAAACGGAGCTAGCGAACTTAGATCCTACCGACACCTTAACCCTTGATATTGCTTTTTCTTCTGACTCAGACAGAGATGTTGCATTCGAGCTTTATTCTCCGGCCAATGAATGGTTAGGCTCGACAAAAACAACCATATCTGCGGGTTCGGCCGAAACAAGCCTAAGCTTAACCTTTAATGAAGAACTAACGCCTAGCAAAGGTTACAGGTTAATTGCTTCACTACGAGCAGTAGACGGAGACTGGCGCACTGCTGTAGATACGCACACAATTAATAACATTGAAATTAATTCCCCTTATACGCCCCCTGTGCCAGAAGAAGGTAACTTACTTGGTATAAATGCAGGGGTTGAACTGGGCCATCTCAACGACTGGAAATTCAGTTGGGACACACAAGGCACGGCTGAAGTGGTAGAAGAAGCCGCAAAAGACGGCCAGTTCGGTGTAAAATTTGATACCACAGACGGTCGGGTGGGCATATTGATCGACGAAGACGTGTTACCTGAGGGACTAGTAAAAGCCGGTAAAACCTTTACATTTTCCTTTTATATGAAGCGAGTCTCTGGCAGCGGTTGGGCTGGCGGCTTTACACAGCTAGTCAATAATAATGGCGGATACAAAGCCTCTTCTCAAGCTCCTTGGCATGGCACAGCGGCTTCGCCTAGCGACTGGATATTGGTAGAAAAAGACATTGCCGGCGAAGACTGGCCAGACACTGGTACCCTGATCCAGGTTAATATGCAAACACAGGGAAGCGTTTGGTATGCCGACAACTTTAAATTAGAAGACACCACGCCTGTGGTCGTTGAGCCCGACAATAATATACTGGCCAACGTTAATCCTAGCTTTGAAGAAGCGACGGTTGCGCCTTGGGCAGGCTATTGGGAAAACAACGAAACCACCAACATAACCTTAACCACGCATGCGGCCACTGATGGACAACAGAGTTTACACCTTACCTCTGATGGTAATAGCAACACCGGAATAAACCTTGCTCCAGATGTTACGCCACAAGATTTAGGATTAGGCGAAAACCAAGAATACACCATCAGTTTTGATATAAAATCAAACAACGGTAATACCTCCGGATATTTCCGAAATGTAGTACAAGGCGTTTGGGATTCACGCGTTGAAACGTGGTTTGCAGCAACAACCGAATGGAAAACGGTAACAGTCACCCGCACCCAACAAGACTGGACCAATTTAGATCAGCAAGCGAGACTAGACTTGTACTTGTTTGCCAACGACGGTGCGGGCATCGATGTATATATCGACAACATAGTCATCAAACCCGTGACAACACCCTAAATTGACGCCACAAATAAAGCACAATCGGTTACCCTAAATTAACCGCAATAAAAAGCCTTTTAATCTCCATGCTAAAAGGCTTTTTCGTTAGCTAACCTGAGTTCTGAATAAGAAATATCGTTTAAGCTAAGCACTTCTTTCGCTAAGTAATATCAATACAATTCAATAAGTTAATATATTTTATCTACACAACCTCAGCTAAATGTTACTCGGTAACGAAATTTTTAGTGTATAGCAAGGCGAATTGTTGTGCGAAATAACGTGTTACTGCTAGACAATCCAACGCCGCTAGACACAAAAAGAGCGTTATCCAGGGTTCAATACAGTTAGCCAAGATCTATTGGCATCTAACAAGCACAGCGCTCAGCCAAAAATCTCACTAAAAGTAAGGTCAGATTTTCCCGTCGTGACTTATTCGGCCAAACGGCATAATACCCCAAAGGTTTTAGTTTCCAATCCGGCAAAACATGAACTAAGTCACCGGTTTTAATATCATCTGCAACAATATGTTCAGGTACATAAGCTAACCCCATATCTTGCTTAGCAAAATGTGACAACGCATTGGCGCTGTTTACTGTCAGGTTCGAGTTTTCAGAAACAGATATTTTCTCCCCCGTAACAGATTCGAATTCAACAGAATTAGTTCGTATATCAAATTTTATCCAATCCCAATTGACTAAGTCTGTTGGATGGGATGGCGTCGTTTTAGTCGCCATATATGCTTTGCTCGCAACCAGTAAGCGCTGGCCCTCATATAACTTACGGGCCATCATCGTACTATCTTGCAACCAACCAACTCGAATACTCATATCGATACCCTCGTTCAAAATATCAACAATGTGATCTGAAAAGGTCAAAGACAACGAGACTTTAGGGTATTGCTTGGCAAAATCAGCTATTGCGCTTGAAATGGTGGAGGAGGTAAGAAATACCGGCAGAGACACTCGCAAAGCGCCAATATGTTGTTGCGAAAGTGCGTTTAATTCATTTACACCTGCCTCTGCATTTCTGACGACTTCCAATGCGTGAGCATAAAACTTACGCCCCTCATTAGTCAGCACCAGTTTACGAGTGGTTCTGTATAACAAGGTTACACCTAAGTATTGCTCAAGGTCTGCCACTGTCTGACTAGTCCGAGACGGCGCCAGATCTAATGTTTTTGCAGCGCGGCGGAAAGACCCTTCGTCCACTACCCGGGCAAACACTGCCATGTGTCGTAGATGATTTATCATTATTCTGTTTTCCAGATTTATAAAATCAAATTATTGCATATATTCAGATTAATAGTGGAAAGATATGATCCTCCTGACTTCAATAAAACTACACCGCAACATGCACTACTCATGTTGCAAGTACAGCCAATACAACAGGATAAATAATGATAAGCAACACCAGAAAAAACCTAGCGCTAGTCATCGCCCTAACGCTAACAGCCCCGCTTCTAGCCCAAGCAGAAGGCTTTTACGGCACTGCGCAACTCGGCGTTAGCCAACAAATCAATGACTCACAAGCCATTGGTAACAACATTGCTGTAGATCCCGATTTCCCCGCTGAGTTTGATGCCGGTGATGGCACTGTCGGTGGCATTGGCCTTGGCTATGTCATTAACCAACAGTTCCGAGTAGAAGCGAGAATTGCTTATCGCGAAAGTAGTTTCAATGAGACTCAGTTTGGCACGGGTGCACGAAACGGCGAAGAGTATAGGTTAAATGGTGAGATAAAAAGCACCACGTTAAGTATTGAAGGCTTTTATGACTTTCAAAATAGCACGGCCTTTACCCCTTATATCAAAGCAGGTTTAGGGATGGCCGACAATAGCTATTCCGCGAAGTTAGGCGGTGCAGGTGTGGCAGCATTTGACGCCTTTGATGGCCAAACAGATGGCTTTTATGACGCATACGCCGATGATGATTCTACTGGGTTGACATGGAATCTAGGCTTTGGGGGTAATTATCAGCTAAGTGACACGACCTCAATTTATGCAGAATACCAATATGCCTCGTTTGGCGATGTGCAAACTGGGCAAGACTCTTTTACCGACGGCTTCGAGATAGGCAATCTGTCAAGCAATGAACTGTCTTTGGGTCTACGAATTCACTTCTAGAATTATAAGAAAATTTCGGTAAGGCATCCCCTTCCCTCGACCATTATCTAACACCCTTTCGATTGTTTTATTTGAAAGGCTTTATTTGGAGCACGTTATGAAGAAACCAGTACCAATACCACTAAAAGTAGTAGAGATAGTCCAAATCACTCCGAATATGCAGCGCTTGGTATTAAAAGGGGATGAACTGGTTAACTTCCCCAAAGACTGCGAAGGGAGTTATATCAAGTTTTTATTCAATCAAGCTGGAGGCACTGATTTGAGCCTAGTGGCGCAAGGTCAACAGCCCATTATGCGAACCTATACCATAAGACGTTTTTCTAGAACAAATCGTACCATTGAAGTTGACTTCGTTCGCCATTTTAGCAACGACTTAACCAGCGGTTTTGCCACACGCTGGGCGACATCTGCGCAAGTAGGAGACGCAGTCACCATTGCAGGGCCCTAGCAGTACTAAAGCGATAAATACAGAAGCCGATTGGTTCATGATGGTAGCCGATATGACCGCGCTACCGGCCCTATCCGCCAAAATTCGTCAGCTACCGTCTCAAGCGAAAGGATATGCCGTGATTCAAGTCAGCCACAAAGACGACATTCAATCTCTCGCAGCGCCACAACATGTGCAACTCATTTGGCTAACTCAGGGCAGGTCACTGCTAAAAAAGTGAAGTCACTGCCTTGGTTAGATGGCATTGCATCTATTTGGGCCGCCTGTGAATTTGACGATATGCGCGAATTACGCAGCTATTTTCAGGATGCGCAACACGTAGACCGGGAACATATCTACATCAGTAGTTATTGGAAAAACGGCATGACGGAAGATGGACACAAAGTCATCAAACAACAAGATTCTCAAAATAGTCAATAGAATAGTCGGCCATTTATGGCGTTCTAACGACATGGGCGCACTAACTAAATAACCAACAAACCAATTTAAAAACAACACGTTAATAGAGGACATTCAACATGAAAAATAAACTAATGCTAACCCTAGTAGTCGTCTGCAGCTTAACTTCTGCAACAATCCAAGCCACAGATAATAGCAGTAAAGCTAAGACTAAAGGTACACTAGCGACTGCCCAAGCTTTCTTAGAGGCTGCTGGAACGGGCAACGGAATCGTACTAAACGAACTGATGACAGAGGATTTTGTTTGGCACAACGAAGGTGACAAATCTATTCCTTGGATAGGCCCATGGCAGGGTAAAGAAGCTGTTTTCGACACGTTTATGCCTGCATTTGGCGCTGGCTTAAAGGTTACTAGCTGGACAACAGACTACCGTTTTGAGAATGGCGAACAAGCAGTTTTCATGGGAACAATGAGTGCAATAGCCACTAACACGGGTGTTGATACAGGAAAGTTCACTTGGACTGTACGTGTGCATGTAGTTGATGGCAAAGTAAAAAGCTGGAACTGGATGGAAGATAGCTTTGCTGTGTCTGAAGCATTTCACGCTACTCAAGTAAAATAGGATATTGTTAATAATCTACCGACACTGTACCCCGAAAGCTAGCTACTTAGCGAACTTTCGGGTTATCCGCCCTTTGCCAACTTTCCCCAAATGCAAACTAATTAAAAATTCTTGCAGCCAAACTCTTTCAGTTCAAGGTAATATTGCCAACTAAAAAGATATTCAGCCTAATTTTTAACGGAGCAAACTTATGACCCAAGCAGCTTATGAACAAGCCATTAATCTTATCGACAATGCTAACAGTGAAGATCCAAATGTAGAACACGCTGATGGCAAAGATTGGCCTAAAGAGTTGCTATATAGCTTGCGTATGTCTGACATGCTAGAACGTTACAAGAGTGACACAGATCATGCGATTAAATTAGCGATACGGGGCCAACACATTCAGCGCTGGCAATCTCCACGTAACGCCTATCCGATGGATCGTCAGGGCTATCATAAATGGCGTAGCGACCTTTATGTTTTCCATGCAGACAAAGTAGGCAACGCGTTAGCAGAAGCAGGCTTTAATGAACAAGATATCCTTCGTGCTAAAAATGCAGTCGCAAAGAAAGGTATTAAATCCAATCCAGATGCGCAACTACTAGAAGACGTAGCGAGTTTAGTTTTTATTGAACATTATATGTTGGCATTTGCAGAAAAGCATACAGATTACACAGAGCAAAAATGGATAGATATTATTCGTAAAACTTGGCGAAAAATGTCTGAAGATGCCCATGCTTTTGTACTCGCTGGCAATATCACCCTTCCAGAACCTTTAACACCATTAATTTTGAAGGCGGTACAAGCGTAGATTTGGCGAACTAAAATTAAAGACTTTGCCGTTAACAACTGAACGCCGATGATTTTGGCGATAAAAAATTATCGCCAAATTTAGAGTAACAAGCGTAGGAATATAAGAAGTCTTGTACCTTAGAGTCTCAGACCAGCGCAACATTCCTATTACTAAAGCGTGATGCAATTATCCAGAACTCAGGTTAAATAAGCATGTAGCCGCTTGAGTCATGAGCCAGTACTACGACAGTACAGCGCCTATCAAACTCAATTAAAATCGAGGCAGGCTATAACCAACGCCGGTAAATAAATCTACATTCAGCGAGATTTTAAATGCACACAATCGAGACGCTAAAATGAAAGAATAGTTATTTGCTCAAATTGCTATTGAGCACAGATTGTCGGTTCCCCCAATGAAAACAGCGCTAGCATATACAAGCGAATCGACGTTTATGACTCAAACGCACTTCGCTAATAATCGCACTGCCTTTGTGAAAGGTGTGTAGAACGGTCGACAAAGTGTGCGTCAAGCAAGGCATTTAACCCTATATTTGCGGCTTTTGCTTGAGCAACTTCATGCTCTGAAACCGCTTTTGAAATACGTGTATAATGGAACCCATAGTAATTTATATTGGCACTTTTCAAGGCGTTGGCCATATTGTCAATGTTGTGTTTTTTGTCATCCACAAACACTACAGACTTATATTGTTTACCACTTCTCTTCAGTAAATCGAGTAATAAAACCCCTTTGTTCAAACCTTGTACCATAAACACACCATTGACATAACTCACCTGGGCAGTTCGCCCACCTAATGTATAATCATAGTGGTAGCCCATATCGGTTGGAGCGAGAGAGTTATCTGCGAAGTTCAACTGATTTCTCGCTAGTTCACGCATAGTCGCAGCGCGATAGGCACCTGAACGCGCCGTCAAAATTACAACATCATTGTTCACTCCTGCGACAATGTCAGCCATGTTAGGTTGAGTGGGCCGATTGACAGCAATTTCAAATACCATTCCAAGCACATCAAACAAACAATTCACTTTGTCGCTAGTAGCGATGTTGACTAAATCTCCTGCTTGATTCAATGCTCTGCCTCGTTGCCAGTCATACCACTTGTCACTGCCAAAAAATTCAGTAGCAGTGAGAAGTGTGTCATCAATATCAAATACGACTAAGGTTGAGTCTTTATCTAGGGATTTAGCTTTATCAGCCGCGTCTTGCAACTCTTTCGTTTGGTAGACAACACTCAAGGGGGCACTTTCACTCTTTAGTAAATGGGCCCGAGAAGTAGCGGTGTCAGAGGCACAAGCCGTTAACAATAAACCCGTGCTTAGTGCGATAATTGCGCCATGAAAAGTAGGTCTAAACTGCATAATTGCTCCTGATACTTCAGCTTTTAGATTGGTGAGAGATAAAATGAAGTAGCAATAATACATTATTCCCCTGAATTCAGCACAGTAAACAGCCTGAGTTTGAATAGTTCAAGGCCTTACAATCGCGGCCACAACTAACAACCTAGCCACGTTGTTCCGCACATATCGAATTAGGCATACAAAATAACTAAACCTTTGCATACAAATAATCCATTATATTGTTAATATTAGTCTTTATTCTCCACCAATTAAGGATAGATGGTAGTGTTCCAAACGAGCCAAGATGAGGCCACGCATCAAAAACCTCAACGAGTCAATTGGTCTAGACCTCTATCCATCATTCTTTTTATTATCACTTCTTTGATATTTTTGCCTCTTATCTATCATTTTAGCGTCGCTTTACAACCTGTCGCTAAAGAGGCGGTAAAAGGTGAACTCTTTATTTTGCCAACCGATCTAACTAAAAACAAAACCATTGCGTTAACGGGGATTGGTATTTTTTCTGGAAACAATTACTGACCCCAGAGCAAATCGAATCCTCTGGTACTCCTGCTGCTTTTATAAAAGGCACAAAAGGTTGGCAAGATAAGACAGACAGTAATGATTACCCCGCTATTGGACTAGCAACCTATCACCTCAACGTACATTTACAGAAAAAGACTCATAATTTAGCACTGCATATTCCTCAAATTGATAGTGCTTACAAAATGTATTTAAACTCAGAACTGCTGGCTAGCGGTGGAGTTGTAGAAGATTCAATCACCACTGCTAAGCCTTATTACAACAGTACCATTGTCAGGATCCCTAACGGTTTAGAATTTTTCAGTATTACGATACAAGTGTCGAATTATCACTCAAATTGGGCTGGTTTGTGGACGCCTGTAGTAATAGGAGATGCCGACGATTTACATATTCACCAAAGAGATAAAGTGGCCTTGAGTATGTTTATTTTAGGGGCTTTGTTGATAACAATCATCCATTCACTTATTCAGTTTTTTTACGTCCAGCTGACAATATTCCACTCATCTTTGCTTGTTTGTGCTTATTGTTTTTCTTACGGGAATTAACCGCTCAACATATTGGTTATGCCTTATCAGGTATTATTGGCAACTTTGTATTACTGAACAAACTAAACTTTTTTAGTTTTTATGCAGGTATGCCTATGGCCTTGTATTTCTTTCATTTAAGTTACCCTAGGGAGTTTCACCCCAAATTTTGTTCAGTTGTTTATATTGTTTGCTTAATCTTTTCGACCTTTTCCTTGGTTTTTCCGACCCGTTATTTAGGTTATTCATTGGCTACATACCAAGGCTATCGCCCTCTCAATCATGCTATATATATTATGGAGAACTTGGATCGCCAAACGTCAAAAACGAAGAGGCGCAGATGTCATGTTATTAGTTTCCTTAACGACATTTTTATTTGCCGCCAACGATATATTGTTTATGAATAACTTGATAAATACAGGTGAGTTTTTTAACTTAGGAATCATTTTCTTTATCGCTGGTCAGAGTTTCGTCACCAATAGTCGGTTTGATAATTTTATCAATAAAAACCTACAGTTAACTGAAAAGCTAGAAGAGCGAAATAACGACTTAGAACTAATGAGTGGCTTACTAGAAACAAAAGTGGCGCAACGTACCAAAGCAACTCGAGTTGGCCAATGCAGAACTCAAAAACCTAGCTAACAACGATCCCCTAACTAAAGTCCTGAATCGATATGGCTTACAGCAACATATTCAATCCACCTTCGAGCGTTATCGTCGCTCCAATACCCCCTTTAGTATATTGCTACTTGATTTCGATTACTTCAAAGAAATTAACGACACATACGGACATGACGTAGGTGATGAAGTATTAAAAGTGGGGGCCACTATCATTCAAAACGGCATTCGAGAACAAGATAAACTAGCCCGCTGGGGGGTGAAGAATTTCTGGTTTTGCTGCCTGATACCAAGTTGCAAGGTGCATTCGACACAGGCCAAAAACTACGAGAGTTTATTAATGCCAAACCTTTTAGTAAAGGGCTAGACTTGAAAGTGTCAGTTACAGGAGGCGTTGCAGAAGTCAATGAAAATGACACTTTCGACACCCTGTTTAAACGAGCGGACGACGCCTTGTATCAAGGTAAAGAGCAGGGAAGAAATCAAATTTGTAGCTAACGGAAACTCATTTTCAAGTGATTCGTAGAGCATTTTGTTTTAGCCCTAAAAGCCATTCTCGGCTTCCGTTAGCATGTATGAAACGAAGCCGTTTAGCCAATTAATGCATATACAACGCAACAAAAACCCCTCCAGCAAAGTAAATTCTACTAGCAGACCTTTACATCCTGATGTATAGCCAACTCATAAACGCTCCTCTATAGCAAACACCTCACAGCAACTGCCTTGGTTAGGCATAATTATGGGTGTCTCAATTGGCATTGTTATGGGTGTCTCAATTGGCATTGATTATGGGTGTCTAAATTGGCATTGGTATATCTGTTGACTAGCTGATCTTTAACACTGTAAGTATGATTAATTTTCAGTTAACGCGGTCAAAATTATCTTATCGCAAGCTTTGACAAGGCGATTAACCACTCTTTGTTCCGAGGGGACATACGCCAAGTCATATTTGTTCATCACCCTGTTAAAATGAGCAATATATTGGCACCTGTATTGATGGTTAGGGGGTAGCCAATCGTTAATCCCTTTAGCTCCCTTTTGACGATTCAAAGATGCCTGCGCAAGAATTAAATTATCTAAATCATTCGCAAATATGGCTTTTTCTCCCTGCTCCAATTACTCGCGCCGTGCCCATGAGCAAACTTTAGCGGCACTATATGGTCAAGATCTAGCTCTTTAGATGTAGTAAATACCTCGCTTGAATAGGGGTCATACCATTCTCCCGCTAATACATTACATTGTTTATCAGACTTAAATGACACAACCTTAGTGGATGTACGCAGCAATATTTCATGTCGAGTATTTTGACAGTCTTTATCAATGTCTAACCAATGTGGCCAATCTTTTCGGTCATAGAGCGCAGTAAAAGATCTACCTTGCTCAATCGCCTCATTCGTCGCTTTGTGCATGCCTTTAGTTTTGGACTTGGGTAAACGACCTCCTTGTGCAATACAATTGGCAATTGAATCAAATGCCCGAAACTTTTGGGTTCTTTTGAACGAACGACTGGATTGATCGTGACAAATACCTGAGGCAGACAATTTAACTTCAGGCTCTTCTTCAGCAGCAGTGGCTAGACTAACTCTGCTAAACGTAAAGACACACAACAAGAAAAGGGGTATAGCTCTAAATAATGGAACAGCTTTCATTAACAACTTAGATTAAATAATACGCTGCCATATTTTGCCACGAGCAACAAAAAAGGAAAGCAAATAATGTAATTTGGTAAATTAAGCAAACATCAATAAGCTGCTGAAAATAGTGACTTTAATAGAAAGAAGTATGAGCGGTTAGGCCTTAGTCCTGAAGTGTGGCTTTGAGTTTCAATCGTTCACTATGGTGTACACCATTCAGATATTCATGCGTTCAAAGCCCCACCCTAGATTAGTTAAGAGCAGCACTAATTGCATGCTTCTTAATATAAAACCATCTTGAAATAACAGCGCTTAGGTTGCGAATAGAGTTTGATAAGTACATGGCTCAAACACTATTTTTCTGGCTCTGGCATTTTCGATCCGCTCCTTCATCAACGGATGAGATTGCATCAGTGTATCTAACTTAGACTCATCGGGTAAGGACTCCGCTAGTTTCTCCATCGCTAATGCAAAACTTTCAGGATCTAACCCCAAAGCCTCTATTTGGGTTAAAGCAAAGTTATCTGCTTCCCATTCGAGTTTCTGTGAAAATTGATTTTGTACTATGGTATTGGACAAGCCTGCAAATACTTCAATCATACCTCCAAGATCGCCAAAGAAGTAATCTATGGCTAATGATGTTGCTAAGGTCTCGGCAATTAAACGCATAGAGTGGTTGCGCTCAACATGGCCAATTTCATGTAGTAAAATTGCTTGTAACAGATCTTGGTTATTGTCTATCAACGATAACAAATCGTCGGTTACCACAATAGTGCCGTCAGGTAGAGCAAAGGCATTCGCCCCCATCTTATCTGAATGTCTAAAATTTAAACTATATTGGGCATCTTCTAGAGTTAGTTGACCTAATGTTTGCTGCCAATGCTCTCGATAACGCTGTTGCAGCTTTGCATCTACTTTACTTTCATCCAATAGAGTTTTATCTAGAGAATATAAGGTATGTTCCGATGCAATTTGAATCGCCTTATTAGGCACATAATCGGCAAAATGTACCGCAACCCCCGGGATCATAAATTTAAAAAAACATACAAAAAAGCTGGTACTAAAATTAAACTTAATAGCACCATTAAATGACTTTTCTCTAAGTTAGCGATACGACTTGAGTTATTGCCGCCTGCTAGCCATAAGTCTATATCAGGGGTAGACGCGACAGACAACAACCCTTGCCCTCGTATAATTATTTCACGAGGAATAGAGCCTAGTTTATCGTTAATTGCCAGTTCATCACGTTGCTGAGCAATACGTATGTCTTGCTCAGCAACGGTAACTACCAAACTCCCGATTGGCTAAATCTAACTTCAGCCAATAAACATTGGGATCCTCCCTCGGGATAAAACTGTCCTTGTACTTTCATCTTTGTTTTAACCTAACGCAATATCTACGTCAAACACACCAGCGACTTCCTCAGCCACTGCACTCGCTGAACCAGATTCATCCGCCAGCACCTTATCAGCGCCCGTCAAGACATTTACTTGAGTAGCATCAGCATAAAGTTTAGCACTACGTATATGAGCCCAAGGCATAGCAAACCCTAAAGTGCAAACGAGTGCTACAAAGTTACTTAAGTGCAACCAAACTAACTGCCCGACACCCAACTCAGATTTAAAGCTCGCCACTTCATCAATATTTGAATGATTGAAAATGTGATTGCGGATACGGGCGGTGTAAAAGCTAGAGGCTAGAAATATCACTAACATATAAACCACGGCAATAAACAGCATAGACATAGGCATTTGCGCCGCCATTTCAGGATCTTGCAGCGCTGCTAACGTCCCCCCCATGGCAAATATTGCTACCGCAAAAAGTGCGGCGGCGATAATAAGCGCGCCGAAAGAGGCGATGTAGTATTCACCTGTTTTCAAGTCAGTTTTAACTTCTTTGTTCCCAAAAGTGATATTAGCGTAGATATATTCATCCATCTTTTTTAACACCCAAGGCATCATTAAATACAAGGTGAAAATTGACGCAATAGGTAACAATACAAACATTATAAATGCGTCACCAAAACTACCGTTAAAATTAAACCTAACATTACGATAAGCTGTCATTCTCATATTGAAACGAATACTCAGACAGATTAGAAACGGAGTAGCAGCCAATAATAGCAACATAATAACTAGGGCCAGAATCGGACTAAATGCCGAAGCGAGAAAATATGCGCCAAACAATATTACACCAATAATTCGACCTTTTAGTATTTGAATGGGATCGGCTAAATAAGAAAAACGATGGCCATCAATTTCTGTATTTGAATAAAAATAACGATTAGTACGCACTTTGGCCCAAGCAGAATATATGCCTAGAGTTACAATTGAGAGCAATAAGTTCACTATCCATATGGCAAAAAACTCACCAGTTTTACCGTAAAATTTTACTTCTGTAGTTTGCTTGATTGACTGGTTGTCAATTGAGGTTGGTGTATCCATTGCGGAATTTTCCATAATTATTCTCCTATTTTTATAGTGATATTCCTTCACCCATTTACTTAAGCGAAGCTCAAATAACGGGATATGTAGACTACGCGATAGCCAAAAAATTAGAAAGAAAAAAATGACCGCTCATAAAAATATCTAACAAAACGTTAACTAATAGTATTGTCATACACCTCAGTAATCCTCCTAGAGTTCCCTCCCCAATCAAGACACCCATAATTAAATTCGACGAATCCGCAATTTGAACTAGACTAATGGTAGTGATTCAACCAAGGATGGCCATGATGCCTCAGTCTCGTAAAAGCCAAATCAGTTTAGTCGACACCCCTTATTATCATTGTGTTTCACGCTGTGTTCGCCGTTCATTTTTGTGTGGTGAAGATACGTTGACAGGCCAGAGCTATGAACATAGGCGGACTTGGGTTGAAACACGCTTGCTTCATTTAAGCCGTATCTTTGCTATTGATATTTGCGCCTATGCGGTGATGAGCAATCACACTCATGTGGTGCTGTGCGTGAACAAACCTTTGGCTGAGCGCTGGACGGTGAAACAAGTGCTCGTTCGCTGGCATCAACTGCATAAAGGCACCTTGTTGTCGCAGCGGTTTATGCGAGATGACACGTTGAGCAAGAGTGAGCGGCACACCCTTCTAGAAACCGTTGAAATTTACCGGCTGCGTTTGTATGACATCAGTTGGTTGATGCGTAATCTCAATGAGTACATAGCCCGAGAAGCCAACAAAGAAGATGCCTGCACTGGCAGATTCTGGGAAGGGCGGTTTAAGTCTCAAGCACTACTCGATAAATCAGCCCTACTGGCCTGCATGGCTTACGTGGACTTAAACCCCATTCGCTCCAATATGGCCAACACACCTGAGGACTCTGACCACACCAGTATTCAAACCCGGATACAAGCTTTGAGACACCACCAGCAACCCAAAGGTTTAATGCCATTTGTTGGCAACCCTCAGGCAAAACATGCCGAGAGGCATCGCTTTTTCACTAAAAGATTATTGCGACCTCATCGACACCACAGGTCGTGTTATCAGAGATGATAAGTCAGGATTAATCGATACACAGCAACACCCCATTCTACAAAGGCTGGGCCTAAACAACGAACAATGGCTGACCTTAACCACAGAATTCGAAAAGCACTTTTGTTATGCCGTAGGCAGTGAACATTTAATGCGAAACTTCAGCCTACACACCCAACATCAAAAAATACGAGGCATAGGTAAAGCCAAAGCCCTACTTAAACACGCTTAGCCTTTTTCTAACTTCGCAGACCTTTATCAACATCACTGTTGAAGCTAAGGCACGCCTAGCATTCACCACACCCCACAAAATCTCGTCATCATACCCGCAAACATCGTCAATTGGGTTGTCTGGCGCATAATTTAAACCGAATGGATTGGAAAAACGGGAGCTAAGATGGTTTAAGAGCCATTGCTGATATGGGTGTCTCAATAGGGGGATTAGAAAAGCGGGAGCTGAGATGGTTTAAAGCTCGAATTTGTTATGGGTGTCTCAATAGGGGGATTTATTGAGAGAGTTACTACTATGGGTGTCTAATTTAGGGGGAATTGGAGCTGACTTTTGCTTCTGGCGAGTAACTAAGAGCTATCAGTTATATTTTACTATTTTACTATTTTACTATTTTACTGTTTTACTGTTTTTAACCTTCTTTCCTATAAGCATTGTAGTGAGTCGATTTACCCTGCTTTATCCTGTCTTGCTTACGCTACCCTATCCAAGTTTTGGGTAGCGCATAAATGAACTAACTGTCATCTATACGCCACTATTGGAGTAATTATCAACCTTTAATCGACACTTTTTGATTAAAGTTAACCACATTTTTGGAAGAGACGCTGCCATCAGACCAAGTCACTTGAACTTTTGCCGGTTGGGTACAAGCTCCTAAACCAAAATGCACCAATAGGTTAGAGCTTAACGAGTAATTAGCGCCTGTCGCACCAATGCGTTGGCTCTGAGTACTACCACAAGCGCTCACTTTGACCATAGCCCCGAGTGCAGAAGGTTTGGAAGAAGTAAAATCAGTAAAGTCCAGCGAGAGATAATTCGCTAAACTAGTTGAGCTACCTAAACTTGCGAAGGTATTTTTGAATAAATGCCACTTCCCTCTTTCATTCCCCACCACTAAGTCGACTTGTCCGTCTAGGTCATAATCGACGCTTTGTACGCTCATGCCAATGGCCCCTAACTCCGTCGACACAACGCCGTGTTCTGCCATTTTTTCGAATTCGCTACCATTATTTAGATAGATCTTTGCAGAATTAACATTGACTAAATTTCCTCGCTCTACCACCACTATATCTTGATAACCATTGTTATCTAAGTCGGCAATAGTGACACCATTAGAGTGATATTTATCTGTCAGATTTTGTTTAATGGTGACATCTATGAACTGACCATCGCGGTTTTCGAGCAGTACATTTTCTAAACCAGGTTTATGTGTACTGGCAGTATAGGCTTGTACGCCATGCACTATACCCGTAGACGGAGACCAAATATCGCCGGCTATTTTCCACTGTTGATTACCTACATAACCTAGATAGGTTCCTTTTTTAGGACGAGAATCAGGGAAGCCCAAGGCATCACTATTAACTATTCTAAGATCTCTACCTGAATGCGTTTCTCCTGCAAATTCATAGTCATATGCGGATTCACCAATATACAGGTTTTTGTTTGGCCATTGAGACTGAAGGTTTTCGATATTTATAATATCCCCTATTTTTAGGCCATCAAAATCAAATTTTCCACGCTTAGTGTAAAAGCCCCAAGTTTTGCTCGAGGCATCATAAAAAGTTTCGCCAGCGGCAAAACCTTCACCCCGAGTAAAGAACAAGTCCATGTCGCCGTCATTGTCATAGTCTATTTCTGCCACACCAGTTACATCTAGTAACGGTGTAGGGAAGATGGTCGCGCTGACGTCAGAAAAACTAAAATCCCCTTTACCCAAAAACGCTTTGACAGGCCCATCACCGTATACCACTAGATCAACAATGTTATCGCTATTCAAATCTGTGATTAACGTTTTCTGCCCATCTTGCCGCATAGGCGGTAAAAGACTGGCTAAAACTAGTTCGCCTTGCCCGTTATTTTGATAAACATAACTTTCACTCTGTTGCTTACGCTCTTTAGAACCTGCAGATTTAGCCGCAAAATTTCTAGCCGGAAAGGCAAAATTTAATAAGTCTACATCACCATCATTGTCTACATCTACAAACTTAACAGTACGACCGCGCATCATTGCCAATGGCGTATTAAAATCTGCTATTGGGGTAAACTGACGGTCTTTGCTTACTCTAAATATTTTTGAATTGCGGGCGTTACTACCAGAACCGCCACCTCTGGAAAGGACGATTTCTTGATCCCCGTCTTGGTCAAAATCAGCGACTGAAATACCATGCATATCGCCCATGATCAGGTCATATGGTTGGCTGTACTCTCCTTGGTTATTCCACATGACACGCACAGCAAAGCCATGGTCATTCAAAAGTAGATCTGGGAACCCATCTTGGTCTAAATCTGCAACTACTGCTGCATCCCACTGGCGAAGGTTTTTCTCTTCACGGGGAAAGTCGGCAAACGCCTCAACAAAAGCTATGTTGGAGGTAGGCTGAGCTTGCTCTAGCTGATTACTAGTACTTTGGCATGCCACCAATAAACTGGATGACACCAAAACAGAAATGGCGAATGAAATTTTTGATAGTTGCATAGTTGTCTCTCTAATAAAATTCAGATTAATTTGTCTACTAGTAGCATTATGTTCGGCAAAAATGCGCACACTGTTGAAACTGGCAACACCTCATTTAGAACCGTCCGGCCTTGTAGCTTTTGTTGGTAACCGGCATGTCAACCGCACGTGTTTCACCGTTGCTCCACATAACAATAGCGTTCTCAATCTTGTTGCATCGGCCCAAGCCAACATGTAAATGATTGTTAGCACTATGAGAAAATGCCGACGACGTCGCCCCAACTACTCGGATATAAGTATTGCCACAAGCCTGAAACTGCCATTTCGCACCTTGTGCGGTGGCAAAACCTTGAGGGAGTCACCTACTTCGAGCATAATGAATTGCTTAGCATTGGCGTCACTGTTTATTTGGCTACTAACAGTAGGATTGGTTAAATTTTCGAATAGGTGCCAGCGACCTCGCTCGTTAGCAAACACCATGTCTAGGTCGCCATCTTTGTCAAAATCAAATGATTCAGCGCCACCACCGGTAGCCCCTAACTCATTTGAGATAAGGCCGTGATTAGTCGCAGCCACAAAACTTTTACCATGCTGATTGGTCAGTAAAATTTGTTCGTTGGCTTGCGCCATGTTGCCGTATCGCACAATAAAAATATCTGACCAACCATTGTTGTCAAAATCACCTACAGTGGCACTAGTGGTTTGCTGGCGGATATCGATACCTAACTTTTCGGTGACATCAACAAATGTCCCCTGACGATTTTCAAATAATTTGACCGGTAACAACGCGTCTTCAATTACCTTTGGTTTAGAGATCACGTTGTGTACTACGCCTGCAGTCGGCGAATGAGTATCACCGGCGATACGCCATACACCATCACCTAGATAACCTATGTACAGCCCTTTATGCGTTAATTCTTGCGGCCAACCTGCCGCTTGCTCTGGACGTAATACAACTTGATGGCCACCATGTTTATCTTCGCTAAATGAATACAGGGTTTTATTTTTACCAAGATATACATCGAAGTTCGGAAACGCCATTTGCAAGTTTTCTAATTTGAAATTGCCGTTAATGGTTAAATCATCAAAACGGAATGTTTGATTTCTAACAAAAAAGCAAAGCGTTGGCTAGCTTGATCGTAATAACGTTGTTCAGTGAATTGGTGTTTAGCCCGCGTAGCAAATAAGTCTAAGTCGCCGTCATTATCAAAATCAATTTCAGCTAAGGTGCTAACATCACTAGTATTTGCCAATTTGGCAAATACAGCAGAGCTAACGTTCTTAAACTGTCCGCCTTTCTCACCCGCAACTGCGACCATATTTTTGCCGCCGTAAAAAACTAAATCACTTATATTATCGTTGTTGAAGTCTGTAACTAGTGTGCGATACCCTAGCCACTTTGCTGTGGGTAACCAAGTGTCAAACACTAGCTGATGCTTAGCTCCTTCAGCTTGTTCGCCGCGATTCACATATAAATGGTTTGCCCCTTTTTTCTGTGATGGCAATGGGAATGCAGATAACACGAGATCTAACTTACCATCTTGATTACTATCCACTAATTTTGCAGCTCTGCCCCTAGTGCGTTCAACCAAAGTAAATTCTTCACCACCAACAATGCTGCGGTTTGCGTTCACACTAAAAATTTTTGGATAACGAGGTTTTTGCCTCCCCCTCCCCCTGAGATACCACGATATCCATACGTCCATCATGGTCATAATCACCTACAGCTATACCATGGGTATCACCTAAGACAATATCTACAGGCTCAGCAAATACACCTTGGTTATTCCAAAATAATCGCACCTTGGCGGCATGCTCTGTTAACAGCATATCTTGGTAGCCGTCTTTGTCTAAATCGGCAATCACGGCCGCATCCCACTTTCTACGAGAGCGCTTTTCAAGAGGTGCTTGTTCATTGGCTTCAACAAACCATGTATTGATTATTTTATGCGTCCTGCCTTGCGAACTCGGCAAAGAGCTTTGATTTTCGCCGCTTGGAGAGTGAGTATTTTGACAGCCAAATAAGCACGTCAAAGCTACACCAACGAGCATGATGGGGTTACGCATAGTAATGATTTCCAGGTTAGAAGCTGACCTCAGTCGAGCAATACCACTTACCGCTCGACTGAAGAATTTATAGCGCTAATGAAGCTGAGGTTTTAAGATGACCTTGCCTTGTGTAGGTTTGTGATCAATAGGCTTTTTACGATACATATCCATGCGATCGATATCGTAGTTTTCGAATTTACGTTGCAATAACCACCGAGGTCTTTCTAATGTAGACTCCCAAGCAAATAGGGTCTTAAACATACTTCTTACCAATTCTGGCTCTTGGGCTGCCATATTATCTAACTCTTGAATATCACTGGTGATGTTATACAACTCCGCTGGGCGATCAGGGAAACGAATCAGCTTCCAGTCTCCCATACGTATTGCCGCTCTAGCGTCTTTTTTCCAGTATAACAACTCATGTGGACGCCCGGCTTCAGTGCCATTTAGGTAAGGCAGTAAATCTACGCCGTCAATGTTCTTAAGTATTTGGGTATCACCGCCTGCCGCAGCAAAAAACGTTGGTAATAAATCAAGGGTACTTACTGGGTAAGGATACTCTGAACCCGCTTGTATTTTGCTAAGGCCACTTAACAACGTAAGGTACCCGAACACCACCTTCTAAATGGTTTGACTTTGAACCACTTAATGGTGAATTGTCAGACGCATTTTTATCGGTTGGGCCACCATTGTCGTTGGTAAAAACAACTATAGTGTTATCGTCTATGCCAAGCTCCACCAACTTGTCGAGAATTTTTCCAGATGCACGATCTAACGCTAAAGTCATGGCCGCGACAGTTTTTCTTTTACCGCTTAATTGTGGAAACTTAGCTAAGTCTTCGGGCCTAGCATCCATTGGCGTATGCACCGCGTTAAATGACACAAAAGCAAAAAACGGCTTGTTCTGTTTAACTTGGCGTTCAATAAAATCGATAGATTCATCAGCCAATACATCGGTTAAGTAACCCTCATGTTCTTTTAAGTTACCAAAGCCTCGTTCTAGTAAGTCAAGATCACTAGGTGGCGCTTTAGAGTAGGCAAAATAACTACGTGCACCGCCCCTAAAACCGTAAAACTCATCAAAGCCTCGTTTGGTCGGGTGGAATTTATCATCTCCGCCTAAGTGCCATTTGCCGTAAAATGCAGTGGCATAACCTTGCTGTTGCAAGTATTGCCCCATAGTGGTTTCACTAACCGGAACACCCATTTCGCGGCCATCAGCGGCTGAGTTTTTACTCATGTAACCGGGCACATTATTTTCTTCAAAGCCAAATCGTTGTTGATAACGTCCTGTCATTAAGCCTGCCCGCGAAGGACCACAAGTAGGATCAGACACATAACCTTGTTCAAACCTCATCCCTTGTGAGGCGAGCTTATCAAGATTAGGCGTGATCATCACCTTACTGCCCTGAAAGCCAAAGTCGGCAAACCCAGCGTCATCAGAAAACAACAGCACAATATTTGGTTTTTTGTTAGCTTTTTGCAGATCATTAGTGTGAGCGTTTTCTACCGCCTGCCCCAATGGCATAACCAATAAAGATGAAACTGTTAAGCCTACTAGGACTTTAAGTTTTAAAAATAATTTCATTATCATTTCCTCAACTAGTCATTGACTAAAATAGATACACGTTTAGTGGTGAAATATTCACTCATACTATATTTAGAGCAATCTTTACCAACACCACTTTGTTTCAAGCCACCATGGGGTAATTGCACCGAATAATGCACTTCATTTACGCACACGCTACCCGCTTCAATTTCAGCCGCAGCTTGTAAACCACGTTTAAGATTGGTGGTGTAAACATACGCACTCAAGCCATACTCACAATCGTTAGCTAAAGCGATAATGTCGTCATCATCCGAGAAAGGAATAACCGCTAACACGGGACCAAAAATCTCATCACTGACAATTTCCATTTCTAGATTTACGTTTGAAAGAATAGTTGGCTGCATAAAAAGCCGTCAGTATGAGTCGTTGGGATGCCCCACCTAACTCTATTTTAGCCCCCTGAGCAACAGCGGCATCGACTCTAGCAATAATACTAGTCCGTTCTTTTTCACTGCTAAGAGGGCCCATAAGTCTTCCTCTTGGCGGCCTACGCCTAAAGTTAAACCTTGAGCATGAGCTTTAGCGGTAGCGACAAATTCGTCATACACAGATTCATGTACAAAACAACGGTTGGGCGATACACACACCTGACCAGAATTAGCATATTTTAGATCCACTATGTTGTGAGCAGCTTTGGTTAATTCAGCATCATCATATACAATAACTGGCGCATTGCCGCCCAATTCAACCGAGAAGTGTTTCACGCTTGTACAAGCCGTTTGCATACATTTCACACCAGATGCAGTGGAGCCAATCATAGTAAACATCGACGTTATTTTACTGGTCAACAACGGATTGGTAACATCATAGTTGTCACTAGTAATGATATTAACCACACCAGCTGGAAAGCCTGCTTTATGAGCAAGTTCGGCACATAACAAGGTCGCTAAAGGGGTCACCTGTGACGGCTTAATAATGGCGCTACACCCTGAGGCTAAAGCGGGCCCTAATTTGTAACCTAAATTAAGTAGCGGGAAGTTCCAAGCCAAATAACCTACAACGACTCCTAGAGATTGACGTTGAACGTAATGATGAAAACGTCCATCTGGATCAACAATTACCGGTTGCTCAATACGCTTCGCTTCTTCGATAAAAAACTGCAAACAGTCAATCAACATCCCAAAATCGTACTCAGCGTTATCTAAAGGTTTACCTGTTTCGGCAATCAGCAAATCAACAATTTGCTCTTTATGTTGTTGTAACAAAGCCGAGTACTTCATGATTAACACTGCGCGGTCATTCAACGACACTTTAGACCAAACTTTAAAACCTGCTTGGGCACTGTCTAACGCTTCGCTAACCTGCTCTGGATCCATGTCCGGCACTTCTGCTAGTACTTTTCCCGTCGCAGGATTAAGCACTGAAAAGGTTTTTTTAGCACTGACCAACTCACCGTTGATCAACATTTTATACTGGGTATTTTTCATTTCGTTTCCGTCGTACATACGTCAAATTCTTTTAAGGCGTCAAGATCTATTTCCACACCTAAACCCGGTGCAGTAGGTACAGTCGCATGACCATTTTTCACTTCCACTTCAAGCGAATACAAATTATCGCGAAGAGGATTTTCAGTTCTGTCATATTCTAAGAATAATTTTTTCTCTTCAGCTCGGCCTGGCTCCGCATAACCTGATGCGAGAAAGTGAGTCGCTGCGGCAAGGTTCAATTGAGTGCCCCAAACATGCGGGATCATATTTAAACCATTGGCCGAAGCTAGCGTCCGAATTTTCAGTGCCTCACTAGGACCACCGCAATACGCCAAATCGGCTTGTACTAGTTGCACACCGCCGTCTTGAATTAGCTTTTGAAAACCATAGCGGGTTTGCTCACATTCACCTGTGGCAATAGCAATGTTGGTTTTTTCGTGTAACTGGCGGAACAAATGCGGATGCTCAGGCGATAAAGGCTCTTCGAACCAAGCATAATTATTATCTTCTAACACCTTAGCAATCCGAATGGCTTCGGGTAAATCAAAGGCGTGATTTGAATCAGCCGCTAAAATGGTATCGGGCAAAGCTTGACGCAGAGCAATAATGAATTTTTCGTCAAACTCTGGATTTTTTCCAACTTTGATCTTCATGGCCTTGAAGCCTTCATTAGCATAACTCACGCCTTCCGATACTAATGCCGGCAATAATTCGTCTTCAGGTAGGTCTTGATAATACATGCCTGTAGCATAGCAAGGCACTTTGTCTCGTAAGCGACCGCCCATTAGTTGACTGACACTCAAACCTAACGCTTTACCTTTTAGGTCCCATAGCGCCATATCAATGCCTGACATACCGGCCATCATCACCCCCGAACGGGCAAAATCTAAAGAAGAACGCCACATGTGATGCCAAATCATATCGGTAGACAACGCATCGAAACCTAAGATCCGTGGGGCGTAGAATTTCTCAACCGCCGCTTGAATAACATCCGCCGGGCCATAACATTCGCCCCACCCAGAAACACCATTGTCGGCAATCACTTCTATCGCCAAAACGTTCCGTTGATCATAAGACCATTGAGAAAAACCAAAGGGCTTGTCTAAGTGGCAACGTAGATGGTGAGTTTTAATACATTCAATTTTCATAATTATTTTGACCTACTTGTGGGGCAGACCTAGATGTCTATCCAAATTTATCCCTTGTGCTATTTATATAAACATATGATGTTTGAAAACACAATGTTTTTATAACACTGAATTAACAGAAAGTACCGATACCCTTCTGAAATTCAAATATATATTCTGAAAAATCAGGTGGATAAACAGTCAACACTTAGTCATTAATTAACAAAAAGTGTTTACCCTGCTTTTTGCTGATAGGCTCTGACTTACTTCTCTCAGTTAAGAATATTACCCATGCATATTTACTAGCGGGAAAATCAGTTGTCATATCAGTTAAGGGGATAGTGATTTGGCCATTCTCAGCCACGGGAAATTTTAGCGCGCCAAACTCTTTCCAATTACCGCTGTCTAGTAACTTTATGTGCAAATCTCTTGCCTCTGTCACTTCATAGTTGATGAGTAAATCAACCGCCTGTGAACCCACGACTTGCTTAGGGAACTCCACCTTTTTAATTTTATCTTGCTTCGCAAAGGTCAACTTCTTTACGACCTTGAATTGGGGCTCGTTAATAACGGTCATATTTTGTCTAACTGGTTCAGAAATTCTATCATTCCAATCTTTACGTCTGGGCGTGAGGTAAGCATCTACCCTATAATTGCCCGGCTGGAGGTCGGCTATGGGTAATTCAAAATGAAACTTACCGGATTGCTTAATTGGTTTAGTCGCTTTTTTTACGGTTTTCCAGCCCTCAGTATTCACGACCGCAACATGTAGATCACGTTTTTTACTAACCGACACCTCAATATTGACCACAGGCGTCTCCTTAAAACCTATTTTTTCTTGAATCGAAAAGTGATTGATCTGGTCTTCATCAGCTAACACCAAAGTAGAAAACAGCAAAGCTGAGATCAACGTTACCAGAGGCGCGCTAAAGTAGGTTTGAATCTTCATGGTATTTTCCTCAAAACTATAATTGTTGAAGTAAAAAAGCCACCTAGAGGTGGCTTTTATAAAGGGGCTAACAAACAAATACCTACAACACTGGCATTTTTCAGCCCCTACTAAATTTAACCTGCAGTTGGGTTATTTAGTTTGTACGACCCCTGCTTCATCAAGCAACAAGGTTTCACCTTGGGGCAAGCCATACACTTCCCATAAGGTAAATACATCGGTGACCACATTCCAAGTCGCTGGAATTTCCCACTCAAATCCATCGGTCGCTTCGTTCACAAACTCCACATATTGCCATTCGGTTGATGACTCAAGTGTTGCCGTCAATACCCCCGCACCACCACGACGGCCACCAAAGCCAGCGGCACCTGCTGGAATACCTTCATAAACCCAAGGCGTAATAACCTGTTTAACCGTGATGGGAGAGTCAGGTACCTTGGCTAACTTAACCCATACAGAGTATTTATAGGTTTTGCCAATAGACTCCACACCACGACCATAATTCCAGCTATACCAGTTGCGTTGTTTATTCCACACCTGTTGAGCGACCCAAGTATAAGGCTCATTGTCAGCACTCATAAGTGCCCCTGCCGTGATTTGCAGAGAACTGCCTGTACCGGTTACAGATTCGGCATTGGCAGTGGCGCTACCACCTCCACCGTAACCCGCACCGGCGCCGTCTAAATTGAAGTCCGTATTAAAACCAGCTGCATGCAAAGATTCACCTGGCTCACACATTTCATTTTTAACGGTCGTCACCATTACTGACTTACCCGCCACGTCAGCAATGGCAGTAGCACCTGTATCACCCGTCGCCACGTCCACCGAAATCTCAGAAGTTGCACCAACAGTCGTTGCCGCCTTAAAGGCACCAAAAGCACCAAAACCGCTGGCTATGCTTTGTGAAAAGGTCACATCTGAATCGTTCGAAGACATCCAGTCATAGGTATAGGCACCATTCAATTCAGCATTAATCATTGATGGTTCAACTTTAATACCTGCCGTCACACATGTTGGAATTTCTTTCGCTCCGGTAGAGGCACCGAGAGAATCCTTATCATCGTTGCTGATGGCTAAACTAAAGGCCGCTGTCACCGTGACATCAGCTGTGGCACTCGCATCAGGGTTGTCTTCACTGGTCACAGTCACTGTCGTGGTGCCTGTTCCTACCCCAGTAAGCTTGCCATTAGCATCGACAGTTGCGATATCTGTATCTGCCACTGAAAAGTTCAAATTAGCATTACATGCATAAGCTGGCACAGCTGAGGCCACTACTGTGGCTTCACCACCAGCAGGCAATTCTACTGCAGAGGCAATAACACTAGAAACAGGGTCATGATTAGCAGTAATAGTCACCTCTAATTGACGACGCTCGGACTCAGTACCTGGCGCTAGTTTCAAGCCGTTATCAACTACATAGCTTATGGTGTACACAACAGACGATGGAAAATCGGGAAATCCGTCGCCAATAATGTTGTCATCAGCGTCTCTTGCACCACGATTATCAGTGTCGTCACATTTACGCAATGACTGTGCAAACGCATCCGTATCGACCATCAAACTTGTGCCATCTGCAGCTAACTGAAAAGGTGAGATGGTTTGATTGGGCGTTGATACGCTGGGTGCTTGCGGTGTAAAAAGTTGTTAGATGCCAATATTTCTATTTGATTAATAAAAATTGTGCCGTCAAAGTCACTGGCAGCCTTACCATCAATTGTAGCACCTGCCAATAAGTCTATACTTTGCGACCCGGTTTCTTCAGTCAGCATGACAGTAATTTTGTCATCACTATAAGTCACGCCAGAGGTGCTGTTAAAGTTGGGATTATACCCCTCGTCCACACCAGAACAGGCGTTTAGCACCGATACGATAGAAGCTGCGATCGCCGTTTTAACTAGTAAGTTGTTTTTCATCTTACTTCTCCAAAATTCTTAAAGTGACGAGTAGCACAATAGCCACTCGCTCATTTTCATTTTTAATAAATTACGCTTAGAAAGTGCCTCGGATACCAACACGGAACTGACGTCCTGTTTTGAACTCAGCCGCGGTACGAGAAGTCGTTATGCTAGAATCTTCCAACACATTTCCTTCTTCTAAAACAACCGTTTGATTGTTGCCGTCTGTCGCATCGGTTGCACCATTGGTAGTAAAGAACACACGACGAGTGTCGTCTGTTAAGTTCAGTCCTTGGAAAGTAATCGCGATGTTTTTCGTCACTTGATAACTTGAGCTAAAGTCCAAACGATTAGTGGCGTCTTGCCATGTGGCGCCATCGGCACCACCGTCATTCACTAACTGAGTGTCGTTATAACGATTAGCTAAACGTAATTGAATGCCATCACGCTCCCAAAATAATGTTACGTTAGCAGAGTGTTTAGGCGTATAAGGTTGTGGTAAAGGCTTAAAGAAACGACCCGTGGTACCGATTTCCTCTACTTCATTTTCTGAATGTTGGTAAGTGTAGTTAACACTTGCCCCTAAGCTAGATAAATAGTACAGGTAAAAAGTCGTAGTTTTGAGTGTAACCAAATTCTAAACCACGGATATCGGCACCAGCGCCATTACGCACTGTGTTGACGTTAACAACGTCACACTCAAGGGTCCATTGAGAAATCCAGCCAGCTGAATAACGAAGCGGCATACAGTTATCCTCATCACCAGGCGCTCGATTAGGATCAAAATCTAGCAATAAATCTGCACTTTCTAGGTTGTAGTCCTCTTTAACATTTTTGTAGTGATAAGGGATCAACACTGACTGTTCGAAGTTTTCCATTTTCTTGAAAAACAAAGCAACAGACACCATGCTCGATGAGTTGAAATACCACTCATACGAGAAATCTACGTTAGTTGATTCGAGCGGTTTCAGCTGGGTATTACCGGCAGAACCATAAGACGCTCCCCACTGGTTTTCAGTCAACTGTGTTCTAGGATTAAGTGAATCAAAACGTGGACGAGTCATAGTTCGACTAATAGCGAAACGACCGATCATTTCTTCGTTAATTGCGTAGTTTAAATTCAAGCTAGGTAGAACCATGTCGTTTTCACCAGTGTTGGTTACTAGCGCAGTACGCCTACGAACTTGCTCTCCAATATCATCAAATAGTGGCGTAGTAAATGTAGTGGTGCGGTCAATCCAAGGCCAAATTTGCCCGGCACTACCAAACCTCAACCATAAGCCTGCGTTGGTATCGACTAGGTTTCCGTCATTGTCGAATACTTGAGCTGGCAGTTCGTTGTTTTGAGTAATGACAGGTATGCCATTGGTGTAATCAGCAAAGAATATACGGTTAACATCCGGTCCGGTTTGACCATCAGCCCCTTTAACCAACCATTCTCCCGTTTCGTTGTCGTATGGGAACGTGCCTTCGTCAGTACGGTTAAAGGCATGAGTCACTTGCCATGCCCAGCAATCTCGCAACTGGTCATCATTAGCAGGTATGCCACGCACATCATTGTTGCCAAGGTATTGGCCCATGGCGGCATCTGGACAGGCCGGTAAGTCCATATTACCTAGTTGACGTGTCACTAATAAATCGTATGGGTCAATCATTTGTGGCGGACGAATAAAGTCAATGCCACCTAAACCTGTCGCTTCGGACTTATCTTTAATGAAACGCATACCAAGATTACCCGTTAGACGGCCATCCATAGCTTCAAAATTCACTTTAACATAAGCGGCTGTGGTTTCTGTTTGAATATCTCGGCTACCTGCATTACTCTCGCGAATAGCCAAATCACTTGATTTTTTGCCACCGACCAATTCTAAAGCACGCTCCGAACTGAGCATTGGCCAGCCACCAAAAAAGGCTGCATCACGGTCTGCTTGAATATCTTCAGCAAAATTATCAAATGGAAAGGCTTCGCCCGACAAAATATCAGACAATTTAATCGTTCCTAATCCTCGAGGATCGACAGTGGCATCAGGATCGTCTGGATCATAAAGCTCTTGACCATTGGTCGTGGTTAAATTTTGAATGTGTACTGATTTCGCACGATCCGACCACTTCACCCCAAATTCAACTGAGGTGAAATAGTCACTGTCTAGCGCATAGTCAAAATCAACAAATAGTGACTTACTTTCATCTTTTAATTTGTTGTTACGTAAGGTCAATGCACCTAAGTGATTGTGCTGCATATCAAATGGGTTGAAACGACTCGTCACTAAATTGGCTGTACCGTCTAAGGCGTCAAATTCACCCGGTGTTGTGCCGGTAAAGTAACTACAGTCCGCCAAACTACCAGACGTACAGTCGTAACCTACATCTTCATATATTGGCATAGCCATAACCGCTTCACGACCCGCTGTTCCCCAAGTATTAGTACCAATACTAATAAATCGGTTGTCTTCGCCTTGGTCAGGGGTTTCATCTGTTGTTCGTGAGTACCCAGCTAGTACCTTCATATTTAGGTCGTCGTTGATGCTGTAGTCAATTCGTAAAGAAGCCACATCGGTGTCTACTTCACGTAACCCATTATTTCGTAAAAAACCACCGGTAATCGCTCGGCCAAATGATTTTTCGAGGGTATTGGTTGATCGGTCAACCACATTTACGTCGGTATCAGCTAGTAATTGATTGACCGGAGCAATGTTCATGCGAAGCAATTGATTGTCTTGAAAGATGTCTTGTTCTGTATGCGTGAGATCTAACTGAATATCAAGATTGTCTGTAGGGCGATATTGGATCCCTGTTGAAACAGACAAACGTTCACGCTCATCAGTATTGAGACCAAAATCAACAATTTCACGGGCTGCAACATATAGGTCACCTTCATGTAAGGTTTGGCTAGATGCATCATAATTAGTCAGTGTATCGATTGACTCGGTCACTCGATTACCACCTTCATCTAACATGTAGCCACCTTCGTCATCACGCAGATAATTCAACACACGAATAGGTTGGCCAGTTGCTAAATCTGTCGCCTTTCGACCAGAGTTTGCTTCCCAGTCAGCGATAGGCAAAACGCCTTCGCTCCAATCAGTAGAAATTCGATCTTGACGGGTTTTCTGATTATCTTTTGAGGCGGTAATAATGAAACCTAATTTTTCATCCATGAATTTGTCAGAAAAACTGAAATTCATTCGGGAATCGGTTTCATCTGAGAACTCATTGTAGCGACCTTCAATTGTAAATGAACGACGAGACTTTTTAAGATCTAGAGGTTGTACAGTACGTAACGTAACGCTGCCCCCTAGTGAACCTTCATCTTGATCAGCTGCGGCTGTTTTCACCACATCAATTGATGACAAAATATCTGAAGAGAAAGAACTTAAATCAACACTGTTATCGTTGGTTGCACCGGCGTTAGAGCCGTCAGTGCTTAACCCACCAGTTAGTGCAACACCGTTAACCGAAATTTGGTTTAACGAAGGACCGGCACCACGAATTGAAATGCGGGTTCCTTCACCTGCTTCTTCTTGCACGGTAACACCTGTTACTCGAGACAAGGCATCTGCGATGTTTTGGTCGGTTGACTTACCTACATCTTCTGCATGAATTGAATCAGTCACTGTGTCTGCAAAACGCTTCGCATTCATGGCTTTTTGTAAACTACTCTTAAAGCCACTGACTTCGATAACTTCAATGTCATCGTCTGTTTGAGTATTGGCTGTTTCAGCTTCTTGAGCAATTAATGGCAAAGCCATAAGTGACGCAAGCACACCTGCTGATATTGTATTTAGTTTAAAGTTGTACTTCATGTGGTCTCTCCACGTTCATATCAATTATTTGGGTATTCCGGTGACTTCACACCCGATTACCTATCGCCGCATATACGGTATTGAGTCATGTGTTTATCTGCCTAAACAGAATTTTCTGTGTTTTAGAGCGGGTTAGCGATTAACCCCAAATTCAATTAACCCCAAAGAATTTGAATTAATTATGATCGGTTGAACATATTCGTCCCTTAATCATATTAATTAAATCTATATAAACATATGATGTTTGCACTTGCAATACTTTTATAACAGAGAGTTAACAAGTCTGGTGAATAAATGAGATCTGCGCGAGGCCACTACCCACCCACATTGATACCTGCTGTTATCAAATTCAGCCCGAAGTTTTTTCAGAACTGAAATGGCATTGACAATAGTTTTTCCTTTGCAAATACCGAAAACAGGGGACAAAATTCGCTGGGCCATTGCTTGCCGGCGAATGTTACGTGAGTAGCCACTTAGCAATACGGATTGGTTCAATTAGAAAAACGTCAACGACATAGAAGACAAACAAAAAAGGCAGTCTATTTACAGACTGCCTTTAAAACCTAACGCCATGCTTACACTAGGATGGTTATTTCGTACTCAAACTAAAAGTTTCGTGAAATCTAGGCATAGATTGTTCACGCCACTGCGTTCCTTCTTGATGAATATGGAACCATTTAGGTTGAATGTTTGTCCAACTCCATGCTTCCATTTCAGCCACCATTTCACGAACTAACAATGGATGTTTTTCTGCTAGATCCTTTGTTTCAGAGGGGTCTTTATCCACATCAAACAGTTGCCACTGGTTGTTGTTATCAAGTTCGCCGCGATTAATAATTTTCCAATTATCCTTTCGAGCCGCCGCTTCCGAAAAACCTAAACGATGACGTACGGCATAAATCATTTCGCCCGCTCTAGGATTAGTTCCGGCTTGAATGCTAGGTAAAATATCCTTGCCATCTAACTTTTTACTTTTAGGTACTTTGGCATTGGCTAGATGACTAAAAGTAGGAAATAAATCTAAGGTCGATATCGGATGGTTAAATTTTCTACCCACCGGTACTTTATTAGGCCAGTGGAAGAACATTGGCGTACGGTAGCCACCTTCCAACACGTCTCCCTTACGCCCTCTAAGTGGTCCATTGTCAGCCCCTAAATTAGGTTTACCGCCATTGTCACTAAAGAACACAATTAAGGTGTTCTCAAATTGCCCGGTCGCTTTTAAAGAGTCAACAATACGCTTTACCCCGCGATCAACCGCATACACCATACCCGCATAGGTTTTGCGCTTTTTATCCTTTATATTTGGAAACTGCGCCATGTCCTCTGCCTTGGCCTGCATCGGAGAATGAGGGGCGTTATAAGCTAAATATAAAAAGAAAGGTGTAGATTTATCTTCAGCAGCCGCCTCAATAAAATTAACCGCTTCGCGAGATAAGCCGTCTGTTACGTATTCCGTTTCTTCTACTTCTTTACCGTTATGCTCTAACGGACGTAAGTAACCAAATATTGCGTGGTCTAATCCTTGTTTTCGCTGGCTATTATATTGCTTGCTGAATTTGTCCGGAAAATAATCATGACCACCATTTAAGAAACCATAAAATTCATCAAAGCCACGATTATTTGGATGATACTGCGCTTCTTCACCTAAATGCCATTTGCCAATTGCCCCCGTGTAATATCCAGAATCTTGTAATACTTTGCTCATGTATGTTTCTTCTACTGGGATCCCCAATCCGCCAGAACGACTTGAGCGAGGCAAATTAAACTGTGAGCCAAACTTATGTGGATAACGCCCTGTTAATAGTCCAGCTCGACTTGGCCCACAAAACGGATGCACATTATATGCAGAGCTAAAAGTCGTGCCCTCTGCAGCCAATTGATCTAAGTTAGGCGTTTTGATGTCTTGACTGCCATTGAAGCCCACATCGGCATAACCCATATCGTCAGTTAATATCACCAAAATATTGGGTCGTTCGGCATGCTTTGCTTGCCCCTCATTGGCCATGGCAATTGTGGCCCCAAATGTTGTGACTAATAACGTTGACAACATACACATTTTTTTCATCGATAACTTTTTCATAAATGTCTTTCTCATCATTACTTTAACTTAATGTGCTGACTGTTTTTGCTGCGGATCTAAATATGCCTTAGCGTGATAGGTAAGCATTTTCAAAGAAGGATCATCTACACGAGCCAATTCAGCTTTTAGTAAGGTCACCATTTCTTTACGTTGCTTTTCATAGCCCTTATGCTTGATCAAATTGTTGAGTTCCAACGGATCGTTGGCCAGATCATAAAATTCATCTCGATTATCACCTAGGTTCCACACAAATTTGAATTCAGGAGTACGAATAGCACGAATACCAAACCATGAGCCGTTGTACCATTCATAGGCATACAATGCCGTGTCTGGCTGTCCAGCTTCTGCTTGATCACCCTTTTTCATTAGTGGAGTTAAGGTATGGCCATCGACGTCACCATCTGGTTTCAATGCCATCCACTCTGCCAAGGTTGGCGTCACATCCAACATAGACACTTGGCGCTTTACAATTTTAGGGGTGATATTTGGATCACGGATTAATAGTGGCATACGCATTAGTTCATCATAGGCATAGGGGCCTTTATCGTATAGGCCGTGCTCACCTAACATACTGCCTTGGTCGCCCCAAAGCACGATACGTAAATCATCATAAATTCCTTCTTCTTTAGCCGTTTGTAATAACTCCCCAACGATCCGATCGACCATGGCTATCGCGCCGTAATAATGAGCGCGAGACTTTCTCCAATCCAAATCGCTCATATGACCCACATCATGCCAAGGCCACCAAATTCCACCTTGAGCCAGCGGTTTGTTTACCCGTTTTGCCAAGTGGTTCGCGGGTAACTCAAGTGTGGCTGGATCGTACATGCTGGCGTAGGGTTCTGGCACTCGATAGGCCGGATGAGGCTGATTAAAGCTGACCACACCGAAAAAGGGTCGCTGGTCTTTCGCCATTTTTTTCAACATGGCTTTACCCAACACTACTTTTTTGTAGGCCTCAGTATCTTCATAGGTCCCGTCAAGCGTTTTGTAGTACTCGTGCTTTTCATTACCTTTGTCTAATTTACCTTGATAGTAACCTTCAACTTGGCTGACCTTTGAGTAAGGTGTATACACGCGACTAAATCGCTCTCTGGGTTCATGTCCTTGCCCTTCATCAAATTCAGCCCCACGCAATTCTGTGCCGCGTGCGCCTAAGTGCCATTTGCCTACGTGCCCAACAAAATAGCCTGCATCTGAGGCTCTACGAATTAGCCCGCCTTCTTTTAAATCAAGTTCAGCGAGTCGAGTGTGATACAGCTCAACGTTATCATCTAACCCTGTTTTATGCCCCCAACGACCAGTATAAAAGGCAGCTCTTGAGGGAGAACATAGCCCTGTTGTGGTCATGGCATTGTCAAAGCGCACAGACTCAGCGGCCAAGGCGTCAATATTAGGTGTGTTCACTGGCCCACCACGATATGAAAAGGTATCAAATCGCATATCATCAAACATTAAAACCAATACATTTGGTTGTTTATCCTTTTGCAAGGGGCCAGTAGCTTGCGCAGTATTATCTACCGCGCTACAGGCTGTTTGGCTGACAATGCACATTGCCAATAACGTTCGTTTTATTACATTGAAGCTCATATTTTTATGCCCTAAAAATTATCAATTTTCGAATGATCCAACTCATCTAGTTTCTAATTTCAACATCACAATAAGTAATATCTATTTAAACATACTATGTTTAAAAATAAAACCAAATTTACAACAAACAGAAAACCTATAATTAACAACTGAGGGCATTAAAGGTAATGCGGTAACGCTGCTGCGCAGTACGTAACAATGCAACCAAACTATAAACGGCAGCAATAACAGCTAACAGAAGTCGCACTTGGCAATAGCACAATTGACCACAACGACCTCGTATCAGCCACAGAAACACGCAGTGTGCCAGTTAGCCTATTGCTCTTATCTCATACACATCTAAAGCACGTGCGTTTCTAGCCCCTAGAGACTGTGATATGACATTGCAAAAATATTGAGACTGACTGCTAGTATTTAACCTGATGTGATGGTCCCCTCCCAAATTCGGCACTAAAGGAGGTAAGCTTGAAATCTAGTATTGAGATTGCATCACTGACCTGAGAAGTTATGCATACAAATTGTAAACAATAAATGATCAATATTTGGTATGGATATGCTGTTAGTTATTTTTATAATCACCACTACTGTCGGCGTTTTACCGCTAATTGTAACGGGATATTTTATTGCACTAAAAGGCAAGCGCCATTGGATCAATGGTGTTGACCAATCCAAATTAGCTAACCCAGATGGTTTTGGAAAATTTGTTGGGCATAGTATTTCAATGACTGGCGTAGCGATTTTTATCATTTCGCTTCTTTTATATTTACAATTAATCGGCTTGATAGGTTTTATAGTAGGCCTGTCTATTGTCTCTTTCTTACCCCTACCTTGTCTTTTCTATGCAAAAGGGAAATATGCATAATCCTCTGAACAGATAGCGCCATCCAGAATGATGTGTCTACGCCAAGAAAACAGTGGCTATGTTAAGCAATCAGCAATCTTACTTTTCACTTTTTTAACAGATGCTCCCGCCCTAAGCTGGGGATGTATGCAACGGGTATTCGCTGTTGAATGACTTTGCTATTTCTCTTAACAAGGTCTAGCGACCAACAAAAAAGCCCCCGTGAGCCAACTTCTCTCGGGGGCTTGATAATAGCAATCAGAATGGCTCGATTATTGAGGTGTTACCTCTAACAACAATACCCCTTCAGATGCCAATTCAAATTTAGGATCTAGCGTATTGCCAGTCATTATATCGGTGATAGCTACTGACTTGCCATTTCTTAGCGTTAAATCCAACTTAGCGGTATTGTGACCTACATTTAAGATATTCACTAAGTAACTGCCGTTTGGCTGCTTGACTGTACGCCAAGTAGTGGTTTTATGCGCGACACCGTTGTCTTCAGCAATAACAACGTCTGGCATGTTATCCGCCACTTCAGCAAGGGCAAGTTGTTTAATTTTGGCAATATCAGCATCGGCATCTAAGGTAATAAGCTTACCTTTTCCTGCTACTAATTTTTTGGCACGTTTTTGACCATATTCATTCATCGTCAAACTCTTTGCATCCACAATGATTGTGCCACCAGCACTTAGGTAAGTTTGTAGCGCGTCAAATTCAGCATCGTTAACATATTCGTTGTTATAAACAACGACCGTGTCCCAACTGTTATTGTCTTGTTTCTCAATAATGTTTTTGGTGACAAACCCCATAGGGAAACCTTCAAAGAAAAGTGCTTCATAGAGTTCATAACCTTTGGTCATGTAGTCATCAATATTGATAGCTGTTGTTTCAGAGTAAAACAAACGCAACGGGCGCGGTTGCTCTCGTAGCTCGATGATTTCTTCTGAGAAACTATTTAGGTCATACATAACCTGTGTTACTTCATTGGTGACATGAGGCTGCATATTGTTTGAACCTGCATAGGCGCCACCAAGTCCGGGGTCAAAAAAGTCTAGGTCGCCTTCTAAGCGATCTTCAGGCGAACCGTCTGGATCACGAGCCCAGAACCATCCCATATTGGCGTCCATTCCTAACAAAGTAGCCAACCAATATACGCTACGCACATAACTGGTACGTGTATCTAGGTCACGCCATTGACCTGACGACAAGAAATGAGACTCAGAATTAACATTAATTTTGTCTGGTGCAACTGATTCCATAAAGTCATGGAACATAGCAACATAACCCCAATGATAAGCATATTTTTCAAGCCACTTTGAAGACTTACCGGGTCTGATATTTTTACTACCAAATGATTTAGCATCATGTCCCACCATAGTAGTGAGTTCGGCTAACGCCTCGGTGTCGATGCCACCAGAACGAGCATTTTCCATAAACATACGTGGCATAATTTTAATATGAGTATCAGCATCTGCGTTGACAGAATGCAGTTCATTTTGCACATAGGTAAACCAGTTGGTGCTTCTATCCATATTGTAACGCGTCCAGTCGTACCAAATTGGCTGACCTTGTAACGCAGAATCAATAGGAATTTCAATATCCACCTTGTCAAAACTAGCGAACGAACTTCCCCAGTTGGTATTTAAGCTAGCAAGATCTCCAGCATATTTATCTTCCAGCCAACGACGAAAATTGTTTAAGGTATAAGAAGAAATATCGTTCATTTCTTGGAAGCGATAGGTCCAGTGGTCTTTTTCAGCAAACCAGTGGGGTTCATTAGCTAATACAAAGCCTAACTCAGTTACCTTTTTACCTTTCGTCAGCTCACCTGTTCTTCGAATAATTTTCCCCCAAACGTCACGTGCCAAAGGGTTATCAATATCAAAACCGGTGAACAAAGAACGACCTATGCGTACTTCTGGCTCTTGCTTTTCAACCCACTCAGGAATACCCATGATCCAATAATACAAAAAGCCCACATTGGTATCCGGTATGTCGGTCAACTCTTTCATTAGCTCTTGATCAAAGGTACCGTCCTCTTTCAATAAGAACGAATTAATCGCTCGGTCATGATCAACCGGGTAAAGATTTTCGCCACCATGATAAAGGGCGCCTAAATGATCATTGTATACATCAGTATTGGTCAACGGTTGGCCGACCGTTTTAGAAAAGTAATCATATGGAAATATAGGTTTGCCATTACTGATAAACATATTGTCCCCGGCTTTAGTGCCCTGCCAATCAACTTTATTAACCGGACGACGCTTAATTTCGCCTCTAAGTTCTTGACCTAACACATCAATGCCTTTGTCCAACATTTCTACTACTTTTCGGCGTTCAAAGTCTGGTAAGTCTGCTGCCAGTTGCTCTTTATCAGCCGCATAATAACGTTCGTAACCAAAGGCCTTTTCGATAGTATCAGGGTTCGCTTCATCCCAATTGGCGAATTTAAGAAACTGTTCAGAGAACCAAACTAAAGTTTCCTCTCTGGCTACATCAATGTTTTTGTCACGAGCTTGGTCCATCATACTCATAAGTGTTTTTAACTTAACTCGAGCTTGCTGTTCTAAAGCACTGGTGCCGGAAATACTCGACGCGGCGACTTCTGTTGTTACTTCAGGAGCGGTGCCTTTGCTACTTGTTTCATTACTACAAGCCGATGTAAACAATAGAGCTGAAGCAATAGATACTCCTATGAGTTTCCTATTCATGATTTTCTCTCACTGTGGTTCATTAACAATTGGATTTCGTATAATTCACATTATACATACATAAACATCATATGTATATATTAATAGTAAAAATGAATATGACTTTTTAATATACAGTAGACCATGCTGTAGACCATGGTAAATTGATGACGGTCCAAAGCACCAATAAGACCATAAAATAAGCCGTATTGATGAGTACTCGAGCAGCATGCTTCCATTTGAAGTGGTATAAAAAAGGCCAGAAGTATTTACTTCTGGCCTTGCAAACTAACTCAACGAGATATCGTTAAACACTAATAGTTAAAATTCCAACGCTGATCTGAACAATCTGGCAACTGAACCGCGGTACCATAATTGGTTACCGTTGGATTCAATCGCGCTGAATTTCCATCGATAACACCGTGATGCGCGGCAGGGAAACCACTGGCTGTAAGCTGGTAGACGTTAATATTAAAATCATAAGCTACGCCAGCTTGCATGTGATTTTCGACAGGCGCTACCGAATCCCCCATAAATATTTGTGCGCGATTTGGCCACTGTGAACTTGCTGCAATACAAAGATTGTCTGAAGACGGTATGTAGTACAGATTTTGTAGCTTCAAGTGGGCATTCGTGCCGTAATTGGCTGTTACATTGTAAATATAGGACTCTTCAAACCAGTAAGGTTTTAAGTTGGTTCTTTGGTGAACGGCGTCTAGACAAGCCTTAGTTTCGGTAATACGAGTAGCCCATTGGTTTACACCGCGTCCGTAAGTCGTACCCGCACAACCTGCACCATAGGTGTCGTTTACTTCTGTCATCCATTGATCACGGGAATAGTTTTGTGGGCTGTACAGCTCGACAAAGCCATCATCCACCCGTACTGCGAAACTACATCCATTTGACGTAACACCATTGACCTGCACAGAACCATTTTCCTGAAAGTGAGGGCCAAACATAACCGGCGCTAAACAATCTGTACCGCGAATATCTTCGGCAAAGATATGATGAATACCGCCTTTATCAGGCGCGCCAAAACCAAACTCTTTAACAGACAAATTATCCGTTTCCATGCGCAAGGTAATACCACCTTGAGAATGTAAGTTTCTGAATAATATGTTGTCCGCCATGTACATTTGGATGATGCCATATCCAAATAACGAGTTGCGTTGATCGATGTTTTCAATAATGCCTTTGCTTGGACCGTAAAAAACACCATCTCGAGAAGTAGGACCCACTAAGAAAGAAGCAAAAATGGTTTTATTGTCTTTGATCCTGATGTTTGAGAACTTAAAGTTTTCAATGTCACCCATTCTAAAAACAGCTACACGTTCATTCTGAGCACTATTAGCGGTATAGGTTCGGTCTATCGACAAGTCGACAGTGAAGCCCTCACCTAAACCAACCATACTAAAGTTTTCTGCCTTGCCTTGCTCACCGTTGCCCATTTCAAATAACCAAACGTTGTAACCCCCACCTTGTGACATATGGAAAGTTGCATCTTCGTCAACTTCAAGATGAACATTAGACTTAAGGTGTAAACTGCGTACATAGTAGTCCCCAGCAGGTATGGTTAACTTACCTCCACCAAGATTATTGCTCATATCATCAATCGCCGCTTGCAGATCAGCTGTATCATTTTTACTGTTGTCTGCAGATATCTGATTGTTCACTTGATAATCAGTAATCGCATTGCGGGTTGCGGCAAATGACGAAGGCTCTACATAGAAATCACTTTCGATCACCGCTAATGGGGTAGTGCGACCATTTGCAGTAAAAGTGTTTGTTCCGTCATGAGTACCGTAGTCAGGTCCTGTCCATTCCCCCTCACCACCATCGGTCACTGATCTGGCTAACGCCTTATCCCCGGTCAGCACATAATCATCAATAATGACTTTGTCGCCCACTTCTAAGCCACCAAAAAAGAACGAAGGTAATACGTCAACGATATCGCTGTCGGTAGTTAATTTCCACGTCTCTGGAATAGAGAAACTGGTTAAACCACTATTGGCGTCGGTAAAGGTCACTTCAATCCATTGACCGAAGTTGGTAGCGTCTATATTTGCCGTATAGTCAGCAGTAATGGCTTGAGCAGCGGTTACTTTACCTAACTTTCCTCCAGTTAAGGTCACGTTCCAAGGCAATAAGTGATGTTTAATTATAACGTCATCACTCCCCGTATTCCCCGCGCCTTTTTCAACTTTAACACGCAAGGTTACTGACTGTATTTCTGACTCGATCGCCCCGCCAGCTAACGCTTGACTCCAAGGGTTTGCATTCCCCCATTTGTGCCAAAGCAAGGATTGATTCAGTATATTAGTCCCTTGATTATCATCCACATAAGAAACTGCATTGCTGCCCAAATAGCCCTGTCCCTCTTCTAACCCTATAGTGCCATTTCCGGCTAATACAAAACCCCAACCGCCATTTTGCGCTACGGTTGCATCATTGAAATCATATTCAATACTAAAGTCTGTAGGCACCGCTAAAGGTTCGCCCACTACCGTTTTAACTTGATAATCATCAAGGTAAATTTTGTCGCCTACTTCAGTGTTAGCGAACTTAAACTCTGGGTAAACTTGTAAATCTCCGTCGGTAACATGTACCCAAGTAGAAGGAATAGTAAAATCAGCCGACTGTGAACCTTCTAGTACAAAGTTAACTTCAACCCAATCCACGCTGCCAGCGGGAATAGTGCCGACAAACTTGGGCGCGGCTTCTATCGCAGCCGGGTAGTTAGCACTTTTGTTACCGCTGACTAATCCGTAAGGCAATAAGTAATGAATAATGTCGATGTCTTTTTCAGCAACCAAGTCTGTTTTCATCCACATTTTTACACTATTAATAATGTGACCATGATTGTTAAATCTGGCGGTAAAGGGATTGGCCGTCCAGTCCTGTAGATAAAAGCCGTTTTGCTCAGGGTTAATATTGACGCTGTTGTCAGTATAAGAAAAGGCAGAACCAGTTTTGCCGGCGTTTTCTTCAAAAACGAGAGTACCTCTGTTTAAAACAGAATAAATCCAGCCCTTAGCTACCCTGACCCGAAGCGATGTCGTTGAGGTCAAACGTATAATCAAATGTCAGTTCATCGCCTAAGGTGTAATCAGGCTCGTTACCACCGCCCGAGTTGCCGCCATCACCGCCTGACCCCGTATCTCCACCATCCACTATGACACAACAAGGATTTTCAAGAGTTGTATCACTGATTAAATAGCTGTCTACAGTTACTTTATCGCCGACTTCTAAACCACCGAATAAGATCTCTGGATAAACTTGAATGTCGGATTCACCGTCGTAATGTACCCATGATTGAGGAATGGTAAAATCAGGCTTTCCAGTATTACTATCAATAAATTCAATTTGCACCCATGTATTATTCAAAGAAGCAGGGATCACCATCTCATATTGGGGCCCAATATCTATTCCAGCCGTAAGCGTTGCTCCTTTTTTATCGTCAATCACTGGATAGGGAATTAAATGATGTTGCACTGTCACATCACCGGGCACAGCCTTTTCAACTTTGGCCCACAAAGATACAGAGCCTAACGTTTTGCCATGAGCATCCGCTAGAATACTTGTCCATGGATTGATATTGTCTTTGTTAGTACGGTTGTTAAAGCGAATACCATTTTGACTAATATTGCTATTGGTGCTGGTATCTTCATACACATACGCGTTACTGTCGTCTTCGCCGGCGCCTTCAGCAAAACTGACCACACCTCTGTTTTTAGCGGGATATACCCAACCTTCCCAGTTGTTATTTTCAGTTTGGATTTGGTCTTGATTAAAATCGTAGCTAAAGGTAACAGCGTTAGGGTTAACATCTGGCTCTAGATATTCTTGCAATTCTGCGGTGTAAGTAAACGCGCCTCGTTTAGCAGCAAAATATATTTGTGTCGCATCTGTTAATGCCTCTACATCGAAGTATGGGCGCGCATTTTCATCGATGCCATCTGGTTCGAGTACAGTATGACTAGAATCGGTAATGACCAATCTTAACGCCCCTGTCACCGAAGAGCTATCTGCCAGAACAAGATTGTTATAGGTGTAGTACCCCACGCCTCGCTTAGTATAACGTGCACTTTGTTCAACACTCGCGGTATCTACTTTTGCCCATGTTCCGTCCGTTAAGGCCAACGCATTAAATGAAAGCTGGCAATTAAGTGTCAAAATAACAAAACCCATCAGCGCTTTCTTGGCACTATGCATTTTGCTTAAAAATAGTTGTGTGTTACTGGAAGTAACCATATGTGTTCTCCAATTTTCTCAAAGTCGATCGATTGTTGTATCAATACAGATTGGCATAACTCAGGTTTCGCTTTACCGGCCGCTGTGACGTTTTTTGATTGATGTCTTAAAGCAAGTAATGCAAGTGAAAGCAAAACAAAAGTGGAAGGTTCTGGTACTGACCTAGTACTAATAGAAATATTCGACACGGTTAACGACTCGTTTAACACAAAATCTATATCTTCAATGCCCATTTCTAAAGACACTAATGAGCCTGCTAGACTACTCATATCAAATGTTAAGCCCCCATTAATAAAATCATGAATGAGGTCACCTTTATCATCGACTAGCGTAACAAAAGCGGCGCTAGGATCATCGGCTATTGAATTAACCTCGAGTGAAAGTTCAAAGGCGTTATTATCGACTATAAACCCTTGAAACAAATAAAACCCAAAGTAGTCATTATCAGCATCAGCAGAAGTAGTCAGTACCACTGAGTTTGCGCCGATAATGTAGTTATCTGTAAAATCGGCGAGGTTACCGATAGGCTCAAAGTAATATTCCTGATCATCTACGTAGCTATAATAATTGAACTCTTGATCCCACCCGTTCAAACCATCGCTAAAATCACTATTTATTAACCCTGCGTAACTAGCGTTACTCAAAGCTAGCGCGATGAGCAAACAAACTGTAGTTAGCATTTTTTGATAAGTGCCCTGTAGTTGCATATTTTTCCCCAATGTTAAGTTTATTAGTTAAAAGCCTGATTGGCTCTCTTGATCAAAACAAACACATTTGAATTCCCCAAAAAACAAAGGTCATATGTTTACACTCAAATGATGAATAGTAAAATAACATTATGACAAATAAAATCCACACATATACAACAATAATTTTACAAATGAGCACTTGAAACAGTATGAATCGGAGAACGGGGACTTTTTGCGGGCAAAAAAAAAGGCCGAATTGATATTCGGCCTTCTGCTATTTAATTATTTTCTACTTTACGACTAACTCGTCACCAAAAGATTCTTTAAGACGACGTAAGGCGTCATTTAGCAATTTTTCAGTAAGTTTTTCTGCTAACGCGCCATCTTTACTAGCAATAGCGTCATATACTTCTCTGTGGTATGCCACTGAATCACTATTTTTACGAGGATCTTGGTTGGTAATCCTAACACTGACCAATAGTGCCGAATAAATCACCCCTTCCATCGCGTTTAAAAACTCATTGTGGGCCGCTCTAAGCACAGCCTTGTGGAACAACGCATCGGCTACGATGAATTTCTCTAAAGAGCCACTCTCTTGCTCCATACGGGTACAAGCTTCATCAATCTCTTTAATGTTTTGCTCAGTAGCTCGCTCAGCAGCCCACTTAGCAGCCTTGGGTTCAAAGGCTAAGCGCACATCCATCAATTGGCTAATAAACTCAATGCGGGGAGTCGCTGTAATATGCCAAGCTAACACATCGTCGTCTAACAATATCCACTCATTGCGAGGGCGAACTTTAGTACCAATACCACGACGAACATCTAATAAGCCCTTGCCCACTAGAATCTTTACTGCGTCGCGCACCACCACACGACTTACCTGATAACGTTCTGCAAGGGCATTTTCGTCATCAATTAAGGTATCCGGTTCAAATGTGCCAGCGACTATACGTCGGCCAAGCTCCCTAGCAACTTGAATTGACAAGCTAGGGGTCATTTTAGCTGCTCGTTTTAGATCGTAGTAAACTAACTCACTCATAATTATTTCTTTTTCTTATTCGTAATGCACACAATAAACGTATTATGTTTATATATGCTTTACTTTACCAGTAAAAAATTATTTGCTTTAGCAAATTAAAGATCTCGGGTACACGCTTTATAAGCCGCCACATAATCTTTGGCGTTAGTTCGAATTTGTTGCTCTGTCATACTGGGTTTGTACAAGGCGAGAACCTAAACCAAAACCTGCCGCGCCTATTTCAATATACGGACGCATGCTCGCTTCAGTTGGCTCAATGCCGCCCACTGGATAACATAAAGTGCCTTTCGGTAATACTGAGTTTAGGGCTTTGTAACCATCTAGCCCAAGCATAGAAACAGGAAACAATTTTATTCCTGTTGCACCTGCAGCTAGGGCATTAAATGCTTCTGTGGGAGTAACGACATCAGAAACGTTGCGCAGCCTGCTGCCACAGAAATTTTAATCACCTCTTCATTGCAGTTAGGTGTCACAACCAAATTAGCGCCCGTTGCCACCACTTTCTTAGCTAGCTCCGGCGTAGTGACGGTACCAGCTCCAATCAAATAATTTTTGCCAAAAGTATCCACTAGTAGTTTGATACTTTTTAACGCTTCAGGACTGTTCAAAGGCACTTCTATTGCAGTAAAGCCTTCTTCCACTAATATGGTTGCCACCGTGACAACTTGTTCGGGAGTCACGCCACGAATAATGGCAATTAATGGTAAATGTGCGTCTAAATCAAACTGTTTGTTCATTTCAATTCCGAGTTGTTTATCTTATTTCTTCTATTAAATCAGTGATACCCGCTAAAAAAGCACTGGTTACCGCTGACTATTTCTGCGCTTATGCTAAGTTTTTCACAGGCTAATTGATATCGCTCACATAAAGCTTGTCCACCCACTAAATAAACTTTTTTGCTCGTTAGGTTTTTAAGTTCATAACCTATCAAAAAGCCAGATAAGTAGTCTGGGATCTGTGCTTCAGTCAGATTACTAAATAACCTATGACTCCAGGCCAAAAATATACGATTCGTCAGTTGACCGGTTTGTCCTTCAATCACACCTTTGTTAAACGCTTCTATATCTGTCGGCGGGTTTTCTGGCAACCCTTTACCTAACAATGAATGGTTAGACAAAACAGAGTAGAACTCTCCGGTAAGGTAGCTGGCAAAACCTGTTATTTTAGCATTGGCATAAGTAGCATGTTTGCTATGTGTCGCCTAGTAAAATAGCGTTAAAATCGTCCATTTGAAGAACGTTAGCTAATCCAAATATTTGCACTTCTTCACCGCGCATAACATCATAATTATCGCCTTCGTAATTATGACAAACACAAGGTAGGATCACAGCTTCAGGTCCCCAAGGCAGTGCAAAGCGATGCGCTTTCTTGACTAAATCATGGGCCCCTGCTGGCGTTTGAACATAATCTACGTTGACCCAACCTTTTAACGAACCGATCATGCCAGCCATAAAAATGGGTAAGGTTTTGTAATCGGTCAGCCAAGCCGCCAATAAGGTTTCTAAGGTCTCAGCAAATTTCCCGTCTTGTACTTGCAGCAAGCCTAGTGGCGCCTCTTTGCTCTCAACTAACTGATTGGTATTGTCCATCGCAAAAGCACGGAAGTTTGTGCTTCCCCAATCAACGACCAAGTAACTAACCTGCACTTCATTCATATCGATTTTATACCTTACGAGCGCACTAATTGACGCTCAATATCCTCAATTGATTTACCTTTAGTTTCAGGCAAAATAAACCACATAACGATTAATCCAGCCAGTCCTAGCACCGCATAAATAAGGAATATACTGGCGGCTCCCATATTATCTAATTGCCACGGGAAAAACTGCTGTATCGACCAAGATGATACTGTTTGCACTAGCGCCGCAAATGGCAATGCCACACTTCGAACCGAATTAGGGAATACTTCCGAAAAAATCACCCACATGATCGGCCCAATAGACAAATTAAAAGCAGCTAAGAATGCGAAGATACCAAACAACACCATAGGGGCATTAATTCCAACAATGGTATTGTTAATGATTATCCCATTGACCAATGGTAACTCCTTTTTACTAAAAACTTTAGCAAGTTGTTGTTTTAAAGCCACATCATCCTCAAAACTTTGGCCAATTAACGTTGATATCTTTTCGGGGTCAATATTCTCATTGCGTAATTCCGTTTGGATCACTGCTACCGATTCATGGTCAAAAGTATAACTAGCCTGACTAAATCCATACCATGTTGAGCCATGTGCAAATACCACTAAAACCAATCCTGCTATGGTAAGCACTCTGCGCCCCAGCTTTTCAACAAAAGCAATAGCAACAAAAGTAGCGACTAAGCCGACAACACCTGTTGCGATAGTTTGCATGAACGTATCTTCAACGCTCATACCCACTTGTTCAAACACCATAGGCGCAAAAAACAATACCGCATTCATACCTGTTGCACCTTGAACAATGGCATAACAAACTGCAATAAAAAGCACAAACCGTAAGCGCTTGCTGAATAGTTCTTTTAATTGGCTTTTGACAGCCAGCTTTGGTTCATTGTGCAAACTTTGTTTCACACTGTCGATTAACCCAGCTATTTGTGCTTGGGGAGCGATGCGAGCAAATACCTCAGCCGCTTCCTGTTCTCTACCCTGCATCACTAACCAGCGCGGAGATTCAGGAATTTTTAACAACAAGGCAATCCATAACGCATTAGCGATTAGCTCGGCGCCCAACATATAGCGCCAAATATTGTCGTTATTTATCCAACTGATTTCATCAATATATTTAATTAAGAAATAATTAATAACAAAAGCCAGTAAAAGCCCTAAACCAATCATGAACTGATTGACCGAAACGAATCTGCCACGCTTTTCAGGGGGCGCTATTTCACCAATATACATTGCTGACACAGTAATTGATGCGAAAGCAACTCCACCAATAAAGCGGCCAATCACCAACATTTCGTAGTTAACTGCGGTCGCAGACAACAACGAAGACAAAGAGTAAGTAAAGCCTATCGCTAATAAGGTCTTAGAACGACCAAACTTTTCACACAAAGAGCCTGTAAAAAATAGTGCAACGATAACACCCAACAATGCGCACCCTACTACGGTCCCCTGTTGAATACTGTCTAATTCAAATAACGCACTGACAAAACGTATTGCTCCAGAAATATTTGCAGCATCTAAGCCAAAGACAAACCCACCAAAAGCAGCAATAAGTGAAAATCGAGTAACATTTCCATTAGGATTGTTTTTCATTTGCAAAACCTATATACGTATAATATTAATAAACATACTATGTTTAATTCACTGCAAAAACAATAAAAAAGTCAAATTACTTAACATTTTATTCACAGCATTTATTCAATATTGCTAGCCAAAACCAAGGCCCATAAGGCTTTACGCGCTTAGCCTTCAACTTAGGCACTCATCCCACCCAACAGTTTCAATAGTAAAAGTATAAATTCAATGATAAATTGTTAGCAATATTCAATTCTATACTTCACCTTGCGGGCTGGGGACATCAACAGTCAAATTCATGGGGACAGCAATGAAAATAATAAAAAGTAAAACTTCACTTATACTTGCAACCTGTTTGTTGGCAAGCGTTAATTTAGGTTGCAGTAGTACAGACGAATTGTCCGACAACAAACAAGATAGCTTCTTTAACACAATCCGAGCAGAAAGAGTCGCCTCATCGCCAGACGTCGAATGGCAAAGTATTGGCCCGGGAATGTCTGGCTATAATGAAAAATTGTGGACTCACCCAACCGATCCAAACGTCATATTTTTGGGTCCCGATATGCACGTTGCTTATGGTAGCTGGGATGCAGGCCAAACGTGGCATAACATCCAAGATCCTGACGGTCTTGGCCAAGAGATGAAGCGCATACTAGATATCGAATTTTCTCTGCAAGATGCCGATTTTGGTATGGCAATTGACTGGAACGGCTGGGTTTATCAGACTACAGATCGCGGACGCTCTTGGACAAAATCCCATGAACTTGCCGGTAGTTATAAAGACATAGGGGTAGATCCTTATGATCCCGTTGCTTTTAAAAAGGGCTGGTATGATGAACAAATAGGCCGCCGTTTAGCGGAAATTTCTGTCGACCCGTCTAATGACAACATTTGGTACATAGGTGCGGGAGATTTCTGGAATACCAAAGAGAATCATCGCAGCATGCTTCGTCCTCAAGGCAATAAATTAGCCTATGCAGATTATGGATATTTATTAAAAAGTACAGATAAAGGGCAAACATGGAACAAAATATCCGAGGGCTTAGCAGAAGATCTTGATATTGGCAGAATTTTGGTTCATCCAGAAAACTCTAATCAGGTTATTGCCGCCACTAACCGTGGTTTAATGCATAGTAGTGATGGTGGGTTAACTTGGCAGTTTGGTGCCAATGGTTTACCTCACAATATTCCTCGTGATTTAACCTACCACTACGACAAAGCAACGGGACAATATACTTTATATTTGATTGAGCAAACCACTTATACTAAAGCAGGACAATCTGTAACCTCATCAGGTGGAATTTACACCAGCACTGATGGAGGTAAAAACTGGACAAATATTACTGGTAACTTATTCCTAGATTTGACTCAAATTCATTACCCAGAAGAAATTCAACGTTACTATCGTACCTTGGCCAATTGGTTTAACATCAGCCCCAATGCTGCCAAAAAGCAGTTTTCACAATTACCTACCTCAGTATTACCTGTTTATAACCGCATTGTAGTTAACCCCAATGACAGTCAAGAAATTTATATTACATACAATAAAAAGCACGATCGTACCTTTGGCTCAGGGGAAGTTTGGCGTACCTTGGACGGTGGTAAAACATGGCTATGTGTTGCTCGTCATGGTAAATACTGGCTAAGCGGTAAGGACCAAGAATATTGGAAAAATCGCAATAACCCCACCCATACCAATATTGATTTTGCCCATGTGCAACCGGAAATGGACCACGCAGCAGAGAATCAAGGAAACCGCTTGTTGGCTATCAACTTGGCGGGTGAAATATTTATGAGCATTTCTCAGCAAACCCACCGTTCATCTGATCATGGTGAAACATGGCAACAAATCGATGACGATGAAGTCACTGCCCACAGCGACGTTTGGGTTGGCCGTGGTGACAGTAATTTGCCTATGGTCGTTTTATGTTGTTAGAAACGGGGATCCCAGAGAGACGTTTGCTAGCCAGTGGGGAACACGGAGTGTGGCAAACTGTTGCTGCCGACTTACCTAACAAGCAAGATGTCGCCTTAAAGCAAATTGAAGGACAAACTAACCTGACAGGAATGGTCTCAATTTCGACCATAGCGGTGCATCCACAGGATCCTGATACCATTTACATTTTAGCCTGGCGACAAAAACACATGGGCAAATTACGTCGCTCCACTGATGGCGGTAAAGCTATGGCAGAATATTGCAACAGTAGTCGATAACGACATTAAGAAAGTCGACGGCTATGCAGCCAAAAGCCAAGACAAAACGATCAATCAAGTGGTGCAAGGTCCTAAAGGATTGATGCCCGCCCAAAACTCACTAATTATCGATCCCAAAAACCCTGACAATATGTATTTTGTCATGACCAGAGATGCATTCTCTGAGATTTATCGAGCTCCTCGACGGAATCCAACGATAGGCGCATATGGTGTGATGAAGTCTACGGATGGCGGTTACCACTGGCAAAGTAGCAATCAAGGTATTCACGCAGGCGCTAGTTTACGGACTATTACCTTTGATCCTGCAAACTCAAATATTCTATATACCGCTGCAACAGATGAGCAAGGTGGCTTATATAAATCGATTGATCAGGGTAAAAACTGGCAAAGAGTGTCTATTCCTAACGTCATTAAAAGTGTCAACAATGTATTCATTGACAGAAATACCAAAGCAATATTTATTAGTGCTGGCGGCTTTTACCAAGGCGAATATGAAGAAGGTGGCGCTTGGCGCAGCATAGACAATGGCGCCACCTGTAGCAACAGATCTTTAAAGCGCCTTTGGTACTGCAAGTTGAATCCTCACCTGTAAACCCAGATTTGTTAGTACTGACCGTGGGTAACCAAATGCGTATGGACAGACAATTTATGAACCCCGGTATTTATGTATCTCAAGATGGTGGCAATACATGGGATAAGGTCAACAAACAATTAGGTAACTACGATAAAATTATTGATGCCAAGCCAGATCCTTATAACCCAAATGTAATATGGGCCGCTGGCTGGGGAAGCGGTTGGCATGTTGCATACCTGAATGGCTATCAAGGCGGATATTTAGCCAAGTAACAAGGCATCCCTAAAAACCAAGAGAAGTACTCAAAAAGCCAACGATTCTGTTGGCTTTTTAGTGCTTACAAGAATGCATGGCAACGTTAGTCAATAGCATACAAACGAACGTTGTCTACAAGCAGAATGCCTTGGTTGCTTGCCTTTAATTTGATCAATATGAAAAGCTAAGGGCTTCCCTGTTTTTAAGTGTTTTCCTTCAAGCACAGTTCCCACCACTTGCCATCCCAGCTGATCTTTAATAGCTGCTCGTTGCCAATTTGAGCCGCCTACTTGATTAAACAATACGGCATGCCCTTCAATCAAATTTACATCAATTTCGAAACGATAACGTTTATTTGCATCAATTTGATCCCGCAAACGCCAAATACCGTACTGTAACTTCATGCTGCCTTTTTCTAAGGTAATGCCTAATCCTTGTTTACCTGACTTGGCCGCTTCCTTCATGATGCCGAACTCGGCTTTACTCACTTGCCCTTTATCTTGTCGGGTAATTAACACCTTAGGATCAATCTCTTTTTCAAAACCAGGATTGGCGTAAGCTAATAAATTATTAATAGACTTTTTGTTTTTTGGCTTGGTCTTTTTATTGGCGGCTTGTTTTTTGTTGTTCTCGACTTGTTGCTTAGCGAGTTTCTGCTTATTTGGTTGGGTTTCTGTGGTTGAGTTGCATGCCATCATTGAGCTTAGAGCAATCACAGCCAGTAAGGTTGAACGATTAAGTTTGTACATTTTGTTTCCTGTTAGAATAATTATAAACTTGACATTAACGCCTTTTGAAGCACTAGTAAAGCAAAGCATTTATATACAAACATCTATTCAACAACTGCCTCTCAAACAAAAAAGCTCAACTGTTTCCAGTTGAGCTTGTTTAATATCTGTATATCAACTAGCCGCTAAACGGCGAGTTATTGTGCGTCATGCTTATCCCAATCCGACAAGATAAGTAGTCACTCAGCGAGTGATTCACTTACTAATATGGATTGCAACTACTTCCAAACAACGGGTACAAACACCGTCATTTCTGCTGTACCTCGGTTACTCCAAGCGTAATATGGTACAAACTTGGTTCTTGTTTCTTGCCAATCTGGCTTTTTAACGGCGGTGTACATCGCTCCTTGCTCCCTGGAGCGTAAATAAGTATCAGCCGTGATAATTGCAGTGCCACCTAAGAAATCTGGTTGGTAGTCAACAGCTAACTCACTATCTCCTTTTACGTACACATCTAGAACACTTACATCGTCAGGCAGGTCTGGAGTTTCAATACAATAAACCACTGGCCCGCGCTTAATGGCCACTTGATTACGCACTTCTTCGATGCGTTGATGACCTTCGATAAACGTCGCTTCCATAGGGATATCAATCACAATGACATCACCCGCTTTCCAATTACGATGTAAAACAGCGTAAGTTGCTGGCGTCGCTTTGACGCCGGCATCTTCACCATTAATGGTAATCGTTGCGCCAGTCGCCCACTCAGGCACACGTAAAGCAATATCAAACGCGTCTGATTTGCAGCTTTCCACGGTGAGCTTAACCAAACCTTTCCATGGGTATTCGGTATCTTGTGTCAGCTTAATAGCAGAGCCATCTAGCATAGTAGTGGTTAAGTTGTTGCTACCGTACAAGTTTACATGGACACCATTGTCGGCCAAGCTATAAGCCCAACCAGACAAGTTTGAAATAGTGCGCACTAAGTTTGGCGGACAACAAAAACAAGCTAAATAGCCTTCACGATCTGGCGTTTCTGTCACATCGGCATGGGCGTTATAATCTCGCGTGTTATGCAGCATTCTAAGAGGGTTAGCATAAAAGTAATCTTTGCCTTCAACACTAATGCCTGACAAACCACTGTTATGCATGACCAACTCTATAATATCAGCATATTTAGCTTGACCATGAATACCTAACATTCTGAAACTAAACATGGCATTACATAAATTTGCGCAGGTTTCGTTGTAAGCGGTTAAATTCGGCATCATGTAATCGTCGATAAAGCCTTCTTCGATCATATCGCCATTTTCAGACGCCCCAAAGTGAGTTTGACCAACGGCACCGGTCGCGTACATTTTTTCTGGGTAACACTTTCCCATAAACGATCTAAAGCAGTAATTAGCGCGGTTTCGCCAGTTTCAGCATAGACATCAGCAGCGCCAGCATAATAATACAATGCAAGTACCGCGTGACCAACTGGGTCGGTTGCTTCACGCAATGGCGTGCGCTCTTGCACCATGTCACCAATTGGATAACCAATAGTTGTGGAGTCATGCACAATGTCATAGGTTCCGCGGCGGTCGATAAACTTTTGCGCCAATTTGAGATACTTAGCATCACCGACAGTACGGTACAATTCTACTAGCCCCAAAATTTGAGTTTGATTAAAACCAAAACGTTGAAAATGACGAGTATCAGGGTAGAAAATGGTGTATAGCAATTCAGCATGTTTCAGTGCAATATCCAAGAAGTTGCGCTGTTCGGTTAACCGAAAATGTGCACAAGCACTTATAAACAAATGCCCAGTGTTATACATTTCATGATATTTACGATTTTCATATCGATCAGCTTGCGGATCTAACTGAATCTGTGTTTGTAGGTAACCGTCGGGCTCCTGAGCTTGCGCGAGAATATCAATATATTCATCTAATTCCTTAAGCAATGCCTCATCTTTACTCAAGGCATAAGCATAAATCTTAGCTTCCATGAACTTATAGAAGTCGCCATCATGCCAATACATGCCTTGATGCTTGCCTTCTTTTAAGCCGGCAGCAATCTTAAAGTTATTCAAAGCGTGGCCTACGTCACCACACAAAACATCCCCCATGTAGGGGATCATTACGTCAATTGCTTTTTGTGTTTTCTCAGCCCAAAAACCATGAGTCCAAGTACAATCACCAAAATTAATATTTTTCAGCTTTACATGGGGGCTGGCTGAATTAGCATTTATAGCCTTGTTGTGCGCATGTATTGAATTCAAAATAATGTCCCGCCTATCATACAAACTGAGCATTCACACCGAATAAATTGGCATTACACTCAAAGTGGTTATCAAAAAAGTCGTCTGATTTCAGTCAAAGCAATAAGTTTTGTAATGACTTTGTTAAATCAATAGCAACATTTAAACATATGATGTTTATAAAAACAATACCTGAAATCATATCCTCAAGATTGAATCGCTACAGGTCAAAATTGCTATGTTCCTTGTTGTATGGTTCTCTTATTGCCCGATTGTCTTTAACAGCAAAAATTAGTTTTCTCATAGTCATGTCTAAAAACATACTATTATTCAATGCGCTACAGATATTCTCCGGCAATTAGGCTTGCTGAATATACTATTTGTCACAATTAGAAATAAGATTTACATTAAAAATAGTTCAGAATAACCACTTAAATTTAGCCAATGTAACATTACATGAGTCAAACATTGAGAACCCTTAGATCACAAACAACAATTCAAGCTAGTCTTCAGTATTTTTGTATTGTTCACTGCCATCGAACTTATCAATTTGCTGACCGGCAGAATGTTAAATCAATTTGGCAACATCCCAAGATACGTCCCTGGTTTAACGGGAATTATAACTGGCCCTTTTATTCACGGTAGTTTGCAGCACTATTTGTCTAATATTTTTCCTTTGTGCATTTTCAGTTATTTGCTGTTGCAATACGGCATTCACCGCTACCTGCTAGTAACAGTTTGGATCACACTATTAACCGGTATTTTGGTTTGGTTATTTGCTCGCTCAGCAACTCATATCGGCGTCAGTGGCGTGGTATATGGCTACTTTGGTTATTTGCTATTAGCTGGTTTTTTAAGCAGAAAAATCAAACTTATGATCATTTCACTAGTTGTGGGATTCTTTTATGGTGGTTTAATTTTTGGCGTACTTCCATCCAGCCCTTATGTTTCTTGGGAGTCTCACCTTTTTGGATTTATATCAGGCTTAGTAGCGGCCAGATTGTGGGCCAAGCCTCGAGTATAAATATGTGTAAACTAACCTTACTCCTAAGGAGTAAATTGAATATACTAACCACACAAAAATCAAGTCAGTAATTTATTAGGTCAGGAATGTCTGAAACAAAACCTCAAAAACAAGGCGGCCTGTTAGGCAACTTAGCATTTAACATTATTATCCCTGTCGTCATCATGTCTAAATTAAGTGGAGATGAGTACCTAGGCCCGGCCTGGAGCATAGTGGCAGCACTTATCTTTCCAATAGGGTTTGGTATTTGGGATCTTAAGAAGTCAGGAAAATTTAACGCATTTTCTATCTTAGGTATCGTCAGTGTATTTTTAACCGGTGGCATTAGTCTTTTAGAGCTACCTGCAGAGTACATTGCGATCAAAGAAGCAGCGATACTCTGGCATCATCGGTTTGGCAGTGTTAATTACCCAACGTACTAGCAAGCCTTTATTAAAAGTATTTGTATTAAACGAACAAATAGTTAATTGGAAGAATTTAAGTCAAGCGCTAGAAAACGCCGGAAACACTCAAGCTTTTGAAAAGAAAATGGCGAATAGCTCATATATTGTGGCGGGATCGTTTTTCTTATCATCCGCACTTAATTATATTTTAGCCAAAGTTATTTTAGTTAGCCCTCCTGGAACGACAGCATATACCGAGGAACTAGGCAGAATGACGGCACTAAGTTATCCGGTAATAGTGATACCTAGCATGATCATGTTAATGGCCGCATTGTGGTATTTATTCGCCCAAATTAAAAAGCTAACAGGTGAAGAACTCGATAAGTTTTTGGCTGAAGTATAATTCAGTATACTTATACCAATCCGTATTAATGAGTAACTTGGCTCCTGGATAAGCCGAACCTCTCGATAACGCTCTTTTTGTGTCTAGCGTTGAATTATATTGATATTGTTTAGCCAAACGATACTGCTAGTTCAAAACTCAGGTTAAGTAAAAATGAAAAGCCCGCTATAAGAGCGGGCCTAAAAACCGTCAACTTCTTCTAGAGCGGAACATGCCCCCTTTACTTTGCGTTTAACAGTTCAAATATCTGCTTTGCAATATCGGTATTGTCCGAATGACCAATAAATTTTTCCCGACCCATGCCCAAAGCATAAACTGGTACGTCAACTCCAGTATGCCCACCTGTTGTCCAACCGGTGATGGTTCTAGCATCAATAATCTGTTTGATGGCGGTTGTTAAGGCTTTCTGTTCTGTTGGCTTTAACACAAGCTGTGCTTCTTCATCTGTTAAGTTAAACTTTAGAAGAGTCGAAGCAAGTTTAACTTTGTCTGCAGAGGGCAATACCTGCTTGGCAATTTCTAGCGGAGAATGCTCCAGCTCAGTTAAAATACTTGGCAACCAATTGTAATTTCCATTTGCCCCTATGGTCATCCCACCAGTGCTATGGTCTGCGGTCAATACAACTAAGGTATCGGGATTATTTTCAACGTATTGCTCTAGCCATTCTAATGTAATAGCAAGGTCTCGCATTTCCCACATAGCGGCGGCTATGTCATTCGCATGTCCAGCCCAATCAACCTGACTTGCCTCTACTAATAAAAAGAATCCTTTATCGTTCTCAAGCTGGCTTACAGCCGTTTTGGTTAATGCTGGCAAACGTTGTTTACTGGCATAATCTAACGCCCATGGCAATCCTGTATCAGCAAACAGGCCCAGTAAAGGTTTACCCGGCTGTGCTTGGTCTAATTTGTCTATTTCATCAATATATTGATAACCTGCCTGTTGAAATTCTTTGATTAAATTACGATCGTCCCTATCAAAGTATTTCCAACCTCCTCCAAGCATCACATCTAATACAAACTTGCCATCAACCTTATCGTCAAAATAACTGTCTGCGATTTCATTATAATTTTGGCGGCTTACATTGTGCGCGCTATACCCAGCTGGAGTGGCATGGTTAATTTGAGAAGTGACTGCGACCCCCGTTTTCCGTCCTTGTTTTTTTGCCAATTCTAATACAGTGCCTACCGCAGCTTTTTCCACATCAACCGCTATCGCTCCGTTATAGGTTTTTACCCCAGCAGACAAGGCTGTAGCACCTGCGGCCGAATCGGTAACATAGCCAGTATCAATATCAGGATGAGTACTTGCCATGCCAACTAAGTGGCGATCAAAGACCGTTTCTTCAACCTGCGGCGTAGATATGTCATCAGCAAACATACGATAGGCTGTAGGGTAAGCTGGCCCCATACCATCCCCTACTATCATAATTATATTTTTAGGTGATTGTGCTGCCATGGCAGAAGTACATATTCCTGCCAAAAATAAAGAAACCAGTCGCTTCATTTTGTCTCCATTGAAATTAATTGATTTTTAAAAGTAACGAGGTAGATATTATCTTATTTATGTGATGGTTTTATAAAAAACTACAAGGGATTGTGTGCGAACGCTAATTTAATTTGATTTCTGGATATGAAGCATCGTTCTAATTTAACATTATGATTCAATAACTTAAAGTCATTCATTCACATCACTTGCCTTAATGGCTTACTCGCTGACGAAATTTTTCGTGTATAGCAAGGCGGATTATTTCGCTTGTTCTAGCACTTCACGCATTCTTTGTTGTGCGACATCCACCAGCAAGTCTGGCTGAAATTTAGAAATAAACCGATCACACCCCACTTTTTCAACCATAGCTTCATTAAAACTACCACTCAAAGATGTGTTTAAGGCAATGAATAAATCACTCATTCGAGGGTCTTGACGAATTTCTGCAGTCAACCGATAGCCATCCATTTCTGGCATTTCTGCATCGGTAAACATCAACAGAATTTCATCTGTCACTTTTTTACCTTCATCGGCCCAAGAGCGCAATAAATTCAGTGCTTTCAAGCCATTATTCTGTTCAATAACTTCTATGCCGAGTTGACAAAGAGTGTCTCTGATTTGTGAACGCGCAGTGCCAGAGTCATCGACTATGAGTACTTTTTGGCCTTTAAGGTGCTCAACTACCTCTGCATCTAAGACATCTTGCGAAATAGCAATATCGTATTCAATGATTTCAGCTAACACTTTTTCTACATCAATGATTTCAACCAGTTCATTCTGATCCGCTATTTCTACTTGTGTTATGGCCGTTAAATAATTGTTCTTTCCTGTAGCGGTTGGTGGCGGTTGGATCTCACTCCAAGAGGTATTCACGATATTCATAATTTGACCAATCAAAAAACCCTGCACCGTACGATTGTACTCAGTAATAATGACATTCTCGGGCTGGTAATTATCGGCGCCGATAGTAATTTTAATTGCACTTCGTAAATCAATGATCGGTATTGATTTGCCGCGATAATTGGTGACACCTTTGAGGTGGTGATGGGAGCCAATCATTTGATTCATTTTAGGCACGGTCACCACTTCTCGCACCTTAAACACATTCAAAGCAAAGGTATGTCGCGTGCCTAATTTAAACATAAGTAATTCCAACCTGTTTTCACCAACAAGTTGAGTTCTCTGATCAATAGAAGACATTAACTCTGACATAAATACCCTACCTAAAACCCGCTAGTAGTTAGATTGTTTAATCAATAAAAGCCTATACCCAAATCAGGCTTGAATACAGCATTAATTTTTCCCCTTGTGGTGTGACATTTTTTGCCAATTAAGTTAAAAAGTGATATCGCCAAATAAGGTATGATTAAATCCATTATTTGACCTTCAAAAGTAGGCCTCACTAGACACATGAATATCGCCAAGATCGATCTAAATTTACTCGTTCATTTGGACGTACTATTGCGCGAAGGCAATGTTACCAAAGCAGCGAATCAAATAGGCATTACGCAGCCAGCCATGAGCAATAATTTGAAGCGACTGCGCGAGCTTTTTAAAGATCCATTATTAATACGCACCAGTAGCGGCATGTTACCCACCAAAAGAGCGACTCAATTACAGCCTATTGTTCGTGATGTACTTTCTACACTTGAAAATACGGTCAATACCGAATTAGAGTTCTTGCCTTTAATGAGTGACAGAACCTTTAGAGTCATGGCCAGTGATTACGCCGAATCAACCTTATTGATGGAAGTGATAAAACGGTTAGACAAGCTTGCTCCGAATATCACCTTAGACTTAATCACCCCTAGTGATGTGACATTCTATGACGTAGAGCAAGGCAAAGTTGATATGGCCATCAACCGTTTCGAAGAGCTGCCCCAATCATTCCACCAAAAAGTTATCTGGAAAGACTCTTTTGCCTGCGTCATGAATAGCCAAAATCCTTTGGTCGGCCAATTCGATTTAGACAATTACCTACGGAACAAACACATCTGGGTCAGTAAAACCGGATTTGGTGTTGGCGTAGGTATCGATCCCAATGCGGTACAAAAGTTGGGGTGGGTAGATGCAGAATTAACAAAGCTGGGTAAAAAACGCGATATAAGAGTATTTACACGGCATTATCATGTAGCGCTGCAACTAGCAAAAGAACAGAACCTTGTGGCTACCTTACCAAAACGCGCAGCCAATCTTTACAAGCATGATCCGAATGTAGAAATACTTGAACCACCGTTTTATATTCCACCTTTCCCTCTAAAAATGGCATGGAGCGCCATCTTACAGCATGATGCCGGGCATATATGGCTTAGGCGATTGATCTCAGAAGTAGCAAATAGCTTGCCCTTAGACTAAACACTACCTTACCTGAGCCTAAGATAAGTCGAGTTCAGATTAACTACGGCTGGTCTTGCTCTAACTCTTTAGTGAAGAAGTGCTTGCCCAACAAGGCTTGGGTCATACCAATGAAACTTTTGGTCGTAAGATGGAAGATCAATATGTGCAACGGCATCTTCTGGAAATGCCCTCTCAACAAAATTAAAAAGGTGGCCAGCCCAAACATATTTGGCCGACAAATTGGGTGGTTAGGCTTTAATACCCGTTTATAAATAAAGTCTAAATATTTCATGTTCCAAGGTCGATTGACGGCAATGTGTTTTGTTACCTTAGCCGGTATTTTGGTGGCAAAAAATTTCTCGCTATAACGACAAGCTAGGAACAACTCCAACTCAAACCCCGATTCTCTTGCTAAATTAATTAACTCTTCCCAGTATTCGTCATCACTGTGATCGGTCATGAGCGTGTGAATATCGATAAGGTCTCGATAACCTTTTTTGACATCTTCATTAAAAAACAAGTGTATCAAACTATGCATAGTCATTGCTGCATAAGACAGAATTTGAAAACCATCCTTAGTGATCACACTGTGCTTAGCAAATTGATCTGCATCAATATGTCGACCAGAAATAATCGGCACAATATTATGATGAATGTCGACCACAGTCCCTCGGATACCATGACGAAGCGGCGGTATTTCGTGGGCCCATTTGCGATAGTATTTTTCGTCATGCTCTGTTAGTTCTTCAGATTGCCAACCATAAAGCGTGAGTTTTTTCTCTATGCCATCGATGGACTTTTTGTCTGTTAAAATATCGATGTCGTTGTAAATACGAGTTTGACCAATACTAGAATTTGACAATGAATAGCCTGCGCCCTTTAAAAAGATCAGATATTGTTGCCTTCCTTCCACCTCGTGTTTGAGCTCCAGTGCTTCGAACAACACTTGCTTTTTGTGATTATTAGCCAACACATCAGCGTTTAAAAAATGCCGTTGTGTTTGTTTGGGTATACTGTCAAATAGGCCAGCTTGTTTAAATAATGCTGAGTATCTGGCTAACAATTGTTGATTGCGTAGTATTAAGATCAATTGTTGCCACTGTTTTTTAGTCAATGATAATGACAGCTCGGGGCGAACAAATATCCTACAAACTAAGTCAGCCGACAAACTATCCATGTTCAATTATTTCCTGCTCAAGAAATTCTGCAACTTCAGCTAAATCATTGTGGAAAATTTCAAAGGTTTGCACGCCTTCAACAACCTGAGTGAGCGTACTAAATGCGGTTTCTCGCAATATACTGTAATTAAATGCATTGTTAACTAGCTGCATAAACCCTTGGGTTTTGTCCAATTGATAAATCTGCAAATCTTGATTGGCTCGATAATTTGGAAATACGATACCTACCAACTCGGCTGTCTTTGTTTGATTTTGCCAACTTAGCTCTGGTGGAGAAAGGTGAATCACATCGCCTTTGTGAGTATCTTTCGCTATGTTCGAAAATTTACCATTCGGAAACAGTCTTTTAGCTATTTCAATTGATTGATTTTTTAAACATATTGGCCGCACAAAAGGTATTACCGTTTTAGTATTGGGAATGATCAAGGCCATTTCATCGGACAAGAGTCGCCAACCATTATGAGACAAATAAGCGGTGAGAGTACTTTTGCCTGAACCCGGTGGCGCAGGAAACAAGATTGCCTTATTACCTTTTGCTAGTACCGCGGAATGAATAATGACATGTTGTACTTCATTGGCGGCAACAGTCCAGTTCATTCCCCATTCTAAAAAGGCAAAGGATTTTTGCAAACTGAGTGGTTTAAAAGGTTCAAGTTGATCACAGAAAAATCGAGCTTGAGGACGAAGAAAGCTACGCAGCCCTGCTGATTTTTGCACAGACAACTCGTAGTCTGCCACTTCACTCGTTAGTTTTTTAAACCTGTCGCCATAGATAGTGGATAAATTACTAATAACTTGAGTAATATCAGTTTGAATGGAAAATGAAAAGGGGTGTAAATCAAGGAAGTAGCTAGCTGTCATCGGAACATTTTCTATCAAGAGGCAACAGTATATTTTTCTGAATAAGTGCGTCTATAGCCGATTTTTGCTTATCATCATCGTCTAAAGTTATGTCTCCAGACAACACCTTAACAATCTCAGTTTCTGACATTAAAACACTTAGGGTGTCTGCTGATTGTAATTCTAAAAAAACACAGCCTGATTGATCAGAAAAGGAGTGCATTTGCACTCCCTTGTTTAAGAATTTTTTCATTCTACTTGCATACTAATAGTCAAACACTAACGAAGTAAGCATGGCCAGTGTTAACAAGTGCTTAGACTAGAGTACTTGGCTATAGTGTCGCTTAGCAAGGCTCCAACCGTAGCAGGATTAGTCTTAGCTTCTGCATACAAATACTTAGCATAAGCATCTAAGCTACCATGCGTCTCTGCCGCAGTATAATAAATACCAGAGTTACCATGATTAGCAGCGTTTAAATACATAACAACTAAACCGATATTGACGTCATTTATTCCAGCTTCGTCATCTCCAGAATTTAACTGTAAAATTGTCTTTAAAGTCATATTTCTATAGCCGTTAGTTCCATCCTTTTTAAATGGCTTGTCACCAAATATGCCCTTAAATTTCACATTATAACTACTAGCAGAAAAACTACTCGCCCCGACTAACTTAGTACATGCACCACTCAGGGCTTCAGAGCCTTGACTCGACGCCACAATAGAACCAGCCATGTTAGCCCAAGCTGAACGCCCATGGGATAGATGCAATAGCAGCCCCCGCAGAAGCTCGTTTTAAGAATGTACGACGTTGAGTTGTATTTGTTGAAGCCGACGATTCTTTTCCATTAAGACTATTGTTACTCATAACCATTCCTTAAATTAAAATTCTTTACTACACATCCGCCAAACAAAGCAAATATCAAGCCATTTCATAAAGCATTGAAATATAACAATAAAAAAGGATTAACATTTAATATTGTAAAAATTAGTGACACCACGAAATGGCACTTGACATATATCGTGTCATTTTACCTTTAGTCCTTCGCGTTTGGCAAGGTCAATTAGATACCTAACGGGTATTGCATAACTAATTGCGGAAGGCTTTTCTAAAACGGATTCTTTAGACTCTTTGACAAAGACCTTATTGAGTATTCCTATTACCTCACCAGAATGCGCATCATACAAAGGGCTTCCGCTATTGCCTGGATAGGCAGTAATATCTAGCTGATAAATCATAAATTTTTTCTCTAACCTATTAAGCATCTGAATAGAAAGCTGGCTAGAATGTGCTGTCGGTATTACATCCGGTGTAGTCGCAGCCACAATACCTTGGTGCGTTGCGGGATATAGGCCCAAAATGGCCCCGATTGGAAAACCTGTTAATAATACGTCTGTACCATCCTCCACATACCGCTCTGAGGCTAACGTTAAAGGCACAAGGCTTTTGTTCAACTTTAGAATTGCTAAGTCATGTTCTCGGTCTGTTGCAATAATCTCAACTTTATGAATATTTGGTTTACGTCCTGTACCCGAAAAAACAATATGATATTGCACCTTTTGCGGGTCAAGCGCTTGATCAATAACATGATAATTCGTTGCCACTAAACTTCCATCACCAAATACAAACCCGGTGCCTTGCAGTTTATGTGTTTGAGTGCCGAGAGCATCGTATAACCCCACTCCCACAACAGAGGGTTTAACTTTGGCTACGGTTTGCTTGGTTGAATGGGCGTAACTGTTAGCGATGAAGATAACACTTAGCGTGTTAATCAACAGCCACTTAGCCGTTTTTTTAAATAACATTGCTTTTGAATACTGCTCTAAATAAGTATAGGGGTATATTCACAGATAATTTGTTTTACTTCCATTAATTACTGTTGGCTGAAGTGCGCCAGTTTCGCCAAGTTAGCCGAAGATCCTATGTCTAAAAACTTTACATTTATTAAATTAACCTGAATCCTGGATAAGCCGAATCTCTCGGTAACGCTGTTTTTGCGTCTAGCTGAGGTTATGTAAACAAAAACACTTAGAGCCATTGAATGATATTAATATTGCTTAGCTTAAACTAGTGTTTAGCTTAAACGATACTTCTTATCCAGAACTCAGGTAAAATTAGACATTGCCGACAGAGAAATAGAACAACGGGTTACGCAGCAAGAATTTGCTCGATATACCTACCACTGGACTCAGTTTTATTCTGCGTGTATGGTCCTTTAGGGCGCCTCGACATGGTCTTGTTTAAATTCACTAGAGCGATAATAGACATGCTGCCGATGCGAGCTAGTAATGTTCCCGACACCTGTGCAGATGTATCTGCTTTAGCAAAAGATACGGGCTATCAGCCTAAAACTAAGATAGAAGAAGGCATTCAACGTTTTGTTGATTGGTATCAAACTTATTACGCTTGACCCGTAAAGCGCCCAAAGTGCATGTTATTACTTGGATCCAATAATGTTGTCACAAATTGCCAATACAATCAGTTCACCTTTAGTGCATGTTCCGTTGCTATTTATTTTATGCAGACTTTTTGTCGCCTTCAATTGGTACCGAAATACCTTTAAATGGCTATCTTGTATACCTATTGTCTGGCTGTGCATTTGCTCATTACCATACCCAAGCGAAGCAATGATTCATTCTTTGGAAACGCAGTATAAAGTCATACCAATAGAGTCTGATGAATGGAAACAAACCGATGCTATAGTTGTTTTAGCTTGCTACTACTACGATGATCAAGCGCTGCCCTTTGTTTCACGGTGGCCGAATTGCTCATTACAGAGAAATTTGCATGCCGCGTTAATGTATCAAACTCACCCACTTCCGATATATCTCGCAGGCGGCGTGTTAGACGAAAGCCTAAACAAGTCTATCGCTGAATATAATCAGTCTTTTTTGAGCATATTAGTCATGGCGCAAATAGTAATGAGATCTTTACTGTGGCAGAGGGGTCTAACACAGAAACCGAAGCTGCTGCACTGGCTCCTTTGCTAAAAGACAAGTATATTTCTCTCGTAACCAGTGCCAGACACCTACCCAGAGCGGTAACGTACTTTGAAGATTTAGGTATTAAAGTACTGCCCATCCCAGTAGAACATTTGGCAACAAAAAAGATTCAATTTAAACTGGGATGGCCCAGTGCCCGTAGCTTACGGAAAAGTGAGAAAGCCATTCATGAATATTTAGGCTTGATATATCAGAAATTCATCCGATAACTAAACGAATTTTTAACCTAGGCAGGTTTAATATGGAGAAGCTGGAAATGAAACAGGTTATACCCATTTTCTCTGGAGGGGGTACACGTTTATCTGCTCACATAGGGATTTTAGATGCCTTAGTTAAACTTGACATTACATTTGATCATATAGTGGGGGTGTCTGGAGGCTCTATTGTCTCATCACTGTATTGTTCTGGTATGCCTTTAAAAGAGATTAAACAGCTCGCAGCGAATACTGACTTCAAGCAATTTCGAGGCTTCAGCATTATCACTTTGTTGTTTCAAGGTGGTTTAAGCACTGGCGATAAGTTTGAAAGTTGGATGGATGAAAAGCTAAAAGGCAAAACGTTCTCGCAAATCCCTTACAACCTAAACATTTTAGCAACCGATGTAAATGGTGGTGGTCCGGTCACTTTCAACAAACTAAATTCTCCCGACCTAAAAGTATCAAAAGCCGTAAGGTTTTCTATGTCTATCCCGCTGTTTTTAGTTTTCAGTCATACAAGCACCATGTATTAGTTGATGGAGCAATATTATCTGAAGACGCATTATACAAAGACTGGGATGGCAAAGGCACACAAGTCATTTGTTTTAGATTAAAAAGCGACCAAGTGACCGACACCGAATTTAAAAAAAGTTGGTTACCTATAAAACAATATGTGATGATGTTAGTTAGAACATTTATGACTGCCATGTCTCGAGAGTATGTGCACGACCAGTATTGGAAAAACACTATTATTGTCAATACTGGTGAACTTTCACCTGTTGATTTTAATATAACGATCCAACAGAAAGAGCAGTTATATCAAGCTGGGTATCAAACCGCGCTACAATACGTACCCAATAGGCTTGCAAGAAAAAGCAACAACAATTGATAATTTACAGAACAGCAACGGACTAAAACGTGAAAAAACTAAAGAAATTTGCTAAGACCCCTATAATTGGCCCATTGGTAAAGAAAGTAATGGATTACGCTGTTAATCACGAAGTTAAAACAGTTGCGAGACATTTTTCGACTTACTTAGGTCCTGTCGAAGCCGTTTCTGATGAATGTCGTAAACAAGCGTTCCGTATCCGGCACGATGTGTATTGTGAAGAACTTGGCTTTGAGGAAGAAAACGAAAGTAAGTTAGAATTCGACGATTTTGACAGTTACTCCAGCCACTGTTTAATTCAACATTTACCCACCTCAGGTTACGCTGGTACAGTCAGAATTGTGCGCCCACAAAAACCGGGAGAAATAATTCCGATTCAGAAATACTGCTTGAATTCTATTTCCACAGGGAAAATTAATCCCAGCGATTACGAGCCCCACGAAATATGCGAAATATCCCGGCTAGCAGTCCCTAGTCGATTTAGAAAACGTCAAACGGATAAATTTAAAGGTGCGGCAACCGGTGTAATCAACCAAGAAGTGTATTCTGAAAACGAGTTGAGATGTTTTCCATTTATAGCGGTTGGTTTGTACCTTTCGGCTGCATCAATTGTCATTGAAAACGGCATTAAACATACGTTCGTCATGATGGAGCCAAGGCTCGCTAGGAGCATGAGATTTGTAGGAATTCAGTTTGAACAAATCGGCCCGACTGTTGACTACCATGGAAAAAGAGCGCCATATTATATCAATCCATCATTGCTGATGGAAAACCTCACACTATAGGTTTCCAAATAATGTTAAAAGGCATTCGTAAGTCTCTTAACCATTCCGTAAAAACTCAAAAGAAATGAACAAGTTAGATCATATTTAAGATTAACCTTACCACCACTAGGGGTGTTATCGATGTTTAATTATAATAGAGCATTTTCAAGAAATATTGGCTGGGTATCGAAAGAAGAGCAAAGGCTGCTAAAATACAAAAAAGTGGCCATCGCTGGCTGTGGTGGCGTAGGTAGTGAGCATGTTGTCACCCTCAGTAGATTAGGTATCGGACGATTCAGCATTTCTGACTTCGATGAATTCGAAGTGCATAATTTTAACCGCCAAGCAGGCGCGTTTATGTCTACCATCGACAAGCCGAAAAACCAAGTTATGCATGATATTTGCTTAGATATTAATCCAAATGCACATATTGATGACTTTCCAGAAGGGGTAAATGAAAGCAACGTTGACGAATTCCTCAAAGATGTAGACGTTTACGTGGATGGCCTTGATTTCTTTGCAATGAATGCAAGATTAATGGTATTCAAACGCTGCGAAGAATTAGGTATTCCTGTGGTGACAGCCGCCCCTATGGCAATGGGTGCTTCGCTATTATGTTTTATGCCCGGTAGCATGTCTTTTTCCGAATATTTTGATCTAGACTCTTGCCAGACAGAAGAAGAGAAACTAGTGAAATTAACCATCGGGTTATCACCCACTATGATGCAACGCCACTATTTGATCGACCCAACCACTACTGATTTTATTAATAAAAAGGTTCCATCAACTCCAATGGGAGTTAAGTTTTGTGGAGGCCTAGCTGGCACATACGTACTTAAGATATTGCTTAATCGAGGCGATGTGCGCACAGCACCTCATGGCTTGCACTTTGACGGTTACTTAAATACCGTAAAGAAAACGTGGCGCCCTTGGGGAAATAAAAACCCGTTACAAAAATTCATGTTTAACCAAGTTAAAAAAATCGTTCTCACCCCACAAGCTCCTTTGACCTTCGATGATGATATGACTCCCATTCAAAAAGTGATGGATGGTGCAAAGTGGGCACCGAGCGGTGATAACGAGCAGTGTTGGTCGTTTGAATTCACTTCTGATATGACCTGTACCGTACATGGCAGGGATACCCGTCATTCTTGTGTATACGACCTGCAAGGTAACGCCAGCAAGTTTGCCATTGGTGCACTAATTGAAACCGCCAAAATATGCGCATCAGAATCTGGTCACAAAATAGAAGTGGAACAAGCAGAAACCAGTAGCGATGAAAATCCAACCTATAAACTAAGCTTAGTTGCAGATAAAACAGTGGAGTTTGACGAGTTGATCCCACATGTCAGAACGCGCTGCGTGCAACGTAAATGGATGGGCACTAAAGCGTTAACCGACATCCAAAAAAATGAACTCATCAACGCTCTACCCGAAGGGTTTAGTATCGTTTGGTTCGAACCTTTAAAGCTTAGGTATCAAGTAGCGAAGTTAATATACGGAAACGCTTACACTCGCGTGTCGATGAAAGAAGCACATAGCCATCACCAAAAAATAATTGACTGGGGAAAACAGCACAGCACCGACAAAATACCCGACAAAGCCTTAGGCGTGGGTCCTATGATGCGCGCAATGATGAAATCAGCACTGAGTAAAGACTGGCCACAATTTGAATTTATGGGCAAGTATCTAGCAGGTACAGTTGTTCCTCGGTTTATTATGGATTTTATGACTAGCATAAAATGTTCTGCACACTTTGCTTTAGTTGCGCCTGAAGAATGCATAGCAGAGACTGACTACATGAAAGCGGGAGCGGCATTACAACGTTTTTGGCTTACAACAGACAAGTTAGGCTTAGGATTTCAACCTGAGTACACGCAAATAATATTTTCAGAGTATCTACGTAGAAACGTAAAATTTACTGACAATTTAGCGACCATTAAGAATGCTCGAGAAATGGAGTCCTTGTATGTTGAGCTAATGGGCGATATTCCTGTCAATCGAGTCTGCTATTTTGGTAGAGTCGGGCAAAGTAGCCGACCAAGCAGCCGTTCTATTAGAAAATCGTTGGAAGATCTTAAGTATATTCCTAACAAAGCAGAGTAAAAAATGTGTCTGTATTTTTTACAATTTTGGAAATTTCAATTTTACGTTTTTCTAGCAAAACACGTAAATAAATGAAATATATAAGGTTAATAATTATGGCACAGGTGATGCATATAAGAGATTGCTTCATTTAACCAACGTTTTTTGTCTAGAAGCACGAATAGGCAAATAACAAAACATATATTAATAAAGGATTAACCATGTTGAAATCAATTTTAGTAAAAACAGCCGTAGCATCTTTATTGCTTGGTAGCATCTCTGCATCTGCTAACCAAGTAGTAGATTTGTTTTCTGACGACCAAGCTTATTTCCAAGCATCAAATAGCTCAAATAGCGCTTCTGCAACAGGTGCTGACATTCTTGGTGGTGAGCGTGATATCGCACTTGTAGCAGCTAAAGATGCACGTGTTTCTGCCGAAGTTAGAAACAACCAGTTGCTAATTGCATCAAGCGGCCTTAGCGGCTCTGGTACTATTGCACCAGACGAGTCATGGAGCGTTGAGGTTCAGTGGGACGGTATTGATAACTCTTCAGTTCTTGACGTAGATGGTCTATCACCATCTGCTGATTTTTCGTCATTAAATGGCTTCACTGCTGACATCAACTCTTCTGATGGCGACGGGGCTTTCATTGTAACGATTAACGATACTTTTGGTACTAGTGCCATAAAAACGTTTGGCTTTACGAAAGTAGATTTAGGTTCGCCTCAGACGTTCTCTATTCCTTTCTCTTTGTTCACTGCAGTGTCTGCATCGTTAGACTTAAGCTCTATTGGTTCAATCGTGCTTAACTTAGCGTCTTCTGGTGATACAGATATTCGTGTAGCAGCTATCCGCGCTGTACCCGCTCCTTCAAGCCTTGCAATTTTAGGTCTTGGCTTAATTGGTTTCGCTGGACTTGCACGTCGTAAAGCTTAATTGAATATTTTATTTAGCATCAAGGCCGCTTATTAGCGGCCTTTTTGTTTTAACACATCTGATATTAACCAGACATATTCCCCCATTCAAAACCCCGCTTGAGTCACAACATCATTGCTTAGTATTGTGGGGGGTAGATGAACGTTTACCACTTCAATAAATAAAATACCTTTGTGGCAACACGAATAACTAACCTTAAGTGTTGCTGAAATAGCCCTTTATGGCACAAAAACCTCCCCGACCCAACTTGCATATAACACTCATAATAGTCGGACTTTTTTACAATACCTAGAAAACCAAATAGATAAAAACCCCTAACCCACTGTAATATAACAAAAATAAAAGTTGGCACAGATATAGCTTTAGCAAGTATATCTCTTGTAGTAATGCTGTTAATTTTATAATTATATTTTGGAGTTTAATATGTTTAGAACACTACTTTTAAGAACAACTATGGCCGCTTTCGCACTAGGTAGCATCTCTGCATCTGCTAACCAAGTAGTAGATTTGTTTTCTGACGACCAAGCTTATTTCCAAGCATCAAATAGCTCAAATAGCGCTTCTGCAACAGGTGCTGACATTCTTGGTGGCGAGCGTGATATCATACTTACAGCAGCTCAAGATGCACGTGTTTCTGCCGAAGTTAGAAACAACCAGTTGCTAATTGCATCAAGCGGCCTTGGTAACGGTGGTGCTGTTCCAGCAGATGAGTCGTGGGGCGTTGAAGTTCAGTGGGACGGTCTTGATAACTCTTCAGCTCTTGACGTAGATGGTCTAGCGCCAGCTGCTGATTTTTCTACACTAAATGGTTTCTCTGCTGATATCAACTCTTCTGATGGCGACGGGGCTTTCATTGTAACGATTAACGATACTTTTGGTACTAGTGCCATAAAAACGTTTGGCTTTACGAAAGTAGATTTAGGTTCGCCTCAGACGTTCTCTATTCCTTTCTCTTTGTTCACTGCAGTGTCTGCATCGTTAGACTTAAGCTCTATTGGTTCAATCGTGCTTAACTTAGCGTCTTCTGGTGATACAGATATTCGTGTAGCAGCTATCCGCGCTGTACCAGCTCCTTCAAGCCTAGCTATTTTAGGTCTTGGCTTAATCGGCTTTGCTGGACTTGCACGTCGTAAAGCTTAATTGAACATTTTATTTAGCATCAAGGCCGCTTATTAGCGGCCTTTTTTATGTTTTAACGTATCTAATGTAAACCAAACAGTTTGCCTACCCCATTCAAAACCCCGCTTAAGTCACAACATCATTGCTTAGTATTGTGGGGATTAGATGAACATTAACCACTTCAATAAATAAAATACCTTTGTGGCAACACGAATAACTAACCTTAAGTGTTGCTGAAATAGCCCTTTATGGCACAAAAACCTCCCCGACCCAACTTGCATATAACACTCATAATAGTCGGACTTTTTTACAATACCTAGAAAACCAAATAGATAAAAACCCCTAACCCACTGTAATATAACAAAAAATAAAAGTTGGCACAGATATAGCTTTAGCAAGTATATCTCTTGTAGTAATGCTGTTAATTTTATAATTATATTTTGGAGTTTAATATGTTTAGAACACTACTTTTAAGAACAACTATGGCCGCTTTCGCACTAGGTAGCATCTCTGCATCTGCTAACCAAGTAGTAGATTTGTTTTCTGACGACCAAGCTTATTTCCAAGCATCAAATAGCTCAAATAGCGCTTCTGCAACAGGTGCTGACATTCTTGGTGGCGAGCGTGATATCATACTTACAGCAGCTCAAGATGCACGTGTTTCTGCCGAAGTTAGAAACAACCAGTTGCTAATTGCATCAAGCGGCCTTGGTAACGGTGGTGCTGTTCCAGCAGATGAGTCGTGGGGCGTTGAAGTTCAGTGGGACGGTCTTGATAACTCTTCAGCTCTTGACGTAGATGGTCTAGCGCCAGCTGCTGATTTTTCTACACTAAATGGTTTCTCTGCTGATATCAACTCTTCTGATGGCGACGGGGCTTTCATTGTAACGATTAACGATACTTTTGGTACTAGTGCCATAAAAACGTTTGGCTTTACGAAAGTAGATTTAGGTTCGCCTCAGACGTTCTCTATTCCTTTCTCTTTGTTCACTGCAGTGTCTGCATCGTTAGACTTAAGCTCTATTGGTTCAATCGTGCTTAACTTAGCGTCTTCTGGTGATACAGATATTCGTGTAGCAGCTATCCGCGCTGTACCCGCTCCTTCAAGCCTTGCAATTTTAGGTCTTGGCTTAATTGGTTTCGCTGGACTTGCACGTCGTAAAGCTTAATTGAATATTTTATTTAGCATCAAGGCCGCTTATTAGCGGCCTTTTTTGTTTTAACACATCTGATATTAACCAGACATATTCCCCCCATTCAAAACCCCGCTTGAGTCACAACATCATTGCTTAGTAGTTAGCATAGAACGCATACTCAGTCACAATCAGCGAGACGAAACTCAGAATACCGCTCAATGGCTATAACATTGTATAATTTTTTATCAGTATCTAGTGGTCATCAAAGCCCAACTAGCGTTATCATATTGATCAATATCTCAAAAAAGGATTATGGATGAGCTACATTAAGAAAATGAGCCTTGTTATTGTCATTGCAGCTAGTTTAAGTGCGTGTGCAAAAGAATCGACAAGCGAAAAATTAGTTAAGGCAGATAAATGGTTAGCCGACGGCAATCATCAGGCCGCAATTCTAGTTTTGAAGAGTGCTGCCCAAGCAGACCCTAAGAGTGCAGAAGTAAGATTTAAATTAGGTACAGCATACTTAGATACAGGCTTAGCGGCATCCGCTGAAAAAGAGCTTAACTTTGCGCTGAAGCAGGGCTACGAACCTAATCTTGTCATGCCTCTCATTGCTAAATCTTTAATACAACAGTTTAAAAATGAGGAAGTTGTCGAATTAGTTAATAATGCAAAAGGCCTTAAACTTGAGGCTATGACCACCCTATATACAATTCAAGCACAAGCCTATTTTGCATTAAAAGATAATGAAGCCGCCAATACTGCAATATTTAATGCCAACGAACTATCGGCCGAGTCACCTTATGCTAAATTAGGCCAAGCTTATGGCGCTTTTAATAAAAATGAAATAGTTGTCGCATTAGATACGGTTAACCAGCTGTTAGAACAAAATCCTAACTTCACCGAAGCACTTTTGTTAAAAGGTCAACTTGAAACTGCCAAGGGAGACTTTGCTACCGCACTAGTAAACTTTGAAAAATATCATTCTTTGCAACCAGATTTATTCCAAGGCAAAGTATATCTAGCGGATAGCTACATTAAGAATAACATGCTCGATAAAGCAGAGAAGCATGTAAATGGCCTTCTATCCATCAATAAAAACTCTCCTTTTATTAACCAGTTAAAAAGTCATATAAAGTATTTACAAGAAAACTACGCTGAGGCCAAATCCTATGCTGAAAATGCTATAGCCTATGGCGGAGAAAATGCGACAACCAGTACTATAGCAGCCGTTTCTGCATATCAATTAGGCTTAAATGAACAAGCTTACACACACCTTTCCAATTCAGTTGATCTACTGCCAGAAAAGCACCAGTTACGTGGTTTATATCAAATATTGAAAGTTAAACTTGGCTACGGCTCTGAAGACGGCATTGATCAAAACGCGCTATTGGGATTGAAAGATAGTAATCCAACCATTTTAATCGATACAGGACTTGCGTTAAGTCGAAAAGGAAAACTAAATGAGGCAAAGAATTTCTTAGATATTATTGATAGTGCAAAAATAAAAGATCCGGCGGAACTAACAAGATTAAGTTTGTTAAAACTTTCTTTACAAGATGATACTGCTTTTATGGATTTGCAAAAAATCATCGACAAATCCCCAGGAGATATAGATGCACAGAGTATTTTAGCCAACGTCTACTCTGCCGAGGGGAATGAAGACAAAGCAATAGCAGCTGCTCAAGCTATTATTGAGCATCATCCTAAAAAAGTGGATGGTTACAATCTAAAAGGCTTAATTTTAACTGAATTTAAAAAATTTGATGAAGCAAAATTAGAATACCAACAGGCGCTTGATATCGACCCTAAAGACATTTCGGCCAATTTGTTTTTTGGTAAACTTGCCTTAAAAAACAAAGACGAAGTGAAAGCGTTAGGCATATTTAAACGCCTCATTAATTTTGAACCTATACATCTACCGTCTTTAATCACATATTATGCGTTAGAACATAAAGTAGGCGTACCCTCAGATGCCATAAAGCCAATACAAAACGCGTATAGTAAAAATCCGGACAATATTAAGTACGCTTTAAATTATACAAAACTTTTAGAAGTAGAGAAGCAATATGAGGACGCGCTTAGTATCCTTAACAAAATTAAAGTAAGTAAAACACTCCCTGAACCCTACTGGACATTACGCGTACATCTTCATCTTATGCAAAAGAATGAACAAGAAGTAGAGAAAGCACTGCTTCAATGGACCTCAACCAATCCAGAATCGGGTATAGCTTGGCGTTACTTGGCTAACTTATATGAAAGCCGACGAGAATATTCTAAAGCACTATCACAGGTGAAAAAGGGTAAGAGTTTAGCGGAAACCGCCATTGATAACCTTAATGTATTAGAAGTACAACTGCTACTGCAACTGAAACGAACTTCAGAAGCACAATTAGTCTTGGATCAACTTAAACAGTCTTATCAAGCAGATAATCCAGTTATCGCTTTACTCAATGGTCAATTGCTACTTATTCAAAAGAATTATGAAGACGCTTTACCGTTGCTTATAAAAAACTATGAATTTAAACCTAGCACCGATGTGTTGAAGCTGATACTCGATTGCCATGTGAAACTTTCACAAAAAGGTAAAGCAATCGCCTTTACTCAAAAACATATAGAGTTATTTCCTAAAGACATTGCAGCTAAGCTTTATTTAGCTGGCTTAGCTATGGAAGAAAATAAACCTTTAGCTGAAGAAGTTTACAAAAACATCTTAGAAACAGAGCCATTAAATAGTATAGCCCTTAACAATTTAGCTGCGGTATTACAGCAACAAGGCAAATCTGACGAGTCGGTGACAGTAACCAAAAATGCTTTATCTCAAGCTCCAGAAGAGCCATATCTGCTTGAAATATATGCCAGCGCACTGTTAGTGAACAATCAGCCTAATGAAGCTATTTCTGCTTATGCCAAGGCCTATAAAAATAGCGACAAATCTATTAAGTACGCTAAATTTTATGTTGCGGCTTTACGTAAGACAGGAAACGAGTTAATGGCGAATAAAATAAGTCAGGATGCTGGTATCCAGTAAACCTATTGATAATTTATCCACAAGGGCATTATCATGCCCTTGTGAGTTAAGTAACTATTTTTCTAAACCGTCTACCACAATTGAGGCCTATTGATGAAATTAACAATTGATAGGATCCCTTATGGGGATCTAAATTTTGATGAGTATTTTGATAAATACGTTAAATCGCAAACGCCAGTGATTGTTGAAGGGGTTTACGCCTTTGATAGTGAAAAAATCACCCCTGAATACGTCAAACAAAAATTCTACAATGAAGAGAAAAAAGAGCTAGGTTGGTTTGACTCGGAACTAGTCGACAATGACATCATTACTATCCCACAATTTGTTAAAGACATCCTCAATAAAGATGAGTTCTCAGTTAGAGAATTTCCAATGCGCGTATTTATGCAACCCTATGGTCATGTAACTTTGCCCCACTATGATGGCAACAGTTTGCACGGGCTAAACTTACAAGTATTAGGTGAAAAAAGATGGATCCTTACCTCACCCAACACACCACTACCTTGCACCCCCTTTATGTTTGCGGGACTAGTCGGTAAGCACTTTGAGTATGATCCTAACAAACTTGATGTATATGATTTTAAAACCGGGCCAGGTGATTTGTTATTTATTCCCAGATATTATTTTCATGAGGTACATTCTTTAGGAAAAATAAACCTAAACAATAACTGGGTGTTCACTCCTAAAACCCCTGATGAATCAACTAGCTTAGGCAGACGAGAAGTTGAAATAGTTAAATTGCGTAAGTCATGGCCTTTTGTTAACAAGGCTTTTTTCCCCGACAAATTTTCAAGCTATGGTGGACAAGGCCAAGAACTAATTGAAACCTATAGTAAAAACGTCAGCTACTTTAGAATGGTTGTTCGTTTTTTGCGAGAATTGGCAGGCTACCCTAAGTTGATAATTTTAGCGAAACAAATCAAGAGTAGAGCAAACGACTTTTCTAAAAATAACTTTAACGTATAGTGTTTAGTCATACCCATTCGTAATGATAAGTAGCCACTCAGCCAGAGTTTACAGGCGCTTAATCAAGGCGCTTGGATGAGCGTACTTGAATAAATCTCGTTATTAAAAAAGAAGACAGTGCTCTTTCAATTTCGAGCAACACAGAGAAAGCGCATTTAAAATTCGCCTGAAAGGAATGTCCCAGCAGCTTTTGCTCTGCATTTTCGGTATTTGAAAGGGAACAAGCATTCCTTCATACCGACGCCTTGTTCAAAAACCGCTAGATGTATTCTGAGTGATCATTTATCAATATGCCTTGATATTGATGATTGGCAGAACAGCACAGTTCTGCCACCCTCGAAAACATCTCACTTTTTCTACATCAATAAAATCTATCTAACCTGAGTTCTGGATAAGAAGTATCGTTTAAGCTAAACAATCCAACGCCGTTAGATACAATAAAGAGCCTTATCGAGAGGCTCGGCTTATCCAAGACTCAGGTTATCTAGCAATAGCTGAACTACCGGTATTTAAATGACTTTATATACTTGCATATAAATTTTACACATTTGAGCCAAACTATACTGACTTGAAACTAATGTGTATGCCTTATCAATTTTATCAATAAAGTCATGAGGGTTGGTATATAAGTTGATGAAGCTGTCTGCCAGTAGTTCTACATTTGACGAGGGAACAAAGGTGACTTCTTGATCCGAAATAAAATGCCGAATTCCCCCTACGTCAGTGGTTACAACAGGCACACGACTTGCCATAGCTTCTAGAATAGTCATGGGCATTGCTTCGTAATTAGAAGATAATATAAAGGCATTGGCTTGTGACAAAATTTCAGCAATATTCTCACGATAACCTAGCAACTTAATGTGAGAGCCCAATTGGTGACTTTCAATTAAGCTCGCCAGCTCCGCCTTAATTGGACCGTCTCCAACAATCTCCAATTTCGTTTGCTTTAGCGCCTCGTTTTTTTGTAGTGCTCGCGCATAAGCGTTTATCATAAGGGTTTGGTTTTTAACAGGATCAAGCCTACCTACCGTGCAAAACTTGTAATAGGTAGCATCTTTATTTTGTGCCGTGTAATTTTCTAAAGCCACACCATTTTGAATGATCCTGACCGACTTAGATTTAATCTTTATGACATCTTTAACCCAGCGATAAAGATCTTTAGAAACCACTATGTATTCGTCGATAAACCCCGACATAAATCGTCGAACAAAGTTATTTCTGCTGTTTTGTCCCTTAGCGTCATCCCCTCCTCTCCCATGATCACTGTGCACCAACCATTTGATTCCTGACAAAGAAGCGATCATTTGATATTCAATCGTACCAAAATTATAAGTATTCAAAACATCAGGTTTTATTTGCTTAAACAACTTAAATAAACGCCAGTGACACAAAACATCTTTACCTAGCTTTTTATCAACACAATAAACCTGAATGTCCGCTTCAATAAGATCTATGAGTTCATATTCTGGCGTTAAGGTTACAATAATATGTTCACAATCATAGTCAGCGCTGGCATTAATTAAATTAACGATAACTTTTTCTAACCCACCACACCCCATGCTGTAGACTAGGTGAACTATCTTTTTAGTCATGAAAACACCCAAATAGAGTCATTTAATATATATTCGCTGAATAACATATTCATAGTACTTGAATAATTTGCGTAGAATAATAGTTTACCAGAAAAGAACACCAGCTAAAGCAGAACTGAATTGGAAAAAAACATTAAAATTCAAATAGAGACATTAACGTCAAAGCAGCAAATACAGGATAGCTGGAATTATATCGATTCGCATGCAGAAGAAAACTTCTTTTTGAGCTGGGATTGGATCGCTGCTTGGTTAGAGGCTACGCTTGATAAGTTTGATGTTTTTGTCTGTACCGCAACCCTAAGCGACAAACCAATTGGCATGGCGATTTTTGCTGAGGTACAGGGTACTCGTCATCGCCTATTAAAAAGTAAACAATGGTGGTTACATAAAACTGGTGATGAAAAATATGATCAAATTTGGATTGAGCATAATGACTTTTTATTAGACAAAAACCATGCTGAAGCAGCCCGTCATGCAATGTGGTGCGAAATCATTAAACAAAAAAACGATATTGATGAGTTCATTCTAGGCATGACCACCACCGATACACTTAGCGCTCACAAAACTTGCTTGCCAAACTTTCTGCGATGGAATGTTATTGAATCCAAAGGGTGGCAAACACAACTTACTGAATGGCCTGATTTCGATCACTACTGGCAAACTAGAAGCAAAAACTTTAAAAGCCAAATAAAGCGTTCCGATAAACTATTAAAAGCCCTAAATGTAGAAGTGTGTATCAATACAGACAACGATTCTTTTCAAGCAGGCTTGCAGCTAGCCAAACCTTGGCACATTCAACATTGGGGAGCAGAAAGTGGTTTCGAAAATGAGCTATTTACTCAACACTTCCACTCTGTAGGAAAGTCGTCAGCTCAAGGGAAAAGACAAAATCTACTCACACTGGTGATGAAAATAGATAACAAACCTGTCGCCGTGTGTTTAGGGTTTTATAATGCCACGACCTTGTATTTTTATTTATCAGCTCAAGAAAATATTGACGATAACAGAATAAAAATAGGTCTTTACATGCATCATCAAGCAATAAAATGGTGCTTTCAAAACAACTTAACATGTTACGATTTTTTGGCCGGTGATTACCGCTACAAGCGTTCTTTTGCCAACAAATCCACTATGTATTATTTAGCTCATTTCCAACGAAACAAATTTAAATTTCAAGTCGAAAACAAGCTACGAATACTAAAAAACAAAATTCGCCAGCTTTCTATGGCAGGCTCCTAACTAGTATGGGTCCAATTAATTTGGTAAACCAAAGAGGCAACTTTTGCCAAATTTTGATAGCCATATCAAATTTGCTGTTCGAAGGTGATAAGTTAGGCAACTCCTTTCCTTCAGGTACCCAGTTATACCAATAGCACTGCTGAGGCTGTGCACCCCATTGCTTTTTAAATTTATAGGTGCCCGCATCAACTGTAGAACGGCCAAAGTCAAAGTGTGAACAACCTTGCGCTATACTCCAACTCAATATTTCCCAATATAAGTACATATTGATAGAAATTCGATTGGCATACCTAACTGTGCTAGCCCAAGGAATTTCCATTTGATCTTTATGTCGGATCAGAAATCCCGTTGATACCGGTTTATCGTCCCAATACACTACACATAGCTGAGCCTCTTTTACAAAGGTTTGCAGTATAGATAAAAAGAAAGCTCTAGAATAAACTGGCGTACCTAAATCCCGCATGTTGATACAGAATACGTGATAAAAATCATCTAATAATTCGACCCCACCAAATTCAGCACGTACATTTTCTCTTTGCGGCCGTTTAATTTGAGAGCGTCGTTTAGAGCCAATTGACTTACCTAATGCCTCAGCTGACTCAGGGAGCGCTAGGATCATATTGACTTTATCTGTTTTAGTAACAAACTGCTCAACCAGAGCGTCGCTTGATTCTCTGATCTGTAAATAATCTATCTTGTGCTCTTGGCCCAAGCGCTTTGCTTCTTCAAGCAATTGGTCTCTGACGACATCTGAATCAGCCAATATCCCGCCGTAATTGAAATATGGCATCGACACCATAAATCGGCCAAATGCTAAGCTACTCAGCTCAACTAAAGGAAATACACCACAAATATTGCCGCTAGAGTCTTCTGCATAAAGAAAAATACAATCTTGCTTCAACGATGCACTTATCACACTTATCCAGCGGCTTTGATGATAAATACTGGCATCATCACAGGTAGCAACATATTCATCCCATTCTTTATACAACGCAGGACTAAGCTTTTTAATGACAACTGACATAAACAATATCCCTAATACTCATTATTTAATTCCAAAACTATATTCGATGTAAGCGCTAATTTTCTGATATTCCATTTCGAAGAATCGAATCCCTTGTATTGGCAATATTATCAATTGATGGAACAAAAGGATAAGGAAGAATGTGGGCTCTTTTGCGCGATGTGTACCATTTATTGTTTCCGATAAATTTTAAGGGCGAATTAAAATAGCCTATTAAAATATTATCTTCATTAAACAACTCGTCAGCTATGCGATATGAGATATAAACATTACTCTGGTGATTGTCAAAAAAGATAATATTATCCGTTAATTCAATTCGATTGACGGCAAATTTTGCTGGAACATTTTTCTCTAATCCATAAGCCAGTAGTTGGCTATTTGAGGTATGGCTGCCTTGCTGCAAAATACTATTCTTAATGATCAATTCACCATAGTTAGCCATATCGACTAAGCGACTATCTTTGCCTTCCATAGTGGCAAGCAAACTGTTATCAATGATGACTTTTTTAGATCGGGATTTAATCCCAGATCCCTCACCTTTAGTGGCTATTACTTTCGATTGCTGGAAAGTCAACTGTTCGGCAATAATATACAACGCATGGGCATATCCCTCCCCTTGCGCCTTGCCACCCAAACGCTCAAATGTAGAATGTTCGACGTTTACCTGTCCAGTACCAGAACTGGTCATCACTCCAGATTGGCTATCGTGAGCATATAAATGCTTAATTGAAATATTCTTACCTTCGAATCGAATACAAGCCCCATTCAAATCTGGTACGTAGATATTTCTACATTCAATATGCTCAACCAATACATTATTGCCGGTTAATACAAGCGCCGCCTTTTCATCGGCCACTGCGCCATCGAAAATAACGCCTTGTTCACCAGTAATAGTAATATTACTTTGCTGGAGGTAAATGCCCTCTTTAAAAATACCAGCGAATAAATGAACATGACTACCGTTGCGAATAGCGGGCCTAGCTTGGGCTAAGGACGCATACACTTTCCCATCTACCGATACATTATTTGCCAAGGTCATCGCTGAAAGCAGGCAAAGCACAAAACCTAATAATAATGTCTTGTAACCGCACACTAGTTACAAGATACCTCTGGTATCAATCACCACTTTCTTAGCAAATACAGTTTTGTCTGCCGATTTAAACTCTTTATGATCCACTAACACCACAATAACGTTGGCATCTTTAACTGCCTCTTGCAGACTGGCTAATTTCACTTTGCCAGCTAAATCTTTTGGCAAAGACTTTACATTAGGTTCAACAGCGATAATTTCACCAATATTTTCCTTGCTTAGCGCCGTGACAATTTGCAGAGCAGGACTTTCCCGTAAGTCATCAATATCAGCTTTAAATGCTAATCCCAAACACGCAATGACCGGGCGCTTAAACTGGTCAGCGGCTTCGCGAATTTGCTCAATCACATAATAAGGTTTAGCGTCATTCGTCAATCTTGCTTGTTTGATTAACTTAGCTTGTTCTGGACAGCTATCAACAATAAACCAAGGATCGACTGCAATACAATGTCCCCCTACCCCTGGCCCCGAATTTAGAATATTGACCCTAGGATGGCGGTTTGCCAGTTTAGTTAATTCCCAAACATTAATATTCAACTGGTCACAAATAGTCGACAACTCATTGGCAAAGGCAATATTGACATCTCTGAATGAGTTTTCGGTCAGCTTAGCCATCTCTGCGGTACGGGCGTTCGTGATAATGCATTCACCACGTACAAAGGTCTTATATAAAGTTGCCGCTTTTTCACTACACGCAGAAGAAATCCCACCAATGACGCGATCGTTAGAGACCAATTCCTGCAATACATAACCCGGTAAAACACGCTCTGGACAATGCGCAACATTGATATCAGCACTATCGCCAACATCTTGTGGGAAAGAAAGGTCTGGTCGAGCCTGTTTCAACCAACCCGCTAATTTTTCAGTTGCCCCTACAGGCGATGTGGATTCAAGAATAACCAAGTTGCCTTTTTCTAATACTGGCGCAATCGCTTTGGCTGCTGACTCGATATAACTTAGATCAGGTTTATGTTCGTCTTCTTGGGTATGCAAAAAAGGCGTAGGCACTGCAATCATAAATGCATCTGCCTTTTCAACCTGCGTGGTCGCTTTCAAATTTCCTGTCGACACAACACTTTTAACCACTATATCTAAATCAGGCTCTACAATATGAATCTCGCCCTTATTAATGGTATCCACTGCAGCTTGGTTAATTTCTACGCCAATGACATTGATACCTCTGGAAGCAATAACCGCTGCAGTCGGCAGCCCTATGTATCCCAAACCAATGACTGATACAGTATTAAAATCCATTATTTTAGTTCCTCTATTAATTGTTTGACTATTCTTTGGCAGGCTAATCCATCACCATAAGGGTTGTGGGCTTGTGACATAGTTTCGTATACACCGCTATCGTCTAGGAGCAATAACGCTTGCTCTACAATCATATCAGAATCAGTACCTACCAATTTAACTGTACCTGCCTCAACCGCTTCTGGCCGTTCGGTGGTGTCTCGCATAACTAATACAGGTTTGCCTAGAGAGGGAGCTTCTTCTTGTACTCCACCAGAATCCGTAATGATCAAATAAGAGAGATTCATTAAATATACAAAAGGCAGATAGTCTTGCGGTTCTATCAAAAACACGTTGGGTAACTCGGATAAAAGACGATTAACAGGCTCCCTAACATTTGGATTTAAGTGCATGGGATACAGAATTTGCACATCAGGTCTTTGAGTAGCGATTTCAGCTAGTGCCACACAAATTCGTTCAAACCCTCCACCAAAACTCTCTCTTCGATGTCCAGTCACTAATATTAACTTCTTGTCTTTATCTAAGAAGTTAAATTTCTCAGCAAATTGATTCTTCAACTTGTCATCATCTTGCAACTTTTTAGTCACCCACAATAGTGCGTCAATCACGGTATTGCCTGTGACAAAAATAGACGACGCTAAGGTCCCTTCATTCAATAAGTTTTGTTGCGATAATTTAGTGGGAGAAAAATGAAAATTAGTCAGTGCACCTGTTAGCTTTCGATTTGCTTCCTCAGGCCACGGGGAGTATAAATTACCGGTACGTAATCCAGCTTCGACATGACCAATCTTTGTTTGAGTATAAAATGCAGCCAGTGACGCAGAGAAAGTCGTCGATGTATCGCCATGCACTAAAATCACATCTGGCTCAAACTCCGCTATAACCGACTTGATACCTTGTAAAATATTCACTGTTACATCAAACAAATCTTGACCTGGCTTCATTATATTCAAGTCGAAGTCAGGTGTAATTTCGAATAAATTTAATACCTGATCTAACATTTCCCTATGCTGCGCCGTTACACAAACTTTAGAAACTAGGTGCTCAGATTCTGCTAATTTGTGTACTAAAGGTGCCATTTTGATAGCTTCTGGACGAGTACCAAATACGGTTAAAACTTTTTTCATAACAATACGATCAATCCACTTGTCTGTTTTGCACTACATTGTTAAACCTATTGTAACTTAGGTCTAGTTTTATTTTTAATAACTATTAGATTACTATACTTAGCTTTACATACAATTGTCTCAATTTGAGTTTTAGGTAAGGATATCGATGCTGTCTCTCGGATTAAATTTACTAGCCAAAATCAATAAATGGCGATTAGGGAGTATCCCTTAGCGATTCTTTATTTTCATCGTGTTTTGCCACAGAAAGACCCGTTTTTACCTGACGATCCTACTGCCGAAGAATTTGAAGATTTAATCAAAACGATTAGCCAATACTACTCAACATACACAATATCAAAAGCACTAGAATTACAATCACTTGGTAATTTACCCAAGTTAAGTGTTTGTATTTCTTTTGATGACGGCTATGCCGATAACTACACACATGCTTTACCCATTTTACAAAAGTACGGCGTGCCTTGGCACTTTCTATGTGACCTCCAAAGGCACTCAAGATGGTTATCTTTGGAACGACACCCTGTTAAACCATATAAGAAATACGGATGTCACTGAGTTAAATGCTCTGGATAGCCTGTGGCCACTGAATTCTATGCAAAACAAAGTAGCCACCTACCTAGCATTGGTATCTAAACTTAAATTTTTAGCGAATAGCAAGCGGGATGAAGCACTGGAACTGATAGTTAACTTACTCGGCAATTTGCCCCCACAAACTTGTATGATGGATGAAGAACAACTAAAGAATTTACAACGCTTAGGGCATGAAATTGGTGCACATACGGCCAGTCACAGCATTTTAGGTGAGCAAACCAAAGACGTTGCCTTTAGTGAAATTCAAACAAGTAAATTGTATTTGGACCAAGTTTTACACTCACCTATCGACACATTCGCCTTCCCAAATGGTTACTTTCCAAGAGATTTTAACCAAGAACATATTGATATGGTTAAGCAATTAGGTTTTAAATCAGCATGTTCAACCAATGATGGTGGTATCATATCGAGTTCGAATAGATACGCAATTTCACGATTTATGCCCCATAGAAAAGAAAAAAATCAATTTTGTCTATCAATACAAAAAATAGCAGGTGAACATGTCTAAAACAGTTTTAATGGTTGCATTTGATTTTCCGCCTAGCAATGCAGCATCGGTGCAACGCACTCTAAAGTTTTTCGAATACTTAAATGAATTCGGCTGGACAACCATCATTTTAACAGCTAAACCTCTGGCCTATCCTTTAGTCGACGAAAACTTTACGCCAGCACTGAAAGATAACCAATTTGTCTATCGAGCGACGGCATTAGATGTTCAAAAACATTTGTCAATTAAGGGCAAGCATTTCAATTGGATGAAAACCCCTGATCGGTGGGGGACTTGGATCCCTTTTGCAACTAGGCTAGGGAAAAAATAATAGACAAGCACAAGCCTGACATTATTTGGTCAACCGCGCCAACTCCTAGTGCCAATGTGATAGCGAATAGACTAGCCAAATATAGCAATAAACCTTGGGTTGCCGATTATAGAGATCCTGCTTCTCACATTAATTCGAACAATGGAAACTGGCTAAATAAAGTGCATAAAAAAGTGGATGACGTGACATTTACCAATGCCGATCAATTAACCTTTGCAACCGAAGCGACGCAAAACACTTATAAAACTCAGTACGGTCAGCATGATAAATTCAATGTGTTGGAAAATGGTTTTGACGAAAATAACTTTATATTGGCTGATGAACTTGCTAAAACACACAAGACTATTTTTAACCAAGAAAAATACAGTCTTTACTATGCAGGCGGATTATATGCCGATGGACGCGATCCTATTCCTTTGTTTGAAGCCATATCCAATTTAAAAAGAAAAGGCGTGCTAGACGAGAGTAACTTTGAATTGATTTTCCAAGGATCTGGCGATGGTTTAGAATTTGCTGACACATTAAAAAAATTGAATGTTGATAACTTAGTTTCTTTTATCAAACCGACCTCGTTTTTATTGGCGCTGGTTAATATGACACGAGCCGATTCTTTACTGATCATTCAAGATTCTCGGTTTAATTTACAAATTCCTTAGCAAAATTTTTGAGTATTTACGCACAGGAAGGCCGCTTTTACTAAAAACAGATAAAGCTGGCGCTACCGCTGCAATAGCCAACAAGCACGATAATTGTTTTGTCGCTTACCAAGTAGATGAACTAGAAGAAAGCCTAGTTACATTACTTTCACTGGAGGTGAGTAGCATCAATATGGAAAAAGTATCTAAACTCTCACGTAAATTAAAAGCCAAAGAACTAGACAATATTTTAAATAACTTACTAGAGAATAGAACTCTTCAATAACTGCTTTTACTGCTAATAATGGGGTATTCATACAGTAAAATACCCTTGAGTGCGGTAATAGTTGAAAAACTAACGACATTCAAGCAATACCTTGCTTAACCTGAGTTATGGATAAGAAGTATCGTTTAAGCTAAACAATCCAACGCCGCTAGACACCAAAGAGCGTTATCAAGAGGTTTGGCTTATCCTGGATTCAGGTTACTTACGCAGCAAAAACATGCACCTGCTCTGCCGTTAACTTAAGCCCGTCGCCCTACCTTTTTATCCAGCTGGCTAACCTATGTGCTAAGTTGCTATGCCTGACTTTTTTGTATAAAACTTGGCTAGCAGTATCTCGCTCTGCCCTAGCACCAATCAAGACAGTCCAGCGACCTTGCGCGCCTTCACCGGCTTCTCGCGTCGGCTCTACTTCATGCTCCAAGCGCTTATTAAATATAACAGCGTCTCCTGACTTTAGATTAAAATCACGTTCTAAATAAATACTCTCGCCGTTATCAGTGTGAATAATTATGTTGCCATTTTTATAATCCACTTCCGGTTCAGTCAGTAGTACCCAAAACTGAATCAATGGCAACGTTGTCGGCCCTGAATAATCACGATGTCTAGGTAACATGCCGTGATTCCCATGATAAGAGGTGACAATGACATAATCTTGAAGCTTTTCTTTTTCCGATTTATAAACGTCATCAGATAGCCACTGTTGTTCAATGCTCTCTCTGAAATCAAGAGCTTTCTTTAGGAAGCTGGACACACTGCTGTTTTGATGATTGTGAAGGTATTGATAAATTCTGGTGGTACGATTTACCTGATCGTGTGACCGAGGATGAACGTAATCTTTAATAGTATCGGAATTTATTCGATCATGAATAACAGGGCCATTTTCCAAAAATGTTTGGCAATAAGAGAGATAATGTTGCACCTCATCCTGCCCGTAAAAATTTCTGATCAAAAAGTACCCTTTGTCAGGTGATTGTAGATCATCCCTTATTTTAACTAAATCGCGTTCTTTCAAGAATAATTTCCTTTTAAAAATGAACAAATACCGACTCAAAATATCAACGAGTTAAACAATAACTGTAAGCGCACCAATTCAATTACCGTTATTTTTGAAACATTGATAATTCTTTTACTTTAACAATTAGTCACTAAGCTTGACTACACATAGTCCATAGCATCAAAATTTAGCATATATCTGTGCAATATTAAATATGCCCTAATGGCCCATAACTGATAACTTCTAAACCTATTATTTGTTATGATAATTTGTTTGTGAGAGACAGCAATATTCAGTGAGTGAACAGTAAGATAACTTAGGACTAAGACAAAAAGATGAACAGATCAAGATTAAGCTGCTTAGTAGTTTTCCTTACTGTATTTTTCGCCACTTTCACTCAGGGAAGTACGGACATCAGCAATCACTCTGCCATTAAGCCAAGTGAAAAAAATTCATTGTTTATGGATTTCAATTTTATCGATGATAAAATCGAAAACGGTTTTGGCGATTGGTATTATGCTGACAAAGGCAAAAATCCATGTGGTGTATACAATGGACACAAAACATCAAAGCTGTGCTCTGCTGACAACCTAAAGCTGTATCTATACTACAACTACTACAATAATGACCATATGGGCTGGACCCGATACGGTTACATTGATTCAGATAATTCATTCGCCATTTCTGGTAGTTCGTTAAAAGTCACCTTAACTGGTGGCGCCTACCCCAATCAGGATGGTGAACTATCCCATTTAGGTAAACCTATTTTCTCCAAAAGTGATTACTCTGATGAAAATGACTATGGCAATAATCCTAGTGTTCCTATGAAACCAGAGTGGGGCGGGGTTGTATTTAAAAGGCCCGACTTCCACCTCGACTTTTTCCGAGTTCCAGAATAAAAATCGACTTACAATGTGGGTGTTATGGCCTGCTCCTGACGCCTCAATTGAAGCGTATTCTCTCGGCCTAAATCTGCACAGACCTAATGTCACTTTTTCACTATACCCTTTTATCAATCGCAGCAATGGTGGGCATTACTATCACCACATTTCTAACATTCCTATGGGCGGGTGGACTAAGATTCAGTTTGACGCTCACCCCCAACACCACAATGGAGGGTCCAAAAATCCCTATAGCGCTTTTTCAGTTGGCGGATACGAATACCCTGGCGATGGGGTTAGCTACTTTAATAACATTACCACAGTCTCATTTGCCGCCACTTTCCCCGGAAGCCAGTTTCCAAGTTCAATTTATATCGACGACATAGGAACAGACTTAGTTTTATTCGAAAACGACGAAACGATAAATAATTTGGCTATCGGCTATAATCAACAAAAACGTCTATTTGATATAGGGCTATCTGATAAGTATCGTTGTGGCAAATGTAGCGCCACTTACTTAGTTAAATATTCGTTTTCGCCGATTACCCAAGCAAACTTTGCTCAAGCTTATACACCTTTAGAAGTCATAAATTTCAACCGCAAGCATAACAACAGTGAAGGTAAGATTATTAAATCTAGTCCTGGCTACAATAACCTATGGGCCGCATTAAAATTGCAACAAAAACACCTAAAGTTGTTAGTAGATAACGCGACCGTCTACTTTGCCATTAAAGATATTTCAGATAGGTCTAGCATTAACCAAGAAGCCATTGATTTTGTAGTTCAAGATGTACCAGGTAGTGGAAAAATTAGAACCATTGATTTAATTAAGACCATTAGCTATCAAATTCACAATGTAGATTATCCCTTAGATATCTCATCTACTTCTCTAAAGGAAGGAGTTTCTGGACATTTTTATGAAGCTCAAATTAAGTATTCTGGGGGCATTCCCCCATACCATGCTACAGCACTGACACCGTTACCACCGGGTTTGACCTTAAAGCCCGATGGCGTCTTATCTGGCATCCCAACATCATCAAAAGACGTTAATTTTAAAGTAAAACTGACCGATGGTAGCAATAAACAAACAACTAAAAACATAAGCTTAGCCATTAAATCAGAAGCAGATTTTGATGTTGGTCACTGTACTGCAATAGTTGATTTCAGTGCGAATAAAGGCTACTCGGATCTTATTTTGAGTGACGGATTTAGCCAAACCATCCATGATCAATACACAGGAAACGTTGCACAAGGGACCACAATAGTGATTGGTAATAACGGAGGGTATGACTATCAAGGGGTAACTGGAACTGGCATCAACGTACACCCAAAAGATATCATTAGAGCGCTTTGGTACAATAGTAGTGATGAGATAGTTAACTTCACGCCGCAAATTAGTTTCAATGATTCAGATAGACGAGGAAGTGGTTCACAAGGGCAATGGTTTTCTATGACCAAAACCACTGTTAAACCACAGCAATGGGCCGTCAGCAATTTTATAGTTAATACGGCACTAGCTGGCAAGGTTCCAGTAATTAACATCAGCGTCAATTACAACAATCATAAGACACTGGTTTTAGATAAAATTGAACATGTATCTCAACTGTTTGGAGCAGATAGTGTCTGTTCCTTACCATTTTCTTCTGTCTCAAAAACGACTACCGTTCCTCTATCCTTCACGCCGATTTTTCTACAGAATGCAGACGTTGACCAACATTACACTGCAAACTTTACTGCAAAAGGAGGAACTCCTCCCTATAAATTCACCCTGAACTCTGTTCCTCCTGCTGGCATGAGCATCAGTGAAGACGGTTTGTTGTCGGGTAGCCCGTTACTATCTAAAAAATATACTTTGAAGGTTACTTTGACCGATGCCGATAATAGGAAATTGACTAAAAATCTTGATTTTGTGGTTAATTCAAAGGAGAACAAGATAGCCGAACAATGTCAAACCTTAGTAGATTTCGCTGCAGGAAAAGGATATAGAGATCTAATTCACTCAGATGATTTTGACGAAGTTTTATCCGACCGATATACCGCTAATTATAATCAAGGTAAGACCATTGTGGTGGGGCAAAATGGCGGGTATGACTATCAAGGTATAACAGGAGTCGGCATGAACTTTAAGGTGGGTGATACTGTGCGTAGTGTATGGTTTAACAATAGCAATGATACCATTACCTTTACCCCTCAGATTAGTTTAAATGATCCCGATAGACGAGGCTCAGGCGTCACCGGAAAGTGGCAACCAATGAGCACTGTTGCGATTCAGCCAAAACAATGGAAAGTTAGCAGCTTTGTTATAAGTGAGGAAAATCAAGGATATAGTAAGTTGCTAAATATTAGTGTCAATTATAACAATCATAAAATACTGATCCTTGACAAAATAGAGTATGCTAGCGCCAATTTAGCTAACAGTGATTTATGTGTTAGGCCTTCTACTGTAAACTAACGCTAAACCTGAGATTAATACCCTTAAACTACAATTATTTTGATATTTGGTGACTTGTGCAGAAAGAGAATTTGTACGTAGATTTAGATGGAACTTTTATAAAGGCCGATATGCTATTTGAAAGTTTAATTGTTGTAATTAAAAGTAACCCTTTCATAGTTTTGTTTTTCCCATTTTGGTTATGGCGAGGACGAGCATATTTGAAGCATCAACTTTCAATAAGAGCCACGATCCCTTCAGAGTCATTACCATTGAATAGTGAATTTTATGACTTTCTTATCGAACAAAAAAATCAGGCCGAAAAATAATTCTAGCCACAGCCAGTATTGAAAAATTTGCCAAGGATATTTGTTTAAAATATCCGATTTTTGATTCATACATTAGTAGTAACGCTACGGTTAATTTAAAAGGACGAGAAAAGCTCAAGAAGATACAATCGATGACGGATACATTTTCCTACGCTGGAAACTCTAGCGAAGACTTTTATCTTTTTGCTGAGGCAGAAGAAAGTTTCTTAGTCAATCCCACTAAGAAAGCGAAAAAATTATCTCTAAAAACGCCCCCTACCAAAACGTTCGACGATACTTCCAAGTCCATCATGATCTGGGTGAAACAATTGAGAATGCATCAATGGCTAAAGAACTTTCTCATTTTTGTCCCCTTGTTAGTTTCGGGCCTTTTTATGCAGCTAGAATATATTACGTTGTCTGTACTAGGCTTGATTAGCTTTAGTTGTTTGGCGTCGGCAACTTATATTATTAATGATTTACTTGACCTCACGTCCGATAGAAACCATAAACGAAAAAAGTTTCGCCCCCTAGCTGCTGGCCAAATTAGTATTGTTAACGGTATCGGTGTAGCAGTCTTGTTGTTAGGTGTTGCCCTAGCTATTGCTATCGCGCTACAGGGTGAGTTTATTTATGTCTTATGTACATACTTAATCGTTACCCTCGCTTATTCCTTCAAAATTAAACAATATGTTGGTATCGACGTTATTACCTTAGCATCGTTATACACCATTAGGATCCTTGCAGGCTCTATTATACTGGACGTTCCCGTCTCATTTTGGCTGCTATCGTTTTCAATGTTTGTATTTTTGAGCTTAGCGCTTGTTAAAAGGTGCGCCGAACTAAAATTATTCGAACAAGAAAATAAAATCTATGCAAAAGGCCGTGATTACAATGTGATGGACTACGGTGTTCTAATGAATCTAGGTATATCCTCTGCCATGCTGTCCGTCCTAATGTTTTGCTTTTATGTAAACAGCAATATTTTGACAAACCAATATCAAGAACCGACAGTGCTATGGTTAATTGTGCCCGCCTTATGTTACTGGTTAATGAGAATGTGGATCAAAACCCACCGTGGTGAAATGCACGATGACCCGATTGTATTTTCACTAAAAGATAGGGGGAGCCGAATCACAATTGGCTTTATCGCATTAACGGCAATATTGGCCCAAGTATTATGAGCGCTTTAATACTCGCATTGATATTAGTGAGCATTTCGCTTTCTGTTATTGCGCAAATCTTATTAAAACACGGTATGTCAAATCCAATTGTGCAGGCATCCTTCAAACTTGATTTATTTAATACGGTTTTTACAACACTCACAAACATCTCTGTTTTGGCGGGCTTAATTGCTTACGTATCAAGTGCAGGAATTTGGCTAGTCGTGCTATCCAAAATTGACGTTAGCAAGGCATACCCTTTTGTGGGTTTAGGCTTTATTGGCACGATGTTATTCGCCCACTGGTTTTTAAACGAACCATTAACTACGGTAAAAGTTGTAGGCACTGTGCTAATTGTGGCGGGTGTACTGCTTATATCTAGCAATTAAATATTTTGTATATGGAACTTATGAAAAACACTTATTCTGCTAAATTATTATTTATTTTTGCCCTCTCCGTTAGTTTACTTTTTTCTCTCTATTTTTATTTAGGGGCCACCCCGATTACTGGAGACCAAATATGGGCTGCAACCACCGTACTAGGTAGCCCCTTAGACAATATCGTATTTACCCTACGGTTTGATATACACCCCCTTTATATTATGCAATTCTAGACTTGTGGGCACTGCTTGGACACAGTGACTTATGGTTAAAAGCAAACTCAATCGTTACCCATTCATTGCTTATCACGTCTACTTATTACATTGTCGCAAAGTTGTTTAATTCAAAAGCCGCCGTTTTTGCTACCATCTTAATGTTTGTTTCTCCGACGCTTCTACACTATTCACACCAATTAAGAATGTATTCGTTAATTTCAGTACTTTCTTTATGGATTTTCTATTTTACTGAAAGAGTTAGAATGGAAGGGATGCATGGCAAGAATGTAAAGCTTTTGGTTATTCTTGAGTTAGCACTAAGTTATTGTCACGCCATTGGCATAGTCTTTGTATTTTTCCACTATGTTTATGGCCTATTTTCAAATACTAGTCATGATCGTAAAAAGCACCTTACTCACTGGACACTTTTGCATGCAGTAGTTTTTATAATGAGCATTCCGGTCATTTTAAATTCTCTATTCAAAGCGGCTGAACATGCAACCCACCCCAAATTTAACGATATAATTGAATTAATATCGTCGCTGAATATAAGTATACCGAGTATCGATTCATGGTATTCATTAATTGCTTCAGCATGTGTAATCTTAAGTTTACTTGCCTTAAAGAAAACTCGGTTACTTGTTTTTTGTTACATGGTCTGCCCAATATTTTTATTTATATTGCTGTCATACACAATCAAGCCTGTATGGTTGAGTAGAAACTTTATTTTTGCCATGCCTATCATTATCGTGGCTCAATCTTTAGCCTTAGCATACCTTTACAACACATTTAAAAAATATAGAATTGTTTTATTTTTGAGCGTCGCGCTAATATCTACTGGTCACTTGCCAGCCTATTTACAATCCGCAGTCAAGAATGACAGCAGCTTCTCAGATTTATCCTTTTATTTAAAAAGCGTAAGCGCCAACAATTCCAAAACTTGCATTGTATCAACAAATCATCTAAACGCGTTTTGGTCACTTTTGCGCTACAACGCTGCAGTTGACTGGGGAAACCCGTTACTTATTCAACCGCCGAAATCAGAACGATGGGAACAACTAATATCGAAAGTACCTGCTGTAGCAGTTGAGTACTTTTCACTTGATCCAGATAGAAATTACTATGAGGATGAGAAGTTGATAATATCGTCTGGTTGGACAGATAAGTGTAGAAGCCAGCAAGTTGACGAAATTTACGTGATTGATGATAACCATAAAATAGGTGACTTAAATGTTCAATATGCCAAAGTCGCCTCTTTTGGTTGGTATGAAGTTTATAAAATACCTTAAAAACCCTTGCCCATTAATTGATAACGTCCATAACTTTAGTTGCACACCAATCCTAGGTGTATTTACTAAAATTCTGTGCGTTTACTTGACGGTTAATTTCTTGCGTTAATAATTGTTCTAGTGCTGCTTCAAGTTCTTGAGTATTTTCATTTTCAAAAGCGATACCTAGATTATCTTCACTAGCCATTATTTCTGGCACACTACCGACTTTAGATGCCACAGCCGGCGTACCACATGCCAAAGCTTCGGTTAATACGTTAGGGCTGCCTTCGCCGCGACTAGACAAACAAAATACGTCCACCGCGTTGTACCAAGTGACTAAGTCTTGATTGAGCACGGCACCTTGAAATACAACGTGGTTTTCTAACCCATGTCGATTTACATTGGCTTTAAGTTCGGTTCGAAAATCACCTTCTGCACCTTCAGAGCCTAAAATATAAAAAACAAGATTATGAAATTGTGCTTGCTTAACTAATCTAGCCAAAGCAGCAATAACCAAATCAAATCCTTTGCGCTTGATTAAGGCACCAACCCCCAAAATAATTTTTTGATCTTGCGCCAGTTTTAGCTTTGTTCTACAGCCTGCCTTATCTTGGTAAAAGAACTTATCAGTGTCTACTCCATTTCTAATGACACTGGTTCTAGCCCCCGTATCAGCAATTTTATTGGCAGTAAACGCCATTTCTTCACTAAGTGAAATAATATGACCAGCCTCTCGAAGGTACTTAGCCACTATCTTTTGACGAATATCATTATCTTGGAAATGAAAAGCTTCCATTCCCCTTAGGGTAATATTAAATGGGAGCTGGTATTTTTGCTGTAAATGATAACCTGTGGGTAAATCAGGAAAAGTCCAATGTAAATCCACTAAGTCGAACTCAGTTCCTATTTTTGCTAATACTCCCTCAACGGCTCTTTTGTAAGTGTGCACTTCGATGGACTTGGCAAAGCCAGGTAATAGACAAAAATCTAGGGTGATGCACCGACAAGCCACCTAATTCCTCTTTCTCGGGGATATCTTTGAGCACAGCAAACTTGCCAATAAAACCATGAAGGGGAGAATTAGGAATAGGATTAATAACCGTAATATCTGCATAGCGACTCATCGCTTTTAACCGATTTAAAACAAAAACGCCATGGTTGGGCTGATTGCAATTAGGAAATAAATAACTAATTGCCAAAATGCGTTTTTTTACCATCAGCTGTTCTTTCTCAACCATTCTTCTAATACTACCAACTGCCATAGGGTTTTATGATGATCATATTTATCAGCGTTATGTTCTTGAATGAGCTGCTCAATTCGATCTTTTCTAAAAAACTGATGTAATTTAGTTTCTTCTGACAACAATAAGGTTTCAGCATAATCCCGTAATTCATTTTGAAACATGAGTTTCAGTGGGGTTGGAAAACCCATTTTCTTACGGTAAATAATGTCATTAGGTAAAATCCCTTCCATCATTTTTTTCAACGGGTACTTACCTTCACCTTTTTTGATTTTGTGATGGCTGGGAATAGTGGCGGCAAATTCAACTAAACGATAATCTAAGAATGGCACCCGTAGCTCTAAGGAAGCTGCCATACTCATGCGATCAGCTTTAATCAGTAGGTCATCGACTAACCAAGTTTTAGTATCGAAGTAGAGCATTTTATTCAACTGATCCTGCCCTGCCATTTTGTCGAATAATTGCTTAGAAAACTGACGGCTACTTACTTGCTCTTGTTGTTCCATAAGCGCTTTAAACTCAGGTTTATATAACGCCTCCTTTTGTGCATCTGGATAAGTCGACATGCCTTTATAACGTTTTTCAATAGGTTGCGTAGCCATAGTTAAATACTTAGATACTTTATGGCTCTTCCCTAAGGTTTTATTTGCTACGCCAGCAAAAAAATTGGTACCTCGTTGACCGACTACATTCCTGTATTTTTCTAAAACGCTCATGTATTGATAGAGGTCATAGCCTGCAAAAATTTCATCTGAACCTTCACCAGACAAAGCAACCGTTACTTTTTCTTTAGCCAATTTAGCCACAAAAAACAATGAAATAGCAGCAGCTTCGGTAACAGGTTCGTCCATCAAGGCGATATATTCGGGGATGAATTCTTTAAACTGTTTGGGAGTAATTTTAATTTCATGATGGTCGGTTTTAAATTTATCAGCAATAATCTGCGCGTACGGCGTTTCATCAAACCCTTTGCCAAAATCATAGCCAATTGAAAATGTTTTTAAAGGCTCTTTGACTCTTTCAGCCAGTAGGCCCACTACAGCACTAGAATCTATACCGCCACTTAAAAATATTCCAAGTGGCACGTCACTTCTTAGCCTCAGGTCAATTGAGTTTTCTAATAATTTCTTACTTTCATCTACATAATAATCAAAACCTTTGTCATTTTGATTATCAAATTTTAGATCCCAATACTCAGAAATCGTGAGTGTAGGTTTGTCCTGCCCATTACACTTGAGTATCGCATAGTGCCCTAGGCATCAAACGTTTTATACCTTGATGCAAGGTGTTTTCACCCGGAATATAGCCAAAGCTCATGTAACTATCGATTAACTGAACATTAAGCTTCAGGCTTAGCATCCAAGCCTTTGAGAATTGCCTTAGTCTCTGAAGCAAATATAAACTCATTCTCATTGTGCATGTAATAAACAGGTTTAATGCCCAGACGGTCACGAGCCAAGAACAGTTCTTTTTTATTACCATCCCAGATAGCGATGGCAAACATTCCATTAAAATGTTGTAGACAATCCACCCCATATTCAAGGTAGGCTTTAAGCACGACCTCAGTATCAGCACCTGTTTCAAAGGAATAACCTTTGGTTTCTAAAACCGAACGAATTTCAAGGTAATTATAGACTTCACCATTGTATGAAATGACACAATTATGTGATGCCTCAACTCTAGGCTGATGACCCGCTGGAGTAGGATCTAAAATACTTAGTCTTAGGTGAGCTAAACCAATCTTAGCTTCATCATCAAACCACAATCCCTGACTATCTGGCCCGCGATACGGCATAGTATCCCGCATCGTTGACAGTTTTTCTCTATTTACAGCGCTAACTGTACTTTTAATTCCTAAAATGCCACACATTTAACGTCACTCATAAATAATTTAAGTATATTTTCACATCCATTTTCTAACTAGATTTTGTCCGGCTTTCTCAATATACAAATATGAATAATGAGAAATAACTAACGAACCGATTGTCACTATAAAGAAATATATTAGTAAATCAGTGGTGTTAGTAATAACGAACCAATCTTTAAATAGAGTGTAATTCGCCAGTTGAATAATAATCCAATGCCACAGGTACAGTGAATAAGAAATATTTCCTAACCATACAAAATAATCTTTTTCAAACATACGGCTGACAGCGTTATCAGCAATACTCAGGTTAAGTAGTAATAGCGCTGATATAGGCAAAAACACATAATATAGTTCTTTAGCTAACAGTGCGAGTATGGTTAGAAAAACAAGCGCAAGTGTAAAAGAAGAAGAGGCTATCACTTTTTTACTTTGTGCAATATTAGCCCTTATTCCATAAAGAAAAAACCTAGGGAGAACTCAAAAAACACTTGAATCATCCCGCCGATTGACATACCACCATAGCCGTCTAATTGCAGCGTATAAATAGCTAAGTAATGGCTTGCTAAAACAAATAAAGTAATGAACGGATAGACTTTTTGGGTCTTAGCTAATTTAAAACGACTGACCCCACAAACCATAAATGGAAATAACAAATACATAAACCACTCAGCGCTGATCGACCAAGACACCATATTCCAAGACGGCGGGATAAATCCCCAATTTTGCACAAGGAGTAAGTTTAAGAAAAAAGATAGTCCAGTATAATATTCTGGATTATACCTGTCAGAAAAATCATCCAATACAAGGGTGATAAAAAGCAATGTGAGCAAGGTCACTAAGTGCAAGGGATATATTCTAGCAAGCCGAGTAAAAACAAACTTTCTGTAAGATTTATGGATGTTCTTGTCTTTATAGACATGGTGAAGAATAAAACCACTTAGGACAAAAAACAGATCGACACTTAACGATCCATTCAAGAATAAGTTAAAAAACGTAAAATCATAGGCTGTAAAGCTAACCGCCACGTGATACCAAACGACAAATAAAGCAGCAAAGCTTCTAATACTAGTTAACGATAAAATTGTTTGAGACTGGCTCACTTTATGTCCTATTGATCAACAAATTACTGTTTATTAGTAGCCGAAAAAACTAAAAACTCAGTGGTCTACGTTAATTTGTGATAATCGCAGTACTTTACTTAACAAATAAAGTATCTATATCCCTTTTGAGTTATGCAACTTAAAAGCCTACATCTGTATACTCATAACTTTGTTAAAGTTTACACACAATATATTGAAAAACTAGACTTTTGTTTAGCCACAACGCATTATGGCGCAACAGTTGTGAGTTCTAAGCGATGATAAAAAAGCTTGTTATTTTGAATGAGCACTTTACTCTATGCACTCAAAATATGAGCATTAAATGTAAGACTCAATTGCTGATAAAAAGAAAAGGAATCACAATAGCAAAAAGTGTGAAAATAAATTAAAAACCCAGTTTTTAATTTAACAACGTTATTTAACTCATATTAGTATGAGTATTAAATAACACTTTTTAGCTTTTAACGACAAGGTTTACGATGTTACCCATTAGAATTAAGCAGTTCCCTAATTTTCTAAAAGAGTTATATAAAAGAAAACGTATCTTATCTTCTACTCCCCGTGGCAAACGTGTATTTCATTTGTGCTATTTCAGCTGTCATTCTTATTTTCCTTATTTGTACTGTGCGCTGCATAGCATGAAAAAACACCTGACGGATATAGAGTTTAAAGTTTACATTTTTAATGATGCAGAAATGCCAATTTCAGATGCCCAGTTTTCAACTATTCAAGATTTAATTCCCGGAGCAGAACTGATTCTTTGGCCTAAAAGCATGGGATGGGGAGCGGAACAAATTTCCAACATTTGGAAAGCGTACGACTATGCTGCAAAAAATGCTGGCGAAAACGATATAGTGGCTCGTATTGATTCTGACGTGTTCTTTTTTAACGACCGAATCTTTCAAATGATCGAACGCTCTAACGCAGATTTAATCGGAGATGGACACTTTGTTGATTTCAAATATTCGCAAGGTGGATGTTATTTTTTCAAGTCTACGGCTATCAAAAAAATAAACGATTTGATCGAACAACAAACCATGGACAAGCTAACAAAAGAAATAGATATAGTGGTAGAAGACATTGCTGCTTATCATTTTGCTAAAAAATTAGGCTTAAATACCATGGCTAACGTGGTTTATGGTTTTTCCTCAAGAAATACAAAATAGCGGCGGACTTAGCAATTGGCTGCAATGGAAATTTAGTTGCGCTCATTTTGTCATGAAAAATAAAGATAAAATGTTAGAGTCATATAAACAGGACATACTTGTAGAAAGTGAAATTGATTCGTTTACAGACGTGCTAAAAACCCAATAAAATTAGAAAGATCAACATACACATAATGAGAAGCAAGGTAGATTATGTATAACACAATGGATATGCAACTAATAAAATTTCAAAGCCACGGCGACGAACGTGGTTCATTAGTGGCAATTGAGCATGGTAAAGAAATTCCATTCGACGTAAAACGAATCTACTATTTGTATGATACCAAAACCGATGTAGCCAGGGGCTTTCACGCCCATAAAAAATTAAAACAAATCCTCATCGCCGTGAATGGTTCTTGCACCATCATTTTGGATGATGGCAAAGAACGCAAATCAGTTAAGTTAACCAATCCTGATGAAGGCCTATTTATAGACTCTTTTGTTTGGCGAGAAATGCACGATTTTTCAGAAGATTGCACCTTACTTGTTTTAGCAAACTCCCATTACGATGAAGCAGATTATATTCGCAGTTATGACAAATTCTTGGAGATGGCTAAATCATGATCCATCCTTTGTCCGATGTGAAAAGTGAATCCGTTGGTGAAAATACAAACATTTGGCAGTTTAGTGTGGTTGCTGCGGGAGCAATTATAGGCAACGATTGCAATGTATGCTCACACTGCTTCATAGAGAATGGCGCTATTATCGGCAATAATGTCACTATAAAAAATGGTGTGTTTGTGTGGGATGGCGTGCACATCGAAGACAATGTGTTTATTGGTCCAAATGTAACCTTCACCAACGATAGGAATCCAAAGTCTAAAAATAAAAACTTTCTATTAGAAAAAACAAGAGTTATGAAAGGTGCCTCAATTGGCGGAAATGCGACCATTTTACCGGGTGTTTCAATAGGTGAAAACGCCGTGGTTGGAGCTGGCTCAGTTGTCACGAAAGATGTTTTGGCAAACACGGTAGTAAAAGGTAATCCCGCAAGATAGATTTAAGAACATATTTCAAGTAGAGATACAAAATGATCCCCTTTTTAGATTTAAAAAAAATTAATCAACAGTATGCTAACGAACTTAAAGAAGCCGCTAACCGAGTAATTGATTCAGGGTGGTACCTTCTAGGCGATGAAGTTCAGTCTTTTGAAAAAGCATTTGCCACATACTGCAATACAACATATTGCATAGGCGTAGCAAACGGCTTGGACGCACTTAATTTAATCTTTAGGGCTTACAAAGAGCTAGGTATCATGCAAACAGGTGACGAAGTCATAGTACCTGCTAATACTTATATAGCGTCAATTTTAGCCATATCAGAAAATGGCTTAGTCCCTGTTTTAGTAGAACCTAACCTTGACACTTATAATTTAGATCCAGCCCTTATTGAAGCCGCTATAACAAAGAAAACTAAGGCTATCTTAACCGTTCATTTGTACGGACAAGTGAACCATATGAGCGAGATAAATGCGATAGCGCAGAAACACACTTTAAAAGTAGTTGAAGATTGCGCCCAAGCACACGGTGCGTTGTACAAAGGCACCAAAGTAGGATCTTTGGCCGATGCAGCTGGTTTTAGCTTTTATCCTGGCAAAAATTTAGGGGCCTTGGGCGATGGAGGCGCAGTGATCACCTCAGACCCTGCTCTTGATGACACCATAAGAGCACTAAGAAACTATGGTTCAAAAGAAAAGTACGTCAATAAGTATAAAGGACTAAATAGCCGATTAGATGAGATACAAGCCGCATTTTTAAAGGTCAAACTCAAATATTTAGACGATGAAATTAAGGCCCGTAGAGAAGTTGCTAATTACTATTTAGCCAACATTACAAACCAACAGATTGTATTACCTATAGTTGAAAATCAGACGTCTCATGTATGGCATTTATTTGTGATTCGTTGTAAAAACAGACAACAACTGCAACAGTATTTATTAGACAATGGCGTACAATCTTCGATCCATTACCCTATTCCACCTCATCAGCAAGATGCATATAAAAACACCTTTAATGGCTCATTCCCTATCACTGAATTTATTCACGAAAATGTCATGTCACTGCCTATTTCACCGGTATTAGAGTTACATGAAGTAGCTAAAATAGTAGATATTGTTAATCACTTTCAAGCGCCAGCAACATTATGAAAAAAGATCTAATTACTGTCATTATTCCAGTTTACAATCATGAAAATTATGTTCAGCACACTATAAATAGCATTATTCAGCAGACTTATAGCAATATCGAACTCATTGTCATTAACGATGGCTCTCGTGATAAGTCTAATGAGATGATTAAAGACATTGCAGACAAATGCACAGAACGTTTTACCCACTTCACCCATATTGACAAGAAAAACGAAGGGATAATCAAAACCCTAAATGTGGGTATCAACATGGCACAAGGAAAGTACTTATACATCATTGCATCAGACGATATTGCTGAAACAACCGCGCTACAAATCCTGCATGAATTTCTATCGCAAAATGCAGACTATGGACTCGCAGTTGGGGGCAATAAACTCATCGACAGTGACAATACACAGTGCTATTGGGATAAAGACCAGAATATTGTTTACGACAAAAGCGAAGCAACTTACCTTACTTTTGATGAGTACTTACGGAAGAAAAGACCCAATATTGATTTTCTATCAGAGCAGTTTGGTTTATATAACAATCTTATTGCCGACAATCACATACCGAATGGATATTTGTTAGAAAAAAAGTGGTGGATGAATTTGGTGGATACTCTCAGAGCTCCCCAATGGAAGACCTTTACTTGATGTTACAAATGTCGAAAAGAAAAAACTTAAATTTATTGACACTCCACTATTTAACTATCGTTGGCATGATTCGAATACAATTAAGAATCATACCAAAATGTATCAAATCCAAAGAAAAACCCTTATCAACGAGTTTGGCTACTGTTTGCAAAAAGGATTGATTTTTCTGTGGTTTAAGCATACGTATTGGCCAGACATTAAATATTATTTCCGCCGACTAACAGCGTCAGCCAATTAACTCCTATTCGTTATTTTTACGTTTTCATAAAATTAAGGTAATTCAGTAATGCTTTCAATTTGGCTGCGAATTTCAATACAAAATTATAAATATTTTGCATCCAAGAAAAAGTCCAGAATGGAAGCGATTAGATGTTACCTGCGAATAGAACTATTCTATTTATCCAGACTAGTAAGGGTGGGCTTGCAACGGCATCATAGCTTGTTAAATGTAGAAAGTAAGAGTATAAGTTCAGGATTATATTTTACAGCACACACAAGTCTTGATTTGCCACCTTGGACAATTCATCAGGCAGAAGATATAGAGGATATTTCAGTCCTAGCAAATCATCACTTAATTGATCGTGAATACCTAAGTGAATTACAACAAGCTAACTTTCCCTGCTCGCTCGAAGAGATTGAATTCGAAGAATTAGCGACCTTTATGGCAAGTAAATTACAATTTTCTGATCTTGCCCGCCAGCAACAATCGAGCAATAAACAGGCGATTTACATTCACCTTTACTATCCAGATTTATGGGCTAGTATTTTACCGCACATTAATAAAGTAAGAGAAGAAGTGGATATTCTCATCACTGTGCCAAACTTTACTTGCGTGAAGGCACTGGTTCACATAGCCAATTCTCGTAGCAACATCCGATTCTTTCAGACCGAAAATATAGGTCGGGACGTTTACCCATTTTTACGGCTTTTAACGGCTGGCGTCTTTGACAATTATGACGCTGTTTGCAAGTTGCACACTAAAAAAGCTTACACACCTCAATCGGCAATGAGTGGATGGAGAATACGTTAAACGCTTTGCTAGGCACGTCAGACAACATACACAGAATTACTCAAGCCTTTAAAGATAAACCGCAATTGGGGGTGCTTGGCCCAGAACAGTATTTAATTCCCAAAGAAGTGGTAGAAAAGGAGCGGCTGAACAATCGATTCTTAAAAATAATCATGGAAGAACTAAAAATACCTGAATCGACTTTTTCTTATAATTATTTTGCAGGTACAATGTTCTGGTTTAGGCCTTCAGCCTTGAGTCAACTTAAAAAGTTAGAGCTCGATATAAATATGTTTCCAAATGAAATGAAACAAACAGATGGTACGATCATGCATGGCTTTGAGAGGCTATTCAACACAATAGCAGCATTTTCTAACTATAGAGTTGAAACAGAAAAAGAACAGACTTGATCAGCGATCTTTGTTTCAGGAATTGAAAGAATACCTAACTCAGTGTTTTTGCTGACAGTTTAAAGATGGAAAAGAACAGTGAGTTTAAGTAATCAAGTATTAAAAAGTTCGATTTGGGTATTAGCTATTTCATGGCTCAATAGATTTGTTGGCATGATTAGTACTTTGATACTCATTAGAGTACTAAGCCCAGAAGACTTCGGCATAGCCGCATTAGCCACCATGGTTATGTTTTTTTTCATGTCATTCAGTGAATTAGGGATAAGACAATATATCATCAAAGAGCAACATATTACTGACGATGAAGTGAATAGTGCATGGACGTTACAAATATTAATCAACCTTGGTATAGGTCTATTACTATTTTTTTCCGCGCCCTATCTAGCTGAATTTTTGAAAGATGATAAATTAAAAGACGTGTTGAGGGTATTGTCTCTGGTACCACTGCTAGGCTCACTAAACAATCCCGGAATGGTATTATTAGAAAAAAAGCTCGATTACGCCAAGCTAGGTAAAGTAGGCATCAGGGCAAGACTTATTTCAGCACCACCTACCGTTTATATTGCTTACATTTATGAATCATATTGGGCATTAATTATTGGCCAGATATTAAGTATCGCCATAACATTTGCTTTAACCTACGTATATATTTCATACAGACCAAAGTTTAGATGCAGTGGCTTTAAACATATATTTAGTAAAACAAAGTGGCTGCTAGCAAATTCACTCACAGGTTTTGCCCGTTCTAAAGCCGAGAACTTTATCGTGAATAATAAGTTTGGGACCGAAGGGGTCGGCTTGTATGATATATCTCGAGAATTTTCCCATTTACCCTACAGCGATATAATTGGTCCCGCTTCTAAGCCTTTGCTAGCAGGTATATCTTCAATAAAAGGTGACTTAGCTCAAGTTTATGAAGGCTTATTAAAGCATTTATATGTTTCTTTATTTTTCATTATTCCATCCATAGTGGGTACATTTGCTGTTGGCGAGTTTTTTGTTTATGTCGCAATGGGCGAACAATGGATGAGTGCAGTTGATATCTTTAAAGCAATTTCTTTATTGATGCCTGTCTTTATTATTTACTCATTATGCCGACAGGTCATGTTTTTCGCAGATGAATTAAAACTATTATCAATTGCCGATATCTTTTCAATTATTGTTATGTTCGTCGTGCTAGGTGCACCTTTTGTAGCGGATTTAACCACCCTGACCTGGATTAGGGTATTGATTGGATTTTTATTTGTATTGGTACTCATATCGCTATTAAAATTTAGATATAAATTAAAAGTGCTACCAATATTTACATTACTCACGATTGTTTCTTTACTAAGCGCCCCTTTTTACTTATCTATAGAATCATTGAAGCTACTTGATATGCAATTACCCGCCTATTTACTGTTGCTCCTGTATGTTTCCCTTGGTGTATTAGTCTATTTTTTAACAGTATTCTTAGTGCGCAACATTCTATCTAATCACAACCATTACTTTTTGTTTACCTATGAGTTTATTGACAAGAGTTTAGCAATCTTAACTCAAAAATTTAAATAGGCTCTCTGGTTTCGGTGATTACTAATTATATTTACTAAGCTTGTATTAGCTTTGAGGCGAGTTTAATGAAAACTTTATATTTTCATGTGGGAACACCCAAGACAGGGACCACAACACTGCAAGAATTTTGCCTTGCCAACAATGAAACACTAGAGCAGTCTGGGCTATATTATCCAAATACGCCTGAGCTTCTTAATAATCGCAGCGCCAATGGTTTTTTGTTGGTTAGCAACCAAAAGGATAGGGCAACACGCGCGAAATGCTGGGAAAAATATTTAAATTCTATTGCTAAAACTGATGCGAAAAATATATTAGTTTCGGAAGAGATATTTTTTCTCATGCCAAATATCGAAATGTTTAGTGAATTGAAATTTAAAGGTTATCAAGTCAAGTTTATTATTTACCTAAGACCTAGTTTTGAATACCTCTGCTCCTTTTGGTCAGAAATGTGCCGAGTCCATGAGCCCTATCGACCCTACCTAGAATATCCGCTTCCACTAGAACAATTTTTGCTAGGAGAAAACCGCTATACGAAAGATCTACAGAAAATTATTACGCTTGCTGAATTATTTGGTAACGACAATATCATAATTAGAACTTTTGAAAAAACGTCCTTTGTAGGAGGCGATCTAATATCAGATTTCATGAGCATTTTTGGGCTCCCAAGTACGTTAGAGCTAAAATCAATAGATGCGCAAAATCCAAATAATCGCTCTCGAAAAATGTTAGATACGATCAATATTCTTCAAACTGCAAATATACTAGGAAGCTTTTTACATGATATTTCAACTAGCATGCAAGACCCTAAGGATGTTGAGGCAGATTTTGAATATCTGTTGGGCACTATAGGCGGCGACTTAAATGCTCAGGAAAGTGTATCTGATGAAGTTATTGAAAAAGTGGTTGCTAAGTACGCAATAATAGAATCAGCCTTTGCCGAACAATTTCTAAACAGAAAACAACTATTTACAAATAATTTCCCCTCAGTCTACCAACAACCTCGTCCACATTATAAAGGCCTATCAAATGAGGAACTGCTTAAAATTAATATATTTGTTCAAAACAAGATTTACGCGATGAGACCTTCGTACCAAAAGCTGTGGCGAAAAATTGAGAAAAAGTTGTACAACAAATTTAAGAAGTAACTAAGGTTACAGTGCGCAACACATGGCTCATCATATAAGGCTGATGGGCTGTAAGAGGGTAAATAAAACAAACGGGCAAACTACACTCCAACCTCTGGGGCAGTCCTACATCTCCGTGGGTATGCATCATAAAAGTTCGAACCTAGTTCACCCTGAGCACGTATTCCAGAGATAAATCATTTATATGATCGTCTTACATACCCTGGCAATTGAAATCGCTGTAGCGGCTAATTGAGCGTATTTACAAACCTCTTTGCCAACTCTGAATATGTATTATCAATAAAACGATTGCTACCAATGAAATGTAAGACTGACACTTTACTATCAAAATCTAACACGGTTTGGTTGGCATTGAGTTTAGGAAATCCATAGTTTTGATACTGTGGCCAGCGTAAAATTTTTGGATCTTCGCATACTGAAATCATGACATTTGATGCAAACTGTTCTGACCCCCACTCATGCCACTTTTGTTTTCCGAGCTTTTGTTCCATTTCAACGGAAAAAGCCTGTAAAAGCTCAAAAGATAAAGTACCTTTTGGAAATCCAGTGAAAGCCGCACATCCCCTACAATATTGAGAAATATCAATTGAGCTAGCACTATGTAAATGTCGTTCGGCTGACACTTGAACATGTTTACCATTATGAGCGTTCATGACTAATCGTAAATACTCAGTATTAACAGGCTCAGGCCAAGCAGGGCTGCCAATTGTAAATGCCTGATTACGGCTAACATGATCAAATACTTCTGCAACAGGCCCAATTGTTAACGTATCAGTATCTACCTGAATTACGTAGGCGTCTTGACTCAGATGCAAAATATGAACTAAACGTTCCCAGCAAGCACCGGCAGGGCAAAGCCCCACATCGATATCTTTTATATGAGTGATATTCAAATGGGGAATATGTTTTTTTAACAGGGCATAATCTTCAGCAGTCAAACTGCCATCGTCTAGTAACTCAACAAACCCCTGACCAAACTGTTGCAAAAAGCTTTTTAAAGCCAGTAATGTCATATCTACAGCGGCATGATAGACTTGAGAAACTATCACTACCTCTTTGTTTTTTTCAAATTGCACTGGCGGTGTATGCCTAACTTTAGCAGCAACTAAATCAAATTTTCTTTTTTGGTATTTGCTCGATATTTTTTAATAAAGTATTCATAGTATTCAATTTAATTCGCAAAGTTAACATTCAGTCTTTTTGAACGCTTAGATTCGACATCAATTCGTTTTAAACACACGGCAACGGCAATGAGTGCATACAACAAGTCATAATACGCCAAACTTAATAAGCCCCCACAAACGCAATACACAATTAAAGTAGTATTGATTGATGCTGCCAAGGCTTTAATCCAATCATCTTCCGCTTTTTTCGTAATCTATTGGTCAACAATACACTGCCAATCAAAATCATCAAGAATAAGGATAAGCCCAAAAAGCCCGCATCCCCTAAAACCTGAAAATAAATACTGTGAGCCGCTTTGGCTTTGAATTTAGAGGTGTTATTAGGCGTAATGAAATCAAACCGACCAATATCATCGTAATAATATTGCCATACAAAGGAATGCTGCACCGAATCTTGCCCGACTCCTATGAAGGGATGATCCATAGCAGCTAAAGTAGCCAATTTCCATGCTGTAGTCCGTCCCATAAATGAACTGTCAGTATCTGCACTTTCAATGGTTTGAATTCGATCAGTCCATTTGTCGGCCGCAATATATATTGCGCCAGCACTAAACATGGCAGCCATAATAATAAAAAATAGTTTCGCCCTAGATTTAAGAAAAATCTTCCAACCCACTATGACTAAACCAATAAAGCCGCCTCTTGAATAGGAGCCAATAACACAAATAGCCGATAACCCTGCTAATCCAGTAAACCCTAGTTTTAAGTACTTGTGTTTAATTTGCGGAATAATATACATGTATATGGGAATAACCATTAATACAGCTAGAGCAAATAAGTTATTGTCTGTCATCATAGAATTATGAATACCGACTATTTTATAGCCACCTAGCGTCACGACGAACTTTAAGCCTTCGAAAAAGATATTAAATCCGATCCCAAGCAACATAGCACATAGAAAGGTTTCAATTCTATTTCGAGTGGTTAATAAGGTAAGAATAAGCGCAGCAAAAAGTATCGCCTTAAAAAAGTCACTCCATACCCCCCAAGACGATTGGCTACTGCCCCAGGTAAAATAATTTGATATGCCAGTTTGAATTAAAAATAAAACCATTAATACAAACAAACCGCCAGTCGGCTTTTTCTTCAGGGGATCATCACTCAAAAACATGGCAATGATAGTAATGAGAGCAAGTAAATAGGTATACCGAATATCAGAGGCAAAGCCCCACAACATGTTCTTTGGCACGGCCATAACCGTCCAAATCCAAGCACACAACCCATTAAAAGGATTTTTGAACGCGAGATATATGAACGGTAAAAACATTAAAACAAAAAGCAGATCCTTCATTTACGTTTTCTCTTTTCTGGCTTTTGTTTTGCTAAAAATGCCTTTCGATCGATTTGATCCTGCTTATCCCCTTTTATCAGGAAATAAATAACAAACCCCATGCTAATCAAAAAAACTATCGAACTCATTAATCATTAGCCTTTTGCATTGGAGTGATGTCTTTTTTCACTAACTGTACAACCCGTTTAGAGTTCTCTTGCCAAATAAACCGCTTTTCAATAACGCTCGCTTTCACTGCCGCTCGCATATTATCTAATTGATGAATATTCTCAATTGCATAAATAAACTTTTCGATAAAAGAGGCTTGATTGCCCTTTTCAAAAAACAATGCACTGTCGTCTGATAAAATCTCTCGAATATTTGGGCAATCAGGCGCAATAATCACGCTACCTACCGCCATATACTCGAACATCTTTAATGGCGATGCATAAGCCGTTACATCAGGTTGTAATGTTATATCGAATTCTTTCACGAAATTCAGTACTTTATCTCTGGTGACCAAGCCTTTAAAGTCAACTTTATCGGCCACTCCTAAACGTTTCGCTTGCTCTTTGAGCTCTGGTAGAATTAAACCGTCGCCAATACACACCAACTTTAACGGCAAGTCTTTATGCTCGGCTATGGCTTCTATCGCTTTATCCATACCATGCCAAGGATGAATAAACCCAGTAAAGCCAATGACAATTTCTTTTTTATCTAGGTTAATCGGCGTCTCAAGCATTTCATCAATAAATTCTTGTCGTACACCATTGTGGATAACCGTTATGTTTTCTTCTTCCACGCCTACTTGACGCAGATGATCAGCCAATACATCGGTAACAGGCAGGCAGCAGGTAGCATGTCGCCAAGTATAGTTTTCAACCTTTTTTGCTAACCACTTTAATGACAAGCCGCTATATCGACTACGCTCTTCTACAAGAGGGGCATTAATTTCTAAGATGATAGGTATATTAAACAGTTTCGCGGCCCAGATACCTGCTGGCTGATACAAATTATAACGTTCGTAGATAAACTCTGGTTTAAACTGTTTAATAGCAATAACTAATTTAACAAAAACCCATAAACTGTAAGTTAGCTCGAGTAATTCATAGACCCATGCTGGTAAAGCTTGTTTCAGTTTACTGACAAAACCACCGTCATGGCCAAAATCTGATTGTTCGTTCACTTGTGGTGCGACAAATCGCAACTCATGGCCTTGCTCAATGAAGGCATTTGTTAATTCTTCCACATGCACAAACTGTCCATCTTTCGAAGCAATTCTATGGTGGTACAGAATTTTCATAATTCACCCATCTTCTGCTTGCTTAAAAACGATTCGAAAATCACCAAAGACCATATAGTTAATCCATGATTTTTTTCTTTGATGATGCTCTAATAAAATATTATGGATCCCCTGAATATCAAAGTAATCTGTAGAGAGTAGGTTCTGCGATAGCACTCTAGACTCCAGTGTCTCTAACGGAATTTGCCTAAACCATTCGTCTAATGGAGAAGTAAAGCCCATTTTCTTTCTATTCAAAATGTAACTAGGGACTAACTTAGCAAAAGACTTTGCTATGAGTTTTTTACCGGTTCTCAAACCTAGATTAACCTTAGGTTTAATTCTTAAGCCCCATTCAACCAACTTATGATCAAGAAACGGCACTCTGACTTCTAATGAGTTTGCCATACTCGCTCGATCAACCTTGGTTAAAATGCTCCCCGGTAAATAGGTTTTAAAATCGATATATTGCACTTGCTTCAAAGACTCTTGCTCACCCACCTCTTTTGCTAAAGAGCGAAATAATCCTAAAGAGCTGTATTTATTCAACATTCGCTTAAACTTATCCGAATAGATCGTCTGCAAGGTTTTTTGAGCGCTGATTGAAATAGCATTGTGATAGCCATCTATTTTATCGTTACTCAAACCTTCGAATGTCGTTTTTGCTCTAAGTAGCTTAGGAATAAATCTAGATTCAGGATAGAACTTGGCAACGCCGGACAACAAAGAATTGCGCATAAATGATGGGATTATCTTTCTTAACCTTTCTTCAAATAGAAACATTTGGTGATTGCGATAACCAAAAAACAGTTCATCGGCACCATCACCAGAAAGAGCAACTTTGACATATTTATTTGTCGCTTGGCTCAATATATAAGTAGGAATGGCTGAGTTATCGGCAAATGGCTCATCATAAATATCAACAATTTTGTCTACCAAAGATAAATCATTGACTGAAACACTGGTATTAACATGGTCACACTGAAAGTGGCTGGCTACTTTTTTAGCATAATACGACTCGTCATATGCAGATAAATCAAAACCAATAGAACTTGTTTTGACTGCTTGAGTAGTATGCTGACTCATACTGCCAACAATGACAGTAGAATCTACACCTCCGGACAAGAACGCCCCCACTTGGACATCAGCCATCATTCTTAGTCTTACACTTTCACTCAGTAACTGTTGAAACTCATGTTTAAGACTTTCAACATCCTCATAATCACTATTTAAATGGTCTTTCAATACCCAATAAGGCTGCTCTGACAAACTACTAAAATCATCGATGTCTACCTCCATATAATGACCAGCCGCTAATTTTTTTACTGATTTATATATAGATTTTGGTTCAACGATATAACCAAGAGAAAAGAAATCTTCGATTGCCTGTTCACATAAGTCTGTATTTAATTTAGGGTGTAATTTAAGTGCTTTTAGCTCAGAAGCAACCAGTAAATCACCATCATCTGCCAGTGCCCAATATAAGGGTTTGATACCAAACCTGTCGCGCACCAAATACAGTTTGTTTTGCAATTTATCTAAAATAACAAATGCAAACATGCCCCGTAATTTATTGATTAAATCGGAGCCCCATTGTGCCCAACCGTGCAGCAATACTTCTGTGTCACAATGAGTTTCGAATACAAAACCTATGGTTTCTAACTCTTGTTTGAGTTCAGGGAAATTATAAATTTCACCGTTAAAGGTAACCACGGTAGTATCTCTACTCATAGGTTGCTGACCATTATCAATATCGACAATAGCCAATCTAGTATGACCCAATGCAACGCTTTTATTGACATAAAAGCCTTCGCCATCAGGTCCTCTATGCTCTAAAGAACGGGTCATTTTTTTGAACAATGCATCATCAGTATGAACCTGTCCATTTGCTCGAACCCAACACACTATTCCACACATAGATTAGGTATCCTTACCTAATCGCTTATATAGGGATGACAGCCCCCAAAAATACTTGTGTTTATACATCAAATAAAATAGTCCTTTAAGATGTGAGAAATGAAACTTAGTTAATTTGAAGCCCCGAGATAACTCTTGCGCATCGTGAATGACCGATACACTAGGAACGTAAGTTATGACATATCCAGCTTCCCAAACTCTTAGACAATAATCCACATCTTCAGGAGAATAAAAGATTTTCTCATCCAACAAGCCTACCTTTTCTAGGGTCTCTCGTTTTAACATCCAACATGCAGATATTGCATAATCAACATTTACCGGCACCGTAGCTTTTGACAAGTCTGATTCTTGCTCTTCCATATTTTTCAAAAATAGAAAACGCTGGAACTTTTTCCATAGGGTAGGAAAAGTATCGCAAGACAACTGATAGTTACCGCTGCCGTAAGTTACTCTAGGAACAGCCATACCACAATTGGGGTGTTCATCTAAATACTGCGACAAGCCAGTCAATGCAGGTTCATTCATATAGGCATCTGAGTCTAACACCAAGATATACTTACCTTTTGCCTGTTTTAAGGCTTGATTTCTCGAATAAGTAGTGCCGGTATTGTGACTGAGTAAAATAGACGTCAGTCGTCCTTCTAATTCCCCTTCAATACGAGAAAGGATCTCCAAGGTACCGTCTTTAGAACCATTGTCTACAACAAAAATTTCAAAATCTCGTTCACTCTGCTTCAAAGAAGACGTTAATGACGACAGACATTTTTCGATAAATTTAGCCGAATTAAAAGATAGAATGACTACAGAAATATCCATATTTAGTTCTCTATTCTTGAATTGTAATCAACAATTTTTTTAATGACTTCAGTTGGATCCATATCGTCTCTTACTAAAGTAGATGAGATAAGTGCTTTACCACCGAAATCGGTAAAGGTCAGCTTCGAATACAATTGGAACACTTTTATTTTCAGTTCATTGCTAAAAAATGCATTAGCCACTTTGTAGGTTATGAATATGTTGCGCTCAACACCCAATGAATTAACCACAACAATATGCCTATAGGGTACGTTTACATCCTTATATTCCAATGAGTGGTAACTATTACTTTTTATTGTCCACAATTCTGGGTCATATAACCTATTCTCCCAGGAAATGAGTTCTTTCGTTTCGTCTTCAAAATCATACTGAATCACATATTGAATGACCTTAGTATCTGGACCAATTGAGACTGCATCAGCTTGGGGGAAAATAGGATGCCAACCAAGATTCGTTTTATATGGAGTGGACAGTTGTTTACTTTCTGGGACGGCAGATTCTTTGAAAGCATTCAACTTATAATGATAAATTGACGATATAGCAGGTCCTATACAAACGGAACATAAAAAAGCGATTAACAATAACGGTTTAGGCGCTGAAATATTAATTTCCGAAGCCGTAGTGGAGGCAGATGAATGCCCTTCAACATCTGATATTCTATTCCCTAACAGCACAACCAAAATAATAACAATGCAGAAAAATACCCAGCCATAAACTATATGATCAAAACCAACCGCAGCTTGCATATCAGACACATGACCAATAAATACAATCATAAAGGCTCTAAGCCCATTAGCAATGATCGGTATTAGGCAAACACTCAGCATAAATATAAACTGGCGTTTTCGACTTTTGATTTGCAAATGTGTAATTAGCAAACCTAAGGTGATAGTCGAAAAAAGAAAACGGATCCCGCTACAAGCCTCAGCCACGTGAAATGTGCCTTCTGGAATGTAAAGGTATAACCCCTCTCTATAGATCGGTACATTAACGAGTTGCAGGAAAAATACCGTGAGGTCGGCTGTAATCTCTTGTAAGTTTGGAATTAGAAACTCGCCGAATGGCACACTAAGTATTAAAAAGAAAAGAGGAAATCGAATAATTTTAACAAAATCAAAACCATAAAACGCCCATATAGCAACGAGCGGAATAGACAAAAGGGAAAACTGCGAGAGTGCATTTATACCCACTATTGTTCCTACTAACCACAATAGAGACAACCCACCCACCACACCTAAAAGTAGTGGTGCGGGCTTAATAGTGGCATTCGATAGTTCAGCCTGTTTACGATAGATTAGCCAAATCGCAATAGGTGCAATTAAGAAACTATGTTCGAATGTTGTTGATTCAAACCAAGTGTTGACCAGTAAAATAAAGGTATTTTGAAATACTAATAAAAACAGGATCAAACAAATTGTGGATAACGTCCACTTCGCTACACTACCTTGTGAAAAAAGAGTCATGATAATTTACCTAAGTTACAGGTAAACATCAGAAAACGACTGCCACTTGTAGTCATTTAACAATCTTATCAATTTATTTTCCATTTTAGACAAATTAACATAATGTCTAAACTTAGACTTAAGTCCAGCCCCTGCAACTCTTGGTTGGTCAGGATCAATCTCCCATGGATGGAAATAAAAATTATAAGGTTGGCTTTCTTCTTGCAAATATTTATCAATTCTCTGCTTAGATAACCAATAGGGATAAAGTCTAAAAAATCCTCCACCACCAATACCGGTATTGCCTGTACTACGAGAAATTGTTGAAATGGGAATTTCTATAATCCCCTCTTTACGCTGATGACAAAACCGTGGCCATTCTGGCACACCATATAAATCATGCTTAACTGGGTAGGTACTTGAACTGTATTTAAAGCCTATATCAGACAGCTCATTAAACGCCCACTCATTATCATAACCTATTGAAAAGCTCGGAGCTCGGTAACCTACAACCTCTTTATTAGTTAGGTCTTCCAATAGCGCCTTAGAGCGAATAACGTCTTCACGAAACTCCTTTGGCGTTTGCTCGGTGGCTCTTCGATGAGAAAAACCGTGACTCGCGACTTCATGACCACGAGCAGATATTTCTTTGATTAGCTCAGGATATTTATCGGCCACCCACCCTAAAACAAAAAAGGTAGCGCTAGCATTGTGTTGCTCAAATAAATCAAGTAAGCGCTTGGTATTACGATCAACTCTGGGCATAAACTTATGCCAATCATCAGGACTAATAACCGACTCAAAAGCAGACACATGAAAAAAATCTTCAACGTCCACTGTCATGGCATTAATAATATCTTTTTTCAATTTATCTTCCTTTGCCAAACAAAACGACTTCCACTGTACGAATTAAGATCAATATATCTAACATAAGACTTTGATGTTTCACATAATATAAATCAAACTTTAGTTTTTCCATAGAGTCTTCAACACTCGCACCATACGGATAATTCAATTGGGCCCAACCTGCTAGTCCAGGTTTAACATTATGTCGTTGATTATAATATGGAATTTCTCGAATAAGCTGTTCTACAAATTGCGGACGCTCTGGTCGAGGACCTATAAAAGACATTTCGCCGCGAAATACATTCAACAGCTGTGGTAACTCATCAATCCTATACTTACGGATAAAATGTCCCACTTTTGTCACTCTTGAGTCGTTGGTGGTCGCCCACTTTGCCCCATCTTTTTCCGCGTCAAGTTTCATACTACGAAACTTAATGATCTTAAATAGTTTACCATTTAAGCCAACACGCTCTTGCTTATAAAAAACGGAGGCACCTTTCACTTTTACGTCTTCAAAAAATATTATCGCAGCAGTTATTAGCATGATAGGCCACATCACTAATAAAACTAACGTAGCTAGACAGCAATTGATACTGTAATCCAGAGCGTCTCTCAAATAATTTTGCGAGCTAAACCCATTAGAGTAAATCACCCAGCTCGGATACATCAAATTAACTACAATTTGCCCCGTTTCTCGCTCCATAAAATCGAGCAAATCCGTCACTTCAACACCTCTTAATCTACAATCGAAAAGTATCTCAACAGGCAAGGTTCCTCTTCTTTGATCACAAGCAATAACAACTTCATCAATGTCATTGTCGGTAATAAAGTTTCTAAAATTTTCATCTATTTTAACGTGAATAAGTTTCTCATTTTGAATACCCTCTTCTCGGTTGTCGCTAAGGAATTGGCACAAAACCAAGTAGTTCAAAACCAAAACGGTCCACTTCGCGGCGCATTCGTTTTTCAATAATTGACGCCCGCTCACCTGCACCAATAACAATTATTTTAGATTGCCCTAAACCGAGGATCCCTAGTCTATTGACAAAATACCTAAAGGTCGTCAGGGCAATGATGGTAAGGGCAGCGTAAATGGGTAAATAATATTGACTGGTTTCTACATTTAAGAACAAGCTGTTAATTGCTATTTCGACCATAAAATAACTAATGGCTACACTAACAAAAATTCGCCTAATAATGCCTCTAAATGTTTCCCGTAATTTAGATTCATAGAGCCCAACGGACAACGCTGCCACAATCACCACTACAGTGAAAAAACCTATTTGATATACCAACTGCGAGAAGGGTACGGATTGTAATGAAAAACCAAAAAAGTACTTTAACAAGAGTGAGGATATATACCCCATATATCCGACGATTAGAGCCTCTAGAAGCATTAAAATATTTGAACGTCGAATCTCTTTCTTACTACCAAAGCTCATTTATATATTCCACAAAGTGTTAATATTCATAATATTGTTGTTGTCTAGCAAGTCTAAAACTTGGTACATTGCAAATCTGTGAGTTAAACATCGAGGAGCGTAATTTACATGAAGCGTAACAAAATAGCATTGTCAAATTCGATATTTTTTTAATTTTATTAGCAACAGGCTGTTCGAATAACTCTGGCAAGCTGCCCAGTGCTACGACCTACACATCAAACACTACATCGGTAGCTGACTATCAGTATTTAATTGGCCCGGGGGATAATCTATCGATTTTTGTTTGGCGAAACCCAGATCTTTCAGGATCATTTATCGTTCGGCCTGATGGCATGGTTACGACTTCATTAGTTGAGGATTTGGTTGTCTCTGGAAAAACCCCTACAAACTTGGCAAGAGAAATAGAAGAAGAGCTAGGAAAATACATAAACAGTCCAAGAGTAACAGTTAGTGTAAACAACTTTTTAGGACCGCTCAGTGAACAAGTTAGAGTAATAGGTGAAGCGACCACCCCAAGCGCTATTAACTACACAGAAAAAATGACCTTGCTAGACTTAATGATTTCAGTCGGAGGTTTAACCGAATTTGCATCTGGCAATGATGCAAAACTAATTAGAATGGTTGATGGGAAACAGACAACCTATGAATTACAAATTGATGATTTAATTAAAGAAGGGGACATCGAGCAAAATATTGATATGTTACCAGGAGACATAATTATCATACCAGAAGCTTGGTATTAGCAGTTGATTAAAAAGGAAGTGGATAACAAATAATGCAAGATATTCAACAAACCCTAGAGCTTTTAGTTAATTACATAAAAGGTATCTGGGTTAAAAAGCGCTACGTAATAATATCTACTTGGTTAATATGCCCTATTGGCTTTTTCTATGTGTTGACGTTGCCAAACGTTTACCAATCGCAAGCCCGTGTTTATGTGGATACTCGTTCAGTTCTTCAACCTTTACTTAGAGGACTAGCAATTCAAACCAATCCACAGCAAGAAATAGCGATGATGGTCAAAACCCTATTAAGTAGACCTAATTTAGAGATTATTGCTAGAGAGTCAGACTTAGATATTACCGCAACCACGGCTGAAGCATATTCAAGTCTAATTGATTCGATGTCTAAGAATATAAAGCTAAACTCTGCTGGGCGGGATAACCTTTATACCATTTCTTACAGCAGTACCAGCCCAGAAATTGCGCGCACCGTAGTACAAGAAACCTTAAATTTATTTGTTGAAAATAGTAAAGGCAACAGCAGGAAAGACTCTGACTCAGCTAACCAATTCATTGATGAACAAATTAATGATTATGAAAATCGACTTTCTGCAGCGGAAACAAGACTGGCGAACTTTAAGCGAAAGTATTCAGATCTCTTGCCCAACCAAGGGAGTTTTTATCAAAATTATGCGCAATTACAGGAAAGTTTAGAGGCAACCCTTCTCACCATAAAAGAAATTCAGCAACAAATTGTAGCCCTGAAGAGTAACAATACTAGCCAAAAACCTAATGTTGATGAGTTCTCGGTACACCACAGCAATTCTCTGTCACCCTTGACTACTAGGTATGATGTCCGAATTAAAAACTTGGAAGAAAACCTTGATGAATTAATGTTGAAATATACCGAACTGCATCCGGATGTAATTGAAGCCCAGAACTTGCTCGCATCATTAAAAACGGCAAGAAAAAGTGAAATTGAGGAATACCTCGCCAGTTCCTCTAATACAGACGAAGCAAACTCTCAAGTAGGCTCTGTAGCTAGTGAGATTAAGTTGGAAGTAAGTCGTTTAGAAAGCCAAATAGCTTCGTTAAAGGTGCGACAGAACAATTATGAGGCAAAAATTCAGGTCTTAGCTGAGAAAATAGATTTGGTTCCTCAGGTAGAGGCAGAGCGCACGGCATTGGACCGAGACTATCAAGTCACAAAACGTAAATATGAAGAACTATTATCTCGAAAAGAGTCTTCAGACTTAGCGCAAAAAGCAGAGGCATCAAATGAAGACGTACAATTTAGAGTAATTGACCCACCTAGGGCTAATAATAAAGCTAGTGGCCCCAATAGACCTTTGTTGTATACCTTAGTGTTGATAGTAGCCTTTGGCGCTGGTTTTGGTGTGGCATTCTTGTTAAGTCAAATTAACCCGATTTTAATTAGACCAAACCAATTAACCCAGTTAACTGGCTATCCAGTACTAGGCGTTGTTAGCCATCTCAATAAAGCTAAAATGAAGAAAGTGGCCCGTAAGCGTTTGTTTATTTTCTTACTTTCTTCTGGCATGAATGTCGGTGCATACGGGGTATTAATCGCAGCAGACATTATGAAGATTGACATTTATGCAAGGATTTTCTCATGAACTCAATTGAAAAAGCACTTCAGAAAAAGAATGAACAACAGGAAACCACAGAAAGCTCAATTGAAAAGGCTCAACAGCGCAAGCCCAATCCAACTCATGTCAAGAAATCTAGACCAAGTGGCCCAATTGACGACTTAGTTATTAATTTCGAAAATTTAGGCAATAAAGGATTTGTGGCGACTAATTCACAAAGACAGTTAATTAATGAAGAATACAGGGCGATTAAACGAAAATTACTCAATAATGCATTTGGCCCGCTATCTAAGTCTTTAAACAACAGCAATATAATCATGGTTACCAGCTCTCGTCCAGGAGAAGGCAAAACCTTTACTGCTATCAACTTAGCGCTAAGCATTGCACTAGAAAAAGATAAAACAGTTTTGCTAGTTGATGCGGATGTGTTACGACCAAACGTAATGAGAACCTTAGAGCTAGAAAATAAAGAAGGTTTAATGGAATATCTACTTGGTGAAAAGGAAGATATTGCAGACATCATGTGCAAAACTAATCTCGAGAATTTAAAGATTATTTCAGCCGGAAAATCTCACCACCTTTCAACGGAGCTTTTGGCAAGTGAAAGGATGCATGATGCTGTTGAAGAGTTTGCGAATAGATATACCGATAGGGTAGTTATTGTAGATACGCCACCTTTATTAGGTATTAACGAAACCGCCGTGCTAGCCAACTTAGCCGGGCAAGCTTTGGTAGTAAGCGAAGAATCTAAAACTAAATTAGTTGATTTACAAATGGCTGTTGAGCAATTAAATCCAGATATGGCGATTGGCTTTGTCGTGAATAAATCAGAAAGAGAAAATATAGATACAGTCGGTTATGGCTATTATTATGCAGGGGCAGATCGGAACTAATGTCACTCACCTTGGATAACAAAAACCTAGTTAACCTAAGCTTGTTACTGTCGGGTTTAATTTCGTGCCATGCTTTTTCGGGCGAGTTAAAAATTAAAGGAGGCGTAGATACAAAAGCCTATCTTTACGAAACAGCAAATGGCCAAGAAAGTGAGTTTGTCTCAAACGAGGCGCTAGTGATCAAACCGTCGTTGACGGGTATATTCTCTAGCAAAGGCTTGACCGCTTCAATCAGTGCTGTCAATACAATAGCAAAACTGCAGAACGATGAATCTGCAGATGTCGATAGTGATAAACAGTACACCGAATTTCAATATGACAGTAAAGTTGTACTGATCGAAAACGTTATGGATATTACTCTGAATGGCCGCCAAAGATACCGCGCAGCCAGTCAGGCGCAAAGTTTGGTGAGTGATATTGTTTTAGCTCCTGGGGAACTGACAAAATTTCAAACCCATAATGCTACCTTTAATTTCAATACACCGAACCCCAAATATATTGGCTTAAATTTTCAAGCTAATTATGCAAAATCCAATTCTGACGATACTGTTGATGACAACAATCCCGATGATGAAACCTCAACGGGATACGACGGCGCAAACTTATCCTCTGTTATTAGACTTTATCAAGGCAGAAGTGCTAAAAACTTCTCTTTCGATATATCAACCAGTTATAACCACTCAGAGCAAAGAGATTTAGAAGACTTCGAATCACTAAACCACGACGCCACTATTGGGGTAGGTATTGCACCTAAACTTAGTTTCACCTTAGTCGGCAGTATGGATGAATATAAAGGCGAACGATTTAACAGGCTAGATTTAGACTCAAACAGCTATGGCGTGGGCTTCAATTGGGCTCCTAAACAAAACCGCAATATACTCATCACTTACAATCAATTGGAAGAAAATGAAGACAATACCACTAACTTTATTGGCCTAAATACGAATTGGGCCTTTACTGACAGAACCGATTTAGCATTGAGAGTCAGTAAAAAATTCTACGGCAATGCCTATTCATTCGATTTTTCACATAAGTTAAAAAACTTCCGCAGTTCAATAACCTATGACGAGCAGGTCAACACATTTGGAGGATTAAGCTACTCCAATACATCAGGCCTTTTCGTTTGTGAGTTTGGTTCGACTGAGTTTGCCAATTGTTTTCAGCCAAGTGGTACAGATTATATTTTAAAGCCGGGTGAAGAATACATAAATATAAACTACGTTGAGACCGATATTACTGAGCAGACTTTGCTTAGAAAAGCGGGAAGCCTCAATTTAGGTTATGAAAAAAACAAAGTGAAAGTGTCATTGGTAACGCGATACGAGAAAAACAGTTATTTAGAATCCGATAGCTATCAATCAACTAAATCGGCTATCTTGAACTTTTTACTTACCTTGAGCCATAGAACTAGTATAGGGCTCAGCTATAATCTCAGTCGCACGCAAGAGTATAATCGTGATGAATATAGCACTATAAGAAACATTGGGTTAGACTTCAATCGTAAACTAACAGAAGACTTTAGCTTAGTCATAAATGCTCGATATCTTGACCGCACTAGTGCGATAGAAACTGACTTAGTCACAGATAAACGTATCACGCTCGGACTAAAATATGAGTTTGATTAAATCTCTCTGCTCCTCGTTCGACAAGCACGTTCAGTGCAGCAATTTTGGTTCACTCCCAGCCCTTTTAGTGATGCTATTTGTGTGATTCGTCTAGCAACAACTCGTTATTAAGTACGACTACCCGCCTTGCTATACACGGAAATTTCGTCACTGAGTGAAGATTTAGTTGAGGTTAGGTGGCCAAAACATGTTGAATTATATTGATATTGCTTAGCCAAACTAGTGCTTCGCTTAAACGATAGCTATTATCCAGAACTCAGTCTAAATAAACACTAGCAATAGCGCATATTTGGCGTACTGCTGTAAACATTGCCCACAGCTTGTAATACAAAGACAAAACCTTCTTCGAACAACATCACACTGATATCAAAGTGTGAGTACCAACTCCGATAAATATACACACAGCGAGAGCGTCCCAGCGGGTTTTGCACGACGTCAAAGTATTCGAACAAGCATTTCTGTACAGCGTCACCTTGTTCAAAAGCCGTAGAATTGTTCTACGGGCATAGTTATTTGATGAAATTGATATAACTCAAGGCAGAAAAAAAGCACAAGATGTAAACCTTGTGCTTTTTGGAGCAACATTAATTTTGACAGGTTATTTAATAAATAACATTTCTTGATATTTAGGCAGTGGCCATAGATCGTCAGAAACAACCAACTCTAATTCGTCGGCGTGAGAACGCACTTCCAACATAAGAGGACACAAGACATTTGCACAATAATTCATGTGGGCTTCTTCGTCATCAAACTCTTCAACAGCCATTGCTTCTTTAAGTTTGCTCACTGCCGCCATCATTGCGTCAGTTTCACTCACAATATGATCGATACTATTGTGGCTAATTTCAATATTCAGCTTACTTAAATTAGTTGCAGCACTGGCCAAACTATCAATATATTGAATCGCTGCCGGATAGATCCTTGTACTTGCCATACCAATCACTAATTTAGCTTCTACTTCAATAGACAACACATATTGTTCTGCGTATACCTCAAAACGACTGGCAAGTTCTGCTGGTGAAAGCACACCCGTTGACTTGAACAGTTCTACCACTGAGGCTTCTTTAAAGGCTGGCAATGCGTCAGCACTAGTCGGAATATTCTTCAGACCACGTTCAACAACAGCAGCGGTGTGCCATTCAGCTGAGTAACCATCACCACCAAAAATAACGTTACCGTGATCTAACATCAACTCTTGTAAAACCGTGATAACAGCAGCGGTCTTATCTTCCCCTTTGGCTAATACAGTTTCTAACTTATCGGCTATCCAAGTTAGCGAGTCAGCTAGCATTGTATTCATCGCCACTAAAGGACCTGAAACAGATTGAGATGACCCTACGGCTCTAAACTCAAAACGATTCCCGGTAAAAGCAAAAGGTGAAGTACGGTTACGATCTCCAGGGTCTCTCTCAAATTGTAAAATTTGTGAAAGCCCTAAATCCATTAGGCCACCTTTAGCTTTTTCTAGTAACTTACCTTCTTTAATATCATTGAATACACCTTCCAATTGATCGCCTAAGTAAACAGACAATATAGCCGGTGGCGCTTCATTGGCACCTAAGCGATGATCATTGGCTGCAGATGCAATAACCGCCCTTAGCAATGGTCCATATTTGTGCACACCACGAATTACTGCACCACAAAAGAGCAAAAAGTTAAGATTATCATGTGGAGTGCTACCTGGATCAAGTAAGTTACCTTGTGTCGCGTTGCCTACCGACCAGTTAACGTGCTTACCAGAGCCATTGACCCCAGCGAAAGGTTTTTCGTGAAGTAAGCATAAAAAGCCGTGCTCTTTTGCCGTGCTTTTCATCAAAGTCATTAATAGTTGTTGATGATCTGCCGCGACATTGGCAGCTTCAAAATAAGGCGCTATCTCAAATTGTCCTGGAGCAACTTCGTTATGGTGAGTTTTCGCAGGAATACCTAGACGATACAGTTTATCTTCGAAGTCTTGCATGAACACTTGAACACGCTGAGGGATGGCGCCAAAGTAATGGTCATCAAACTGCTGCCCTTTAGCTGGAGGCGCACCAAACAGAGTGCGACCTGCCAATAATAAATCTGGGCGCGCATTGGCAAAGTGTTCATCTACCAAGAAATACTCTTGCTCAGCACCACAGCTAGAATTTAGCGTCGCAATGTCTGTTTCGCCCATTAGCTTAAGTACTCTTTGGGCAGCCTTATCCATCGCTTTATTTGAACGAAGAAGTGGGATCTTTTTATCTAACGCTTCACCAGTCCAAGACATGAACACGCTAGGGATCATTAGCGTAGCACCATTCGCGGTACGCATCACATATGCTGGACTAGATGGGTCCCAAGCGGTATACCCACGCGCCGCATTAGTCATACGTAAACTACCGTTCGGGAAAGAAGAACCATCAGGCTCACCCTTTATCAACAAACTACCAGTAAATTCAGTTATAGCCCCGCCATCTGAATTAGTGACAATAAAGCCATCATGTTTTTCAGCAGTGATGTTGGTCATTGGATAGAAAATATGAGAGAAGAATTTTGCGCCTCTAGCCATTGCCCAATCTTTCATGGCAGCAGCAACTACGTCAGCCGTTGCCGCATCTAATGGTGCTCCCGTTTGCACGGTTTTTTTCATCGCTTTGAAGGCGTTTTTTGAAAGCGCTTCTTCCATCGCCCCTAAACTAAATACATCCGAAGCCCAAATTTTACTCAAAGACTCAGTCATTTCGCACTCTTTTGGTGCGCGATTAGTTATTTCATTTACCGCTGTTTTTCGCGAGTTTAATCCAGTCATTTGTTGTCCTTACCTTGTATCATAGAGGAGTGGCAAGATTTACCTATTACTACTAAGGAAAAACCTAGCCATGTCTAACGAGTTATGAAGCAGCTATTAGGCCAATTTTATTAAAAAAAGTAATTACTATGATGAAACCTACAATTAAGTCAATTTTAGAGTAATGTATCTTGCCAACATTCGATTGTGTTTACTTGTACACGATGTTGAGCTTGTCGAAAAATATAGAGTTCCTCAGGCGCCTATGCTTCACAACGCGAGTATCATCAGTCTCTCAATAACGCTATAAAAACACTAGCGATATGCGCGGTATTAGCGAGTTAAACTCCATGAGTATTAAGCCCAAAAGGCTTTCCTGTATCTATTCTTACGTAAATGTGTGATAAATTGCAGTTACATCATTCAGAAACGCTTCGTTTATTGACAATGAACAGTAAAAAGAAACAACTCGCAAGATTAGGTAAGTACTCAAACTATGTAACGGGATTTATCTTAGTTTTTGTCATTCTATTTAGTTTCTACGCAATTGGCTTAATCAACAGATTTACCGTTATCAACCAATCATGGCATCAATACACGTCTAAAATGGTTATGGTGAGCGATGAGCTAGCAAAATTACAGTCAGCTTTAGGTTATGGTGGTTTCATCCATAATTTTAAAAACTACTTGATCAGAAAAGATCCCGCCAACTGGCAATTACTCAAGCAGGACATCCGGCAAATTAATCAGGCTTTAGATAATCTAAATTCGTATTTTGAATATGAAGAAGAGCTAGTCGCGGTAAAGAGTATCAGAATGACAGTCGCTGCTTACGAAGCCAAGTTATTGCTACTGAAAAATACGTCTAATTTAGCTGTAAAAGACTTAGATGAGCTAGTTAAACAGAGTGATGAGGAAGCACTACAAGCACTGTCAATATTAAAAAACCGAACACATGAGCTAAATATAAAACAGCAGCAAGACACCTCATTAGCTTTTAAGCAAGCAATGAACTGGATGTATTTTGGTAGCTTTTTATTTGCGCTGGTCTTACTTTTTTCGTTTTTACTGTTGAAAGTGCTAAGTTATTTAAAGTCCGCCACGCAAGATCTCATCACAACGGTAGAAGACGGCGAATTGTTGATGCAACACGCACCTGACCCCATGATAAGAGTGGCAGAGAATGGCACCATTGCGAATTGTAATTTACAGCTAGAATCACTGTTCGGTTATAAAAAAACGAATTGATTGGCCAGAACTTATCCATACTATTGCCTGATGTTGTCACAAAAAAGCATCACCAACATTTATCAGAGTATTTTACACAGCCTGAAAACCGCCTGATGGCTCAAAACCGCCCCAATCTATATGGCAAGCACAAAGATAAAAATTTAATACCTATCGAAATAAGTCTAAGCAGTTCAACTATATCTGACGTCAAATTTGCTACAGCAACCATTAGAGATATCAGCGCTAGACTGGAAACCGAAAAAGAACTAAAAGAGAGTATAACTAAAGCTAAACAATCTTATGAACAACTGAAGCAAATGCAAGTCACGCTTGGTGAAACGAGAATGACTAACATTATGTTAGAGAAGTTACCTTTAGGTACAGTTTTATACACCAGCGAAGGTAAACTAATAATTGCCAATGATCGGCTGTTAGCAGATACAAACTACTCACGCTCTGAATTGAACTCAATCAAATTTGAAGATTTCATAGAATTTGAAAATACCGAAGACCAAATCATTTTTGCCAAAATAACCTCAGCGAAAGCTTCTAAGATAAATAGAAGTTTAACTATGCTCGCCAAAATAAAACCACAGTACGATCAAATGTTTCCGGTGGAGCTGCATATTTCTACCTATGCCTATAACGAGCAGTTCTTTTGGCTAATCACTTATACAAATTTGACTGACGTAATGTTAGTTCAAAATCGCTTAATGCAATCTCATGAGCAATTAGCCAGAGCTGTTTCTGCTACTGAAGACGGTATATGGGAATGGAACATAGTCGAAGACAAAGTGAACTTCTCCCCCAAATTCATGCAGCTGATAGGCAAATCAAATGAAGCTTACCCAGAATACAAGCACTGGTTCGAACATATTCATCCCGACTTCAGAGCCAAAGTAGACAAGGCGATAGCAACCCATTTCGCCACCCATTCTCTTTACGAGGTCGAATACCTAGGCCTGAATGAGAATGGTGAATATAACTGGTTTATAAGTATCGGCAACTCCCTATTTAATGAGCAAAATAAGCCAGTGTTGATGTCAGGATCGATACGTAACATCCATAAGAGTAAAATGTTAGAAATAGAAGCCGCTGAAAAATCAGAGTTTCTCAATACGATCTATGAAGGCTCAAGCCATGCAATTTGGGTATTAAATGTAGAAGCCAATAATGAGTTTCGCTTCCTCGTATTCAACCCTACAGCTTGCAGAACTATTGGTGTCACGGAAAGCGCAATAAAAAATAAGACCATTAGTGAAATTACACCTGCTATTTTTACAACTGAAGCAGCCGAGAAATATCGTAACCATTATTCTATCTGTGCCAGCAAAGCGACACACCTCAGTTATGTGGAATCAATCGAAATTAATCATGAGATAAATTGGTTTCGCACAGATCTCTATCCAATTATTGATTCAAGTAATAAAGTCACCAAAATTATCGGCACCGCAGTCAATATTACTGAGCAGAAAAATGTAGAAATAGAACTAGAGAATAACAAAACATTTTTGGAGAAAATTATAAATTCCACAATATGTGGACTCTATTTATATGATTTAAAAGAAAACAAAAATACCACATTCAATGCTCGCTACACCGAAATCCTCGGCTACAAGATTGAAGAATTAAACCAAGCTACAGATTTAGAACAATTCTATCACCCGGCCGACAGAGACAAAATGCGTCAACATATGGCCAAAGTCACTAGCGCAACCAGTAACCAAGTGTTCTCAGTCAAAATGAGAATTAAGCATAAAGATGGCCATTGGGTATGGTGTTATTCTTTTGATTCTATTGTTAAATTTGACAAGAATGGGGCACCAGAGCTAATGCTAGGTACCTTTGTCGATATCACCGAACAAACGTTGCTGCTCGAAAAGCTGCAAGATTCAAATCAATACTTAGAAAATTTTGCATTTATTGCTAGCCATGATCTCCAAGAACCCTTACGGAAAATTACCGCCTTTTCTAACTCGTTAAGCCAAAGGTTAGAGCAACAAAGAGCAAACGACGAACATATCGAGTTTGAATTTTCTCGCTTAGTTAGTGCATCAGAACGAATGCGCAACATGATAAAAGATCTACTAAAGTTATCTAGAATAAACAGCTCAGAGCTCGAAATCTCTCCTGTCTCATTAGATATAATATTAAAAGAGAGTATTGATTTACTGAGTCATTTGATTGAAGAGCAGCAAGCTCATATTGAGACTCTCAATACTGATTACATATTAAATGTAGATAAAGGCTTATTTGTTCAGCTGTTTCAAAATCTAATAGCCAATAGCATTAAGTTCAAAAATAAAAACAATAATCCATTTATTAATATAAGCTTAGTAAATGGATTAGAAGACATTGAAATCATCTTTACAGACAATGGTATTGGTGTAGCCAATAAATTTACTGAACAAATATTTGAGCCTTTCCGGCGATTGCACAGTAAAGAGAGATACCTAGGTAGTGGGATTGGTTTAGCCTTATGTCGCCAAATTTTATCTATACACAGAGGAACGATTACTTGTATGAATGATGTAACTGAAGGCTGTGAATTTAGGATTATTTTGCCTAAAATTAATATTAAAGGCTTATAAATGATGGTTGATATTATTTTAGTAGAAGATGATTTAGATGATGTTTACTTTTTCAAAATGGCATGTGAATCACTCCCCAAAAACCAAACGTCATAGCACTACATGATGGGTTAGAGCTTATCGACCATCTTGAAAATAACAATTGTTATGGAAAAGTGATTTTATTAGATTTAAATATGCCTAAACTAGATGGCTTAGGCGTGTTAAAAAAGTTAAATGATTTGGGTCAGGTCGAAGAATTAATTATTGTGACCTACACCACTTCAGATAACGAATCTGATATTAAAACCGCTTATCAACTTGGAGTAAAATCCTACTTAACCAAACCAGATAATTTAACTGAGCTATCTGCGCTAGTTTCAGTACTTTCTGAATATTGGTTTAACTTCAATACCAATGTGCAAGGGTAATGGCGACCATGCAGGCAACACTAACCATATACTTACTTGAAGACAGCGTTGACGATGTATATATTTTTAATAACATCGTTAACGCAGATCAAAATTCTACATATAAAACCGTTAGTTTCGACTCATTATCCAGTTTACAAACGGCGATAGAGTTCATCACTCCAGACTTATTAGTTATTGACCTAAACCTGCCAGAAAGCACAGGACTCCAAACCCTAGTCGCAGTAAAAGCGATCAGCCTTGATATTCCTATTATTGTATTAACAGGTAACGATGAAACCTTAGGAGTTGAAGCAATTCAATTGGGGGCTCAAGATTATTTAATCAAAGAAGAAATCACCCCCTCTTCACTCATGAAAGCTATTCGCTTTGCCAAAGAACGCAGTATGCTCTTCACAGCCCTAGAGCAGCGGGCGATAAAAGACAAATTAACCAAGTTATATAATAGAACCACATTTGATCTCAGGTTAGAGAACTTTGAAGCCGACTTTGATCGATACCAACGCCCTTATGCATTAATAATGTTTGACCTAAACGGTTTTAAAGCGGTTAACGACGAAAATGGCCATGTTATTGGCGACAAAATATTGCAACATGTGGCTGACCGTTTTCAAATGTTTAATCGAGCAAGTGATTTTATTTGTCGCTACGGCGGAGACGAGTTCGTATTGATCGCACCAGATGTGGAGATCAGATGAGAAATTAGCTGAAATTATAGAAAACAAAAGATCGGTGATAAATGGCAAGTACCCACTTCATTCAGCCGATGACCAACTCGTTTATGTGGATATATCGATAGCAATAGGCGGCGCTGTTCGAGGGCTAGGCACACAAAATTGCGCTGAGCTCATGCAAAAAGCAGATCAAAATATGTACTTAGACAAAGAAAATCAAGCCCCCTTCGGGCCAGCGACTGCAGCATCGGATAATACGTGCGCCAGCTCTACTAAGTGACACTTCACCAAAAAACCCCCTCTAAGTTTTGCATAACCATCAATAATCATTTGTAATGGCTAAAACTAAGGAACCGTCAATGAATGGGTTATCAAAATTTGTCCTGATACTATTAGCATTTGGAGCACTATCGTCTTCATATGCCGCCGATAGTGTAAATTTACTCGTCATGATAGAAGACGCAGATAAAGACTCTATTGCTAGAGATAGCCGGATCAATAAACGGGTACATACCAGTGTAAGTCAACAATTGAATCACATAGTCAATGTATATGACGAAACCGCGATAACCTTAAACCAATATAAGCAAGGACGAACACAAAGAAGTGACGCAGAGCTATTGGACATAGCCCGTTCGGTAGTCAACCCACCGATAGATTTAGTGGTAATATTCAGCACATACGCATCTGTACAAACCAATGAATATAGTAAAAAGGCCCAAGCACGAATACAAGGACGCATGCTGGACGCTAAGTCTGGCCAGTTTTTGGATAGCTTCGAAGTCCAGAGTTCCAATGCTTGGGCAATCCCTTACACCTGTGTAAAGCAAGCCTGTATCCTCGAAGAAATAGGCAATGAAGCAACAGGGCTAGGCGATGAGTTAGGCTTTGTTCTAGCAGAAAAACTCGATTGGTTGATAAATGGTGAAAATCCTGACACGGCAGTTGACAATCGGTCTTCTAACACTCAAATAACCAGTGACTTTTACTTACAGTTTGATGGGTTTAGCCCTCAAGAAGTGGCCAGAATTGAAGAATACTTATTGGTATTCTCTGGTTATATTTCTCATCGCCCAACTGAACAAAGGCATACCCGCACTACTATCTTGTACCGTACCAACAGCAGTACTGCCAAACTCAACCGCAATATTCTGCGGGTGTTAGCAGAACTCGATATGCGAGCCACTATTCACTTTCAAGGCAATAAATTTAACTTGAAGCGCATTACGTTTCGCGGAGACAAACCACACCGAGACATTACTCAGGGTTGGTGAAGTAATTGAATTCATTTGACCTCGCCTGCTAACATGAGCCATCAACCCAGAGCAATAATCAGCAAAGATGACCCATGCATTGATAGGTAAATTTCGACCACAACAAATAGGCGCAATATTTGGCCTACTTTGCCTTTATGTGCAAAGCTGTTTTGCCAATGAACCTTGGCAGATTATTGTATTGCCTGACACAAATTACCGCACGCCTTTAGAGCTTCCTCCCTTAGCCGACCTGCATAGTGCCATTTCTCAAGGCTTAACCACGGCCCTAAGCAAAGACGATTTTGATGTATTGCATGGGCCTTATCTGGGTTTAGCCAATTGTATTATCGAAGACTGCTCACAGTTAACCGATAACCGCATAAAAAGGGCTGCGCTATCATCAGGTAAAGAAGTTAATTTAGCGCTGCTGTACCAGCTTACCGCCTATTCGCAACGACAGTCACATTCTCAGTATTGGCATTTCAGTTTATCTGGCAGGCTACTAGATTTACAAACCAGCATACAACAAGACTCTTTTGAGGTTGATAGCCTTGTGCCGCTGCCTCTGCAAGACTGCATTAACGAATGCTTAACTAGCTGGTTAAATCAGCATTTGCAGTTGTTGGCACAAGACTTAGGGGCGGTGTTAAGCGAGAAGCTCAATGCATTTCCACGACGTTTTCGCTACTTGCTAAATCTACATCAATTCAGCAGCACAGAATTACAACGAATTGACCAATATTTAAAGCAGCTAGATGGATATGTCGCCGATACTTTGCTTGCCGACACCCTAAGTAACAGCGCAGAACGACCAGCCAAAATAAATCGCTCCTACCAATACACTTCTGAATTAACCGCTTCACAGCTTAGCCTTAAACTGGAGCAACTAGACCAATTCTCTAGCCAGTCTCTGCACTTTGAATATGACAACACAACACGCAGGTTCGACTTAACGACCCAATCCCTTGAATCATGGACTGCTAATTTACAGAATTCTGCTCCATGGACAACGATGACTACATTTTTTAGTGCTCTATTTTCAAATCCTAGCCTTGAACCTGATCCAACACCGCAACCCGAAACAACGAACACACACTCCGCAGCCGTTGAGATGACCGAAGCCGTCGTAGAAAAAGAAGAAACAGAACAACACAAACAAAGCCGCAGAGAGCTGCAAACATGGCAACAGGCTACAAGCGTAAATACGCTACAAGCCTATCAACAGTACTTAAATGTTTGGCCACAAGGACAACATGCCATATTGGCTCAAGCCGCTGTTAACAGTTTTCAAGATGATGAGAACCAATGGCAACAAGCAAGACGGCAAAATGACAGCCAAGCCTATCAAACATATTTGAATACTAAGTTAGATGGAAAATACAGACAACAAGCCAAACAGCAATTAGCAGTATTACGTGAACAACAACAGTTGCGGCAAAAGAAACAACAAATTAACACCCTAGCAGACAAGTTCTATTTTCAGGAAAAAGACTACTAGGAAGCTTTATATTACTACCATCAAGGGGCAAAACTAGGTGATGCCTCGGCTCAATATTCATTAGCGAAAATGCACCAAGATGGAGTCGGTACACAACAAGATTTACATCAAGCCGCCCATTGGTTTGAACAAGCTGCGCAACAAGGACATGCCCAAGCACAAGCCACACTTGGCTTATTCTACGCCAATGGAACAGGCCTTAAGAAGGATGACACCAATGCCGCTCACTGGTATGAAATGGCCGCCACGCAAGGCCACATGAATGCTCAGCAACAACTTGCCTATTTGTATTCCTTAGGGCAAGGTGTCGCTCAAAATCATCAACTTGCGGCGTACTGGTTTGAAAAAGCGGCACTACAAGGTGATGCTATTTCACAAAACCGCTTAGGCAAATTGTATGAAAGAGGATTGGGCGTAAATCAAGATTTAGCCAAAGCCAAAAAACTATATCGACAGGCTGCGGATCAAGGTCACCAAATCGCTAGCATCAATTTACGCATGTTAGACAACTAAGGCTATCTAGGGCGAGGCGTAACCTACACCGCACATGTCACTCTGTACTCTGTACTCTGTCTATACAGTAAATAACGGTTACCATTAAAGTAAAAGTCTCTCTAAGTGTTGCATAACCTCAATCAGAGGTGACATATGCAACAACCAGCTAAGCAATTCCGACAATCAGATGTACGACAGTCCCATTACGACACCAGCACTCAAGCGATGACCGAGGTGGCGTTAGGTTTATCTATGGCATTTTTTGCATTATTGATCCTAGCCTTAATTTCCATTGGCCTACCAGAGCAAACCACCAAATATGAGACCAAACCGTCAGCGGCATTACCTGACACAGCGCAACTAAAATTGACAGCGGAAAACCCGAGTATTGGGGCAGAAAAAAGCCAATTACCAGACCCGCAGTATGTTTTTTACTTCGCGAATCAATTTTACGATAAACAGCTCAAACCTTTAAACATCAACACCTTTGTCAGTTTCAGCCAGCAGCAACCGCTGATCTTAGCAGTGCAGGACAATCTGCCTATGTTGCAAGTTATGACACTACGAAAACAAATCAACCATCCGAACCTATCTATCACCATGTTAAATGAAAGTTGGTTACAGCAATTGGAGAAAATACAATGAAAGTTTCGTTAATAATCACAATAGTTGGCGTGCTAACACTGGCTATCAACCATAGCGCTTTAGCCTCTTTTAGCTACGATCCACAAGAAATCCAAGCCAAAGTCATTGACGAAGCCATTCGTCAAAACATTTCACCGTCCTTAGCCTTAGCTATCGCCAAAGTAGAGTCGGACTTTAACCCTCAAGCATTGAGCCACGCAGGAGCAAAAGGTGTGATGCAGATTATGCCTCGCACTGCTGAACAAGGCTTTGGAGTCAACCGCCAACGTTTATTTGATCCGGCGGTTAATATCGAAATAGGGATAAAATTCATTAAACAGTTACTCGAGCGTTATGATGGTCGGTTGGACATAGCCTTATCTCACTACAACGGAGGATCCGCAGTGAAAGATCGTTTTGGCAAGTTAAGTGTTATCCCTGCCACCCAACAGTATGTAGAGAAAGTAATGAGCGCACAACAGAGTTTTCTAAAGCATGACGCATTATTGCAAAATACTGGTCGGTATGGGTCTTTAGATAATAAGCCGCAGACAATACTTGCCTCAAAACCAACACCTACCACTACGACGCATGCAGCCAGAGCCAAGAATGGAATATCCAATAATCATCACTGGCAAAATCCGCAAATCGCCACCTTGCGGGCCTTGCGTATACATAACATTACCCGCAACTACAAACATGCCCCCTAACCACAAAAAGTTCAGTTGACAAAAGCGCCGCGGATCCTAATGTCAGCATGATTACATCCGGCGATTCAACTGCCACTGTCACCTCAGCCACACCGAGTAGGCTGCAAACTGACGGACCCAAACCCGCGCACTTCCCGCAGCCCAAAGCGATAGCAACTAGTATTCAAGCTCGTATAGCGAAAGTGCGTCAGTGGGAATCAATCTATAGCGATTAGGCAAACGAAAGTCTTTGATTACATTCTATTTGTTGGTTAAATTGGGGCTATATTTATAACCACTTTTTCAGTTGGGCCAAATGAGCAGTATTATCAACTATGGTATTAGCGAAACCCTCAAATCCGTATTCGCTCAACTAAAAGAAACGCCAGGCCTAAATGGAAATAAATACCACAGCAAAGATGTTGAGCAATTATCTCAAGATATCGTGTGCAGAAACTACGGTTCAGTTTGTTATGAATTAAGTTTTTTGTGTTGGGCTGTGGTGAATCGCTCTCAGTTGTCAGTAGCCAATTCAAGCACCACTCATCCATTTTCCAGCTCAACTACGCTCTCAACCTCACCATTGCTCAATTTTTTTGGGTTGAGCAGAACATAAAGCCCAAAGCTTTCCGTCAAGCATTTAGTCAGCCCATGCAAACAGATAGTATTCGGCTTTACATGGGAGACGACTACTTACACATGCAATTTGATAAAAGCGAATTCGCGATTTCCGCTACTCGCATTGGCGTCTTAGCCGTCATGTTAGAGTTTATTGTGAACATAGAACCTGCTCAATTAGCACACATCGAACAATCCCTTATTGGCGCCAGCACTGATGCAATTAAGCAGTTGTCATCTCGATTACAAAAGTTAATTTACAGTTATTTGAAACAACATATTCCAGAGGCCAGTACCTAGTAACGGTCCCGAGCTATCAGCAATTGGCTCGACCAACACCAGCTCACAACCGAAACCATCACCGACCAAGATGTGCTTAACTTTTGGTTACAACCACCAGCCCAGCCTAGCTATATTAAATTTTCCACAGTGTTAGAGGACTTACTCGACGCAGTAGCCGCTATCGAAATAGTAGATAACACCTTAAATGCCGATAATGCGTCGAGCATAGGCAATAATCTAGTTCAAGGAGAGCTTGCGCCAGATTGGCTGCAAAGCAATGTGTTTGAGCAAGTCACCGACGCGGTCGATTTCAGCTGGTTATGCCAATCACCAAAGTTTCTTACCTTAGCTCAATATCAGCCGATGAAGTCATTACTTAACCAAACAAAAATGTGCCAGCAGCTACCTTTATCTTTTATGCGCTTAGCTATATTTGGTGCTTGGCAATCCGTACTGGTGCAAGCCAAACGAAAGTCCTCTCAGATTTTGGCTAACAAACTCAGTCAGCCCCCTGCACGGCAGCATCAAGACTACATCAATGAACTGGCCACCTGCGAGACTCAATGCAAACAAGTACAAGCAGTCATAGCCTATATTCTCTATGCTTTGCGCAGTCCTTTATTTGCTGGCATTCTCCTCAGTCAAGGCCCAAAAATATTGCAACAACCTTTAAAAAAGTGGCTACGCCAACAAGTGGCGAATACAGCAAGCCCCGAAACCGATTTTTTCCAACCACTACAGCAATGGTTGTTGCAACATGCCGACGGGCGGGCTTGGTTAACACAAGCGGAGCTAGCATTTAAGAACACGAATAAAATGGGCTTTAAAACACTTCCTTCCCTTGCAGACGTACAGATATATCAAGATGGCAGTGAGGCGCTAACGCAGTGCCAGCAAATAATTGAGCGGTACTTAGTCGCTATTGAGCGAGCAATGGGCGAAAAAACCTCGCTAACGGAAATTTATCGCTCTGACCTGTGCATATTCAGTAATAGGTTTACGCAACTTTATGGAGCAGCAAGTGACTGACCATCTTTACCATCATAAGCAACAAGTTTTTACAACTAAAGCCATTTATCGCGAACTACATCGGCCTGCATCGTCGCTAGACAATGCCCCCGTAGCTAACGATCACAGCACAACCGTGTTATTTAATGACTTAGTACAATTGGTGTTAGGCAACACACAACTTGATAGCAACGCTATTATGTTGCAAATTAATCAATCACTGACTTTACGTCGACAATATATACGGTTGCTAAAAACATTAGCCTTTGCCAATAGCCCTGTACAAGCGGCGGCGAGTTCGACAATGACCCAGATCAGTAAGCGTAACTCAGCCGAATTTGAATTATTGTTTAAGCCAGACAAACAGTTTCTGGGCAAGTGTACGTTGTACTTAACATAGCCCATGCAACTGAAAAGCATCACAATCAGGGAGTACGTTTGAATTGCTGCTCAGATAATTTGATATCTTCCATTCATTTTCCACCAATTGAAGATGGTAAAACGCAGCTTTTAATGGAAGAATCAGATCAGAAGTTTATTAATATGTTTGATCCTGAGTTTGCCATATACTTATCCTAACCTACTTTGTAAGGAATCATTTTGCCTAGCGCGTGCTAGCCTAAGGCGAGAATACTAGCAGAATGAAAGTTCATATTTTTATCGCCACCACTCAAGGTTTAGTCGCGATTCAAAACATCACGGCAATAGACGATCCAGATATCCGCTCTGTGGTGTCAGTAAATGGCACATCAACCACCGCCAACATCAGCAGTAGTTATCATAATTTTGTCAAAAAAGGCGTGGGCATCATTCAACAAATGTTTGGCGCTTGTAGCTATCGCGTGGATATTAGTGCTCGCATTGACCAAGGCAATAGTTGGCAAGTTGCTATTTATTTAGCTCACCTAGCACAAACTAAAAACATGCTCGGCAATGGTAACGTACAAAGCGGCGATCACGTTATTTGTGCCACTGGTGAAGTAAACACTACCAACCATCAAATATTGGCTGTAGGACAAATCGCGACAAAATACCAACTCGCCAAGCCACTGCTAGCACAATGGAAAAAGTTAGCGAGCAGTGTTAAATTCTTGCTGCCTCTAGCCAATCAAGTTGATCTCAAACACGATGATGACCTTTTCGCCATTAGCAGCCTGAAACAAGCCGCCGCGATGCTTCCTAACAGCACTCAAAAAATTCGTCCAAGCAGCTCAAGCAACAGAATGTTAGTTAGTACCAACTTTATATATATATCTTTATTTACCTTACTATCTTTCGCTGTTTTAATGTACTTATGGAGCAATCAGCAACCAGAGATCATCAACAGTCAAACCCCAGAAGCATCATCAGCCAGCGGCCAAAACATACAAATGCGGGCTTGGTTAAAACAACATAACGCCTGCCCAAACACTACAAATAGCAGCAAACAAGCCAATCAACTTATAGCCCTAGCACACAATACTTTTGCTGACATAGCACTTGGCCAAGTATGTAAATTAACTGTGCAAACCGATAGTTCGCTCGCTCAACTACTGCTTGTCGCCCAAGATGCTTACACCGTTTTTCCTCTAAGCAAAGGTCCACAAGGCTGGGATATTCCCTTGCCTAAAAATCGCTCTGTCGATCGCAGTTATTTTATCGTACTTTTGAAACAAAAGTTGTCAGATGACAATATTGAACAACTCAGGCTTTACCGCGAAAGCATGGCAAAACCTGAGCTTTTAACCGAACAAAAACTATCTAGTTGGCTAACCAAGCAAAAGGCCACCTTTAGACTGTATTCCCATAAGTTGCTACAAAGCTAATGTCTGCTGTAATACGTCGTCTCACACAGTCAAAATTATTAAGTATTAGCATATTGTTGTGTACCGTATTGCTCGTGATATCTGTATTTCGTCGCCCTATCGCCATCCAAACCATTGAACACTTTGCGAGTTCACAAAACATACAGGTTAGTTGCTTAGATTTTTCATTTAATTGGCGATTAACCCTCAATATCCAACGAGCGTGCCTGAACTCGCCTGCGGCAAAGCTGGTGGTACAAAATGCCAGTTGGCAGCCTTGGACTCATACATTAGATATTGAACGGCTTAGATTTAAGCATTTAGCCCCCTTTGCTCCTGACAATTTGGCAGACACCGAACAAACTGATACGCCCCCCACGGAACTTTTAGAATTAATAAGTTCACTACCGCAGATCCATATTGCTAGCCTTGAGTTAGACTCGTACACATTATTGCAACCCATACGCTTAGCGGTAGACTCAAGTAGTCACAAGCAATTGACCGTCGCCGGAGCTGTGCACGCAACAATCGACATTACCGGCCAAGCTTTAATCGTCAATGCAAATTGGCGATTAACAGATTTAAGCCAGTATATCCCTCAAGCGCAGCAACTGCTCAAAGATAACGCAACAATATTCAAAGATGCGCAGGTACAGACCAGTCAAATAGCCACCACGCTAACGTACAACGGCAAAGACATAAATGTAGATAACCACATACACCTAAGCAGCCGTCTTAGCGCCCCCTCTTGCTCGATAGATGCGAAAATTCAAGGTAAACTACTCGCCCATTTGGACATAGAAATGTCTGAACTGGAGCTCGATTTGAGTCGACTTAATAATACCATTATCGCAGCTGATTGCCCGTTGTTGCAGGAGTACGTAGATAATGACAATTTACCCCAGCTCTCCTTTAGTTTGCCGCAAACTATCCACATAGACCCAACACAAATTCAATTACCAGAATTAACAATAGAAACAAAACATGGCTTTACTACAAAAACACTAGGCGATCAGCCCCAACCAGCCACGATAACTATTCGCCCATTGCGTTATCAATCCACGGGGGAGTTGACCTTTAGCTATCAAATATCAATTAAACAACCACTACAGAGTAAACCGCTAGCAGCTAAAATGTTCGACTTACAAGGTTCAGGAGATGTAGAGGTAGACCTATCTTCTCTCATTTCATCCCATGTGGTAGCTAACAGATCAAATAGTGGACAACAGGTTAACTTCAAAATTGAGCATGATAAACATCGGTTAGTTTTACATGATGTACAGTTTGAGGGCTTAACATTAGAGCAGCTATTAGCTACCTTCTCCTTTGAGCATAAGCCACCCAATAGCTCAAACCAAGACTTGTTGACTTTGGCAGGTTCACTCGACAGCAGCAATCTGCATGCAGGCGAACTTCAAATAGGTAAAATCACTAGCCTTTTTTCTGTGACGGGTACACATTTGCAGAATGTAAAACTGGCGCTAGTCAACCAAGTATCTCAACTCAAGCACCCTCAAGGCAGCATCAAAAAGATTAGCAATCATCTCGATTTAACCCTGAACTCCCTTAACCAAGTGAACTTCTCAGCCAACACTAGTGTCACAGGTTTATCGACGCAAAATATTCGTTTTATGCCAATTAGCGCAGCCCATTCTGGGCATGGAGCGTTATCGGAGCGTACCTTATCTAGTCAGCATAAAATTATGTTAGAACAAGGCTTTGAGTTTGACATGCAACAACAGCAAGGTAATGTAAATATACAATTAAAATCGCAACCTATCGCCTATTTACAACCAGTCTTATCGCAAATAGACGATGCACTCACCATTTCACAAGGCACACTTGGGGCGGATTTTGCAATACAGTTGCCCCAAGATGAACAGCCTCTTATCACCACTGGGCAAGTGAATATTCAACACTTACAATTACAATATCAAGATTACCAGGTAAACAATGTCACTTACCAAACGCCATTGACTTATGATCCAGCTGGGCTACAGATCATCCAATCAAATTTGCATATAGAGTCAATTGATGTGGGGGTGCCGATTCGCCAAGTCAGCGCCAACCTGATTGCTAAAAACTCGCAATTAAGCTTAAAACAAGTACAAGGTGAAATATTTAGCGGTCAATTTTCATTGGCAGAGTTACACCTAGATGGTCAGGACCAGCAGTTTAAAGTCAATTTTAAGGATATTGATTTAGCCCAAGTGGTCGCATTGCAGCAACAACCCGGCATTAACATTACCGGCACTGTAAATGGTGAACTGCCCATAGTGATGGATCAACAAGGAATAAAAATTGAAGATGGTTGGATGACCAGCCTAACGGGAGGGAAATTAACCATCACTGATAACCCATATTTTGATTCTATTAAATCCCAACAACCGCAGTTGGCATTATTAGAAAATCTTAACTTTACCCAACTCGAAAGTAAGGTAAAGTTTAACCCAGAAGGCTGGGTATTTTTTGATTTCGCCCTACAAGGTAACAATCCAGACAAAACCAAAGTGTCAATTTCAATTATAACCATGAAGAAAATATATTTTCTTTGTTAGAGTCGATACGATTAGTCAATTCCGTTGAAAACAGCATCGAACAAAAAATAACGCAAGGTGATCAAAAGTGAAAACAAACTATTGGGTACTCATCGGCATGGGCTTGCTAACTGCTTGCACACACAAAGTGCAAGTCGAAACTAAAGAGCCCATTACTATTAATATCAATGTAAAAATAGATCATGAAATCAGAGTTAAAGTTGATAAAGAACTCGATGATGTATTCAGTGACGACAGTAGCTTGTTTTAGACCAATTTAGGAGAAATTTCATGAAAAACAAAATGATACTTAACGCACTATTGATGATAGCGTTTCTTTTTAGTTCTATCGTTTTCGCACTAGAGCTAGACGAAGCAAAACAAAAAGGATTGGTAGGTGAAAAAGATAATGGCTACTTAGGTGTAGTCGTAGCGCAAAATGATGCGCAAAGCCTCGTCACTGAAATCAACGAAAAACGTAAAGAGGTATATAAAAAATTAGCCAGCAAAAACGGGATTACTTTGCAGCAAGTAGAAAAACTAGCGGCCCAGAAAGCTTATCAAAAAACCAGCCCTGGGCACTACCTTTGGACCAATGGCCAGTGGGTCAAGAAATAACCAGAAGCTAACAAACGCTGCCAACACAACACTGCAACAAGGAATTATATGCGGACAACTAAAGAACAAAATATGCATTACAGGCGTAACGTATTGCGAGGATTGTTATTTATGATCATGGTAGGGGGGTTCGTTTTTTCTATTATTAATTTCTATCGTGGCTTGATACCGCTAGCAATAATTGAACTTACTTACAGTGTAATATCCGCATTTTTATGGCGTAAAATAATGGTCGTCAAAAATTTTCAGCTTTTGGTCAAAGCTTACTTATTGCCTTTTTTTGCGCAATGATATACGCCATGTATGTACCGAATTCAGCCTCTTCCATATTTGTTTGGATACTAACCATACCCGTAATTTCATACCTACTCATGGGTCGAAAACAAGGCTTTTGGTATTCTGTGACCTTTATAACCCTTGGGGTCGCCATGTACCATATCCGTTTTATAAGTACTGACTTGGCGGTCAATATTGCTGACTCACTCAACATCATTCTTAGCTCATGCTTAATGATTTCTTTAGCCCATGTTTATGAAGTAAATAGAGAAAAAAATGAAGAAAGGCTATTAGAATTGGCAGGGACAGATAAGTTAACTGGCTTAGCTAATCGTATGAGGCTAATTGAAACCTTTAGGCTGTATGCCGAAAGCGCTAAACGGAACAACTCTGCTCTAGCCGTTGTGCTGTTCGATATCGATTTTTTCAAGAATATCAATGACAAGCATGGCCATCCTGTTGGCGACGCATCTTTGCAGTATGTGGCCAAATTTATTAAGGATAGAATCAGAAAAACAGATTTGTTTGCCAGATTTGGTGGTGAGGAGTTTGCTTTGCTCGTCGCGGGTGCCAATCAAGAGCATTGTTTCAACCATGTCAACTCAATCAGACAGCAATTATCAAACTTACCTTTTGTCTATGGTGAACTAACAATCCCTATCACCTTCAGCTCAGGCATATCAATGTTTGGAATTGATGGTGAAAACTTCGACGAATTACTCAGCAACGCCGACCAACGTCTATATATAGCCAAAGACAGAGGACGAAATTGTGTGGTAGCTGCCAATTATCAGACCATAAGTGAAGCGGCCCAAGTACCACTAACTAGCTCTTAACGAGCAAACTATAAACGATTGTCATAAAGACGATTGCAAGGTTTATAGACTCAAACATTTTAGCCTTGCTAGAGCTTGTGGCAGTACTAATAAACCTGAATCCTGGATAAGCGAACCTCTCAATAACGCTTTTTTTGTGTCTAGCGGCATTGGATTGCTTAGCTTAAACGATACTTCTTATCCAGAACTCAGGTTAGTAATTATAGTGAAAACGCCAGCGTTGCAGTCCAGCCAGCACGAGACAATCCTAGAGCAAATATGCGCCCTTGCTAATAATCTGAGCTCTCCCAGCATATAAAGGCTAGCCGCTAGCGTTTTCGCCATTAGTTTTTTAACCAAGCGACCAATGCACTAAATTCGCGCAACATCTAGCAGAACATATTGCCAAGCCCGCCGGTTATACTTTAAAGTTAAGCACTAATTTGGTGCGGGCAGTAAGAAAATAATATTGAAACCTTTCATTCATGAATTGCGATCACTCGTTGGCTATACGTCCAACTCTACTAGTCATGCAGAAAAACTAATTTCGGCTCTCGGTGGCTCACTGAGTATTGGCTGTATTTTCTGGCTGGCACAAATACTAGTCGAAGGGGATATTTTAGATTCAACAAGTGGTGTGTTAGTTGTTGCATCTATGGGCGCAAGCGCAGTACTCCTGTTTGCCGTTCCTCATGGTGCGTTATCGCAACCTTGGGCTGTGACCGGTGGACACATTCTGTCAGGATTAGTTGGAATTAGCTGCTTTAAATTGTTTGGTGATTCTTTTATCGTTGCTGGCCTAGCCGTTGGCTTGGCAATAGGCGCAATGTACTATTTACACTGTATTCACCCGCTAGGAGGGGCGACCGCTTTAACCGTTGTTATTGGTGGTCCAACGATTACCGATATGGGCTATCAATATATTCTGCTACCGGTCATCATCAACATAGTGATTATTTTATTGTTTAGCGTTATATACAACGGCCTTTTTAAGTGGTGTCGATATCCTGCTCACTTAACTCACAGACTAAAGAAATCAGCATTAACCAAACCTATAAACAGGCAGTACGAACTCACCCACGAAGACTTTGCTGCTGCAATGCAAGAGTTAGACTCTTATGTAGATATTACGCCCGAAGGACTGGCTGATCTGTTGGAATTAGCCAAGCAACATGCTGAAAAGAACATTACTCATCCGGCTGAAATTTTGGCTGGGCGTATTTATAGCAATGGCAAAATGGGCAATTTATGGAGCATTCGCCAGATCGTTGATGCAGCACCAACAGACAGCCAACCTCATCGAGATCAAGTGATCTATAAAGTGTTAAGTGGTGACGGAGCTTATAAAATTGATATTTGCCTACGTAGTGAGTTTCATCAATGGGCTAGATTTGAAGTAATTAAGCATCAACAACAATGGGTTAAGGTAACAACTGACTCGAGTCTATAAGGCAGTAGTGCCGCCACTTCAGACCTCTTGAAGGGAGTGATAAACTGTCGAAATTCACTCTCTCCTCTATTTGATATAATTCAATGACTAGCTAAGTTTGCAGCTAAATAGCCTGAATCCTGGATAAGCCGAACCTCTCGATAACGCCCTTTTTGTGTCTAGCGGCGCAGGATTGTTTGGCTTAAATGATAATTCTTATCCAGAACTCAGGTTAAATAAAAAATTCCTCTAAGGTTTTTATAACCTCTGTTATACCAATAACAGGAGTGATTTATGGATTATCTATCTCATCCAAAAAACAGTGTTAACGCACTGCTTAGTCTAGTACTGGCAGTCGCTATCAGCGCGTGTTCGTCTACTCAATCTAGTACACCACTAGTACCAGCCAGCAATCAAGCATATGACTATGAGCCGTATCAGTACATAGACGTTAGTTGTAAGGAGCAAGCCATAGACATGGATAACTTTGCCCAACGCTCTGGCCAAACAGCCCAATATTTAGCCTCTGCGAAAGCCATGCTGCGCTGCGTTGATGGTATTCAATTTTCCAAACGCCATCCTGATGCTGACCAGGCTTTACGTCTCATGGCATTATCGGTAATGAACTTCATCAAAGGCGGCGACATAGATGCAGCGAACATCGCCTTAAGTAAAGCACGCAATAAATTTCCCGATAAAGATCTATATTTTGCTGATTACAGCTCTTTCTTTGATACTGCTACTGCACTACTCAATCAACAAAACCTGTCACCTCATCAGTTAACCGCGCTAAATATCCCAGCCAATTTACGGACGGAAATAGAGCGCAATCAATACTGGCTAAGTCACTAAAAGGGTTAGATAAAATGAAAAACCATCCGATCATCTCCGCGTTTATTTTAACTATTTGTCTAGGTAGCAGTAATCTACTGGCCAATACCGAACAAGACTGGCAGCCTGTGGCAAGTGACAAGCTCATAAAGCTTCCGGCAAATATTATTGAAAAACGAATCCAACAAGACTTCTCCGCTTCACCTATGGCGTTACACATAGTGGAGCTTGAACAGCAAATGCAAGGTAAATTGTCTCAACTGAAATCCTTGCAAGCATTAATGATCGACAGCGAAGGTGACGATCTCGTCAGCCAAAGGTTTGAGTTGGTTCAGCAAAAATCCGAGTATTTAGACTTGCTGCAGGAAGCACAAGCCCTGCGGCAAAACGCTCTGTCTAAAAAACAGGCGCTATACGAATCCGTACTCAGTAAATTACGCAATAAAAACGGTCGCATATCTCAAGGTGAGATCTATCAACTTAGACAAAAGCAAGTTGAAGCACGGCAAAGAATGAAAAACGTAATGGCACAAGTGGACAGCAGTTTGATGCATACAGGCCTAGATCAACGTTCGCCCTACGCTGATGAGTTTGCAGCTAATTTGGCCAAAGTCGAAAGCCTGAAAGATGCCATTTCACAACATAAAGCCAATGCAGCCCCTACCCTTGGCGATAAAGAAGTCACGAGTGAGGAATATGTGCGCCAGCTATTAATGGAGGCGTCAACCCAGCAATCCTTGTTAGATCAAGAAGCACTTATGTTTAGCTACATGGCCAAACTCGTCGCCTTAGACGCCCAAGCTCTAGAATACGAAATCAGCTATGGCGACGATAATATCGATATTACTCAAGGCAATAGAACTAAAACTGCCGATGTGGCTGACTTATTTTTATAAAGAACAACTGTAAGGAACCATCATGAAATCACTATTTGTTTTTGCCGTATTGATCAGCCTAGTTAGCCCCAATATCAGTGCCAACAACCTGCGCAGTTTAGAAAATTTAGAAAGAGAGCGGGCCGCTTTGCTCAATATTCAGTTAGACCCATCGCTAGACTTACATCAGCGCCAACAAAAGTCTCAGAACATTTATCGTCGTTTAGTCGATATGGAACGTATGGTATTGCGTGATGACAGGGTAACATCAAGTAGCAGTCAATTGGCTCAAAACGCGTTCAACCGTTATGAGTTAACGTTTTTGGTTCATTCTAGTGCTGAAAAAAAGTTACCTCCCATGTCTCATTGGCTATCTGAGTTAGACCTAACCAGTCAATCAATTCTTTCTGCCAAAGCGGGACACAGATAATGTTTGCCATCAAAGCTATTCCTTCAACGGCCAACCTAATTGGTTTGTTTTTGGGCACTGGGATCATTTTGTTAGCGGTAGCCAGCTATTTAACTCAAATGCCGGTTATCGATTTAGTTACTTGGCTGCAAAGTGTTTTTAGCTGGGGCTTCGTAATTATTTTCAGTGCTTTATTCTCTATTGGAGTGGTAGCAGGCGCCTCGATTCAAGCCAGTAAAAACAACACCTTTTTATATGATGTCGGCATACAAGCAGCGAATGGAATTTCTACCTTAGCCCTGACATTTACGTTATTGGGCATTAGTTTAGGTATCGGCAGCTTGTCAGAACAGCCTCTTAGCCCCAGTTCAGTCAACGGCATAATTGGCGAATTAACCGAGCAGTTCTCTATGGCGTTCATGACCACAGTGGTTGGCCTTCCTAGCTCGGCAATCATTCGAGCGTGGGTCAGCTTACGCTACAGCAAAATTGAAACGGAGTAATTTATGAAAACACTATTTTTTATCGCAGCCTTAGTCGGAGCTATTTATTTAGTGCTGCAGTCTCCCGCTGGACAAGCCTGGTTGGTAGACAGTGAAGTAGTTTTACCCGCCCCGAAAAAGACACCAAGAATAGCCCTAGACGCGCCAACAGTGAGTCCATCAAAAAACCGCGAGATTGAGCCTAGCCAACCGCAAAATCAACAACAAACTCAGATTGAACAGCTAGAAAACAGAATTGCGCAACTTGAAAACGAATTGATAAACCAACAAATTGCTCAACAACAAACATTGAATCTTCCCGCCCAAGAACTGCTCCCAGAGCAAGAGCAATTGGTTTCATTGCCTAGCTCTAAAGGTATCCCCATAGCGGCTGAGAATGCCCATCCCCAGATACCGAAAACAGCCAATAAATCTTCTGCCAATGATACTATTGCTAGTAACTTACAACGCCACCGACAAGCAAAGTTGCAAGATATTGCAGAAAAAATGGAACTATCGTCCCTCCAGGTGTTAGTTGACTAGGGCGCTCAAGTAACGATGTCAGTCATCACTAAAACCCTGCAACAAAGTCTTGGGCTAGTAAGGGCCTTGATGCTGATTATCTTTATTGCATGGCTGATAAGTGTTGTGCTGCCGTACTACTGGCTAGATGACAATAAGAAAAGTAGCCCCTTACCCAAGGAGGCTTCTCAACAAATGTCGATGAATAGCCTCAGCATACAGCCATTGCCTCTGCCACCAGCGCCAATCAAACAAAGCACTTCGTCTGCACATCCCCTTGAAAAAAGGCCGACAGCCAAGCAACAAATACAAACACAGGCTGCAAGATCCGCTAGTCATACAGGGCAATCTTCTAAAAAAACACTCCCCCGCAAAGTACTCAACAGCTATACCAACAACTCAGTAGCCAAGGAATAGATATTCAAATAGCGTGGCCACAAAATAGCGTACAAAGGCAGGAAATACTTGACTTTATGTACCAATGCGTGGGCAGTCAATTTGCCGTTTTAAACGGCAACAATATTACCCATCTCAATCAATCAAAAGTGCAAAATTTCAGTACTTGGATCCGTATAGCGCAAGGTAGTTTGTCGGTGAAAGAACAACATTGGTTAGCCGCATTTTCGGTAACAGGCACGCCAATACGTTTATTTCCTCGGCAAATTGATTGGCAATTAGCCAAGTACATAGCACAGTCACTACATGGTAATGAGCTGACTAGTTTTAGAGCGACATACCAGCTAACCAACCAGAAACTGCAGCTAACAGATATCCGTCTCAATGCTCAGCCAATCAACAAAACTTGGCTACTTTATCAGAAGAAATGTTGAAAACGGCCGATAACTTGTTAACTCATGGCTGTTGGTTTGATACTTGCAGTACATGCTTGTTGCGAAACCCCTAAATGCATCAAGCGAATTTAAATTGAGGAATTTATGCTAACACCTACCAAATTTGTAAAACATTGTGCCTCTATGAAGAGGCAATTTGTCGCCGTTTTGTCTACAGTTTTGACTTTAGTTACAGTTTCTTTGCCTACTCATGCTGTGGAGTTAGGTATTAATGGGCACCAAGGAACAGAGCGGGAAACCCAAGGTTATGAAATTTACGTTACCGATAATTTTTCTCGTAGAAGTCCATTTTACTGGCGCTTAGGTCTAAGCCGATACAATGACGTCTTTGTCGAATGGAACGGCAGTGAATTAGAATTTCCGATGAACCATGCTGAAGCCGCCTTATCTTATCGCCATCCACTCTTTGCGCGCAGTCCAACTATGCGCCGCTTGAGTTTTGAGTTTCAAGCAGGTGCCGCAGTATCTCTCACTGAGAACAAATTCACCTGGGCAGAACTAGATGAAGAAAAGTACTTTTCAGAAAGTGGTGATATTAGTGCTTTTGTCGCCCTATCAGCGCACTATAAGGTCAGCTCCAATATCTCCGCTTCATTAGGGATCAAACACTTTCCAGACATGTCTGAGTTTGGCAGCATAAGCTCCGCTTTTTTAGGGGTAAAATTTAACTTCAACTTTGGTCCTACTTATTACGGTAACTAACCCATAAAAATAGCACCTGTACATTCTTGAACATGCTAGGGGCCAGCAAGTAAACATGACTGCTAGCTTTACGCTCAAAATATCGGTCCCAAGGATGCAACACAAAGTAGTCAATAAGTTAGAAAAGAGTATTGTTAATGTATAAAACTAAAACGCAAAACAGCATAACCCACTGGCGAAGTTGGCAACAACTCACCGTCATTAGTCTTCCTCTACTAATGATGATTGGGTTAGCGTGGCCGCAAAAAGCAATGCTCAAGTTGTGACCTGTTTAGGTCCACCACCTTTGACTACAACTGACTCAGATAACGATGGCTATGACGACAACATTGATTTATTTCCTAATGATCCTGCTCGGCACTATGACTACGATTTAGATGGGATCAGCAACTTAGACGACGTTGACGACGATGGTGATGGTGTGCTGGATGCCGATGACAATAACCGAGATGCCGACCCCGTCATTAATTTTTACGACCCTTTTCCTGAAGATCCGCTTGAGTGGTTAGACACCGATGGTGATTGTTTAGGTAACAACGCCGATTTAGATGATGATAATGATGGCGTTGTTGACACAAACGATCCTTTTCCATTAGATAGAACAGAATGGGAAGACACTGACAGCGATTTAATTGGTAACAATGCTGATTCTGATGATGATAATGATGGCGTTATAGATTTATATGATGCTTTACCCACCGATCCGGACGAACAAGTTGATACCGATAAAGATGGTATAGGTAACAATACAGACGATGATGACGACAATGACGGCGTAGTGGATATCGATGACGCATTTCCGTTGCATGCCGCTGAGACTTTGGATTCAGATAATGACGGTATTGGCGACAACGCAGACCCTGACCGAGATGGTGATGGCATATTCGACATTAATGATATTTGGCCTGATGATCCCACTGAGTGGTATGACAATGACGGGGATATGATTGGTGACAACGAAGACACCGATGACGACAACGACGGATTTGCCGACGGCATCGATGCCTTTAGGACTGATCCAGCAGAATATTTGGACACTGACGGTGACGGTATAGGTAACAACGCCGACAGTGACGATGACGGCGATGGAGTGACAGACGCCAGCGATGCTTTCCCTCTAGATCCCACAGAATATATAGACACCGATAATGATGGAATAGGTAACAACAGCGATACCGACGATGATGGCGATGGCGTAGCAGACGGTATAGATGTATTCCCACTAGATAGCACAGAAACCATAGATACTGACGGCGACGGCATAGGCAATAACGCGGATACTGACGACGATGGAGATGGTGTCGCTGACGCGATTGACCCCGACCCATTAAATATGGCTGAAGATACAGATACAGACGGCGATGGCATTGGCAATATTACCGATACCGATGATGATGGTGACGGTGTAGAAGATGGCTTAGATGCATTTCCACTTAATAAAGACGAATGGGATGATACCGACGGAGATGGCTTAGGCAACAACTTATCTGATGCTGATGATGACAACGACGGGACTGTGGATGTAAACGATGCATTCCCGCTAGATAGCTCGGAGTGGCTAGATACAGACGGCGATGGAATAGGAAATAATGCCGACCACGATGACGACGGCGATAACACCATTGATAGTGAAGATGCCTTTATGCTTGACCCTGCAGAGTCAGTCGATACAGACGGCGATGGCATAGGAAATAACGCCGACAGCGATGACGACAACGATTCGTTTGTTGATTCGGCTGATGATTTCCCACTTGATCCACTAGAATGGCTTGATACAGACGCTGATGGTTTAGGGAATAATGCAGACCAAGATGATGATAATGACGGCGTCAATGACGCAGCTGATATCTTCCCACTAGACAGTGCCGAGTGGTTAGATACAGACGTAGATGGCATAGGTAACAATGCCGACAGCGACGACGACAATGATGGCTCAATTGATAGCGACGATGTCTTCCCACTAGATATTTCAGAATGGTTAGACACCGACCTTGATGGTATAGGCAATAACTTAGATACAGACGATGACGACGACCAAGTCCCTGATAATGTAGACTTATTCCCATTAGATAATAGCGAATGGCAAGATACCGATGCCGATGGCATAGGCAACAATGCCGACAGTGATGACGACAATGATGGGGTCAGTGATATCGACGATGCATTCCCCCTTGATCCGGTTGAGACACTAGACACGGATTTAGATGGATTAGGCAATGTGTTTGACAACGATGATGATGGTGATGGCGTAGTAGACAACGTAGACGAAATGCCATTAGACGCGACCGAATCAGTTGACAGTGACAAAGACGGTGTGGGAAATAATGCGGATCTTGATGACGACAACGACGGCATGAGCGATGTATTTGAAAACACCTATGGATTTAATCCGTTAAACCCAGCCGATGCACTACTCGACAGTGATTTAGATGGTGTGATAAACCTTGATGAAGCCAAAGACAGCAATAATCCGCTAATTGATGACTACCCGCCAGAGATAGATATTCCTCAAGCGCTACATCTCAATGCTGAGCATATTTTTACGCAATTAACCAAGCAAACATTAGAAGCGGCAACCAGTATCACTGCAAATGACGGCCTAGATGGCGACAATTGTTGTAACTTAACGCCTGTAGGGTTTGAACGAGGTCTGCAAGTTTTGCAATCAGGGCTTCACCCCATTACCTGGCAAGCCGTTGATAAAGCAGGCAATATTGCCTATAAACAGCAAACCATTAACCTCTATCCATTGGTCGACTTTGAAGCCGACCAAACAGTCGCCGAAGGTGCAACTGCTAGCGTTAAAATCGTATTATCGGGTGTTCCACCTCGCTATCCATTCAGTATTCCCATTGCTGTTGTTGGTACGGTAGATAAGTTTGACTACGAATTAGACAATAGCATAGTGGTCATTGAAGAAGGCACGGTAGCCTATGTACATATAAAACTGAATCAAGACTTTCAGGAAGAAGGCGATGAACAACTAATTCTGCAGTTTGGTGAAGGTATTAATGTGGGCTCACAAGCCACTCACACCATCACCGTCAGTGAACAAAACCTAGCACCTAAACTAAATGCACGGGTGACACAGAAAGGACAAAATTTATCAACCGTTGCCAAAGATGATGGTGAAATCACTATCACCTTAGATATTGATGACTCTAATGTTGACGATACACATATTATTGAATGGAACATTCCAGCAAGCTATCAAGCCCTAGTAAGTGCCAACCAACTTGTTGCCATCATCGATCCAGACAACTTAACTCTGCCTAATACCAATAAAGCTATTTTGTCTCTATCAGCAAAGGTTACCGACAGTGGAGATAATACCTTAACCGCTACAGAGGTGGTCAATATCGCGATTCTGTCGACTCAACCAACGTTAACCAGTACAGACGTTGACCGTGATGGTCTAACCGATATTACCGAGGGTTTTATCGACAGCGACCTAGATGGCTTACCTGCCTTTATGGATATTTCAGATGTCCCTTATATTCAACCTATTCATGTTAACTCGGCTATTACTAAGTTTGTAGAAACGGAACCAGTGCCTAGAATTGAGCTTGGGGAAATATGCACAACTACAGCAGTCTGATGGCGTACTGTTATCTGCGCAGGAAATAACCGCGACCGGTTTAATCCAAGCTGATAACATTGAACATCAGAATGAATACTATGATTTTACCATTCACGACATTCTACCCGTTGGCCGTTCTGTTGATATCGTATTACCTTTGCAACAAAGCATTCCTGAATTTGCTATCTATAGGAAATACACCGAAGCTCAAGGCTGGGCGGACTTTGTTGAAAATGCACAAAATGCCCTAGCCTCAACCTCATCTGTTAATGACGTTTGCCCGCCACCGAGTAGTAATCTTTATACAGCAGACTTAACCGAAGGTGACGACTGTCTGCGATTAACCATCCAGGATGGTGGCCCGAATGATGCAGACGGCATCGAAAACGGCAGTATAGACGACCCAGGTGGTGTGGCGGTGCAAAAAGTAGAAGAAATAGTAAAAGGCATCGACCCAGAAACCAGTACATCTGGTGGTGGTGCACTGACAATAAACATTGGTCTGTTATTAATTATACTGGCATGGCGCCAGTGGCAATACATCAAAACAGCTAGCAATGACACAACGGGCTAGCGATAGCCGCTCTATGTACAAAAAGGCCTTCGGATAATGAAGGCCTTAGAATACGAGTACGACCCAATTAGTGTGTTTTCAGACCACTGTTAGGATCAATTGGCGTGCCCGCCTGTCCTGTCACAAACGCTTTCCAAAACTGTTCAATAGTATGCAAACCTGACATATTCAAGATAAACCACACTTCAGAAGTATCAGAAAAATCGACGCCACCGTAATGCAGTGCAGACCATTCTTCAGAAAAACCTTCTGGGTGATAACCATTAATCACTTCATCAGCTTTACTCCATAAAGCTTTAGCTTTCGCGACTGAAGAATTCATAGCGGCAGGCATAAAGCGTTTGTCTTTTTCCTGATAGCCAGGAGTACTGTAATCACTGCGATCGCCCCACTCAGTTGAGCCGTAAGGAGCATTGCCATCGTCAAGCTGAACATACCAAGACTTTTGTTTGACGTAGGCTAAATCATTTTCTGTTGTTTGATTTTCATTCCAAAGACTGTGTTGCACCACTATCACCTGTTTTTTTATGATCGCAGGATTCATACCATCAGCGATAAGCGCAGCAATCCAGTCCGCGGTGACATCGGACTGACCAGCTTCTGCAACCCACACTCGACCACCCGCCTGGATAATTTCGCTGGCTTTATTTTTCAAACGTATTACCGAGCCAGCATTGTCGGTATGCCTGTCGGTCCATTTCACGTTTTGTTCACCAAAAGCCAAATTAAATAGCTCCGGTGAATGCATGAACTTACCTTTTTGTTTTCCGTAGGCACCAGACACAGCATAATAATTGATGTCTTGAAAATCTCGGTGTGCCTAGGATACTGCCGGCAGCCGCAATAGCATAAATATCATCGGGATCAGGCTTACTATCATATTGCAGCAACAAAAGATCTTTAGTTCGGTCAAATTGAATTTTAGTGGCAGTCATAGCGTGACTGTGTTGTATACCAAGCAAAACGGTGAATAAACAAACGAGTGTTAATTTTCTAATCATGTGTCTTAATTCTCTCAAAGTGTTGTGTATTAATTTTTACATACTTTTTAAAAATATGAATCATTAATTTTACATATGAATAAGCTTAAATGTATTACCGCATTTTAAGTCAACATGGGTATAATCTCAGCGTAAGTAGTTATAGCTAACTGGCTAGGAATGAATAATATGCAGTTACATGTCAAAAAGTCTTTGATGTTTTTTACTTTTGTAAGCTGTTTTTTTATCAGTTTTTCTGCCCAATCAACTAAATTGCACCACGACCAATTTGGCGAATTAGTTTTTGCTCATTCTGTTAAAGATACCGCGCTAACGTTTCATTATCTCGACTCCCAATTGTCTGACTGCCAATACGTTGCCATTGACAAATATCCAGAAGTTGAGGCTATGCTGTTAGAAGGAATAATTGTGCGCGTAGAAACAAAGGATATTCAGGTGCTCGGCACCGACAGTCCATTTTACTCGTTAGCAAACAACTTGATGGATCTAGCGGCATTTAAACAAGCCCACCCACAGGTCGAAGTTGCTGCGCACGAATATGAAAATGGCTACTATTTACGCTGGTATAACAATAATCAAAGCAAGGCGATTGTCGTGGATTACGTGCAAGGAAAAGTGACAAACATTAAAGCAGGCATAGTACCACACGTATTATTTGTTGAGGGTTGTGCCTAGTGAACACACAACAATCGACGCCAAAAACAGTCTCACTGTTTTTTATAAAAATCCTTTGTTTGAAAAAAGCAGCAAAATCACTAAGGACAAAAAGCCTATCTTTGCACCCATATATATTGCATTTGGTCTTTTTTAGCGCTGTCAGCCTTAGTTTAAGCGCTTGTATTCCTGTACTACGCACAGAATACCTGTCACCTAATTGGCAAGGTACTGTAATTGACAGCCAAACGGGTATGCCCTTACAAGGTGTAGAAGTCATAGACCTTTACTCCCAACAAAGTGTCAAAACCGACCAAGCGGGCCATTTCGAATTAGCCGCACTTACTCGTCAATTCAGCCTAAAACTGCCTGTAGCAAGTATGTCTAGGAATTATCAAATAGAAATTAAATTTGCCGATAGCACATTAACCCATACAGACTCTGTGCGCATTACCGGAAGACGCTTAGCCACCACAACCGAACCGACTCTGTTTGATATTGGCCATTTTGCCATTGTAACCACCACCAGAAACGCTCCCTTCTTGTTAGAAGATGGAGGCCAACAGAGTCAATTACCTGCACGCTTTATTAGTGACTGTGGTCAGCCGTTACAGGATGCAATTAGCCTAGCAAATTCAGCGCGCTTTTATCAAAAACTGTGGCAGCAACAGCAACATTTAGGTGATGTTATCATCGAAAAAGCACAGCTAAAGCGCTCCTATACATGGGCATTTCAAGGGTGGCTGTTCGCCGGTGAACAGTGCTTCAGAGGTCAATATACCAAATCCCAAGAGTTTGACCCTTTCGTAAAAAGTTTCTTGCAAGAAGCCGACAAATACCTAGACTAGATTTGTGCAAATAGGTAACAGAGACAAAATGACAACACTCAATATACTCATGTTAACTTTGCTTACGAGCTTGTTAAGTGCATGTGTTTTGCAAACAAAAACAGGCGGGCCTTGTACTTATGTATCCTCAACCGAACAAGCCAGCGTGTTGCAACTAAAAACCAGTTATGCGCTACTAAAAAGTAGCACCAATCAATATGAAGTAGAGTTAACACTATTTAACTCAACACCCCAAATTGGTGACAGCTACCGCCTTGCCTTAAGCACTATAACGCAAGGCAGCTGCACTCCCATTGTTATTCAGTCGGTAAAATTAAATGCAACTCATTAATATAAATAAAGCCCGTTATCGCAAACACCTAAATATTGTTATTGTCGCCTGTATCTTGGCCTTATTGGTTGGCTGTTTAGCCATTTCACAAAGCTTGATTGCGCTATTTCCAGATGAAAGTGGTAGCCATTTCCATTGGAATTTGTTGGGTGTCATAGCCGCAGGAGTCGTTGTTGCCTTGCTGTTAAACAAATTTCGCTACCATGACTTTATGACCGAAGTCGCCTACGTGTGGGATTTAAAACAAAGCCTAAATAAAATTAACCGAAAAATGCCCAAGTTAAAACTAGCCGCACAAGCTGGCAATATTGATGCCCTGGTCGCGATGGAGTTTTGCTATGCAGGCTCTCGTCAACTCTGGCAACTCGACGACAATACGCTAGTGATGGACGAATTAGTGGTTAAACAAGCCGAGCTCGATGCACTGGCAGAAAAATACAAGGTTACCCTTAGGGCTGCCGATTATGAGCAAACTATGTTACAACAATTTTAACTCACCTGAACTCGATGTATGGACTCCATACATCGAGTTCAGGTTAACTAGCAATAGTCACATGTACTTTGGCTGCAGGGTAAGATCCCATATTTTTTACTTTGGCTATTTTGTTAATTTCATCAATAGCTTCTGCCACCGCTTGCTCACGGTAATGACCTTGCACATCGATTAAAAAATTATATTGGCCGAATTCAATTTTGGTAGGCCTAGAAATAATAGAGGTTAAGTTGACTTGCCGAGAGGCAAAAGAGGTTAAAACCTCAGCTAACAAACCTGGTCTGTCATGATCGTCAAACACCACCAAGCTAGTTTTCCAATGTGTATTTGCCTGCACATCATCAACTTGACTACGGTATTTGGATAACGCCAAGAATCGCGTTTGATTATTTTTGTAATCATTAACGTTTTCGACCACATGTTTAAACGTTGTCGGGTCAAACGAGCCAGAAGGTACAATAGCAGCACAGTTACCTGCTTCTTGCAGCACACGATTAAGGGATTCTATATTGCTTTGAGTGGTGATAATTTGCGTGTTATCGAGTCCATCAATATATTCAGAACATTGCCCTTTTGCTACAAACTGGACAAACAATCTATCTATTGCAGTCAAATCGGCGGTATCACTTACAAAGGAAAACTGTATAGGCAAAAGCAGCTCCGATACTATGCTCAAATCACTATCAATCAAATGATCTAACACCAAAGACACATACCCTTCAGAAAAATTCTCAATCGGCAGTACCGCAATATCACTGCTGACTCCCACTGAATTCAGGACTTTTTTGATCGAGCCAAAATACTCAATCTCGTATTGACTATTAGTCGATTGAATATATTTTAACGCAGCAGATTCTGAGTAGGTGCCTTTAGGGCCAAGAGTGGCTAATTTGTTCATATTACTAGTATATTTTCAGTTTCAGTGAGGTACGTCCAAGCCGTTAATAATGATACAAAAATGCATCATTGTTAAATAAGAATCTGACCCAGCATATATTTAATGGTCTGGTTGGTGACATCTAAATACATAGCTGCTCCCCGCTACCGATAAAAACAGGCACTATGAAGGGCAGCATAGTGTTGTCTAGCATGGCCAATTAGTTGGCCCAACGCAGAGCCGAACAAGGACTACCAATGCGCCTACTGCACACCCGAATATTTTTCAAGCTTCATGTCTTTTTCCCACGCCACTAACTTAGTCGTAAGTCTATCTACTATCTCTGGATGCTGAACTGACAGATCATTTTTCTCACCTATGTCTTGGCGGATGTTGTACAACATTTTGCGACCACTGCGATACGCGGCTAACTTCCAGTCTCCTTCTCGTACAGACGCATACAGGTCTTCATAAGCTCGATAGCCGAATAAGGGTTCATTTCTTTGCAACATGCTATTTTGTTGAATGGTAGACAATAAAGACACACCATCTAGATGTTGATATCGGCTAGGGTCGCCGCCCGCTATCTCAACCAAAGTTGGGAACAAATCAGTCGATTGCACTAGACTTTGGTTAGTTGTACCCGCTCTTGTCACACTCAGTGCCAACTAACAATAAAAGGAACGCGTGCACCACCTTCGTATAAGGTGTCGATTTTTTCCCTCCACGGAAAGGTTTATTCTCTAAAAGCCCCCCTTGATCCGACAAGAATATCACCACAGTATTTTGCTCCATACCGCTATCTTTGAGCGCTTTACGTACACGACCTATCGATTCATCAATGCCGCTGACCAACGCCGCGTGATGGGCTTCTTTGCTAGATAGGCCTTTGTCGATAAAATGCTTAACTAGGTCTTTACGCCCTTCAAAAGGGGTATGAATTGCGTAATACCACATCGACAACATAAACGGCTTTGACTTGTCATAAGTTTGAATGAACTCAACCGCATCGTCTGTCAGTTTGTCTGTCAGGTACCGGTCTTTTACATCTTTGTACACATCTGAGTTTTTAAAATATGGTGGATAGTATGAGTTGGGATGGCCCCAGTTACTTGCCCCAATTTGCTTGTCAAACCCTTGATCGGTTGGGTGGTAACCTTCATGCCCTAAATGCCATTTACCAACAAAGAGATTGTAATAACCTTGCTCTTTAAGGGCTTCTGCGTAAGTCACATATTCGGTGTCCAACCAATTCACACTCGGTACCTGAGCGGGATCTTTTTCCCAAAAGTTATACTTTTGTGTCGTGCGACCAAACTTATCAAAACCATACTGCTTTTTATGGGGAATGTGCCTTGGCATACCAATGCGAGCAGGGTGCTGTCCTGTCACCAGCGTTGCTCGACTTGGGCTACATGTTGGTGTGGGGATGTATGCACTTTCGAACTCTAACCCATCCAAAGCAATTTGCTCAATATTCGGCGTTTCATATACCGGATCCCGTAAAGTACGAGACGACCACCCCATATCGTCGGCAAAAAACAAAACGATATTAGGTTGTGACTTTTGCTTATTAAACAGGCCGCCCGCTTGTGCTGGAGGAACGGCAACTAACGCCAAAGTCATGCTTAATTGAATCAATTTAGCTATAGAATTTTTCACATTCATACTCCCTTTTAAAAATGACAACAGGTACCTCTTTTAAAGAGATGTGCTGAATTTGGTTAATTCTTCTTTCGACTTTTCAAACCCCACAAAGGTATTGTCTTTTTCTATGCTCACAGCGTCGCTGTGATTCACAACAAATAGATGTTTATACTTGGCTCGGGCGGGGTAAGCGCTGTTTTTTTCGATTACATTATTTTTGAACACTAAGCCATCTACTGAAAACAAATTTAGGATAGGCGCATAGTCAAACACTTTGAAGGTATTATTTTCAATCAAAATATTTTTGTTGTAGCGAGAGCTTTCTTTGTATTTGTTGTCAATACCGGCGGCAACGGCAATTATGCCGGTCCCCCACTGTGCATAAAAACTGTTGTCAAACACGTTATTGCGAATAATCGCTTGGCTAACCCCACCTTGCTCGTACCAAAAATTCGCGTCACCTTCAAATAAAATAGCCGAACCGGGAGCATGGAAGTAATTGTCTTCAACCACTGTTTTACCTCGGCTATTCAGCAACATGCCTCGAGCGCGGTTACGGCGTATGGTATTACCTTTAATCAATACCTCTGCGTAGTCACGTACCTCGGCTATTGAATCGCCCTCTTGTAGACGACTATCAAATTTGTCTTGAAACACGACTCGAGTAATCTCTTCGCTGATACGCTCACTGCTCGCCACCTTAGCCGTTGAGTATGTGTTCATGCTAGGTGCATGAACTAATTCTAAGGTGTCGCCGGCGTCAATAAAATCAAAACCATATTGTTGAGGGTGTTGTAATCGAACGTCTATGGTTTTGGCATCTAAAATCTTATCTACCGCCACATAAATACCGTGTATGTTAGTCGCGTCATCTTTTTGATTTTCGAATAAATTGTTCAGTAGTTGGATTTTTCCGGTGCAGTTTACAAAGTGTGTAGCGTCGGCAGTAGTAGACACGTAACGTCCTTCACTGGGAGTGACTTTGGAGTTTTGCATAGTGACATTATGACTACGCTGAGCCAATAATCCCATGCCACCAGCATGATGAATAGTAATATTATCGAGCACTACGTCAGAACTGTCAGACACCACAAAGCCTGGATATTTGCGATATTTAGCTTGAAAAGTCATGATATTACCCACCGTGGCTACCAGGTCTTTCTGGAAAATCCGTACGTTTCTATCACCCGGCAATTTCTCTGCGGGTAAGCCGTTACCGGTTTGAATATCCTTGCGCATATAAGCCGTTTCTCTTAGCTTGGCATCAAACTCTAGCAATCGTTTAAATTGATAGTCAGAGGCGTTATCAACCGCTATACGTCGCTCTAATTTTGGAATTAAGATTTTACCAGGAGGACTATCTTGTAAACCAACAAAGGTCAAAATACCTGCAGTATTAATTTTATAGGGAAAGGCTTCAGGAATGTGTATATCTAAGTATCCATCTCCTGTGGCCAGAACGCTTGCTTCACTGTGAAACGAACGCTTAAAGTCCACTGAAAAGTGACTAAACTTGATATTTTTTCCGTCTTCAAGAACAAAAGGATTGACTCCACCGTGGAACATAAAATCTGAACCTTGGCCGTCTATCTCTAGGTTTTCGAAACCATCCAAAGGAAATATAATACGCTTGACACCGGGATCGTTATTGCTGATATATACATTTTTTTGCATCGCACGATCCGGATAAAAATCGTACTTCCCTTTTGGAAAAACAATCTTAGTGGCACCTTGCTGTTTTGCCATTTCCAATATTTTTCTGATTTGGTAAGTACTATCCGATCCATCATTCTTCGTTACACCATACTGGCTAACATCAATAATTGTACCGGCAATGACTTGCTGAGCGGCTAGCAACAAGGCCAAGCCTAATCCTAAGGTTGTCATGTGTTTTTTGACAAATTTACTGTTTGTAATATGCATTTTCTGAGTCCGATAGCGAAAAATTATTTGGCGATAGAGCCGTCATCTTTTAAGGTCTTTTTACTATGCTCGTCTGCTTTAACGGCAAAGCCATAGTCTCCCTTGTAGCTATTATTTTTCAGCTCAACATTGTTACTATGCATAAACTCAAATAAAGGACGGTTTGGGTGTAACACCGGCTTATCTATAGATTGTTCAATAGTGTTATTTTGGATCAGCAAACCATCCACTCTGTCAGCCCAAACAATACGGGTACCAAAGGTTTTTATGGTGTTATTCTCAAAGCGAATATTTTTGTCAAAAACCTGAGTCTGATCAAAGGTTTTCCCCAAACGAGGTGTGATGTACAAAGCCGCGTGCTCTTTGCCTGCGTAGGCAAAATCTTCGAATACATTGTTACGTATAGTCGCATCTTCTACTATGCCTGATTCAAACCAAAAGAAGGTTTCACCACGAAATAAAATAGATGACATCATTGAAGACAAGTGGTTGTCTTCTATAACAATTTTGAGCGGCGTTTTTATCACAATATTTCGCGCCCTATGGTCACGAATAACATTACCACGCATTGTAAAAGTAGGATTCCAGGTTTTGTTCTCTAACAAATCCCCCACTTTAAGCTGACTAGGAAGTGCCGAGGTAAAACGGATATCGGTATATTTCTCGTTAATCACTCGCACACTTTCAACGGTAGCGACACCTGCTCGCCCTACATTAGGTTGATGTACAAACCAGATATCATCACCTTTAGCGGCAAATTCAAATCCCATTTGTTCAAAATGGCCAAACTTCACTCTTACGGTTTTATTATCAATGACTTTATCCACAATGGTGTAAGTGCCATGTACGTTAGTGCCATCATCTAGCATGTTTTCAAAACGACTATTTTCAACCAAGATGTCGCCTTTACAGTTAGCAAAGTGTGTGGCATCTGCAGTTGACGAAATAAGTCGTTGTGCGCCGTCTCTTAAATGCACACCTGAATTTACAATTTTGATGTTTTCACTGCGCTCAAACAAAAATCCCATACCTAACGCATGATGCACGGTGACATCATCAAATACGATATTACGAGAGTTTTTAACCTGAAAGGCAGGGGCGTATCTATCACTATGACGATCACCTTTTGAACTGGTCAAAGAGCCAACCGGCGGATAGTGTTTTAGTTTTTCATGCAAGCGCAACACGCCATTCCCTAAGTCTTCAACCTTTGTTGGCTTACTGTGGCGATCAAAACCACCGTGTACAACACGCTTTTGCTCTTTTTCAAAGGCTAAGGTTGAACCCAAGTAGTCGTAATTAAAGCCATCGATATTTGGAAACAGTATTTTACTGTCTTGCAATTTCCAACTATGAGTGCCTGTCCAAGGTTTGATATCGCGGTATGCCTTTTCTTTATTCACGGCTAATATTTCAGCCACAAACGTAAACGGAATATCCCAATCAATCGTTAGGTTACTGACCTTTACTTGTTGGTTATTGTAAAGCTGGAATGGGGCAGTTTGGCCGTGAAAAATAAATTCCGAATGGTTACCTTCAATTTCTAGCGACTTAAAGTCAGACAACGGAAAAACAACTTTCTTCATCCCATTACCATGATTTGTCACAGCACTATAGCGGCTTAATGCGTATTCAGGCGAAAAGGTGTATACCCCCTTCTTAAACACTAATTTTACTTCATCATCAGTGACGTTATCTAACGCATCGCGGATGATAGGAGTCATGTCTTTCTCGGTTGCTTCAAATACCAAGGTTTGTTTTGCCTGAGCTGAGGTAACCATCATTGTTGTTATTGAAAAACATAATACAGCTAATGGTTTTGCTGTGTTCGAGAATAATTTCATTATTAAGCCTTTAAAATTTGCAGCAGTGAATTGCTTTTAATTAGTGCTAGTGTAAACAAAGGGATAACGTTATCCCTTTTAAAACCTAATAGTATCCCTTGAGTTGGCTAAAGTCTACAAGCTGATAACATTTGAACAACATTTTTAATGTTGGTTGAAGTAAGCAAAGAAAAGTAAATAACGACTCGCCTAAGTGCTAGACGAGTCGGTGAACTGCTTTGAAAACAGTATCTTACTGAAGATTTTTACGATATAAGTTTTCTATTTCAGGTAATGCTGGATGGTTGGGCTTTGGCAAATAATTGGGCCATTGTAAAGGTTTGTAAACTTGGTCACCCGGTAATTGTAAGGTATCAGCATGCTCACGTCTGTAAGTCTGGCACTCTTGACTTACGCATGATTTTCCCCAAAGGTCTAAGGTCTCCTTAATCGCTTGCTCTGACTCGGGATAAGCTCCCTTGTCATCGGTAGACTCAATCCAATCCTGCAATACTTTTCTATGCTCTAGGAGTGCAGCTTTGTATTCTTCGCTGCTGGCTAGGTTATTAATTTGATGAGGATCCTTTTCTAAATCATACAGCTCCTCAGCAGGTTTTGTTTTATCGAAGTAGCGAGCTTGAACAGGGGTCAACTTACCTTGTTTAAACAAAGTTGCAAATTCAATACTGAAAGCTTTGCCGTCTCGATACTGGGGCTGCGAGCGTGGTATTTCAGGATGAAAATTGCGGATGTAGCGGTATTTTTTACTGCGCACAGAGCGAGAACGATCAAAAGAGTAGTCCATTCGGTCTTTCGCAGAAATCACATAGTCACGGCCAGTAAAGTCATCGGCAAACAGATTTTTACCATCATAATATTCGGGCACTTCAATACCAGCTAAGGCTAAACTGGTGGCGGGAATATCTAGGCCACTTATTAAATCATCGCGCACCGAGCCTTTTTTAGTTAACAGATGGTTACCCGCTGGCCAATTCACAATAAAAGGCACTTTTACACCACCTTCGTATAAGTCTTGCTTATGCCTTAGTAAAATCATGCCGTGATCTGAAAACCAAAATATTGCCGTATTTTCTAGCAAACCATTATTTTCTAGGTTCGTCAGAATTTCCTTCAACTCCCTGTCTGACTCTTCTATCGTCGCGTAGTGTTTAGCCCACTCTTTTCTATGCTCAGGCGCGTCGGGGTAATATGGCGGTATAACCATTTTATCTGGATTAATTCTATCAACCGCTGCTTGTTTGACATGATGCTTACCACCTTTAAGCTGAATTTGCCCAAAGAAGGGCTTATCTTTTAAGGTCTTAGCCCAGTCAAACTTCTCACCGTCGTAAGCACCTTGCCAACCTTTTATGCCCTGTTGAGCGTTATATAACTTGCTTCTGTCATATTTAAAGTTGTAATCGTCTTTACCGATATTAAACGTTTGATAACCCGCATCCGCGAATAACTCTGGTACCGTTTTATAACCTTCTGGTAAAAATACACCATTGTAACTACTGCGATTCGACCTGTGCTGATGCAGTCCCAAAGTTGTTTGATACTGCCCTGTGATTAGTGCTGAGCGCGTTGCCGAACATACAGGTCCTAGTTGCATGGTATTGTTAAAACGAACACCAGTTGCAGCGAACTCTTTAATTGTAGGCGTAGACACAGTGTCATCACCATAGGCACTATTCCAAGGGTTTTGATCTTCAATATAGATCCACAAAATATTAGTGGGCTTTTTCATATTCTGCTCAGCAGAAAGATTTTTTTGCGTGGCAACAGGCTGAGAACAAGCGGTAAAAACCACTATGACTAAGAAGCCAATTATTCGTGTAAACATTTTGAGATCCTCTCTATTTTAAAAATTTATGTTGCAAAACTAGACTACGCAAGCTAACCCCTCACTAGTCAAAGTTCCATTTATCTATCCAAGAACGTGTACGGCTGGTATCCATTAGTGCCTTATATTTAGCCACTAAACTAGGATGAGAACTGGCTAAATCAGTAGTTTCAGCTACATCCTTTGACAGATCGTAGAGTTCAAACTCAGTGGTATACCCTTTTTCTTTAACACCTTTATACAACCGAATTGCTTTCCACTTACCATCACGGATGGCTTGCGCTTTATGTTTACCTTGCGGAAACTCCCAATATAAATAATTATGCTCTGCCTGCTCACCTTGGCCTAACAGGTCAGGTAAAAAGGACATACCGTCAGTTGATTCAGGGGCTGACTGTTGGGTCAAATCAGCCAAAGTAGGCATCACATCCCAAAATGCACCAATATGCGTAGACACAGTGCCAGCAGCTATTTTTCCAGGCCACCACGCTAACATGGGCATACGAATTCCCCCTTCGTATAATTGACGTTTAAAACCGCGCAGGTCGCCATTTGCTTTGAAGAATGCCATGTCTGCGCCTCCTTCTGGGGTAGCACCATTGTCGCTGGTAAATATCACTAAGGTGTTATCAGCAATATTTAATGCTTTTAATTTATTGAGCACTTCTCCCACATGTTTATCTGTGTAACTCACCATAGCAGCGCGCGTCGCTCTTGGTTTTTCGACAGGCATGTAATAGCCCACTTTTTCTGGCGGATCGACTTCGAAATCATATTGTTCTATTTCTTTATCAGGAGCCTGCAATGCTGCATGAGGCATGGCATAAGCGAGATATAAGAAAAAGGGTTGATGTTGGTTTTGTTCGATGAAATTTAGAGCATCTTGATTCATCCGTGCTTGAGCAAAATCAGTACGTTTAAATTGTGCGTAACTTTTGGGGTCGTTGTAATCAAAATTAGGCAGTTTAAGATGATGCATATCCAAAAAATCGTTATCTAAAGCGGTCCACTTTTGATTACGCCACAAGTGTGTGGGAGCATGGTTATGAGCTTGTTTTTGATCTAGGTAACCAAAGAAATAGTCAAACCCTTGCAGGTTAGGTCGGCCTACCGAATTCTGCCCTCCTAAACCCCATTTCCCAATGGCTGCCGTTTTATACCCTGCTTGTTGCATCATAGTGCCCAAGGTTACTGTGGCCGGTAATAAAGGCAGTTGGCCAAATTCAGTTTCGTCACTAAAGCCACCTAATTCGTAGTTACCACGAATATGCGCATGGCCAGAATGTTTGCCCGTCATTAGTGATGCTCTTGAAGGCGCACATACAGCACTACCGGCATAAAACTGAGTAAACCTTTTCCCTTCTTTAGCCATTTGATCTAGGTTGGGCGTGCGCATCACCTTTTGACCATAACTGCCCAACTCACCATACCCCATATCATCTACCATAATAAAAATGACATTCGGTTTGCGTTTATCCAGCACTTTATTGCTCAACTGCGGCTTTGTACTCGCGCAACTCAGTCCAACTAAAGCAAGGGATAACGGCAGTAAAATCCCGCGTAGTTTATTAATCATTTAACATACCTTCTTTTACAGTGAACAAATGCCACACTAGCGTTTTTGTACAATCTAAATAGCCGTCAATTGAATCGGAGTGACCTGTAAATTATCAGCATAGGCCGACACGTTGATCTTTCCTGTTTGACCTTTTTTAGTTTTGAGGATCAACATTGCCTTGCCATAAAACGCTCTACGATAATCAGCATTAAATGGTGCAGTAGTCGCCGAATCTCCATTGCCCACGGCTGCGACTTCTGCCGCTCCGGTTACCTTAAATTGAATTAAATTATCAGCATCGGGCACTAAGTTACCGTCTTTATCTTGCACTTCAACCGTAATATAAGATAAATCATAACCGTCTGCAGTCAGTTGTGATCGATCTGGAGTAAGCACTAACTTCGATGGGACTCCCGCTGTTTTTATATCCTTAGTGGCCACTACTTTACCTTTATTGTACGCCACGACTTTGATCTCATCAGGTTGGTAATCAACATTCCACAATAGTCGGTAAGGTGAATCAAAAAACGTAGTTTCTTTATCGTATTTTAACGCTACCGGTAATTTAACAGTGTCGACTCCTTTGGTTTGACGGCCCATCGAATTCCCGTTGACAAACAGTTCAACTTGTTCAGCATTGGTATAAACCATTACTGGTACGTTTTCTCCTACTTTGTTTGGCCAGTTCCAATGGGGAGCACGTGTACCATTGGCTTCTTTGTCCACTGACTTTGATACAAATAGAATCTATCTTTTTTGAAGCCGACTAGATCTACTGCCCCAAAAGATGAACTACGGGCCGGCCAATCTTGATTCCAGTAAAATGCGTTACCATGATCTCGACCTCCGTATGGTGTGGGCTCACCTAGATAATCAAAACCAGTCCAAATATATTCACCCATCACATTTGGATTCTTCTTCAAATTATCAAATTCGATATCAGGTACGTACGCCCAGAGAGGGGTTATCACATCGTAACTGGTGACATACTTAGACGGGTGTTTACGATACTTTTCAATAGGAAAATGATACACACCGCGCGTACTGACCACTGAAGATGTTTCGGTACCTAACATAATCCAATTAGGGTGATTCTGTTTAATCTCATCGTATAAATAAGCTTTGTAATTGAAACCTGCAATATCAATTTGTTCACCAAATCCATTTTCTGTCGGTTCTGGGTACATACTCATGCCATGCGTCACTAACCGAGTATGATCTTCATCATGCATAATGTCTGTTAGATGCTTAGCCAGTTTCCAACCTTCGGGCTCTTTTTGTTCATGCACTTCATTCCCGCTACTCCACATGATCACAGAAGGGTTGTTACGATTTTGTTTGATCATGTCGCGCAAGTCTTGTTCATGCCATTTATCGAAATCTTTGTGATAACCATTCACCACACTCGGCTTTTCTAATTGCCACATATCAAAAGCCTCGACTTGCAGTAAAATCCCCATTTTATCCGCTAGTTCCACTAGTTCAGGAGAGGGAGGATTATGCGAAGTACGCACTGAATTCACTCCCATTTGTTGCATGATTTGCAACTTTCTTTCAATTGCGCGGGTATTGGCAATCGCCCCCAAAGGGCCATTGTCGTGGTGTAAACAGACACCTTGGATCGGCACCCTACGACCATTCAACCAAAAACCATCATCAGCTTTGAACTCTATGTTGCGAATCCCTAGAGGCGTGTGATAAACATCTACTACCTGACCTGCCCGTATCACACTCGTCACAATGTCATAGCGATAGGGATTGTCGATATCCCATAGAATTGGCGAGTCGATAACAAACTCAGCAGCAAAATTTAGATCGGATTTTTGCGCTAAATTAAAACTTCTCTCCAGCGTCTGTACCACTTTTCCATCGGCTTGCTTAACTTCTGTAACAACCGAAACGCCAGTGGCCGACCCAGAGTTTTCAAGATGCGTATCTAATCTAACTGTGGCTTGGGATTTATTAACCATTGGAGTGTTAACAAATGTTCCCCACTTTTTGACGTGCACTTGGTCGTTGATTTCCAACCAAGTATTACGGTACAAGCCCGCTCCTGGATACCAACGAGCAGAGTAGTTTTCAGGAGATAGGCGCACGGCAATGACGTTTGCCGTACCGGCTTGGTTTAGATATGGTGTAATATCGTAACTAAAGGCAATATAACCAAAAGGCCGTTCGCCAACTAAGTGACCATTCACGTAAACCTTTGAATTTGACATGGCGCCATCAAATGTCACAGACACGTATTTATCAGTAGAGGTGTCTGGAAGGGTAAACTTTTTACGATACCAAGCCGTACCAAACACGGGCAAGCCGCCGTTGCGCGCACTGTACTTTTTATCAAAGGGCCCTTCTATAGCCCAGTCATGAGGTAAGTCGAGTGCTCGCCATTTGTCGTCTGCATAACGAACAGATTCAGCGCCCTCATTCTCGCCCTTAGCAAACAACCAACCTTGATTGAAGCTTTGTTTTTCACCAATGGCCATCGCATTTTGCGCATTTAAGATTAGAACTAATGGCGCTACCAGCCGACCTAGTAAAAGCAAATATCTGCTTCTCATTTTTATATTTAACATACACACACCAAAGGGATAACGTTTTCCCAAATAATAATCACAGATCCGTCACAGGTCAATTAATATTAATAAAATGTTAAGGAAAACGATATTCTCTTAATCTTAGGTTGAAGCAGGAACACGCTAGGTTGGTATTTTCTAGGCAAATAGCATATTTTATGCAGGGAACTAACAACAACGATAATTAAGAGTGCTTATGTTTAATCAATTCATGTCTAAGTGTTTATGTCTGCTATTTTGTTATATAGCTACTGCTTGTACCGCACTTCAGCCACCACAAAAAAGCGCGTTCCAACAACAAGAACTCGCCGACAATTGGCAGTTTCAAAAAAGCCCACATCTCGCCCAACAATTCCATGCTTCCCCGGAAAAATGGCAGACTGTTAATTTACCTCACAGCGCTAATATCGAAAATAAGGTCATTAAAACCCAGTGGCAAGGCCTAGCTTACTATCAAAAACAATTTATGATTGATCCGCAGCAGAAGGGAAAGCTAGTCTCACTGTATTTCGATGCCGCTATGAACATTGCCGAGGTTTGGCTGAACGGTAAAAAATTAGGCACACACTTAGGCGGTTACCTACCCTTTAGCTTTGATATTACTGAGGTTATTCACTTTGAGAAATCAAACAATTTGCTGGTCAAATTAAGTAATTTAGACAGCACCATTACCGGCCCTAAGCCAGTCTACAACCTAGATTTTAACATGTACGGTGGATTGTACCGTTCTGTTAGATTGCAGTTCAAACCTAAGTTACATATCACCGACCCCATCGCTGCAAACAAAGTGGCCTCTGGTGGTATATTCATAACACCGAAGGTAGATATAGTTAACGAACAACATAATAGGGCCAAGCTAGATATACAGACTCATATACAAAATAGTTCTGATAAGGCTATGCATTTTCAACTATTTCAAAACCTCACTTACAAAAACAAAGTGATTACGCTGACGGCAGAAAGTTACACCCTGGCTGCAGGCGCAGAACAGAGTATCAGGCAAAAACTAGAAGTAGATAATGCTAATTTGTGGCATCCGAATTCACCTAATTTATATCGGCTCACGACAAAACTGACGCTCGATAACCAGATATTGCAAACCGTAGAAAACGACGTTGGCTTTAGAAACTTCACTTTTGATAAAGACAACCAATTACAAATAAACGGACAAACGACTTTTCTAAGAGGGGTCAATTACCATCAAGATTACCCTTACATAGGCTACGCGAAGTCTGCACAGGCAGAATACCGCGACGCACAACTAATCAAATCTGCTGGTTTCGATTTTGTACGTTTATCTCACTATCCCCATTCTCCTGCATTTCTAAAGGCGGCTGACGAGCTAGGTTTGGTGTTGCTTAACCCGTTTTTAGGATGGCAATACTACAACGAAGATCCAGCCTTTAAACAAAATGCTTATCAAAGATGTAGAGACTTGATCCGCCGAGATCGCAACCATCCTAGTGTATTGGCATGGGAGTGCTCTCTCAATGAAACCGCTATGCCTAAGGAATTCATTGCGCAACTGGACAAAATAGTGAACTAGGAAAGCCCCAATTCATATTCTGCAGGATGGCAACAAGGATTCGATATTTACCTGCAGGCGAGACAACATGTATATAAACACCCAAATGAAGTCAAACCAAACCTTCCTTACTTAGTGTCTGAATACGGTGATTGGGAATACTACCGTTACAATGCTGGGCACAATCAAGCTAATTGGTACAAACTACCAGAAGAAGCACGTTTTAGCCGTCAATTGATCAGCGCAGGTGAACAGCGCCTACTACAGCAATCAACCAATTTACAAGAGGCCTATGTTGACAATAGTAAACACCGACCAGTGGCAGATAGCTACTGGGTGATGTTTGACTACAATCGCGGCAAATTTACTAACCTAGAATCGTCTGGCATTGCCAGTATCGATAGACTGCCCAAATACAGTTATTACTTTTATCAAAGCCAACGCAGCCCACAGGTGAAATCGACTAAATTTAAATCAGGTCCGATGGTATATATAGCTAGCGATTGGAATCAGCATTCTGCCCCCAAAGTCCGTGTATTTACTAATAGCGAACGGGTTGAGCTGTATTTGAATAACAAACTTGTTGCAACGCAGGTCCCTAGCCGTCAAGTTTCAAGCAAGGTACTACCTCATCCTCCTATGACGTTTGACTTAGCTAAATTTGAACCCGGTACCTTAACTGCTAAAGCCTATATCAAAGATCGTCTAGTAGCAGAACATCAAGTGTCTACAGCCAGCAAGGCTAGTGCACTGCAGCTGAAAATAGCCTCACACGGCGTGACTGTTGCTAGCAATGATACTGTGTTTGTGCATGCTCAGTTGATCGACAATAAAGGAAGGCCTGTGACAGACAACGACGTAGCCGTGCAGTTTACAATCGGTGGCGATGCATACGTGGTTAACCCTGAGAATTCTCAAGGGGTTTTGACGACCAAAGGTATTGCGAGCGCCTTAATTAGAACCGGCAAAAACCTGTCGAACATATCAATCGAAGCTAGAGTCGTAGACAGCTCTATATCGCCCGCAAAGATTGCGCTCTAGTTGCGCTACCTTCATTTAACATGGTCATGCCAGTGCTCGGTTAAATGTTGCTAAAAAATAGCCGTATCAATACGGCTATTCTGACTACTTAGACGAGAGCCTATTAGATTTTTCGCTTATGTAAGCCCATCTGGCTTCGAGCCACACTGCAAAAAATCGATCTCTAAAGGCGCCACCTTTTGCCGGCTCTGGCCAAGTATTCACTGCGGGTCGAATAAACACAGCATTAACTTGTTCATGTAAATTAGTGGCGATATTGAGCAACTCAAGCTGTTGATAAAAATTGTCGGTGCTTGCGATCAAATCGCTTAAAGGCCCAACGGGGTCGATAACCTTATTCAGTCCTAGAAACTCTATGGCTCTAGCTTTTACATGCAAACTATCATCATTGTTAGCCAGCTGCTGAATTTGTTGACTAAACTCTGCTGCCTGCTGTCCAAAACTAGTTAAGCCAATCAACGCCCAATATCTTTGCCACTGGTTAGTTGAACTGAGATATTGAGTCAACTGTGGCTTAGCTTGTTGATAGGTCAGCAATTGCAAATCAGCAATATCTATCAACTTAGCAATGGCAGACTTGCTAATTTGACCAAAGCCCACCGCCGTCAAGTCTTGGGTTGTTTGTTGCGAGACTAATTCAGACTCTGGATAAAAACCTAAATCAGGCCAAGATTTAACTTCTTTTTGCAACATATTACGCAATGTTAAGAGCTTGCCTTTGTATTCTGGCAATTGAGCAAGGTTGCGGGTTTCATGAGGGTCATTAGCAATATCGTATAAAGCTTCCGCTGCTTTAGGTTGAAAAAATGCAGCTTGCGCAGGACTCAGCTTTCCAGCTTGAAACAGAGACTTCCACTCTCTATAGGCATATTGACGATAGCGGTACTCAGCGAACAGGCTATCAGCATAGAAAGGTTGATAGTTACGTATGTATTTAAAGTTACCTTTTCGTACGGCCCGGACCAAATCAGACTTTTCATCAAAACGATCGGCATGGCTGAAGCTAACATCACGCTTATTTAGCGCTTCTAAACTAATATTTTTCCCTAGAAAAGCACGACCATCATGGTAATCCTTAGCTTCAATCCCTGCTAACTCTAGCAAGGTAGGAGCAAAATCAATAAAACTCACAAAGCCATCAACATGAGTATTACTAGGGTTTTGCATGTCTTTCGATAGTAAATGTCGGAAGTTTTTAGGCACTCGAACAATTAAAGGCACATTTAAGCCTCGTTCAAAAACATACCCTTTACTTGCAGGCAATACGCCGCCATGATCACCAAAATAAAAAACGAAAGTATTTTCCAGTTCGCCATCTTGTTTTAGCATATCCAACACTTTGCTCATCTCAGAATCAACGTCTTGATGGTAATCAAGATAACGAGCTTGCGTGTATCTAAATGCGGCTGTATCTGGGTAAATTGGCGCTAATTCCACTTCACTTGGTTGGTGTCTGGTGACAACATTTTGTACATCAGATTCAGCAAAATGTAATGTATGCTCATGAGTTTGTTTCCAAGACTGTATGTGAAAGAACGGCTGGTTTTCAGCCCTTTCTCTCCAGTTAGCCCCTTTTTCAGACTTATTCCAAAACGCTTCTAACCCTGCAAAATTGTAATCGCTTTTGAAATTATTGGTGGTGTAATAACCGGCTTTCTTTAAGGACTCACTAAAAGGTTCAAAGCCAACCGGTAGTTTTACAGGTTTGACTGTGCGGTGATTCAGTGTGCCAATACGCGGCGCGTAAGCGCCAGTCGCTAGAGTAGAGCGAGCAGTTGAGCAAACAGGCGCATTAGAAAAGGCGTTGTCAAAAATCAGCCCTTGCTCAGCCAATTCCTCGACCATCGGCATGCTAGCCCCCGCTTGGTTGTACAATTTAAGGAAATGTTTGGAGTTGTCTTCAGAAATTAGCCATAAGAAATTTGGCTGTTTATTATGACTAGTTCGCGCAGCGGATTTACCTGTACCCTCTCCTGTACCTGAACAACTCATGAAGGAAATAATGGCTACGCCAGCCAAAAACTTAACTGCTTTACTGAAAACGAAGTTGTATTGTTTGTTGAGCATATATCGTCCTAGGGATAACGTTTTCCCTAGGGTATGATCAGCCATCTCAAAACTCAACAATATTTACCCAGAGTTTACTATCACAACAATAGAGATAGACGAAACAAGCAGCTAGTTGATGTCTTTTACCGATTTCCGTTCGACTATGGTAGGCATAAACAAATGGGTTCTTTCAAACCCCTCGGGCTCTGAAGACGTCAAACTAAGTGACAACTTAGTGGCATACTCCGCCATTTCGACGATAGGGTAACGAATAGTAGTTAAGGCGGGACGGCATATTTGAGCAATATCTAAATCGTCGAAGCCGACTACAGAAACATCATTAGGTACGTTTTTACCCATATCAAATAAGGCATTCATCACGCCAATCGCCATTTCATCATTGTAAGCAACAACCGCAGTAAACTTAGCACCTCTGGCGTACAGCTCGTTTAAGGCCGTTACACAATACTCAGAAATGCTCAATTTATGAGGGTTATCATTACTAGCAAACATAATATTTTCATCTGGCACACTTATGCCTTTGCCAGCCAATCCTTGCTTTACACCTTGAATGCGCTCTTCTTGGTCCTGATTTTGCGAATTAAAACTGATAATCGCAATATCTCTATGACCCTTTTTATACAAGTACTCGGCGGCAAGGCGCCCGCCAGAAACGTTGTCTAACCACACACATCGAGGTGCAATACTGGGCATGAAACGACTAATAAACACTAAACCAGAATTTGTTCGGCTAACTCTGCAAGCTGCTCTTCGGCTCCATACTTAGAGTGAATAATAATGTTCTGGCAACCGTGTTCGCGCAAAGACGATACCGCATTTAATTCAGCATCCGTGTCATTCAATGAATTTAGGGTCATAACTCGAAAAGAGTGTTTATTCGCTTCTCGTTCTGCACCGTGAGCAATACTGCCGAAAAATGGCTTATGTAAAACAGGTGTGATAACCCCAACTAATTCTGACCGTCTGCTAACCAGAGCTCGAGCATTGGTATTGGGTCTGTACTTCATTTCGTCGATAACTTTTTGAACTTTAGCTCTGCACTTTTTGCCTACTTTCCCCTGCCCACGAACAACACGGGAAACGGTCGAGGGAGAAACCCCCGCTACACGAGCCACATCTTTTATTGTTACCATACTAAATATACACCGCTATCCATTGAAAATAAGCACTTTAAGTGTTGTTTAATTTTGTGCAACGTTATCCCAGCTAAGGCATTTTTGCAATGATATTGCTAGATAAGCATGTTATGAAATTTCATTTCCGTTAAAATGTTGTTAACGTCACGAGTTCATCAAATTAATTCGCCCCCTTGGAACACATTAATGGCATTTAGTTCAGCAAACGACAGCGAAAGTGTACAACTAAAACACAAGTTTATTTTAGGTTTTGGTTTTCTAGCGATATTCTTTTCTAATCAAGGCATAGGTATATTAGCGATCCCTTACTATCAAATGACGTTGGGCGTCGATCCGTTCTTATTGTCTATCGCTATCAAAGCGCCAGTCTTAATAGCCAGTTTCTTTGCGCCATGGATAGGACAGGTGTCAGATCGATTTCAAAGTCCGATTGGTCGTAGGCGACCTTTTCTATTTGTTTTTCCGTGGTTAACATCGTTGGTATTCGGATTTATTTGGATGGTGCCAAGCCACTGGGATCACAGTCAACAACTCCTCTATTTTTCAATCATGGCATTGTTATTTTACTTGCTTAGTGTTTGCTGGACAGTGCCCTTAAAATGCCTTGCTTACGAAACGTCTAGAGATTCCCACGAACGAACAAAAGTCATGGGCTTTATTACCTATTTTCTAAAATTTGCTGCAATTTTCTATCACTGGGTATTTCCGATTGCTCAGCTCAGTATATTTGGTGGAATCGTTATCGGCATACAATATGTTGGCTGGGGAGTGGCGCTAATATTCTTTGGGTTAATGGCCATGATCCCAGCCATATTCATCAAAGAACGACACTACGAACCCTGTAAAATCACCCAAAAAACTCCGTTACTAAAAAGCATAAAAGCCGTAATGCTGTCTCAAAATATGAAAGTATTGTTGGGCCTACTGTTAATTCAGATGACCCTAGGCAGTTTTGCCGCCAGCATGGATTATTACGTATTGGTTTATCACATGAGTGACGGAAATGTGGGGTTAGGTGCAACATGGAAAGGCATGTTGTCGACCTGTTATGCCTTAGCCGGCATAGTAGCGGTCCCTCTGGTTATTCGCGCATCAAAAAATTCGGCAAAATCACCACCATGAAAACCATCTATATAATGACGGTCATTGGCGGCATACTTAAATGGTTTATTTATCAACCCGGCAGAGAATGGTTTTTGGTGGTAGATGCTTTGCTTTGTAGCGGTGTATGGGTGGGTATGGCAGTTGTGGTATCGGCTTTAGTCGCTGATCAGATTGATCATGACGAGAATATCAATAACGTCCGCAGAGAAGGTATTTTTGTATCGCTACAAAACTGGATTATTTCTATTGCTGGCGCGGTCGCCGTTATTAGTTCTGGCTTAACCTTAAACTTAATTGGCTTTGAGGCATTGCAAGGAGCTGCGCAGACTGAAATGTCTATTCTATCAATGAGAATGATACTCGTGTTGGGTACCGTTATGTCTGCTGTAGGCGGATATATGTTAATAAAACGATACACACCACACCCGTCAAACCCAAGTTAACTGTAAGTATCTAAATTCATTGTTGTTAAGGACAAATAGTGGCTACGTTTAATTTTGACGAGAGACAAAAAAGTCAAGTTTACCTAACACTGTTAGCCAATTAATGAAATACAGGGACACTTACTCATGTAGTTTGGCCTTCGGGCAAAATAGGCTGAAACAAAATAAAATAAAATAAAGTAACCCTAACAATAAAAACAATCATATTGTTAATTGTTAAAAAAAGTAAAAATAATGTGAAAATGAACGAACTTGTATCTTAATCAATTCTTCCATAAAGAACGAAAGCCAAAAAGGAAAGACTTTGAACTTATTTCAACGAAAAATAATAAAACCTTCTGTGGGTTTAGCGCTACTAGGATTAACCTTGCAAAGCGCGCAGACCTTGTCTACTCCTTCTGAAGGGCAAACCTTGTTTGAAACAACTTGTGCCGCTTGTCATGGCAAGGACTTATCTGGAGGTGCTGGGTTTAATCTAAAGGATGAAACATGGGTCCACGGCAGTCAACCAGACGACATTTTGGCCAATATTAAAAAAGGCTTTGGTCAAGCTGGAATGCCTGGTTTTGCTGGTGTTTACAGTGAACCACAACTTAAGAGCATCGTGGATTATGTGTTGTCAAAACGTCAAGGCTTCGACAATTTAACTTACAAGATTTATCACCTCGATGACAACGCACCCGCTTCGTTCGCCATAATGGATAAGCTAGAAGTCGCTAAATCCGGTCCCTTAACGACTAACTTAATGGACTTTGCTATGCCAGAAGCAAAAGATTATATCATTGAGTTTGAAGGTGATTTATATGCGCCTAAAGAAAACCCTGGGCAAATATTTGCCATGATCTACAAAGAAATGTTTGAGCTAGAAATAGACGGACAAGTCATTAAACCTTCAAAGTTTGAGTGGTTACAAGTAGCTTGGCCAATTAAGGCTGGTAAACAGCACGTAAAAATTCGCTATTCAACAGTAGGTACCAGAGCTAATCACAATAAACAATTTTCGTTTTTTGTGGCAAACCAAGATCTTACACAAAAATTGTTTGGCATTAGCACACCTGGCAAACAGTTTTTAAATAATGCTACCGTTAATGTAAAAGCTGAAACACAGCCACAAGTGGTTCGCAAAAAAATCGTTAACTTGCCTGTTTCCTCTGTAGCAGTTGGCTTTCCAGAAAAAATCAACTACGCATTTAATACCAAAAATTGCACCATCAATGGTGCGTGGACTGGCGACCTGTTGAACGTAGGACCGAATATTGAAGGACGAGGCCGAGATGGCGGGGTTATTCTTGGAGATTGGCTGTTCCATTCGCCACAAGGCATAGCACCAGAGTCGAGCAATTGCATATTTACAAAATACAACCGACAGGGTAATCCTAGTTTTGTTTATGAAATAGATGGTAATCAGTATTCTGTACAAGTTAGCCCACAAAGCGCTAACGCATTGACCTTTACCTATACTTTATTGCAAGGCTCAAATTCTCGGCTAATGCTAAATCTACCCGAAGTAGACAAAGCAAACTTTACCAGCCAAGAAGGCAAAATAACTAACAATCAATTCAGCGTGCCGCTCAAAGTAGGCCAATCTTATGCAATAAGCTTAACGTTAAAAGGAAGCAAATAATGAAATTTCAACACTCAGTTATTGCCTGCGGTTTGATCTTAACCGGCCTATTTAGCGCAGCTACAACAGCAAAAACCACATACATTCCTAAAGGTTACGAAATTCAAACAATTGAAACCCCAAAAGATGTACGTTTTCACGCCACTGGATTAGATGTGAATAAACAAGGCCATGTATATGTTGCAACACGTTTTGGGGATGTGTGGAAATATAGCGATGCTACATGGAGTAAATTTGCGGATGGTTTGCACGAGCCCACAGGACTAATGTGTGAAGAGGATGGCAGCATTATTGTGGCACAAAAACCTGAGCTGACACGTTTAATAGACTTAGATAACGATGGTAGTGCCGATGACTATATTCGTATAGCCGATGGTTGGACCTTTCATGATAACTACCATGAATTTAACTTTGCACCAGTTAAAGACCAAGACGGAAATTACTACGGCACATTGAACTTAGGCCACGGTGTGCCAGATGCCTTAGCTCTAGGCGCAATGGACAGTGGTGGTGGCTATCGTGGTTGGGCTTATAAAGTATCGACTGAAGGCGAGTTTATCCCTTTCGCTAATGGTTTACGCTCGCCAGCGGGTATTGGCATGAGTCCAAATAACGAGATATTTTTCACCGACAACCAAGGTGATTGGGTTGAAACCTCAAAATTGCACCTATTAGAAGAAGGCAAGTTTTACGGTCACCCTGTCTCATTAAGAGATGATCCAAACTTTGGCCTAGAAAAAGTCATTGAGAATAAGAAGAATTTCAAATTATTCGACGATATGCGTGAAAAACCTGTTGTTTGGATCCCTCACCTTGAAGTCGCCAACTCCCAGGTAACCCCGAGTGGGATGTGACTAAGGGTAAGTTTGGACCCTTTGCCGATCAAATATTTATTGGCGACCAAACACAATCTAACTTATTTCGCGTAATACTAGACAAGGTCAACGGCCAGTACCAAGGGGCTGTCATAAACTTTATTGACGGTTTCCAAAGCGGCAATATTCGCATTAAGTTTGATCCACAAGGACAACTATGGGTCGGCCAAACAGCACGGGGGTGGTATGCTAAAGGCGGTAAACCATTTGGTTTACAAAAAGTGGTTTGGAATGGCGAAACGCCCTTTGAGTTGTTAGATATGAAGCTCACCAAGAGTGGCTTTAAACTAACATTTACCGAGCCGTTAAATGACCAAACGGTTTTAGCTAAACATTTTGATGTACACGAGTATAATTACAAATTTACGTCTAGATATGGCTCTGATAAACATAATAAAAAAGACTTAACAGTAAAGAGTGTCAGCTTGTCTAAAGACAAAAAAACCGCTGAAATTAAACTCGATTTAACTGCCGATAAAATAGTAGTTGTGAATTTCCCGCAGCTACAAAATGCCAATCAAGACAAACCGTCTGTGACCACTGTGTATTACACATTGAATCAGTTGTTGTAACCATCAAGTCAATTGAAACACAAAAAAGGTGACCAATTTGGTCACCTTTTTTGATCTCCAATAAGCACTGGCATACAAACGTTTTTTGTCGTAATCACAGTGATCATTCAAATAGGCCTTTAATTGCCTCACTACTTGCGCCTCAGCGGCAATAAAAATAGCCGTATCTTTTAATTGCTTAGGCTGGGAAGCCAACGCCGTTAAGAACTCTTCGCTTAGCTTGTTTGGCGTTACCAACCAGTTAATTTCGACATCGTCCGGCCCATTAAATTGTTGGATATCTGACTGTTCAGGTACTTGGATCCAAGCACGACCTTGAGCCTGCTTAGGCAGCATTTCTAAAGTCGCAGCAATGGCCGGTAGTGCCGTAAAATCACCAAAAAATAAATGCTTATCTGCGTTTAAGTCAGTATGTTTTGTATCACCTGGCCCAGCAATACCTAGATGATCTCCCACCTGTGCGTTGGCCGCCCAATTACTCGCTAAACCTTGATGATCGTTCACTGCAAAATCTAAAGTGAGTTGCAAACTCTGTTTATCAAATGCTCGAATTGTGTAAGAGCGCATGTATTTTTTAAACCCAAAATACAGCCCTAACCTAGGCATTTTATTTACGTCGTCTGGATGAGGGAAAATAGCTTTAACATGAGCGCTCTTTTTGCTTTCAGAGATGTCTGTCAGCTCTTCACCTGTGACAATAATTCGTTTCATGTGTGGTGATAAATCAACTACAGATACCACTCTACTCATTCGCATTTTAGGACCCATAAGTTTCTCCTATTCAAATATTTTTTGCGCTAAAGGCGATTTATTAGCTGAAGGCTTGTTGTTAGCTGAAGGCTCTTTACAAGCTGAAGACTCTGTCAAAAATCGTTCAAGTCTCGGATGCAACACTAATGTCATTGTGCAGGCAAATGTTATACCTACTGGTAACGCATATAGGAAACTGTTAATAAACAAACTCATGAATTGTCGTAAAGCTAACTGATCATGATGAGTAAAAGTTGTGACTATTGCCATAATAGACTCCATCACCACAGCCGCTAAAACGCCCTGAATGAGCTTTCTTTGGACATTGCTCCATTCAGCAAAGAACTGATTAACCAGCTCATTCATAGCGGCGAAGACCAACCCCCCAGCAGGTAACATCACGATAAAAGCAAAAGTAAAAGACGCCAACCAGGCCTTTGCAAAATCTTGCTCTACGGATATATTTACATAAGTCATAATACCGGTAATGGTGCCAATTAAAGTGAGCATGATGGGTAACATGACTAATACATTTTTTAACTTAATTTGCATTCCTATATCCAATAAATTATAGTTGATAAGGTCAACTATAATTTAAATTGGTTGATACTGTCAACTATTATTCAACCTTAACCTGAATTGGGGCACCAATGGAATTAAGCGAAGCACTTTTTAGTTTATTTCATGCAGTACGAAATAACATAAGCCAGCAAGTGAAATTGCTAGATCCAGACTTATCTCTGATGCATATGAAGTCATTGAAAATGATTTCTAGTATAGAAGATTGTACAGGACAGAAATTAGCTGACTTTATGGGCCGTGATAAAGCACAGATTAACCGTTTAATTAAACAGCTGGTGAACCAAGATTTGTTAATTAAAACAGACAATAAAAACGACGGACGCAGTCAAATTTTGTCACTAACCCAACGCGGAAAAGATTTCATCACAAAATTTAATCGAGTAGAAAAGCAAGTATTCAATAAGATGACCGATGGGCTGCCACAGGCTCAATTAGACAACTTTATACAGTTAGCGCAAACATTTAGAAACAATCTAAAATAGAAAAAGCCAAGCTTACTGGTTATAGTCGACTCATCGATTTACACAAACTGAGAAAATTGATGAGTACTATAGGCAAGTTCTTAATGTTTTCGGCATTAATCTGTTTAGCAATACTTTGTGCTTTTGTCGGCAGTGTCACTGGCGCCATCGCGTTTATTACCTTAGGGATATTATTAGAAGTGGCTTTTTGGCTTGGTGTTTTCAGCCGTAAAAAAGAGCCTCACCACAAATAATCCCCATAGTTGTGACTGGCAAGGTGCAATAATAGTCGTCAATCAAGTGGGCATTGCTGCCCTTTAACCTAGCGCTTGAAAATCACCGAAGAACCCCATGCCTACTTTGACATCTTTTATGATGTGCAGCTGATTGAAACGGCTATGTTCGGCACTATCTTTCTCTAACTTAAAACTGCGTTTGTTGTGTAGGGGCAAGCCTTCGTATTCTGCGACTATTTGGAATAGCCACATTTCTGGATCCCAAGGTAATTCTTGCTCAGCCAAATACTCCACACCGCTTACCGCTTCGCTACCATCAATCACATGAATAAAAAAGTCCTCTACATCTTTGGCGAGTTGCTTTTGCTCTGTGGCCACTAAACTCTGCACGGTTACCGCAAACCCATCTGTTTGCTTTTCTGAGTGACTATCTTGCTCAGGCTCACGAGGAATAGCCCGAGCAATTTCAGCCAGCGCATAAGCATCTTGAGCTCTATCTAAAGCGACAAAGGCTTTTGAATTGATACCATGAGCTTGATTAACAACCGTAGGCACCTGGCTTCGGTTAGCATAATCCCCCACTTGAAAATTAGGATGCTGACGTAAAAAGGCACTCATGCGGTTAATCAACAATGCCCTGTCTTGCTGATGACGAAAACGCGCCATCAATAACACCAAGCGCTTTTGTACTTCCAGCAATGAGCCTGAGTGCTCAGATATTCTGGCCTGCAGCTGACTAACTAGCAATTTACGCAATGTGCCGTCACTGCCTGCAAGTTGGATTAAGTCATCAAAATTAATAATTTTAAAGCCGTCTAGTATTCGCCTTAATTGACGTTGCGCTAGTTCAATCTCTAAAATTTTGTCATCTAAGCTACTAACAAAGCCAAACTCTGTATTCAGTCTATGCCAAAGGCTTTCAATTGCGTCACCAAACTGACCGGTCATATCGTGCACACGTTCCGTTAATAACTGAATATGATGCTCGCTGGCAGCATAGTCGCCTTTTTGCCTCGCTGCTTGCAATGACTGAACTCGGGTGTGAATTTGATCAAGGTGCTCACCTACATCAGAGTTAATCTGCCGTTTTCGTTCATCTTGCGTGAGACTCGCGATCAGCTCATTGACAATAGGCTTTAAGGTTAACGACTCTTGTTCATCGGGATAAAACACCACTCGGCTGTCTAACAGTTTTTGCAATCCCTGGGGTGAGAAGCTTGACTCGTCAACATGCCCTTGCAAATAGCCCTGCATTAACGCGTCTGCGTGTTTGCCGATTAACTCTAGGCGCTCTTTACCTAACGAAAACAGAGGGTTACTCTGTACCGTGTTTTTTGTTGCGAAAGTGTGACTCAAAACATCGCCTCTTGTTCAGGCATAGCCTCATCGATTGGCAGGTTTTCTTCATCTTTGATAAATCGAACCAACTCAATGAGTTGCTCTACTTTACCGGTCACAATATAAAATAGCCGGTCTTTATGGGGCTGATGCAAATAGCCCATTTCTTTAATACGTTTAAACACTTGTTTGATTTGCATATCTGGCTTTTCACTGCTCGATTTAAACAATTTATCGCCCGCTAGTAGAGCTAAACGTTGGATCAGCGATTGGTTGTCAACCACTTTAGATTCGAAATCTTGTAGTTTAATGGTATCGCCTGCACTCAATGCACCGTCTCGACCTAAAGCCTCTTGCACCATTTGCATCCACTCCAACATTGGTAATAGTGACTGAATGGTGCTAGTAAATTGCAGACTAAGGTGATGACGAGCATCTTGGGTTAAATCACAATAAGCCAAAAAGTATACCGAGCTATCTTCATTACTGGCCACTCGCCTGTTTAGCGGTCTTAAAAGTGATTTAAGTCTTCAACTAATGATTCATTCTGTAATTTATGAAAACTATGTTCGTCGGTGACGGCACAGATGTATTCGCCTTCCAGTAAACGTTCTAATAAAGGACCATGCTCAATCATGCGCTCACCTCTTGTGTTTCGGTCTTAGCGGTTTTATTTTGTTCTAGACGCTCGGCTATTCTACTGAGTTTAGGTTCAATTTTTTCCAATCGTTGCTTTTGTTTATCAATCAAATATCTATGCTTAAACAGCATTAACACATCTGACTCCGGGTTGGGGAAAGCGCCTAAAATATTGATATAATTGGCATCACACGCTTTAAATAGTTTTTCAACATTGTGATATGCCAAGGTACCAATTTCGTCAATTGGCCAATGAATATCGATTTTAGCTTGATTCCTTAACAATCGAGTAAAGGCCAATAAGAATTTACACAAGATCAAATAGGCCATGCCATGGCTAGAAGATTCGAGCAATTGCCTATCGTTTTTGATGACTAAATCAGACCCACCTTCATTTAAGTGTAGTTCTAAACGTAACAATGATTCGATACTGTAATTAGCATCATTGGGTAACACTTCAACTACGTCGGCTAACGTGTCTAAGTATGATTCACTTGGTAGAAACGCATCAGATGTGTTCCATTTACTGTATTGTTGAGCAAAACGCTGTAACGGCGTCCAAAAGTTAAGTTCATCAACCGTAGAAATGATTTTCACTTCTGAACGCGCAATGCCGTCTAAGGTTAAATCATCGGATACTTCGTCAGTTAGACGCTTACTTTGTTGCGATATTTTACGATTAATATCACTAAATACAGTGAAGAACTTGTTTAAATCACCACCAATAGTTTCGCCTTGCTCGACTATTTGTCTTTGTCGTGATTCTAAAATACTTAATAATCGTTGCAGAATTGGCAAACGCTCACGCACATTAGCCTCTTCATCCAACACACTGAATGCTTGCAACATGGTATCGAGGAAATCTTTGCCGGCATCTTTACCTAAGTTTGCTTCAAACTCAGTAAGCGACTCTTTTAGCTTTTTCTCACCTCGACTGCGGCTTTCTAGCGCTTCGGTACAGCGATTAATTCGTTCAGCTTGATCGCCTAAGTTAATATTGGCTTGCTCAGCAGGCGTAAATGAAAAGACAATACTGGCTAGTTGCCGCACCATAGGCTCTATTTCAGTAGTCAAGCTACCAAGGCCCGCTAAACTTTTCTCAACTTTACTTAATGCTGCCGTTAATTCACTTCGCTTAGTTTGATATTGATTACGTAAATTGGTCTGCTGTTGCTCGAGTTGTTGCGCCAATGCTTTTAGCTCAGCTTCTTGTTCAAGTAACTCAGGTCGCTGCTTCAGCCAATCTGTCTGCATAAAGGTTTTATATTCGTTTAGCTCATCACGTCTAACGGTAATAGTTTGAATGTGATTTTTTAGTGCTTCGGTTTGTTGCTTCAGTTCTCGCAAAGTATTTGGATCGATATCTTTATTGGCAAGCTCTTGATTAAAAGCATCTTCTAATTGTTTGATTTGCTGACGGTTTTGTTCACGTTTTTGTTCTACTTGAAGATCTAATTCCTCAATTTGCTCTTCAAGTACACCTAGCTCATCTTGCCAACCATTTTTAAATTCTAGCAATTGTTCTTCAAAATCAGATTTTAATAAATCGATAGCGTTACGCTTTTGCGATAAAACCTGTTGCTTGTCATCAATAAATTTCTGTAAGGCTTGCTGAGCTTGTTTTTTACGGGATGCTAAGACGGCTTTTAATTCATCAGAAAAACGTTGTTTAGCACTTTGAGCATAACTCACTTCTTGCTCCGCTTGCTCAAACTCTCTGTTTTTCTCCGCTAAAATATCTCGATGCAATTCAACTTCTTGATGGCATTCATCGAGCTCTGCTTCGGCTTGTTTTTGCTGCTTTTCAGCTGCTAATAACTGTTTTTTACTTTGCTCCAGCGATAATGCCAGCGCTGTTTCATCTTGTGCATAATCGGGGGCATCAATGACCGATAAGTTTATTTGTACTCCTAAAAAGCTTTGTTCAGCTTGTTCGTTCAAATCGCTAACTAAGGTAGGCAACAAGTGCTTTTGATCAAGCAAAGGAGCATGGATCAACTTTCCTATGTTTTGTTCCCACCCCGGTTTATTGTCCCGTAAGAATTGCCTTAAACTATCCTGTTCTGGCGACAGCTGCTTTTGCAATTGTTGCAAACGCTCTTTGGCTTGACGAGTACTTTGGCGCGCACTATGAAGAACTTTGTCAGCTTCCTCACGTTTAGCTCGCAATTGCTGAAAGGTGTTCTCGGATTGATTTTTTGCAGTGGAACTTTGTTGCCATGCTCGTTGAGCAAGCTCAATACGTTTATCTGCTAACGCACCGTTTTCCAATTCTTGCTCGGTTGCCGAGGCCTGCTTAGCTTGATGCTCTTGGCGCATAATACTACGCTCTAACTCTAATAATTGTTGATCAAACTCCTCCCCTTGTTGCTCCTTTCGTTGTTCAAACTGCCCTCGTAGATCATTCTCTTTGTCGTTCTGAGTTTTACGGACCGCTTCTTTTTGCTGACTTATCGTTTTTGCTTTGGCTTGATTCTTACGAGACAAACGCTCTAGAGATTCGGACAACTTGAACTTTTGCTGTTCAAGTTGGCTCTGTAAATCTTTATGTTGTTCAATTAACAAATTGTATTGTTCTAATTTTTGCTCATACTCTTCACGTTTTAGGGGTAAGGCGTCCATATCTTTTTGTAGTTGATCAATATCAGAATCTTGGTACTTTTCATACTGTTGCTGAATATGATCTAAACGTGATGACTTTGCTTTTAGGTTTTCACTGGTTTCACTAATACGGCTATTTAACACGCCTTCGGATTGTTCAAAAGACTCTTTATCAGCACTTTGTTGATGTTTGATTTGGTTTCTTTGTTCTTGTGCGTCAGCCTTGGCCGTGGTGAGTGCCTGTAGATCTTTTTCGAGGACAGGCTTAAGTTGCAACAATTGGCTTTCGATTGTATTCAATTGCTCCGTTTGTTGTTGAATTTTTTGATATTCATTTTGCATGGTTTGCAAACGCATGGTCTGGCGCATTTGCGTGATCCACTCACGCGCTTTGGTATTTTTGACTGTGGTGGTAGGTTGTACTAAACCGTCTTCTTCAAAGATAGCGGCAAGCATAGTACGCAAGGTATCCATTTTCCCTTCTTTTGCATGTACCGCGCTCACTAACTTTTCCATATGCCGAATTCGGTGTTGACTCGACACCAGACTAAAACGGCTAGCCAATTGTCTTAACTTGGTATTTTCGCGCCCTGCACCTCGGCCAACGTTTGCGTCATTTTGAATAATGCTACGGAATTCACTGGTGGCTTGGATTTTATGAGAAAAATCAACACCCAACTGTCTAAGCTGTTTTATCCATTGCTCTGGCAGCATCGCTTGTACGTTGCCTTCTTCGGTATCTACCAATATTTGTTCCTGGTGATATGGCGATTCAACAAAGCGATACTGTACTCCGTCGCTGCCTTTACGTGTCAACACGACTTGGCAGACTTGGCCGTCTTCTCGGGTGTACTCGTAAATTAGATAGCTATTGGCATGAGGCAGGTAAAAGTCGTCAAACTTTTTACGGGTTTTAGGCACCACTTTACTGGGTAACTCGCCATAGAAAACTGGGATCAAACGCTGCAAGGTCGTTTTGCCCGACGCATTGGTACCACAAATATTGCTATGGCCAGATACATCCAGTTCGACAAAACCATGAAGATGACAGTTTATTAATATAATTCGATGTAACCCATAGCATAGATGTCCTTTATTCGAGGGGAGTAACAGATAAAAATTTCAGCCTGCAATTTTACCTAGAAAAAGAACTTATTTATAGCTTATTGTGGCCCTTGTAGCCGTTTAATAATGTCTATGTTTGCCGCTGGAAATTCATACTGATCTAACTGTTCAATTGCAACCCATTTTGCCAGTTGACCTTCTTGTTGTCTGGCCTCCCCTTTAAAGTCATCTACTAAATGTACGTTTAGTTTGACTTTTTTATCACCATAGTCATGCTCAATGACTAATAGTGCTTGTTGCGATAGAACCTCGATACCAATTTCTTCTTTTAACTCTCGGCTCAAGGCTTCAGCGACTGTTTCGCCTGCTTCGCATTTCCCCCCGGAAATTCCCACTTACCGCCCTTAGTGCAGGGTATCAGCGCGCTTGCTGATATAAATATCGTTATTTCGTTTAATCACACCCACAGCTACGTTTACGGTTTTCACTTTATTGCTCCCAAAAAAATCGGACTTTCGTCCGATTTTACTGTTAATCACTAGATAAAATTAGCTTAATTTACCACAGCATTGTTTGTATTTTTTTCCCGAACCACATGGGCAAGGATCATTACGTCCTACTTTGGGCGTGTCTCGCACCACTGCTCGTTGCGCTTGTCCTTGTGGCGGCGGAGCCGAATTTTCATTTGGTGAGTCGTGCTCAAACTGCTTTGGTGTTTCATCGGCTTGGCGCCTTTGTTCTTCAACCGCTTCGACGTCTTCTTGCGCTTTAACTTGCACTTTACTTAAAATAGTAACGACTTCTACTTTAAGATTTTCTAACATTTCAGAAAACAACTCGAAAGACTCACGCTTATATTCCTGTTTAGGATTTTTCTGAGCATAACCACGTAAATGGATACCTGGCGAAGATGATCCATAGCTGCCAAATGTTCTTTCCAGTGACTGTCTAAATTTTGTAACATCACTGCTTTTTCAAACTGTCGAATAACTTGTGAACCGACAATTTCTTCTTTTGCTTTGTATGCATCGACAATTTCGGCAAGGATACGTTCCCGTAGCACTTCTTCATACAATTTATCGTCTTCATCAAGCCATTTTTGCACTGGCACTTCTAATAAGAACTCACCTTTGAAGCGCTCTTCTAAACCAGCAATATCCCACATTTCCTCGAGCGATTGTGGTGGAATATATTGGTCAATAATACCGCTTACCACGTCTTCTCGAATCGCCGCGATAGTGCTACTAATTTCACCTTCATCTAACAATTCATTACGTTGTTCGTATATGACTTTACGTTGATCGTTAGCCACATCATCATATTCAAGCAACTGTTTACGCATATCAAAGTTACGTCCTTCTACTTTGCGCTGAGCGTTTTCAATCGCCCGTGTCACCCAAGGATGTTCAATGGCTTCGCCTCTTTCCATTCCAAGGCGTTTCATCATGTTGCCCATTTTTTCGGAGGCAAAGATACGCATCAAGGCATCATCAAGTGATAAGTAGAAACGTGAGGAGCCAGCATCGCCCTGACGACCAGAACGTCCGCGTAACTGATTATCAATTCGACGAGATTCATGGCGCTCTGTACCTATGATGTGTAAACCACCAGCAGCAATAACAGCATCATGTGCGATCTTCCACTCTTCTTTAATTTTCTCTACTTTACTAGGTTTAGGATCATGAATTTTATCGATTTCAGCTTGCCAGTTACCGCCTAAAACGATATCTGTACCACGACCAGCCATGTTAGTAGCAATCGTAATTGCTCCTGGCTTACCCGCTTGAGCAATGATATCTGCTTCTTGCTCATGGAATTTAGCGTTTAATACTTTATGAGCGATTTTATTTTTCTTCAAAATACCCGAAATCAGCTCAGAGTTTTCAATAGAGACTGTTCCCACCAGTGCTGGTTGACCACGTTTAACGCAATCAAGTATGTCTTCAACTATGGCTTCGTATTTTTCTTGCGCAGTCAAAAAGATTAAATCGGCTTTATCGTCTCTTAGCATCGGCTTGTTAGTAGGAATAACTACCGTATCGAGGCCATAAATACTTTGGAATTCAAATGCTTCTGTATCTGCAGTCCCTGTCATACCAGCCAGTTTGTCGTACAACCTGAAATAGTTCTGAAAGGTGATTGAAGCTAAGGTTTGGTTTTCATTTTGAATATTCACCCCCTCTTTCGCTTCAACAGCTTGGTGTAAACCCTCAGACCAACGACGGCCTTCCATCGTACGGCCGGTGTGCTCATCAACGATAACAATTTCGTTATCTTTGACGATATAATCAACATCTTTAGCGAACAATTTATGGGCTTTAAGTGCCGCATTAACGTGATGTAATAGAGAGATATTAGCGGCGGCAAATAAAGATTCTTCTTCAGCTAAAATGCCTTCTCTTTGCAAAATTTGTTCGACGAAGATTTGGCCATTTTCAGTTAAATGGATTTGTTTGCCTTTTTCATCAATAGTGAAGTGGCCTTCACCTGATTTACCTTCTTCGTCTTCTTTTTCTTGTTGAACTAATTCTGGAATAACGACATTGATTTTGCGGTATAGCTCTGAGCTATCTTCAGCTTGACCTGAAATAATTAGCGGCGTTCTAGCTTCATCGATTAAGATTGAGTCAACTTCATCAATGACCGCAAAATGAAGTGAACGCTGTACCCTTTCTTCTGGGCTAAATGCCATATTGTCTCGAAGATAATCGAAACCAAATTCATTATTGGTACCGTATGTTACATCCGCAGCGTAGGCTTCCTTTTTTTGCTGATGATTCATACCTGGAATGTTGCAGCCCACAGTCAGACCTAAAAATTCGAATAACGGTCTACTCCAATCAGCATCTCGAGTGGCTAGGTAGTCATTCACGGTGATCACGTGAACACCTTTACCGGAAATGGCATTTAAATAGGTTGGCAATGTAGAGGTTAAGGTTTTACCTTCACCGGTACGCATTTCAGAAATTTTACCTTGGTGTAAAACCTGGCCACCCAACATTTGCACGTCAAAGTGACGCATATTGAAAACACGCTTACTGGCTTCACGTACAACAGCAAAAGCTTCAACTAGGATGTCATCAGTCGATTCGTCTTTTTCTAAACGCTGTTTAAACTCCCCCGTTTTGGCTTGAAGTTGTTCATCACTTAACCCTTCATATTCAGCTTCTAACTGGTTAATTAATGTGACAGATTTGCTTAGTTTTTTTAACGTGCGGTCGTTACGACTACCGAAAATTTTGGTGAGAATACTCGAAAACATCGATTTACAGCTTCCAATCTAAATAACTAATTAATTTCAATTACACACAAGTGTGTGTTAACCCCTAAGGCTCAAGCCCATGTACTAAAACAGACAATCGGCTCACTTGGAGCCGATTGCGAATAACAATTTTTGCTAACTATTTATATCAATATTTAATATATCAATAGCCAGTATATCAAATTTTTAGGAACCTTTTCGATATACAAAAGGCAATGGATCAAGTTGTTTGCCTTTACGTAATACTTCATAGTGAACATGAGCTCCAGTAGAGCGTCCAGTGTTTCCCATCAAAGCGATAGCTTGTCCTTTAGTGACAACATCACCAATTTTTACTTTTACTTCTTTATTGTGACCGTAACGGGTTTTTAAACCTTGGCCATGGTCAATCTCTACTAGCTGGCCATAGCCATAACGACTACCAGCCCAAGTGACCACTCCTGCACCTGTAGCGCGAACTGCTTCACCTTCTTTTCCGGCAAAATCTAATCCTTTATGCATGGCTGGCAAACCACTGAAGGGATCTTTACGTACACCATAATATGATGATAACCAACCAGACTGAATTGGCTTCCCCGTCAAGCGACTCTGTTTTTCTATATGGTGACTCAACATGATAGTTTCAAGAGCACTCAACTGTTGTGACTTATCTTGGAGTTGGCTTAACATACTTTCCATTTTGACGAGTAGCTCATCATGAACAGGCAATTCAACCTCTGTAGTTGAAACAGGTCCGCCAACACTGGGGTCTTGACCAAAGTTAAATTCATCAGGATTGAGATTAGCTTGTTCAACTAATTTCGAACCCAGTGCATCCAAACGCTGAATTTGACTTTGCATTTCGGCTAATTTTAACAGCATACCTGATAGTTTCTGTTGAGTGGCATCTTTGAGCAAAGTCACATCTTTGACTTGTTGTTGAAACTCCGCATTAGCCAACTGGACCCGGGCTATATTTTCTTCTGGAGAGGTAGTTGAACGACTAGAGACTAAAACTAAACCACATACCCCCAACAACAAAAGTGTGAGCTTTCGTCGATTAAGACTTAACGCCAATCGAGTGTTATTGCTTCTAAGAAGTAATGTTAGTTTCATTACAAAAAAAGACCTCAGGCATTAGTAAATAAAAGTAACTTAACTCACACAGGTGACTAAGCTTAACTGCAGGTTCACTTAACAATAGTCTAAATAGATACTAAGTGACTACTTACTTTACTTGTTCAAAGAGTAATAAACTCGAGTCACCTATCATCGCTGACCGGAGATTAACATACAAGTGACATTTACTAAAAAGCCAAGCTAACAGCAGAAATTAGCACGATAGCTTAGCTATTGAGTCGTTTTGTTAAGCGAGTTAGCCTACCAAAACTGGAGATGCGTAACTAATCGGCATTTCTTCGAGTGTCTCGTAACCAACAAACTCCCAACACTCAGCATTATTTAGCAAAGCATTAAGTAACTTATTGTTTAATCCATGCCCAGTTTTGTAAGCAACTAATTCACCCACAAAACTATGCCCACATAAATATAGATCGCCAATGGCATCAAGAATTTTATGCTTTAAAAACTCATCGCTATAGCGCAAGCCTTCAGGGTTTAATACGCGATATTCATCAAGGGCTACAGCATTTTCCATACTGCCACCTAAGGCCAAATTGAGTGAATTCATGTACTCAAGGTCTTTCATAAATCCAAATGTACGGGCACGACTCACCTCGTTAACATATGAAGAAGAATCAAAATCTAATACCATATGCTGACGAGTTTGGCTGATAACAGGGTGATCAAAGTCGATTCTAAAATCCACCCTAAATCCTTCATAAGGACGTAATTCAGCCCACTTATCGCCGTCTTCTACACGGATAGGTTTAGTTATTTTAATAAACTGTTTAGCGGCATTCAGTTCTTCAATACCAGCAGATTGCAATAAAAATATAAACGGACTTGCGCTACCATCCATGATAGGCAACTCGTCACTATCGACTTCTACTATTATATTGTCTATGCCCAGCCCAGCCAACGCTGATGCCAAGTGTTCAACAGTAGAAATCTTCGCACCATCAGCGTTACTAATACATGTACATAACATAGTATCACCAACAGAATCAGCTCTAGCAGGGATATCAGCGTAAGGCTCAAGATCAACGCGGCGAAATACAATTCCTGTATTCGCAGGCGCAGGCCGGAGAGTCATAGTGACCTTTTCACCTTTGTGCAAACCAATCCCTGTTTCTTGAACAGATTGTTTAATAGTACGTTGTTTTATCATAACCTTATTAAGCTCAATAACTTATTAAAATAAAAAGCGGCGCATATTCTAATCGAAATTGCGCATAATGTCAAAATTCTGTCATATTTTGTGCTTTATTGGTGCAATCATAACAAAAAATATGCAGCTTGGCATTTTCGCCTTTCTTTAGTCCGCTTGCTTACGCAAAAATGCTGGAATATCTAAATACTCCAAGTCACTACCTGCATCTGCTTTTTCTTCTGTTGCTGCCGATTTAGCTGCTTCAGGCATCGCGCTCGAACTTGGCATAGCGCCAGAACCATTTGCCTGTAGTTTAAATTCGCCTGCATCAGCCATAGTTTTAGTAACACGACTAGAAACCAATGAAATATCCGGTTTACGCTCAGCACCTATACCTGTGGCAACAACTGTGACTCTTAGTTCATCACTCATTTCCATATCGATAACAGTACCTACAACAACGGTAGCATTTTCAGAAGCAAACGCTTTAACGGCATTACCCACTGTTTCGAATTCATCAATTGAGAAATCGGGGCCTGCTGTGATATTAACCAAAATACCTCTTGCGCCTGACAAATCAATATCTTCTAATAGCGGACAAGCGATTGCAGATTCAGATGCTTCTTCTGCTCTATCTTCACCACTGGCAGTACCACTGCCCATCATAGCTGTACCCATTTCAGACATTACTGTACGTACGTCGGCAAAATCCACGTTGATTAAACCTGGGCGGGTAATGAGTTCTGCAATGCCTTGAACAGCTCCGCTCAATATATCGTTTGCTGCACTGAACGCCTGAAGTAAAGGGGTACCTTTACCCATCACTTTAAGTAACTTTTCGTTTGGAATAGTAATCAACGAATCAACATATTTAGATAATTCTTCAATACCTTGATCAGCAAAATCTGTACGCTTTCTGCCTTCAAACGGGAAAGGCTTTGTGACTACAGCTACCGTTAGAATTCCTAATTCTTTCGCTACTTTGGCCACTTCAGGTGCTGCCCCAGTACCCGTACCACCGCCCATACCGGCAGTAATAAATACCATATCTGCACCTTCTAGGCTTTGGCGAATAGTTTCTCTATCTTCTTCGGCCGCTTGGCGTCCAATATTTGGGTTAGCACCAGCTCCCAAACCTTTGGTCACACCTGAACCAATCTGTAATGTGACATTCGCAGCAGAGCTACGTAGCACTTGAGCATCAGTGTTGATTGCGATGAACTCTACGCCCTCTATGCTCTGCGAGACCATGTGTTCAACGGCGTTTCCACCGCCACCACCAACACCAATAACTTTAATTACTGCTTCTTCGTTATGACTATCCATTAACTCAAACATTTTTACTCTCCGGTTTGTACATAAAAGCAGTCAGGTAAAAGTCCTTGCCCGCTGCTTACTTCAATCATTTAACACAGAGTGTTTAAAACTCGTTGTTAAACCAACTTTTGATTCTTTGCCAAACGCCATCACTGGCTTTATTTTTGGCGCTTAATTGACTAACTAAATGCTCTTTTCCGTATTGTAATAACCCTACAGCCGTGGCAAATTTAGCGTCTTCTACATATTCTGATAAACCTTTCATTGCTATCGGTGCACCCACTCGAACAGGCATTTGGAAGATTTCTTCGGCAAATTCAACCGCCCCTTCCATTTTTGCCGTTCCGCCGGTTAGCACAATTCCCGCTGCAATTTGCTCTTCTAGTCCACTACTGCGTATTTCATCATGTACTAGCTCAAACAATTCTTGATAACGTGGCTCAATCACCTCAGCCAGCGTGTGTCGCGACATCGCTCTTGATGGACGGCCACCAACACTATGCACTTCTATACTTTCTTCCATGCTAACCATGTCTTTTAACGCGCATGCATAGTTAATTTTAATTTCTTCAGCATGGCTGATAGGCGTTCGGAAGATCTTAGCAATATCACTCGTTATTTGATTTCCAGCTGCGGGGATAACTGCGGTATGACGAATTGCGCCATCGGTGTAAACCACCAAATCAATTGTGCCACCTCCGATGTCAACCACGCATACGCCTAGTTCTTTTTCGTCATCAGTCACAACGGCATAACTTGAAGCTAGAGCTGAAAAGATCAATTGATCCGCTACTAATTCACAGCGCTCGACGCATTTAACGAGATTTTTTGCCATATCGTCAGCGCAGGTAATAATGTGTGCTTGCGCTTCCATCCTTACACCCGACATGCCAATTGGATTCTTAATCCCTTCTTGTACGTCAATAGTAAATTCCTGAGGCAAAACATGTAGCAATCTTCGTTCGGCCGCGATAGGTACTGAGCGTGCAGCGTGTACAACATTATCTACATCTTCTTGCGTGACTTCTTGATTGTTAATCGGCACCATGCCACTTTCATTCTGACACTTAACATGACGTCCTGAAATCGACATAAAGACCGATGACACACTGCAATCAGCCATAAGCTCCATTTCATGGACAGCACGTTTGACCGATTGCACAACCATATTCAGGTCGTTTACACCACCTTTGTCCATGCCTTTCGATGAATGGCTGCCCACGCCAACAATGCTAATAGAATTATCTTCTAACAGCTCACCGACTACAGCCTTAACATCGCTGGTGCCTATGTCTAAGCCGACTATTAGCTTTCTTTCTGAACCCTTAGACATATTGCTTCATTCTCACGGTAATTAACTCTCTATATTTTTAATATTAAGCAGCTTTGTTTGAGGCTTTCCAACCTACAGCTAACCCAGTGTCGTAACGTAAATCTACGTAATCAATTTGTTTCTTTTGTTGCGAAATAAGTGGCAATATGTCCACAAATCTCTGTAATCTGTCAATGAACTCTGTACGGCCTAAATTTAATTTAACGCCATTATTCAATTGCAAATGCCACGCGAAACGTTCGCTTAAAAACATTTCAACAATATGCAGCTCTGTCACATCTAACAAAGACTGCATATTGCGATATCCTTGCAATGCTGTTTGTTCGCTGCCACCTGGGCCAAACAACCGAGGCAAACGGATATTTTCTGCGCTGCCATCTTCTTCGACCTGTGCGTTAAAAGAATCGCCATATTGATTCAATAACATATCGCCATTCCAAATAGCCACAGGTTGCTGTTCAACCACATATATTTCTAAACCTGCTGGCCAACGTTTGCGCACAGACGCTCGGTACACCCATGGCATGGCTTCTACTGTTTGATGTGTTTTTTCAACATCTAACTCAAAAAGCTGCCATGGCTGTGTTCGCTTAATTAAACTTTCAATCTGTTGATCTTGAATAAAATGCCGTTCACCAGAAATAATAATTTCCTTTACAGGAGCCTGTTGCTCATCTTCAAGCCACGCACTTATTTTTACCCAAGCAAAAATCAACAAAACCAATACAGCGATAAAAAACGCGATGCCCACATAAAACTGGGACACTTTCCGCGGTTTATCGAGTACTGGCAAATTACTCATCTCAGTTGGTCCGAGGTACGTAATATCGCCAGAGACAACTCTGCAAAACTCAAACCAGCCTGTTTAGCTGCCATTGGCACTAAACTTTTTTCGGTCATACCTGGAGCGGTATTAGCTTCTAATAAATAGAAACGCCCCACTTTATCTCGCATGAAATCTATTCTTCCCCAACCACAGCCAGCAACAGCATCAAATGCCTCTAGCGCAAGCTCAGCTAATTGAGTTTCTTCTATAGCTGATAAATCACTGGGGCAAACATACACAGTATTATCCGACTGGTATTTGGCAGCATAATCATAAAAGTCACGTGGAGTAGACATACTAATCGATGGCAGTGCTTTGCCGTTTAATATGCTAACGGTATATTCAGAACCATGAACGAATTGCTCTATCAAGACTTTATTGTCGTATTTAAAAGCGTTTTGAACGGCAGTGTCTAGTTGTTGCGCATTATTGACCCGGGCCATTCCTATGCTAGATCCCTCTTGCGCAGGTTTAACCATTACCTCTTCCCCTAAGCTAGCCATTATAGCCTTGCATGATCCTGCATCAAAGCTTCTTTTATCAGCAATTTTATAATTGGCTGTAGGCAGACCTAAACTTTGCCAAATTTGCTTACTGCGGATCTTATCCATGCATAACGCAGAACCTAAAACACCGGTTCCAGTATAGGGCAAACCCAGTAATTGCAAGGCTCCTTGCAGGGTACCATCTTCTCCTCCGCGGCCATGTAAGGCTATTACCACTCGGTCAAAATTATTAACTAACAATTCAGTCAATGGCTGATCTGCTGGGTCAAAAGAATGGGCGTTCACTCCCATATCCAGTAGACCTTGTAAAACGGCTTTACCTGAATTTAATGAAACCTCTCTTTCTGCAGACAAACCGCCCATCATGACAGCGACTTTACCGTATTCAGTTGCGGATTTATCATTCAAACTCATCATTGCGCTAACCCTTTCTTTAACAATTCAGGTCGTAACGCTGTTTTCTGTAAGAACTTTGCAATTTGTCCAATGTTACCTGCTCCTTGGGTCAACATTATGTCTTGATCTTTCAGCGTCTTAGCTAACAGCTTTGGCAGCTCTTCAACATCAGATACGTAAATAGGCTCCAATTGCCCCCGTTGTCGAATCGACCGACATAGTGCCTTACTATCCGCGCCATCTATTACTTCTTCCCCGGCAGAATAAACCTCTAGTAACAGCAAGACATCTACATCAGACAGTACTTTGACAAAGTCTTCATAGAGATCCCGAGTACGGGTATACCTGTGTGGTTGGTAAGCCATTACCAACCGTCTATCCGGCCAATTATTTCTTGCCACCGCGATAGTCGCCGCCACTTCAGTTGGGTGATGACCATAGTCATCGACTAAGATTACTTGCCCATTAGAAGTAGAATAATCACCCAACAACTCAAACCGACGGCCAATTCCGGAGAAACTGCCTAAGGCCTCTACAATTGACTGATCATCCACACCTTCATCACTGGCAACAGCAATAGCAGCCAATGCGTTAAGCACATTATGATGACCTGGAATATTCACAGTGACATTTAGTGGTGGCAAATCCTTACGTAATACATCAAAACTACTTTGATTAAAGCCAAGCGTGATATTTACCGCTCTAACATCGGCAGACTCTGATACACCATAAGTTAGATACTTGCGCCCAATACGATTTAACAATTGCTGAATAATTGGATCGTCGATACATAGCACCGCTAAACCATAAAAAGGCAAGTTATGCAGAAAATCGATGTAGGTGTCTTGCATTTTATCAAAATCACCTTGATAGGTTTCCATATGGTCGGCTTCAATATTCGTTACGACAGACACCATTGGTTGTAGGTGTACAAAAGAGGCATCACTCTCGTCTGCTTCTGCAATCAAGTACTGACTAGCCCCCAGCCGAGCATTGGTGCCAGCACTATTTAACAAGCCACCAATAACAAAAGTAGGATCAAGATCCGCTTTAGCAAAAATAGTGGCAATTAAACTGGTGGTCGTTGTTTTACCATGGGTGCCTGCAATGGCTATTCCATGCCTAAAACGCATCAACTCGGCTAACATCTCAGCTCGACGAATAACAGGAATACGTTTCTCATTAGCAGCCGCTATTTCTGGATTGCTAGGATCGATGGCACTCGATACCACCACCACATTTGCCAACTCAATATTTTCAGCTACATGTCCAAAAAATATAGTGGCTCCTAAATTTCGTAATCGATCTGTCATACCATTTGCTTGACGATCTGAGCCCGATATTGCATACCCCTCGTTTAGCAATACTTCGGCTATTCCCCCCATGCCCGCGCCACCTATCCCAATAAAATGGATGTGCTTAATTCGTCTCATTTCTGGTACTTGATAATGAATGGGGTTATCTATTTTCATGCTGCTTGCTCACTTAACTCAATGCAATACTGTGCTACTTGTTGCGCAGCATCTAAACGGGCAAGGCTTTTAGCTTGCTTGCCCATTTCAACTAATTTTTCGGGAGAATGAATACATTCACGTAATATTTTTTCTAAACTGGCTGCCGTTAGTTCTTTCTGAACCAACATAAACGCAGCGTTCACATCGACTAGGGTTTGCGCATTTTTAGTTTGATGATCGTCTACCGCATGAGGTAGAGGAACAAAAATAGCTGGAACACCAGCAGCTGCAACTTCCGCTACAGTTAATGCGCCGGCTCTACAAATAATCAAATCTGCACGGGCATACGCCGCTGGAATATCGTCAATGAACTCTGTTAACTCATAATGACTTGCAGAAATACCAAGCTCTTTATACCGCCGCTCTGTTGTTTGTAAGTGCCCACTACCAGTTTGATGAACAACATGAATGTCAGCCAAAGCATTCATTGCCAAGGGGACTGTTTCATTTAACACCTGCGCGCCTAAACTGCCACCTACCACCAGTAGCTGTAATTTATTACCTTCTCTGGGGTGGCTCTCAAGGGTTAAGAACTCGCGCCTAACTGGATTGCCTACCCAGATATACTTCTCGGTACTAGCCTTTAATTGCTGGCTAAATGTGTGGTTAAAACCAGTTAGTATCTTATCTGCAATATTCGACAACCATTTATTGGTTAAACCCGGTACCGCATTTTGCTCATGCACCACCAAAGGAATACGATTCAACCATGCTGCCACACCTCCTGGGCCACTAGCGAAACCACCCAAGCCAATAACCACAGTTGGCTTGAATTGTTTGATCACTTGATGCGCCTGAGTAAATAGACTTAATAATTTTAAACGGCGCAGCCAACAGTTTGAGCAGGCCATTTTTACGCACACCAACAACATCAATAAAACTAATTTCATACCCGGCTTTAGGCACTATTTTAGCTTCCATTCGCTCTCGAGTACCTAACCAACGCACTTGCCAATTATGTTTTGTTAACTCATCAGCTACGGCCAACCCCGGAAATACATGTCCTCCGGTACCACCTGCCATCACTAAGATACGTTTACTCATGGTTAGCTCCAATGTTTCGATTGGAGTCTGACAATATGTCAGCGTCAACTATGACGTTTTCAATCTCGTCGACTACATCCTTTTTGGGCGCTTTAGTTGAACGTCTTTTCTTAGCTTTATTCGCCGCGCCTTTATTCAGCGCTTGTACACCGTCGACTCTTAGCTCAAAATCAATTCTTATTAACAATGCCATTGCCGCTGCCATAATAATGACACTCGAGCCTCCATAACTGAGCAATGGGAACGTCAGTCCTTTAGTAGGTAAAATCCCTGCACTTGCACCAACATTTACCGCTGTTTGTAAGCTAAACCATATGCCAATTGCATAAGCAAGATAAGCATCAAAAGGCCGCTCTTTAGTCAAGGCCACATTGCCAATACGCAATGCTTTTATGACGATGGTCAGCATAATAAGCAATACCACCAGTACACCGACAAAACCTAATTCTTCGGCCAATATGGCCATAATGAAATCATTATAAGCTTCTGGTAAATATTCTAGTTTTTGTAGACTGTTACCTAGTCCTTGACCAAATATCTCACCGCGACCATAAGCCATCAAAGACTGAGTCAGTTGATAACCACTGCCAAATGGGTCTGCCCATGGATCTAAGAACGAGGTCACACGTTTAACCCGATACTCTTCGAAAACAATTAGCACCACCACGGCCAAACTACCAGTAATAACCAGACTAAAAAACTGCCATAGTTTAGCGCCCGCTAAAAACAGCAATCCAATGGTGGTACAAAACATCACTACCACCGTACCTAAGTCTGGCTGCATGAGTAACAAAAAGGCCAACACAAAAAAGACCCCTAAAGGTTTAATAAACCCCTTAATATTTTCTGTAACTTCTTCATGGCGACGGACCAAGTATCCAGCCAAATAACAAAAGAAAAACAGCTTAGCCGGCTCAGCCACCTGTACCGTAATAGGCCCAATACCTAACCAACGGGTACTACCATTTACAGTACGACCAACAATCAAAACTGATACAAGTAGCACGATAGCCAATAACAGCAACCAAGCATTGCTCAACCGCCACCAGTTCATTGGTATTTGCACCACACACATAGCCGTACACAATGCTAATAAAATATAAATGCCGTGCTTAATAGCGATATGAAACGGATTCTGAAATATTCTCTCTGCAGCAGGCATTGAAGCAGAAGTAACCACTACCAAACCGATAGATAACAGAGCTATAGACAATAGAACCAACCAAATATCATAAGGTCTAAAATTCGTAGTTTGGTTAGTTTTATCATGCTGCAACACAAACAATTGCTTCAGCGAACTGCTATATTTTTCAGTCATGCTTGTCATGCAACACACTCCTGTACCGCTCGCACAAAAGCATCACCACGGGCTTGATAATTAGCGAACATATCTAAACTGGCACAGGCTGGTGATAGCAGCACTACATCTTCCGCTTGACTATGTTTGGCCGCTGTTTGCACCGCCTCTTCGATACTTGACACAGCAATGCTATTGTCTTTAAGAGCAGCAATTTTATCGCCATCTTTCCCTAACGTTATCAACATGCTAACTGACTCTTGCAGGCTACGTTGTAAAGGTGAGAAATCTGCTCCCTTACCTTCACCACCGGCAATCAAAATCAGCTTGCCTTTACAACTTGCGTGTAAACCGCTAATCGCAGCCAATGTTGCTCCCACGTTGGTGGCCTTAGAATCATTGATCCAACGGACATTATTGTTAATCGACACTGTCTGGCATCGATGAGCTAAGCCAGCAAAAGATTGTGCACCGAGTTTAATGCTATCAACATCGACGCCCGCTAATTTACACATAGCTGCTGCTGCTTGGATATTGAGCATATTATGCTCACCTACCAACAAACAGTCTTTAGCAGCAAGAAAAGGCTGTCCATTAAACTGGATATAACCGCTCGATTTATGCCACGAAAAACCAGCAGAACTAGGCGATAGCCCAAAGCTAAGATCGACTATCTGCTCTTTATCAAATGCTAACGGATCATCTCTATTGATCACTTTATAGCGTGAATGTTGAAATATCTTGAGTTTTGCTTGCTGATAATTAGCTAAGCTACCATGCCTATCAATATGGTCTTCACTGACATTTAGCACCGTTGCGACTAAAGGCGCCAGAGAGTATGTTGTATCTAACTGAAAGCTTGAGAGCTCTAACACAATTATATCGGCGTTTTGACCTAACAACTGCAAAGCAGGTACACCAATATTCCCCCCATCAAAACGTTTCTGCCAGCAGCCTTACACATTTCCATCACTAAATGTGTCACTGTTGATTTACCATTTGAGCCGGTAATTGCGATAACAGGCACGGTGTTGAAATGCGCAAACAACTCAATATCACCAACCACTTTGACGCCTGTACGAATGGCATGGCTTATCGCTGGAGTATTTAGGTCAATACCAGGACTAGCGACCAACAAATCAGCTTGCTCTAGAATGCTCTTATCAAACTCACCTAGTAGGACAGGAACATTGACCTCAACATTCAGCTGTTCGCGACTGTCCATGGCAGTTACATTCGCGCCTTTAGCTAATAAAAACGTACGCAAGATAAGCCCGTAAGGCCTAATCCTAACACTACAATATTTTTATTCACTAACGCCAAAGCCGTCACTTATCTTTCCCTTATCGCAATTTCAAGGTAGCTAAACCAATCAACACCAAGATTAAGGAAATAATCCAAAATCTAACAATCACTCTTGGCTCCGGCCAGCCCTTCAATTCGTAATGGTGATGTATAGGTGCCATCCTAAAAATTCGTTTCCCCCGAAGCTTAAACGAACCAACCTGCAAAATGACCGACAAGGTCTCGGCTACAAACAAACCGCCCATGATAACCAATACTATTTCTTGCCTAATTAACACAGCCAATATACCTAAGGTGCCACCCAAAGCTAACGAGCCTACATCCCCCATAAAAACCTGAGCTGGATAGGTGTTAAACCATAGAAATCCTAACCCTGCCCCCACCATAGCGGTACAAACAATCACTAATTCACTGGTTAGTGGGATATAGGGAATATTCAAATAGGCTGAAAAGTTCACATTTCCCGTAGCATAGGCAAAAATGGCAAAAGCCCCTGCCACCAAAATCGTAGGCACTATAGCTAGCCCATCTAAGCCATCAGTTAAGTTCACTGCATTACTGGTTCCAACAATTACAAAATAAGTTGAAACTAAAAAGAAAATACCTAATTGCGGCATAACATCTTTAAAAAATGGGATTAATAACGCGGTCTCCGCAGGGTTTTGTTGTGCCCAATACAAATACCCAGCAACGGCTATTGCGATGATGGATTGCCAAAAGTATTTCCACCGAGCAATCAGTCCTTTGGCATCTTTGCGAATGACTTTTCGATAGTCGTCGACAAATCCTATAATGCCGTATGTGACTACGACAAATAATGTCACCCAAACATAACGGTTACTTAAGTCTGCCCATAACAAAACACTGACCACAATAGCGGCTAAAATTAATAAGCCACCCATAGTAGGTGTGCCCGTTTTAGCTAAATGGGACTCTGGCCCATCATCTCTAACTGTTTGACCAATCTGTAGGTTCTGTAACCAACGGATCATTTTAGGCCCGATAATGACAGCCATAGCCAACGCCGTTAATGTACTTAAAATGGCACGCAAGGTTAGATACGAAAACACCCGAAAACTAGGTTCGTATTGTTGCAACCAATCTGCCAACCAAATCAGCATGCGATTCGCTCCCTAACCCTTTCAAGCTTTCCCACAGGTGATGCCTCCAATGCCTTTACCACTAACTCCATACGCGCACTTCTCGAACCTTTAACTAAAATACTAATATCCTGCTTTTCAAAAATGATATGTTCATTCAAAAACTCGACCATTTGATTCAACTCACTAAAGTGCTTACCTTTTGCTGCAAATACATCACTTGCACTTTGGCTGAGCACCCCTAAGCTATATAATTCGTCAATGCCTTTCTCTTTGGCATATACCCCCACTTGCTCATGGTAGAACCGTGCTTTTTCACCTAGTTCGGCCATGTCGCCTAGTAATAATAATTTACGACCCGCGAAACTCGCTAACAAATCAATAGCGGCATGTACAGACGCCACATTTGCATTATAAGTATCATCAATAATTTTGACCTGATTGGTCAGTTGCTTGACATTGAGCCGGCCAGAGACATGAGGCATACAACGCAATCCTTCAGTTATATCGTGCAACGTTGCTCCAACCTCTAGAGCTAAAGATGCAGCCACCAAAGCGTTACTAACATTGTGCAAACCATAAGCAGAGACAAACTTATGCCGCAGCAGCCTTTTGGTGTATTTAATTTGAATTGCGCGCAACCATCTAAGCCTAAGATAATATCTTCGGCGAATACATCAGCCTGTTTTTCGGCCGAGAAGGTCTGTACTTTATTGTACTTAAGCTTGCCTAACCAATAATCTGCAAACTGACTGTCAGCATTGACAATGGCTAAACCGGACTCATTTAAACCTTTGAATATTTCACTTTTAGCTCTTGCTACACCTAATAGACTGCCAAACCCTTCTAGATGTGCTGCCGCTGCATTAACAATTGTAGCCACATCGGGTTGTACTAATTTAGTGGTGTATGCAATTTCACCTAAATGATTGGCTCCCATCTCTATCACCGCAAACTCATGGTGTTTTTCAAGCCGCAATAGCGTCATGGGCACACCAAGGTCATTGTTCAAGTTTCCTTTGGTCGCTAACACTTTGCCACGACGGGAAAGAATAGCAGCGACCATTTCTTTCACTGTAGTCTTACCGCTACTACCGGTTATGCCTATAGTTTTTGGCGCAACCAACGCTTTAATTGCGGCACCAAATTCTCCCAAAGCGAGTTTAGTATCTTCCACTAGAATATAAGGCAAGTCGGTCTCGACGGGTTGACTAACGATTAACGCTATTGCCCCTTTTTCATTGGCTTGTTGTACAAATTGATGGCCATCAAAATTCGGGCCTTGCAGGGCTAAAAATACATCACCAGCTTCTATGCTTCTGGTATCCGTACTGACACCAGTTACCACTAAGCCCTGCTCAAATTGACCTTTAATATGACCATGAACTTGCTCTGCAACCCAAGAAAGTAAAACTGGGATCATATGGTTTTCCCCTTTTGAAATGTTGCAACGTACTGTCGTTCATCGTACGCCACTGTTTGATTTCCTACGATTTGATATGTCTCATGCCCTTTACCAGCCAGTAAAATCATGTCACCTTTTACGGCTAGATCAGCAGCCAGTTGAATTGCTCGTTTACGGTCATGTTCCACTTTGATGACTTCTGGATTTCTGCAGCCGGACAAAATATCTTGGACGATTCTTTTAGGGTCTTCACTGCGAACGTTATCGTCTGTTAACACAACATGATCGGCTAGCTGCTCGGCTATTTCCCCCATCAAAGAGCGCTTACCCGTATCTCTATCACCGCCACAGCCAAAAATACAAAACAACTTACCTGCGCAATGTTGTCGAGTGGCTTGTAGTGCTTTTTCTAAAGCATCCGGTGTATGAGCGTAGTCCACCACTATGGTGGCACGATTATGTTGACTGAAAAGCTCCATTCGACCTACGACAGGCGTCAACTTTTGTGCGACATAAGCAATCTGTTTTAAGCTTTTGCCCAAACATAATTGCGCGCTTATAGCAGCCAAAATGTTAGCGACATTAAATTGTCCCATCAAAGCCAAACGCATTTCACAGTCCCCCCAAGAAGACTGCAATGTCAACCTTAAGCCCGAACTTGTGTATTGCACATTTTTAGCCAAACAATACTTGTATTTTTTGGCAATAGATTGCGGATTAATATCTTGTCCATACAATACAACTGAAACAGTGCTAGGCACTTCCGCCAACCAATTTTTGTGTTCGATATCGCCAGCGTTAATGACGGCATAAGATAATTCAGGCTGAGTTAAAAGTTGTCGTTTTGCCGCAGCGTACTCAGACATTGACCCATGATAATCTAGATGATCGCGAGAGAGGTTAGTGAAAATAGCGACGTCGGTTTTGACAGCTTTGATACGATTTTGCACCAAAGCATGAGACGATGCCTCTAGTGCCACTTGATACACCCCTTCACCAATGTATTCAGCCATCAGCCTTTGCATACTGATCGCGTCTGGCGTGGTATTAATGGTAGTGTGCAAAGCTTGTTCAGATTCACTCGCGCGGTAAACACCCGAACCCAAAGTACCAATTGACGCCACTTTTTCACCCAACAAACTCGCCAATTGACTTGTAAGTTGCACGATAGAAGTTTTCCCATTAGTACCAGTTACGGCAACAACCGACATAGAATTAGCTGGGAATTGAAAGAAGTAACCGGCGAGCTGTGACAACTTTTCTACAAGCTGATAAAAAGCGATGATAATACTCTGCTCTCGCATCTCAATATTGCCGTGTTCTTGTTCAGTATCACATTCAGCCAAAATTACTTTAGCCCCCAAACTTACAGCCTGAGGAATAAAGTCTCGACCGTCACGACTATGTCCTTTGATCGCAATAAAAGCCTTATGAATAGCCACTTCTCGGCTATCCAAGACCAAATCACTTATCATGATATCCGGCGCATCAATGGCATAATGAGCCAACAAAGGCTTAATGCTTTGATCAAACGCTTGTGGAAATTGATTATCAATACTAACCATATCAGCCTGCATCATTACTCCTTATGATTTCTTGCTTAGGAGCTGACGCCAAAGACGAAACCGTCTTATCATCAGGTGGTACATTGAGTAACTGTAAACTAGCAGCCATGACCTGAGAAAAAACTGGGGCTGCCGTATGTCCTGCGTAATAGTGTTCACCTTTGGGCTCGTTGATCAAGATCACTACCGCCAACTGAGGATCAGACACAGGTGCAACCCCAGCAAATATATTCACGTAATCTTCACCATATCCGTTAGCAACCGCTTTACGACTAGTCCCTGTTTTGCCAGCTACTCGATAACCCGGTACTTTTGCTTTTTCGGCAGAGCCACCTTTTTGCACCACGGTTTCCATCATATTAAGAATTTGATGAGTACTTTGTTCACTAATAACTCGCTCACTTTCTACTGGTCTATCAGTCTTAATAATGCTTAGCGGGCGCTTCATGCCACCATCAGCGATGATGCTATACATACGCGCTAGTTGCAGCGCCGTTACAGAAATTCCATAGCCAAATGATAAGGTGGACAATTCGAAATCAGACCAGCGATTACGCTCATTGAAAATTCCACTTATTTCCCCCATCAGGTTTGCGCCGCTATCACTCATCAAACCTACGTTATAGTACATGTCAATTAAGAATTCTTTAGGCACAGATAGGGCTAATTTTGATGTCCCCATATTGCTAGATTTACGAATAATCTCCGTTAGATCAATTTTTCCGTAGTTTCGCGAGTCACGTACAATATTGCCGCCTAAATGCATCCAGCCTGGTGAAGTATTAATAATGGTTTCGGGCGTTGCCGAACCAAATTCTAACGCGCTCAAAACTGCTAGAGGTTTAACCGATGAACCTAGCTCATATGCATCTGTCACTGCTCGATTACGTACTTTATGCGGTAAAGCGCTGGACAAATTATTTGGATTAAAAGAAGGGCTATTGGCCAAAGCAAGTATTTCACCGGTTTTCACGTCAAGCACAACAGCTGAACCAGAAGCAGCACGGTAATATTGCACGGCTTGTTTTAGTTCTTTGTAGGCAATGGCTTGAATACGTTGATCTATAGTCAGGCGAATATCAGTAGGCTTCTCACCTTCATTATATTCAATAAGTTCAACCATACGGTTTTTGCCATCTTTACGAATGACGCGTGAGCCGCGAGAACCAGTAAGTAGTTTATTATAGAGCTTTTCCACCCCCTCTATACCCACGTCGTCGACGTCAGTAAAGCCTATAATGTGAGCAGACACTTCGCCACTAGGATAATACCTTCTGGACTCATTGCGCAGATGTACGCTACAGGTAATTTAAGTTGTCTTACATATTCAGCCATGGCCGGTGATACTTGGCGTTGTATGTATACAAAAGTGTCTTCAGGATCACTAACTTTGTCCTGTAAGTACTTCACATCTTTGCCTAGGATTTGAGCTAGTGCTTTCCAACGCTTTTTATTCGCAGCCAATTTGCCAGCAAGGTCAAATTCAGGATCTTTTTCAGCTTTTTTCCATAATTCAGCAATAGAATTAGCGATAGTCTCAGGGTTAGCCCAAACAGCTTGGACAGGCACACTCACGGCAAGTTGTTTACCATTTCTATCGGTAATGAGTCCTCTATGCAAAGGATTATCACGCTCGCGCAGGGTTCTACTATCACCCCGTTTAATCAATAGGTCAGGGTCAATCACCTGTATATAAACCGCTCTAACACTCAACCCTACGAAGACTAAAACAATCGCACCAATAACCACCATAAAACGCCAGCGCAATAATCCCGGCACACTGTTGCTTTTAGCGTGACTACCTGATTTATTGACTCTTCGTTTAGTGGTTCTGGTCATTTCAACCTCACCACTACTTCATCATTGGGATCGGGACGATGCATATCGAGTTTCTTCTTCACTAAATTCTCAATGCGGCTATGCTCCGCCAGTGCACTTTGTTCTAACACTAAATGTCGCCATTCCACATCCAAACGATCTTGTTCTTGCATTAAGCGTTCTATGGCCATTGACATTTGTCTATTATGGTGTGCACTGAGTATCACTAACCCTGCACTAACTAGTACCGCTAGAAACAACAAAACCCGCACTGGATGGCGGGCTAAATCAGCGAGAATAAAACTGAGTAGGTTAAAGTTTGAAGTGGCATTTTTCATAGTTTCTCTGCCACCCTCAGAACCGAACTCCTCGCCCGAATATTATGCTCCAACTCTAAAGCCGAAGGCTTAATTGCTTTACCAATCGTTTTCATAGCTTTGGCCGCATCAATTTCAGCCTGCATTATTGGCATACCGGCTGGCACGTTTAAGCCTCGACTTTGCTCCCGCATAAACCGCTTAACCAATCTATCTTCTAATGAGTGAAAACTAATCACGGCTAAACGCCCATGGGGAGCCAAAGTATTTAAGGCCGCTTTCAGTCCAGTTTTAATTTCGTCTAATTCACTATTTATGTATATACGGATCCCTTGGAAGCTTCGTGTAGCAGGGTGTTTAAATTTATCCTTAACCGGTACAGCCTGATCAATAATCTCGGCCAATTGCAACGTGTGTGTTATTGGTGTGATTTGTCTTGTATTGACTATTGCATGAGCAATACGCTTACCAAATTTTTCTTCACCAAACTCTTTGATAACTTGGCTAATATCTTGCTCTTCAGCGGTTGCTAACCACTGGGCCGCACTCATTCCTTTACTAGTATCCATACGCATATCTAAGGGACCTTCGCGCATGAAACTAAAACCTCTTTCAGCGTCATCTAACTGTGGAGATGAAACACCTAGATCCATCAATATTCCATCTATCTTACCCACTAAGCCCAGCTCGATAGCTACCATGTCCAACTTTGAAAAAGTACTATGATGAATAGAGAATCTTGGGTCATCCGCCAAAACTTCAGCCGCCTCAATGGCTGTAGGATCACGATCAATAGCAATCAGTCTACCGTTTGCTGATAAGTGACTTAGAATTTTCTTAGAATGCCCGCCTCTGCCGAAAGTAGCATCCAAATAGACGCCATCGGGTTTAATTGATAAACCGTCAATGGATTCCTGCAACAAAACAGATTGATGTGAGAAAGTCGGGTTCATTAAAGTGAGAAGTCCTGCAATTTTTCTGTTAATTCAAAACCACCTTCTAACTCAGTGGCCACATCTGCACTAATTTGTTTTTGCCATACGTCAGCATCCCAGATCTCAAATTTGTTGAGCTGTCCCACTAACATAATCTGTTTATCAAGTTTGGCGTGTTGGCGTAGTGGTGCACTTAGTAAAAAACGACCATTTTTATCCATATCACCTTCTGAAGCGTTGCCGAGCAACATTCGTTGCAATCTACGCTCTGTTTCTATCATGCTTGATAAACGGCTAAGTTTTAATTCAATTTCTTCCCATTCAGGAAGAGGATAAAGCAGTAAACAAGGTTGTTGGATATCAATGGTACATACCAGTTGCCCTTGACAATCATCCAGCAGGGATTGACGATACTTTGTCGGTATCGTAACTCGCCCTTTAATATCTAGATTGATTGCGCTAGCGCCGCGGAACATTCCTAACCCTTTTATATGTTTTGCATTAATAAGTTAATTTGGATGAGTAATTTTGACATTCTGATCCATTTAGATCCACTTTATGACACTTTTACCCACGAATGACAGTTTATGTACCACCCGACTATCATGTCAAGGACTAAAACGGGTCATTTGACTGGCGAATTTGTGCATTCTAAAAATATGCGTTGCGAAGTCTATGATATGGTTGGGAAAAGCGAGAAATGGCACTATTTAGCGACAGTAGCAATTAATTTCATACTTATTGTTGTACGAGTATACAATCTGTAAAAGATGATTTAAGTTGAAATTAAATCCCTTTAAACTGAACATTTTCCTTGCCGCTAAATAGGTTAAAAATTGATTCAATCTATCGCACTCACACACCAATTACCTGTAGCGAATACATTAGGCGAAGGAGTAATTTGGGACCACAATAGCCAGACCACATATTGGACGGATATTCAAAACAACGTTCTATATAGCTGGAAATTTGCTGCAACATCAGTCCAACAGTACCCTTGCCCTGAAAGGCTCGGTTGCTTTGGTTTTACCAGCGAACATGGCTGGTTAATTTGTGCTTTTGAAACTGGTTTTGCTTTCTTTCACCCTATAAGCGGGCAAACAGAGTGGATTGCCAAGATAGAAAGCGACTTACTTCATACCCGCCTAAATGACGGCAGAGTAGACCGTCAAGGCCGATTTTGGGCGGGCACTATGATGCAAGATGAAGGCGTTGATGAAAGCAAACATAAAGCAGCCTTGTATAGATTGGAGCACGACAAATCTGTGACGAGAGTTATCGATCAAGTTAAAGTATCCAATGGGCTTTGCTGGAGTCCTAAAGGCGACGTCATGTATTTTGCTGATTCTCCCACTCAGACCATTTCGCAATCAAGGCTTGATATACTAACAGGCGAAATAGGGCCGTTGACTGATTTTGCTCATACTAATAATGAAGTATTTCCTGATGGCTCATGCGTGGACAGTGAAGGCTGTATTTGGAATGCGCAATGGGGCAGTAGCACAGTCAAACGTTACTCACCTGAAGGCAAAGTGCTATTGGTATTAGATACCCCTTGTTTACAACCCACTTGCGTTGCATTTGGTGGCCCCAATTTACAGCATTTAATCGTGACATCAGCGCGACAAAACATCAACTCTGTACACATTAACGCCGAACCTGCCAACGGAGATGTATTCGTATTCCAAACACCTTACACAGGGCTGCAAGAATCAATTTGTACACTATCAAGAAGTATTTAAGGTAGAGGCTCTCTACTATTAACTAAACCAACAACAAACTGGTACCCATATTATGATCAAAAGTAGACACTTCGGAACGCTCGCAAACGGACAAGAAGTAACACAATATACGCTTATCAATAAGCAAGGCGTTTCTGTCGATATTTTAACACTAGGCGGTATTTTGAGGCGTTTTCAGCTACCTACCTCACAGGGCAATAAAGACATTGTCCTAGGCTTTGATACTCTTGAGGAATACTTAACCGACGGTAGTTACCTAGGCGCACTAGTTGGTCGATATGCAAATCGCATTGCTCAAGGAAAGTTTTCTCTTAATGACCAAGAGTTTCGGGTAGAAGTGAATCAAGCAGGTAATTGCCTACATGGTGGCAAAGTTGGCTTCAATGCTTACCCTTGGAACGTTGAAGTATTAGCAGAAAACGAAACTCCCAGCTTAAAATTGAGTATTTTAAGCTGGGATGGTGACCAAGGCTTTCCCGGCTCTATCCAAGTTGACGTAATCTATACGCTGACGGAAAACAACACACTTCGCATAGAGTACTTTGCCAAAACGGATAAAGATACCGTTTTTAACCCGACAAATCATGCTTACTTTAATTTAAATGGTCACAACAGTGGCTCTGTAAAAGATCACTTAATTTCACTAGTCGCAAGTTCGTACACACCTACTAATGAAAACGCTATACCTACTGGCGAAATTGCCTCAGTCAAAGGAACACCTTTTGACTTAACCGAATTAAGCCCTATAAAAATAGCATTAGCATCATCTCACCCACAAATTAAATATGGCAACGGATTAGATCATAATATGTGTTTAGATAACTTTAGTCCTATTCAAACGAAAGCAAACTTTGCTGGAACTTGTGTTAGTGACGAAGCACAAATAAAAATGGACGTTTTTACCTCTATGCCGGGTATGCAAATTTTTACGGCTAACCATTTCAAAGATATGCCGGGTAAATCCGCTGCGATTTATCAAGCCAATCAAGGAGTCTGCTTTGAGAGTCAATTCTACCCTGACTCCCCTAACCAGCCTCATTTCCCTTCGCCAATATTAAAGGCAAATGAA